>HF995976.1 GCA_000432515.1 Bacteroides sp. CAG:545
CGCCCCGCTACCTGAGCAATACGCGCTTGATCTCTCCGGCATCAGTTAAGAGCTTATTCTTTCAGCAGTCTCTCACATGTGGTGGCGATTTCTTCGATGATTTCCTGGCAGCGGGACTCTGGTATTTTGATGTCTGTGCCGGCATTGACCAGGTCTGCCTTTGTAGGGAGGCCGTTGCCCATTACTGATGTCGCATGCTCGCCTCGGTAGCCTTCGCGACAGAGCGTCAGGTCGTATGCCGGACTTATGCGCCAGGCACCGGCTTCGCAAATGAAACTGAAGTTTTTAGGATGGTCGTCCTTGTTTTCGGCTATGACATTGAAAACCATTCTTCTGAACTGCTGCTCGACCTGAGCGGAGTCTTGCGTCAGGAAACCGGTCAGATGCAGCAGATTCCGGTAATCCATCGTAAGTTCATTCAATGACAGACCAAGCAATGCGCCGGCAGTTGCGACATGAAGGCGTTTTCCGTCTCGGACGTCGAATCGTTTGGACGCAAAATATTTATTGTCAATGAGCTTGAATTCCGGAACTTCTATTCCGCAAGCAGCGGCCGCCACATTGTAATCGTACTCCATCTTGCCGAAATCAGCAGAATCATAAACGTGCCGGAACTTTACCAGCCACTCTCCTTCATCATCTTTCATCAGGCATTTTGGACGGCACCCACCGGAATTTCCGCTATTGAAGTATAAAACATCTTCATCCTTGTCCGACTTCTCCGACAGGACATTGAAAGCTAAATCTTGAAGCTCATCCAGTTCAGGCAACGCCTTGTCTTCGCCCACAAAAGTTTCAGGCAGGTAGGCCAATGCTCCCATACCGGACTCGCCCACGATGCTCAGCATCTGCACCGGAGTCAATGTCGAAGCGTCAATGCCTTGTTTCCGTAGAAGCCGGCTAAGCAGGTAGCGGCCGTATCCGTCCGGGATGCTGTCATCGAATATTCCGAAATTGCCTGCAAATGAATCTTTCTGGGCAATGAAAAGATCCTGGCGCAGAGGTAATTCCAGAGGTGAAACGGAGAATCCGTCGGCAAGCCATTCTCTTGAATATTGAAATACGCAATGCCTGTTGTCGGGAGCCATTGCAAGTTCACCGACTTTGCGGCCTTCCATATGTACGCTAAGTTTATTTATGATTTTCACGTTGACCTCTCTTTCTGTTTTTGTTGTTGTTGATGGTGTCGAGCTCCTTCATTGTGGTGAAGATGGCTTCGGACATGAGTTTTTTCATGTCGGATGAATAGCCCAATGCCTTGGCTATGGCTACATAGGAAGCCAGGGAGATAGTGTGAAGGCTCTCGAATTTCGCTATGGTGGAAACTGGGACGTCGGACCTCTCGCAAAGATATTTGCGGGTCCAGCCTTTTTCAAGACGACGTTTTTTCGCATTGGCCGCCATTACCTTCAAAATGTCGTCAATGCTCTCCGGGTTATATTCGTAATACATATAATGGTATCTGTTATCTGCAAAAATAGCAATAAAAATCAATATAGTAGTAATTATATCTAAAAATTGAATCTGTCGGCCGAAAAATGGTGGAGGCGGACGACATATTGCATATTTAACGATTTAGTTTGGTTATTTCGGGATACTTGGCTATATTTGTAGTTCCTATGCAAGGTAATACAAACATTAATAGCAATAACATGAAACTCAAATCTTTATTTTTAGGTTCATTCGCATTGACAGCAATGCTTTTTGCGCAGAGCTGTGGCGATAAGGATGAGACACCATCAGGTGCTCCTTCAGTAGAGATTGCTCCGGCAACTCTTACCTTCGACGCGACTTCTTCGACTCAGTCTGTAGAAGTTAAAGCTACACGTGACTGGAAAGCCACTCCTATGGTTGATTGGATTTCAGTAAATCCTGAGAAAGGTGCTCCTTCAAACGGTACCAAACTCGAAGTTACTGTCCTGAGCAACGACGGTGCAGACCGTACGGGCGTTGTGAAAGTGACTATCGGATTCGATTCCAAAGAGCTGAAAATTTCCCAGAAGGGTACAGGCGCGGCATCTGATGCTATTGTTTATGCCAATGACTTTGACAAGACAGAAGCTACCAAGAC
>HF995977.1 GCA_000432515.1 Bacteroides sp. CAG:545
AATTGCGACTGTCGCCTTCGTATAGACCCTTCCGCTGCGGATGCTGAGTGGCAAATGTATGATTTTTTCATTTATTGAGAATAACTTTTTTTCGTAATATGTTAAATTTGCTCCGAGTTTGCTTTCTGACATGATGCATGAAAATATGATACACGTAAAAAAGTTCTTGTTGGTTCCGATGATCTCGGGACTCCTGGTCTCATTGATGTCATTTGCTCCGGCCCGACATCATCATTGTTTATCTGAAGTCCAGGACTCTTCTGAAGTGACTGTCCAGGATGACAGCATTCTTCCGGTTATAGCTTGGTTCAACAAGCGGGACACCATGACCTACTGGATACATGACAACCAATGGGAGGTCAACGGGAAAGACACGGTGATGACACTCGGCGCCGCCGCAAAAGTGATGCTTACGGTTACGGATTCCACCAGGAAAGGGTATGACATGGAATACACTTTCCTTGAATTCGTTTCCGACGACCAAATCAAATCGGAGGCCCAGAATCTTGTCGGACAGGCAATGGATATTCTCAATGATGCCACAGTGGGCACGACTATAAGATTCCGTACCGATCAGTACGGCAAGATTATCAAATACTACAATCTGAAGGATATCAGGAAACAGGCGAAAGAAATCCTGACGAAGTCAATCAGTAAAATGCCATATGCGGATTCCCTGCGCGCTGTGGGGCTTAAGCTGGATAAATTGATGTCAATGATTGATTCCGACAATCTGGTCGACGGATATACGGAAGAGATAGAACTTCTTTTCAATTATCATGGAGGCCAATACGAGATAGGCAAAACGGAAAGCCATGAAGATGCGACGGGAAACGAATACGCCTCTGATACCAAAACTGACATCTGGCTTGATCCGGACACGTATGAATACGGCATATCCGCAGACGTCTATTCGTATATTCCAAGAGAGGACATAAAGGCGCTGCTCGGAAATCTTATAGAGTATTTCACTGATGAGGAGTCCGCAAAGGATGTTCGGAAAGGTCTCGATACCGAATTTGACAGTCAGGTGACTACGGACGGGGTGTACAACTCATATGTCCGCATAAGTTATTTCAATGACGGATGGCCGCAGGAGGTGGTCAGTCAGGACAACATAAGCCTGGGCGACCGCCAGAAACTGAAACAGAAATACATCACGTGGGATTACCGCAGTGTGGGACATTCGGAGTGAGATGACTGAAAGTCATTCTGATACAAGAATGATGATTACGGCTCTCTATTGATAACCTGGATTTTGTTTTAACCCTTTGTTTAAATCCAGGCATTTTTGTGGTATCGGGAAAACAGTTGTGAACCCGGTGAACTCGTTTTCCAGAGGAGTCCTCTGGTCGTATGCTTTGGTGTATTCGCCAAAGCGGATGAGATCTTGACGTCTCCAACCTTCCCATACCAATTCCAACAGCCGCTCTTTAAGTATGTTGCTCAAATTGGCCTTTACATGCGGCATGCCTGCTCTGTCCCTAATTGCATTCAATTCTTTTGAACCATCTTCTCCATTACGGACTTTAGCCTCGGCCTTCATCAATATGGCATCGGCGTATCTGAATAGAACTATATCGTTGTCAACTTGTCTGCCGTCCGAATATGCGGTCCTGTCAACTTCATATTTGCCGGCACGGGCACCTGCTGTCTGCTTATATGGACTGTCACTAAGATTCAGTTTCAATTCCATTGGCATATACACCAATGGCTTTCCGTTGTCCAGATATATCTTCTTGCCGTCAACAAAAACGGTGTCTGCATAGAAGTTTGTCTTGAATCTATTGTCGACATGGTCTGTGCCGTAACCGAAAGCCTTGACGGTTGAGATCGTCGCACATGTTCCATTTTCGGATGAACCGCCATAGGCCCCGCCATGTTTGTAGTGGCGTGAGCGGAAAAGATAGTGGTATTCGTTCAAATATAAGTTCTTGTCCAGTGGTATGGTGAAAATGTTCTCCATGGAGTTTTCGTTGTGAACAGCGAAGTTCGAGGCGTAATCGCTTTCCAGCTGATACCCTTCTTTGTCAAGTTGCCCGCAATACCAAATGCAGGTACTCCAAGCGTTCATCTTCTCTCCATTCACATTAAAGAA
>HF995978.1 GCA_000432515.1 Bacteroides sp. CAG:545
ATCATTGACCTTCAGCCTGGAGATCATCTTCTTCGGGAAATTGTAGGACAGCGAGAGCTCCTTCATTCTGATGAAGTCGCCTTTGGCTATTCTCTCCGTGGAGTAGTTGTAGGCGTTGTAGGCGTAGCTCAGGTACGGATCCTGCTGGTTCGCGCGTTTGTCCGCGATCACAGGCACGTTGGTGACCTTCTCGTCGCCTCCCGTCGTCCACCTGTTGATGAACTCGCGCGGCATCGCGTCCAGGTCGCTGTAGACATTGTGGAACACAGGGTCGAGCCTGATGACGTTGCCGAATGAGTAGGTGATGAACGCGTTCAGCGTGAAACCTTTGTAGCGGAATATGTTGCCGAGGCTTCCGGTCATCGTCGGATCTGTCGGTCCTTCGTAGACCAGATGGTCTTTCTTGAGCTGTTCCTGGAAGTTGATGTCGCTGACGGTAAGCTGTCCTTTCTCGTTTATGAATGTCGGGTAACCGTTTTCGTTAAGTCCCTGGAAATCCATCGAGAAGAGCGCTCTTACCGGATAGCCTTCCATGGCGAAACCGTTGCCGCTGATCATGTCCATCACGGATGCGTTTGACTGGAGGTCGGTGACCTCGTTCTTCGTGTGCGAGAAGATGAAGTCCGTGTTCCAGCTGAAATCCTTTGTCTTGATGTTGCGTGTGGAGACCGTGAACTCCACGCCGCTTGACTTCATGCTGGCCACATTGGCGAACTTCGCCAGTTGTCCGCCCGTTCCCTTCGTGTAGATCAGTCCGATAAGGTCAAAGTTGTTTCTCGTGTACCAGTCGGCCTCGATGTTGATCCTGTTGTCGATGAACCCGATCTCGGCCCCGATGTTGAGCTCATGCTTCTTCTCGTAGGTCAGCTCGCTGTTCTCGACGCTGGACAGGATGAGTCCGGACTCCTTCACCGATGTGAAAGGCCGCCAGGTGTTGTAGCTGTTGATGATGGCTTTGGAGTTGCTGACGCTCGCAGGACCCCTGTCAGCAGTCAGTGAATAAGATGCCTTCAGCGTCATGTTGGAGACCACGTCCCTGAAGGACTGCCAGAACTCCTCCTCGTGGGCGTTCCATGCGGCGGAGACGTTCCAGGTCGGCAGCCATCTGGCCTTGCGGCTCTTGCCGAGCTTGTTGGACCCTTCGTAGCGGACTGTTCCGTTCAAGGTGTATCTTCCTTTATAGGAATATGTTCCCGTCCCGAAGAAGGAGACTTCACGCTGCCTTGTCCTGTCAACGGAATAGTAGCCGGCGTTCTCCTCGTTGCCCTGTTTGAAGTAGAGATAGTCATAGGATGGCAGCATGCCCATCTCGTACTGCATGCCGACACCGTTGAACCAGGTCTTCTCCCTGTTCACGGCGTTGGTCTCCATACCTCCGAACAGATTGACGATGTGATCCTCGCCGAACACGTTGTTGTAGCTTGCCGTGGCTCTGAAGTCGTAGCTTTCCATCGAATATTTCGTCTCACGGTAGAAGCCTCCCACCGGCAGCACGGAAACCGGCAGGGAGTTCGCCTTGTCCGGATCGGTGTAGAGCCAAGGATTCGCGCTGCGCATCGTGGCGTCATCCATAGCCCGGAATGCCCAGGCCTGGTTCGAATAGTCCGTGATAGTGTGGCTCTGTACCGTTGAGGATGCCTTGTAGGCTCCCAGCACCGACAGCTCCAATGGCTTGACCGGATGCCATTTCAGCTCTCCCTGGAACTTGAGGTCGGTGACCTTCAGGTCAATGTAGTTGTTGTCAAGCTCGTGCAGGATGTTGAATGGCGCGTAGTTGCGGACATAATATTCATTAGGATCCAGTGTTCTGGATGTGTTGAGGGCGTAGGAGTAAGGGTTGATGTCGAAATCCCTCCTCACCTCTCCGCTGAGCGGATCCACCGATGAGCTCAATGTTCCCGGCGCTCTCTGCTTTCTGTAGGAGGCGTTGCCGATGAGGTTCAGGGACAAGGTCTCCGAGATGTGGTAGAGTGCGTTCAGGTTTGCGGTGTAGCGCTTGACCGAACTCTGTCTTGTCCATCCCGGGTCGTTCATCACGCTCAAGGATGTGTAGTATGACGCCTTGTCGGTTCCGCTTGACATGCTGACCGCATGGTTGCGGGAGATGTTGTCGTTGAACAGTATGTCGAACCAGTCGGTGTTGCGGTACTCGGCCTCGCGGAGGTAGGCGTTCCGCGCCTCCTCGGTGTTCATCAGCCCGAACGAGCCGCTGGTGGCGTCATACTGGTTGATCAGATGGTACATCTTGCCGTACACACCGCTGTTGGACGCGCGGTAGACATCGGCCAGGTTGAGGTAGCCGGCCTGCTCCATCTCTTTGTAGACACCCATCTGCTCCTGGGAGTTGAGGATGTTGAACCTGTTGTAACTTGGTTTCAGACGTACGCTGTACTCTCCCGTGTAGGCTATCTTGTTGCTTCCCGCATGTCCTTTCTTCGTGGTCACGACGATCACTCCGGCCATGGCTCTGGCTCCGTAGATCGATGTCGCTGATCCGTCCTTGAGGATCTGGAAACTTTCGATGTCGTCGGCGTTAAGACCTGCGATGGCGGAACTGATCAATGTCACCGCGTCTCCGCTGGAGAGGTTGTCGGCGTCCACTTCGGCCACATCCTCCATGATCACGCCGTCCACAACCCACAGAGGCTTGGAGCTGCCATAGATGGAGGTCGCTCCGCGGACCCTGATCTTAGGAGATGTACCGAATGTTCCGGACACGTTCTGTACGGACACGCCGGCGGCTCTTCCCTCAAGGGCCCGGCTGATCTCAGCCACACCGTCCAGTTTGACATCCTCGGCGCTCAGCTTGCTGGTGGCTCCTGTGAACAGGCGCTTGTCCATCTTCTGCATACCTGTCACGACCACGCCTTCGAGAACCTCGGTGTCAGCCTCAAGGAAGATCCTCATCTCCCCGTCAGTGATGCCCACATCCTTGGGCTTCATGCCAAGGCAGCTGATTTCCAGAGTTTTCGCTGACAGCCTGACTTTCAAGGTGAATTTACCGTCGATGTCTGTCATCGTGGCGTTCTTGGTCCCTTTCTCCATGACAGCCGCCCCGATGACGGGCAGATTGTCTTCGGAAGAAATGACCACGCCTTTTACCGTTCGGGTGTCTTGTGCGAACAAACACCCAAAGCCTGCCGCGATGCAGGCGATCATCAAGCATAAGAAGTGCTTCATGTAAAAATTTG
>HF995979.1 GCA_000432515.1 Bacteroides sp. CAG:545
GAATCTAAACATTTACTCATCAAGATACTATGAACAAAGCATTACTATACTTATCGATGATTCCGCTGGCGGCGGCATCCTGCGACGGATTTCTGGACACGGTTCCGGACGACCGCATCGAGCTTGACTCTAAGGACAAGGTGACGAAGATGCTCGTCTCCGCCTACCCTACCGTCTCAACCATACTGATCTCCGAGCTTTCGTCCGACAATGTGACCGACAACGGCTCGCAGTACGACACCTACGGACAGGTGTGCGGGGACGCATACCAGTGGAAAGACATCACCACCGACGACACCGACGCGCCGAAAAGCGTCTGGGACGCACACTACAACGCCATCGCAGCCGCCAACCAGGCACTCAAGGCCATCGAAGAACTCGGTGGCGGAGCGGACTATGACGCGCAAAGAGGCGAGGCCCTCATCTGCCGAGCCTTCGCCCATTTCCAGCTCGCCAATCTGTTCTGCATGCCATACGATGCCTCAACAGCGGAAAGCACCCTCGGCATCCCCTACACCACCGAACCGGAGACAACCGTGCTGCCGGACGGAATCGAGCGCGGAACCCTGGCCCACACCTACGAGATGATCGACAGCGACATCGAGGAAGCCCTGCCGCTGATCGACGACAACATCTACTCTGTGCCGAAGTACCACTTCAACCAGAAGGCCGCCTACGCCTTCGCGGCAAGGTTCAACCTCTACTATCACAAATTCGACAAGGTGATTGAATATGCCGACAAGACCCTGGGGCAGGATCCTTCGGCGACCGTAAGGAACTGGAAGGCTTTCAGCGAGCTGGCGACAGACTTCGAGCTGCGCTGCAACTCCTACGTTTCCGGCAACGAGGCCTGCAACCTGATGCTCCTCACCGCCAATTCCTCCTGGCCATACGTCCAGGGGCCTTACGCCATCGGTCTTCGCTACGGCAGCGCCTACGACATCATGCTTAACGAGATCCTTCCCGGACCATGGGGCGGCTACAACAAGCTGAACATGGCTAACGGCATCTGGGGATTCGAGCAGAAATATTCATTGCCGAAACTTCTCGGCTATTTTGAATATACCGACAAGACCGCCGGCATCGGCTACCTCCACCTCGTGAACGTGGCTTTCTCGACTGACGAACTGCTGCTCTGCAGGGCCGAGGCCAAACTGCTGAAGACTCCGCAGGACATCGACGGAGCCGTGGCGGACATCAACATCCTCCTCAACTCCATGGCAGGAATAAACCTGACGAAGGATCAGATTGTCAACTACTTCTCATCCAAGCCTTACATGCCTCTGCACTTGAAGAAGAACAGCCAGCGATCGATCAAGAAGGAGCTTCACCCTCAGGGATTCTCCATCCCGGACCACACCACGGAGAATCTGATCCAATGCGTGCTGCATCTCAGGAGGGTAACCACCGTGCATGAAGGCCTGAGATGGAACGACATCAAGAGGTACGGCATCGAGTACTCACATGCAAGAAGCGGAAAAGCCGACGACGAGCTGCTCGTCAACGACCCGAGAAGGGCCGTGCAGATCCCTCAGGAGGTGATCGCGGCGGGACTTGAGGCCAATCCGAGAAACAACTAAAAGGAAAGACGAGATGAGAAAGTTAATATATTCATTTTTTATCATGACGGCGGTCCTTGCGTCCTGCTCAAAGGAAAAGCTTGACCAAAAGAGCATCTTCGACACTGACTCGCCGGAGAGAGGGGCGTTTGACACCTGGTTGCTGCTCAACTACGTGGAGCCCTATAATATTCAGTTCAACTACAAGTACATCGACCGTGAGTCCGACAACAACTACAACCTGGTCCCGGCTGAATATGACAAGGCCGTGGCGATGGCCAAGCTGACGAAGTACCTGTGGATCGACTCCTACAACGAGCTGCTCGGCGACACCTTCATAAAGACATACTGCCCGAGGATGATCCAGCTCATCGGCTCCAAGGCCTTCAACAGCCAGGGATCCGTCGTGCTTGGAACCGCGGAGGGCGGACTGAAGATCACACTCTACAACATCAACGGTCTGAATCCGTCCAGCCCGAGCATAGATTTCCTCAATGAGTGGTTCTTCAAGACGATGCATCATGAGTTCGCCCACATCCTGCATCAGACAAAGAACTACTCCACGGACTTCAACCTGATCTCGACCGACTACCAGGGACCGAGCTGGCTGAATCTGGAAAGCGACGCCGTTGCCAACAAAATGGGCTATGTCACACGCTATGCCAGCTACAGCCCGGACGAGGACTTCGTGGAGATCATCTCCAACTACGTCACCCATGCGAAAGGCTACTGGGAAAGCGTACTCGCCACCGCCGGGGAGGAAGGCGGGGACAAGCTCGCGAGAAAGTTCGAGATTGTCAGGAACTACCTTCAGGAAAGCTGGGGCATCGACATCGACAAACTCCGCGACATCGTGCAGAAACGCTCCGCCAACATCTCACAACTTGATTTGAAAACACTTTAGGGATTGACACCATGACAAAGCATTTTATTGAATATCTACTGACAGCGACCCTGGCCGTCATGACGGCGCAGTCATGCGTCTCGAAGATTGATCCGATCTTCGACGAGTCTTCCGCCAACCGTGTCGAGGCCCTGGCCGAAAGGCTGAACGAGACCCTGACCGGCGCGCCGAACGGCTGGCTGCTTGAGTACTACCCTTCCTCCGGGCAATACTACGGGGGATTCAACGTGTTCCTCTCCTTCAGCGAGGGCAACAAGGTGAAGGTCGGCAGCGAGGTTGCTGGCAAGGGGAAAACCGCGACAAGCACCTATTCCATCTACCAGAGCGCGGGCTGCGTGCTGACACTGGACACCTACAACGAAGTGATGCACTACTTCGCTGATCCGGAGACCACCGGCGGACAGGGAGCCGGCTTCGGATTCGAGGGCGACTTCGAGTTCAACGTGCTGGATCTTCAGGACGAGAAGATTACCCTCAAGGGCAGAAAGACAGGCTCCACGATGACAATGACCCCGATGCCCGTCTCGATGTCCTGGGATGACTACATCGTCGCCTTGAAGGAAGAGGAGAGCGCGATCTCCAAACACACCCGCATAAGGTACCAGACAGCTGACAACAAATACGACGGCCGCATCAACGGCAGGACTCTGGAAATCTTCAGCGAGGTTGACGGCGAACAGGTCACGACATCCTACCCATTCATATTCAATCTGATGGGAGTGACTTTCTACAAGCCTCTCGAACTGGGAGACGAGAGGATCGACGGACTTGTCTACAACCCGGACATGGCGGACGGCGGAGCGTTCATCCCGGTCAACGACGGGGCGGAAGGCTACTTCGTGCCGACATACCCGACGATCACCGACTACCTGATGGACAAAAACTGGTTCTTCTCCTACAAGGGGTTGAGCGACTATTGCAAGAAGCTCTGGGACAAGGCGGCGGAATCCCTCAAGGCTGCCGGGGACAACATCACCTACTGCTACCTCGGCAACATCAGCAACTACTACGGAGACTTCTACGCCTTCAACTTCTACTGCACCAACTCCGGTGGCCGCGGCTACCTGGCTTTTGACTACGAGATAAAAGGCGAGGACAGGATCTCTCTGAAATTCAGCCAGGAAGGCAGTCAGATCGGCAAGGACTACTACACCGGTCACTACTTCAACTACATCATCACCCCGCTGGGCAACGACAAACGCCGCACCTTCACCCTGACGGTCGATGACATCAAGAACCCTCAATGGATAAAATTCTCGGACGAGGACGACAAGGCCAACTACTTCACGGTCTACCGGGCCACGCAGTACTATCCGTTGAACAACTAAAGACACTTATCTTCAACAAATTAAACAAAAAAACGAATGAAAACAAGTAGATTCCACGCACTGAGTTGCGCATGCGCGCTTTTCTGCGCCGCCTTCTCTTCCTGCAGCGAAGAGAAGCTGATCATCAACGGGAGCATCACGCTCTCCGAACCCCAGGCCGCCGAGGGAGCCTCCGTCAACGGTGGCGATGTGACTTTTGAATATGCCGGCGGAGAGATCGCCCTGCCGCTTACCATGACGACAAACGCTCCTGAAGCCGATGTTGTCTACACCTATTCTGTGAAATCAAACGCCGACTGGTGCGCCGCCGGCATCGAGAACAACGTCCTTAAGCTCTCCGTGAAGCCTACCGCCGAAAAGGCGGAGAAGACCGGCACGGTCAATCTCACAGTGGCGTGCAGCGACGAGACCGCCGAGCTCACCCCGTTGACACTGAACGTGAAGCAGAATGCGTTCGCTTCCGTTTTCGACATGGTGATCGTCAATCCTGGCACATTCAAGTTCGGTGAAGGAAAGAGCAATACCGACGGTTCCACGTACGCGCAGAGCTACGCCCACGAGGTAACTCTCACCAAAGGCTACTACATCGCCACGACTGTCGTGACGCAGAAGATCTATGAGGAGGTCATGGGCAAGAATCCTTCCTATTCAAAATTCGTCGGGGACAACTATCCGGTCAACAAGATGACCTGGTCCGAGGCCTGCGAGTTCTGCAACAAACTCAGCGAGAAAGAGGGTCTCACTCCTGTCTACACCCCTGGAGAGATCATCACCGTGTCCGACGGATGGAGCTACATGAAGATGCAGGACTACAAATACGATCATGCCACTGCCGGCAACGGCTACAGGCTTCCTACCGAGGCCGAATGGGAGTTCGCTGCCAAAGGCGGTGAGGAGGGATGCAAGAATCCGACAATCTTCTCCGGCTCCGATGTGGCCGACGAGGTCGGCTGGTTCGAGAACAACTCCAAAGTAGACGGCTCCCTGGCTCTTCACGAGGTAGCGCAGAAAAAGCCGAACGGACTTGGATTGTACGACATGAGCGGCAACGTCTCCGAGTGGTGCTTTGACTGGGCCTACAAGTACAAGGATGAACTCCAGACCACCGATCCTGAGACAGACCC
>HF995980.1 GCA_000432515.1 Bacteroides sp. CAG:545
AAGATAACCAAAAGGCTGGACCTCCCAATCGGAGATTCAGCCTAATTTTTTGTGCTGTCAAAAAGTTTTAGCGGACAGTAATAATTCGAAAACAGTTTTAATACAAACTGTCAACATCTCACTACGATTATCGTAATCTGTCATACTCAATAGACATACCAATCGAACATCTTATCCGTTTTTGACAAAATGACATATTGAACGCTGCAGTTATGGCGCATTTTCAATCCATTATCTGTTTTCGGTCGTCCGGGCCTGATTTTTTGTCCGTTTTTCATGGCGAGGATACAGTTCCCCCACATGAGCTCCGCATTGACTGCAAGTTTCAGTGTCAGGCAGACGCCAAACGCGCCCTTCGTTCTATCCTATCCGCCAACTGCATGCCACCATGTCGCTGCCGAACAAGAAGCACAGGATTTCCGTCCGCGTCGTCCAGCCTTGACCCTTTTGACACCGTAGCACTGTCCCGAACACATCCGACACCTTCCGAAACCACCACACACCCAGATTGCCCAATGAAACGTTTTAAGAAAAAAGGCCCTAAACCTCCACCACAAAAACCTCAATAATACAACTCCCTCACCCAGCTTCCACCGCCCAAACAAAAAGCCCCGCAAACAACACGCACCACCAAACTTCCAAGCCGATGATTAAGATCAATGCCACTGCAGACCTCACACCTCCAAGATACTTGTCAATGAAAATGCACGTAATAGTCTCATTGTCACCCAAACGAAAAAGATTCGCCCGAATCCTGTATAATCCCACAGATTACTCCAAAATTCGAGCGACTAATTCATCTCTCCCCTACAGTCCACGAACAATCTCCGCGAAATTCTCTATCACGTACTCGGCGTCCTCCATTGACATTTTGGTATTCAGAGGAAGCGTGATTTCATTTTCGAACAGGTGATAGGCGTTCGGGAAATCGGCGATGTCGAAGCCGTGAGCCTTGTAGGCGGTCATCATCGGGAGAGGCTTGTAGTGGACATTGGTTGCGATGCCGCGCTCGGCCATCTGCTCGATAACTTTGTTGGCCTCTTCGCGTGTGCGGCCCTGGAGACGGACCAGGTAAAGATGGTGCGAAGAACAATGATCCGGCGCCCTGTGATTCAGATACTTCACCTGATGAGCCGCATCAAGTTCCGCATTGAGAGCATCAATGCCGGCATTGTACAATGAAACCATCTCGTGACGCTTCTCCAGCATTGACGGATAACGCTCGAACTGGACTAGACCAAGAGCCGCCATGATGTCGGTCATGTTGCATTTGTACCATGGGCCAATGATATCGTACTCCCATGCACCTAGCTTCGTTTTTGCGAGCGCATCCTTGTTCTGACCATGAAGCGAGAACAACTGGGAGAGACGGTAGATAAACTCGTTCCAAGACTCACCCTCAATGAAAGGCACAGGACTTCCGCAATACACCTGCTGACGCTCCACCTTCTCGTTTCCGAACGGCAGATTCCATGTCAATGCGCCGCCTTCGGCAGTAGTGAAATTCTTCACCGCATGGAAAGAGAACGAAGAAAAATCAGCAATCTCGCCAGCCATCTTGCCATGACGCGAAGCACCAAATGAATGAGCGCAGTCATTGGAAATGGCGATACGGCCCAGAAGCTTCTGAATATCATTTGCAGGATGGAATTTTGCCAAAATTTCAGGACGGTTCACTATCTCACGAACCTTATCCACATCAGCGCATATACCAGCAATATCCACAGGGACAATGACTTTGGTGCGTTCCGTGATAGCATCAGCCAGTTTATCGTAATCCATCTCGACATTGTCCCTCTGAGAATCCACCCGTGACAATGTCAATCAGACACGACGGGGGCAAAAGGGCCGAATCTGCTCACGTGGTTCCAAC
>HF995981.1 GCA_000432515.1 Bacteroides sp. CAG:545
AAAAACAACTATTGATTATAACACCAGTTTTTTATAGCAAAATGTCGTTATCCACCAAATCTTCTTCATCGTGGGCATAATTTAACTTGCGACAGGCTCCTAATGCTGCCCGGAACTATTACCGGATCTATTGTTGTTCAGCAATAAAATCATATCTTTGCTTATTGGAAAGCATCCATAACCAAAACAACAGAAAAAGATCATGGCAAAGAGCAAAATAGACTTTATACTACTTCTCCTTGCGACTCTCTGCTGTTCAATGGCTCACGCACAAAAGCAAGTTTCTGCAGAACTGAGAGATTCCACAGAGAGCGGAAGCGACATCATAAAGATAGTTGGAAATCACTCCAGCAAAGGAGTGGTCAATAACGCCCTTGACATATTGAGCGGTCAGGCAGCCGGTGTCAACGTGACATCCAACGGTCTGGACCGGATGGCTATGCTCAATAGCGTGCGGGTGCGTGGTACGACATCCATTATCGGTGGCAATGATCCTTTGGTGCTGATTGACGGGGTTACTTCTGACGTGCTCACCCTTTCAACCATCTACCCTGCAGACATCGAGAGTTTCCGGATATTGAAGAATGCAACGGAGACAGCCATGTACGGTTCACGTGGAGCGTCAGGTGTGATTGAAGTCAAAACGAAAAAAGGAACCGGACGAGGTTTTCAGATATCCTATGAAGGAAATGTAGGTTTCGAGCGGATGTACAAACATCTGGAAATGCTCAATTCCACAGAATATATTGCCACAGCAAAGGCTTTGGGCGTCTATTGCAATAACGGAGGGTTCAACACGGACACTTATAAAGTCATTACCCGCACAGGACTTGTGAATAATCACTATCTCGCATTCAGCGGGGGCACACCTCAGTCAAACTATCGTGCCTCATTCGGCTTGATGGACCACAACACAATCATCAAGAAGATGGACTATGGCGTTTTTGTCGCAAAAGTTGACGTGACCCAGAAAGCCTTCAATAATAGACTTACTGGAGAGTTCGGAGTATTCGGATCGTCGTTCAAGAACCATGATATCTTTGACACGCAGATGCTGTTCTATTCCGCAGCATGCCAGAATCCAACTTTCCCTGCCGGAACTGACGAACATGGGAACTGGCTAAAAAACGAATCCGCAACGCACATCAACCCGCCAGGAATAGTGCTTGAAGAGAAAAACGACTCCAAGGATTTGAACTTTGATGCCCACATTAAGATGAGCTACGATATCAATACTGACTGGCGGGTCTCCGCCTTCGGTTCCTACCTCTACGGTTCTACCGAGAACGGGCAATTTTGCCCGACATGGGTATGGGCACAAGGCAACGTGTACCGTGGCGAGTTCAAGAAAGAGGAGTGGCTCGGCAATGTATCTCTGGATTTCAATAAGCAGTTCGGCTCACATAAGGTCTCTGCCGGAGTAAGTGGCGAATACCGCAAGCTGAGAAAGACGGCTTTCTGGGTATATGCCAAGGGCATACCCACAAATAACTTTCATTACGACAATCTGGGCGCGGCTGCTGTCAGACCATATGGTGGAACGGAAAGCACTTATGAAGACCAATCTCTGGCTTCGTTAATGGGGAGCATCACATATAGTCTGCTTGACAGATACACGTTGGCGTTGAATGCGCGTGGTGACGGATCGTCTATGGTAGGCGCCAGCAATACATGGGGATTCTTCCCTTCCATATCATTTACATGGGATTTGAAAAAGGAAAGGTTTCTTATCAATGTAAAGCCGCTGTCCATGCTCAAACTCCGTGCTGGCGCAGGACAGGCAGGCAACCTTGGAGGCATCTCTGCATATACCACCATGAACACCGTAAGGCAGACCGGCATTGTCCCTATCAATAGTTCGCCGACAGTAACACTTGGCATGGTGAGAAACAACAATCCCGATTTAAAGTGGGAAACAAAGACTACATTCAACATCGGTGCGGACATGGGGCTCTTTGCCAACGGTCTTATACTTACGGCGGAGTATTACTTTTCCAAGACTACCGACATGCTCTATGCCTACGAAGTTCCGGTTCCGCCATTTGCATACAACACATTGCTCGCAAACATCGGTTCCATGTCAAACAGCGGATTGGAATTCGGCCTGTCCGGGCAGCCGATAAGAAAGAAAGACATGGAACTCAACGTTAATATGAACCTGTCGTTTCAAAGCAACAGACTGATCTCACTGAGTGGAAAGTACAAAGGAATGAGCATGTCCGCGGCGAATGTCACCGCCATCGGGGCCTTGGACGGAGCGGGACAGAATGGCGGCGACAACAATGTGGTTTATCAGATAGTCGGACAGCCACTTGGCGTTTTCTATCTGCCACATTGCAAGGGACTCGTAAAAAATGAGAACGGCAGTTATTTCTACGACATAGAGGATCTGGATCATAACGGCAAGGTAGATATAAGCGACGGCGGCGACCGGTACGTCGCAGGACAAGCCACACCAAAGGTAATCCTCGGCTCAAACATCAGTTTCAGATACAAGAATTTCTATGTCTCCATACAGATGAACGGAGCATTCGGGCACAAGATCTTCAATGGAACGGGATTATCATTCACAAGCATGGCCTGCTTCCCGGACTACAATGTGCTTAAGGATGCCCCTCAGAAGAACATCGTAGATCAGAGAGTCTCCGACTATTGGCTTGAAAAAGGTGACTATCTGAACTTTGAGCATTTGACATTAGGATATAACGTGCCCTTGAAAAGCAAGACGTTACGTTCATTGCGCATATCCGGCAACGTAAGCAACCTTGGAACAATTACGGGTTACAGAGGTTTGACGCCAATGATAAACAGCTACGTGGTGAACAGTACTATGGGTATTGATGACAAACGTAACTATCCTCTGTTCCGCACATATTCGTTGGGGTTGAGCATACAGTTTTAATACGGAAAAAGCATGAAGAAGATTATTGAATACATATTGGCAGTACCGTTGATGCTTTGCTTCTGCAGCTGTCTGGATGAACATCCAAAAGACCAGCTAGACCAAGAGGAAATTTACAACAACGCAGATAATATATACAAAAATGCAGTAGCTTCCCTGTACAACTACATTGGGAGCAATCAGGAGTCTGAAGGACTTCAGGGAACCTGTAGGGGCATCTACGACTACAATACGTTAACAACAGATGAGGCAATGATTCCGATCCGTGGTGGAGACTGGTACGATGGCGGCCTGTGGGAAAACATGTATCAGCACAACTGGAACGCCAATGATATCAGTTTATATAATGTATGGAAATATCTCTTCAAGGTAATAGTTATATCCAACCAGTCACTTTCCGTCATTGATGACCACAAGGGTCTGCTTTCGGCTGAACAGGCCCGTGATTTCACGGCAGAGGTAAGAGCTGTGCGGGCCTTGTTCTACTACTATGCTATGGATATGTTCGGGCGTGTTCCTATCGTGACATCATACGACGTGAAATTGGAGCAGGTAACGCAAAGCGAGAGACGCGAGGTCTTCGATTTTATTTTCAATGAACTGCTGGATGTCGCGCCGTTGCTTGCTGACGAACATTCCAACAAGGAGGGAGACTACTACGGACGAGTGACACGACCTGTAGTCAACTTTTTGCTTGCAAAACTGGCGCTTAATGCTGAAATATACACCGATGACAACTGGACAGACGGAAAGCGCTTTGATGGCAATGACATCTTCTTTAATGTGAATGGAGAGAAGATGAACGCTTGGAGTA
>HF995982.1 GCA_000432515.1 Bacteroides sp. CAG:545
TATATAAAAAAAGAGACCAACCCTTTTGGGTCAGCCTCTTCTTTCAAGATATTTAGGCACGAGGGATTTCCAGACATTCTGCAAGAATCTGAAGAACTCGTCCTCTTACCAGTCCACTTTTTTCTCCAGTTACACTTTATATTCAGAAGATCTGAAAAAAGGCCAGACTGTCATCATCAAATGGAATCCGGACAGAGTGGTCACACTCGAATATCTCGGAAACGACGAATTCGTGGTAAAGAAGTCACTGAACTCACAACTTCTTGAGAATGACAGATTTGCCATCAACGCCATCATAAAGGACTATCCGCTGCTCATACCTAAGATCATAAGGGACGCGGACTACACTCCTTCCTATATCGCCGGCACAGTGGACGGCATCACCGAAATTACAGTAATCTGACGATACGGTCAGTGGCGTCATTGAACGTGCGCGCCTTGTAACGGTAGTCACTGCAGGCGTAGATTATCATTGACACGACCACTGCAATGACTGCAAATGCCGCGAGGCTCAGCCACAATGTGGTCCGGCACTCGAGGGCGCGGCGTACTTCTGCCATATCGGAGTAGCGATCGTCAGGATTGTCCTTCGTACATCTGGCTGCGACACGGGCATAGTTTCCCGGAAGTTCCTGCAGCACCTTCCCGAATGAATACACGTCTGTCCTGCAGTCGATTTTTCCGCCGGAAAAAAGTTCCGGGGCCGCATACGCCTGTGTACCGGCATGGAATTTCAGAAGCGCATAATCGTCCGAGTCTGAGAGGCCGAAGTCTATCAGCTTGACATTCTGCCCGTTATGAGTTATAAGAATATTTTCAGGCTTGAGATCCTTGTGTATTACCTGCTTGCTGTGGATATATTCCAGAACGTCACAAAGCTGAGAGACGATTTTCCGGGAGAGTTTCTTGTCCGATATCGGGAGCATTGACCTGAGCGGCTCGCCGTCTATCCACTGCATGATTATGCAATGTCCGAGTTCCGGATAATGCTTGTAACCGTATGTCCTGCAGATATTGGGGTGTTCGAGTTCATAGCCGAGCGAAAACTCTTTCCGGAGCAGGTCCTCATAGACGGGAACGTTTCTGTACTGTGGCTTCAGAGCCTTGAGAATCAGAAACTTGCCTTCCTCGCGACAACGCCAGAGTTCTGAATATCCGACTTCAGACGAGGCCAACAGGCGCAAATCCTCGGGCGCGGAAGACACTGGCATAGTTTCTTCCGGTTCATCTGTAAAAAAGGCTGACGGACAATTCATATTGCTCATAAACGCTCACTAAAGGGATGTAAATATAATAAAAATTTCATTAGATTTGTACCGCAATGATGAAGATGACGAAACTTGCGGCGACGGTATTGTGCATCTGCATTTCCTGCACTGCGCGAAACTCCGGGCCGGACGAAGAAAAGGGCGAAACTCCCTCCGTAAAACTTGAAACCGCATACGACAGCAGCACTTACTGTTTCAATGGGACGAGCATTGTCTCAAAGGACGGAAAGTGGGGGCTCTGTGACACTCTCGGAAACGTCATCCTCCCCGCAAGATACGACAAGATGGAATTCGTCAGCGACGATATGGCCGTGGCCAACGAGGGCGAATTGTTCTATCTCATTGACACTAAAGGCAATATAATGGCGGAAGCGCTGCACAGTGGCGGGCTGACTTCGGAGGAGATTTCTCTCTGGGCCGAAAAGGTCAATGAAAGGATCCGGAAAGAGTGGGACGAAATACTCGACAAATATGAGAAACTGGAGACGTTGTGCTCCGACAGAAAGAGTTCCCGGAAGGCGGTAAGGTCTGCCTCCAAGGAGCTTGAGGAACTGCTTGACGCTGCGACAGGGTCGATGAACCGTGCCCAAAGAGCCAGGTTCGAAATGTTGCGTAACAATTTTAGTAAAAATTGAGTACCTTTGTAGTTTGCGGGTCTGCCGCAGGCCTTACAAGGCTGAGCCGTGAAAACGGACGATAGTATATATTGCATGTTACGTAGTTCTTTCAGATATATCTCACTTGCCGTCGGCATCTCGCTGATGTGCCTGAGTGTAATTTCCGCACCGGCACAGAATATCGGCAAAATCAGGAAGGACTACTCGTACATCTGTTCGGAAGCGTCAGAAAAGACAGCGGAAAAGGCAGACAGCGCTGCTCTTTCAGGGCTGTCGGACAAGATAGCCGAAATCGCGGGTTTCTCCGGAATGCAGACCGGACACAAGAGGGAAATCATGCGGAGCTATCTCTCCGAAATCGAAAAATCCAGTGAAATAATCTACCGGGAAAAGACCACGGCATTCAGGTACATACGCAGGGATGCAGTCAGCAGTCTGTTCGACGGCAGGAAGGCCAAGGTCAATGAAATGCTCAGCATCGCAGACAAGGCAGCAGGAAGCAGACAGGTCGATGTGGCCCTGAGGTATTGGAACTGGGCGTCCACATTGCTGAAAAGCATTCCTCCTCTGGACGAAAAGACGATAACTTCGACTGAGAAGAAGAAGGACAAGCTCCTGGACGGGCTTCATGTAAAGTATTCTACACCTGACAGATACGCCGGAGATGTCATTGAACTGGATTTCAGCAGCGACGGGCAGCCCGTACAGTCTGTGGATTACAGTTTCTTCGACGGCAAGAAGTGGAGCGGCATTCTTTCGGCCAAGGACGGAAAGGGATTTGCAAGGATTTCTTCTGCTTCTCCTGTTTCCGAATATCGTGTAAGATACGAGATACGGGCCGAGCACCTGCAGCATATCTATCGGGACATCAAGCAGTTGGATGCGATTTTCAAAGTGCCGGAGAAGCCTGTGCAGAACGCTGCTTGCGGGACTCAGTCCGAGGCTCCGCAGAACACCGTGCAGAAAATCGACTTCTCGGATGTCAAGCGCAAAATCCTGGATGTGATAGCTAGCCAGGAGCGCAAGGATGTGGACAGCCTCGTGCTCGAACTGAGCCCGGTGGCCGGTTCCGCAGAATATGAAGCCATCATTGAAAATATATGCAACGCCATAAATGACAGGGCTACTGACGGTATCGACTCGCTTTTCACGAGCGAGGGTCTGGACATTTTCCATAAACTGATTTCCTATGGCAATGCCCGTGTATTGAACCGCCCGGCACCTCTTTTCTACAGTCTCGGCGAGAACATTTATGCAAGGAACATCCCGATGGTGTTCTCCTTCCCGAGAAATGACAGGGAATTCGTGGAGAATGTCGTGTTCACGTTCGACAAGGACGGCAAAATCTCAGACGTGTCATTTGCATTGGCCCGGAAAAGTGCGGAAGACATCGCTTCCCACACGAACTGGCCTGAGGAGGCGCGCATTATCCTGATGAATTTCCTGGAAAGCTACAAGACCGCATATGCCCTGAAACGTCTGGACGATATCAGTTCCATCTTCGATGAGGATGCGCTGATCATAACCGGAAGGGTGCTGAAGCCGGCCGGAAAGGTCAATGAATTCGGCGCCGGGAAATATGTGTCGTTCACCAAACAGAGCAAGAGCGAATATATCAAACGTCTTTCCAATGTGTTCCGCTCGCAGGAATTCATAAATATCCAGTTCACCGACTGTGATGTCACCAAATTAGGAAAGGCTCCAGGATTGTACGGAATCAAACTGCGTCAGGAATACTTCTCGTCATCATATTCGGATACCGGTTACCTGTTCATCCTCGTGGACCTTCACAATCCTGACACTCCGGTAATCCATGTCCGCACATGGCAGGAGGAGCCGGACAAGAATTTCGGCATTATCGGCCCTTATGATTTCTGATTATGGACAGATGGGCTGATTACATTTACAGGACATTGACCATCATTGTTCTGATTTTTTCCGGGGCTGTGACCACCTCGGCCAAGAGCACTGATGATGATTTCAAGATCGAGTCTTTCAGGGCTCTGGAGACCGACCTGGATGCCAGGCTGTACGCCAAGACCGATGAAAACGGGAGGAAGGCGGCATTGATCAAGATCGTGACCAAAGAGAAGGGGTTCAGTTTCGATGTCGGCGTAATGGGGATAGTGGACTGCCAGCAGGAAATCGGCGAGATCTGGCTCTATGTGCCTGAGGGGATACGCAGAATAACCATCAAGCATCCGTCTTTCGGCATTATCCGGGATTATGAGTTCAATGTCCCGATACGTTCCGCCTGCGTGTATGAGATTCTTCTGACCACGCCGGAGCGGGAAGTCAGTCCGAGCATCCGTTTCATAGAAAAACTTGTCGCCCGTCAGGATTCGTCATTGATAAACCTTGATTCCGCGACATTGGCAAGAATCAGGACTGAAAGTCTTGCCTCCATCAGGAAAAGGGTGAGGAAACACGTCTGCGAAAATCATATAATGTTAGTTGCGGGCCTTCTGCCCGATGTTTCGGAAGGTCTGATGTTCGGCCAGACATTCAGGAGAAAGGGCGCGTCAATGGGTGCCGGCTGGTTTCTGAAACTGCGTTCTGATTTCGGTTTCAATACCGGGTATGACTACAAATGTTCGAGCGACGGCGCTGCAGGAGACGGGCAGTTCTGGGCCAAGGAGAACGGAAAGGCCTGGCATTCAAGGCAATGCTTCACTATCGGAGGAATGTGGCGATGCAACAAATGGCTGAATGTGTATTCTGGCACGGGATTGGGAGTGAAGACCTTGGTTTGGGAAGACGTTGACAGCCGAAGGGCATTGGTCACCGACTACTCTTGTCGCGGCCTGGAGATGGATCTTGGAGCGTTGTTCTCCTTCGGGAAATTCTCTTTCGGAGCAGGCGTCTCCACCACGCGGTTCAAATACGTGGATTTCGAGGCAAGCGTCGGCATCCGGTTTTAGGAAAATGTGTATATTAGCAAGATATATTTTAATTTTTAAAGATGATGAGACTTAATAGCTTTTTATTTTCAGTTCTGATTGCAGCAGGTCTAAGCAGCTGTATGAAAAGCTCTTTCGAGCAGTCTTACACCGACATCTGCACCTTTGAATACAGAGACACTTCCCAATATTTCGTGAACGGGCTTTTCAACAAGTCCGATTTCGGAACCGGGAACAGCAACGCCCTCACATTATGCGGGAAACGCCATGAGGAATCCGGAGAGTTCAGAGGAGGAATGATGGTGGGCATCCGCAGGGACAGCACCTACCGTGAAGGTTATATTCCGAAGAATCTCTGGGTTGTGGCTGACAGCGTGGGCGGTGCGGCCCTGTCCAAAGGATACGGCATTTTCTATGACAGCCAGGTAGCTATGCCGGACCACGAGGTGGTATTCAACCTCCGTTCTATCGGCACCTGCTCGTTGAACGGGCTTTGCGTGGCAAACACGAACTACACTGTCAATGCCGCAAAATACGGATTTTCAGGATTCCCGAAGTTCCAGGAGGGAGACTATCTGAAGTTTACTGTCAATGCCATAAAGGGAGAGACCAAGACAGGAAGCGCCAGCATTGACCTCGTCAAATATGACAAATCCGGACTGACCGTGCAGATCGGCTGGAAGGCGATGGAGATCAAGAACGCGCTGCCTTTCGACTACCTGGATTTCGAGCTCCAGACCAATCGCGCGGACCTTCCGCTGTATTGCTGCATCGACAATATGGTCGCAAGTGTGTCAGTTAAACAATAATGGATATGAAATCTAATCAATATTACAAGAACGAAGCGCTCTCGGCATTGAGGGGAAACTGGGCCAACGCATTGGTTGCCACCATTATACTCATTGCATTGGCACTGTTCTTCAGTTCAAATGACGCTATCAATTCCTATTATCAGCGCATTGTCATAAATCCGTTCATAGGCTATTCGCTTTCATTCGTTTCGCTGTTCGTGCTGCTGCCGCTTGCGGTGGGATATTCAAACAGCATGAGGGTATTGCTCGAGACAGGTGACAACAGGCTGACCAACAACTCATTCAGCCTCGGTTTCGGAAACTGGCTGCACGTGGTCTGGGGAATGGTTCTGAGCACCATATACATCTTCTTGTGGACATTGCTGCTGATTATCCCGGGAATCATCAAGTCATATTCCTACGCGCTTACGCCGTATATTCTCGTCGAGCATCCGGAAATGTCCGCCAATGAGGCGATTGAGGAGAGCATGAGACTGATGGACGGTCACAAATTCGACCTGTTCTATCTTCAGCTTTCTTTCATCGGCTGGGCGATACTCAGCTTCTTGTCTTTAGGTCTGGGTTTCTTCTGGCTCATTCCGTACCAGATGACCGCACAGGCAGCCTTCTACAGAGACATCAAGAATGGAGCAATGCCGCTGCAGGACAATGTTATAGAACCAGAAAGAGTATTGTAAGGGAATTTATCTGAGACCGTCAGGAATCCTCATCTTGAGGATGCGGTCGTTTTCATCTACGGACAGTATGAGATCTTCGCTCAGAGGCATCATCATCTGTCCGTTTTTCGTATCCACGTACAGGCAAGGATTACCAGGAATATCCTCATAGTCAGTAATTTCGCCCACTTCCAAGTCATCGGCATCCACGAGGCGCCATCCGATGAGGGCGGAGAAGTCGCCATCTTCTTCCGAGCAGGCGTCTTCATAATTTTCGGCATCGGCATACACTGCCTGGCCGGTGAGCTCTTCCGCGTCGTCAAACGTGTTTATATCGACCAGCTTGACCAATGCCTTGTCAGTGCCTTTAGGGACAATGGAAGAGATAAAAAAAGGAACCGGAAGTCCATCACAATAGATGAACACCGGTTCCTGAATGTCGATATCTTCGGGCAGAATGTCACGGAAACCCATAACGAGTTCACCGTCAGTACCATTGGATTTGATAATCCTAGCTATCTGTATCAGTTCTGCTCCTTCAGACATAATGCTGGAATTAAGCCTCCTGAGCTGGAGTTTCCTCTGCAGGTGCCTCAGCTGCTTCTTCAGCAGCCTTTGCAGCAGCGGCCTCTTCAGCTGCCTTTCTTGCAGCCTCTTCAGCCTCAGCTTTCTTCTTCGCGAGAGCTTCTGCTCTTGCCTCATTTACTTTTTCTTCAGCTGCAGCAGCTGCTTTGGCCTTCTCAGCGGCAGCCTTGTCAAGACCAAGTTTCTTAGCCTCGATCTTAGCATCTCTCTGAGCTTTCCAATCAGCGAATTTCTTGTCTGCCTGCTCCTGTGTGAGAGCGCCCTTTGCTACACCGCCATTGAGGTGTTTCTTAAGGAGGACTCCTTCATAAGAGAGGATACGACGAGCAACAAGTGTAGGTTCTGCACCAACATTAAGCCAAGCCAATGCTTTCTCACCATCGAGAACGATAGTAGCAGGGTTTGTGTTAGGGTTGTAAGAGCCGATCTGCTCGATGTAACGACCATCGCGTGGTGCGCGTGCGTCTGCCACTACAATGTGAAAGAATGCGAAATTCTTTTTACCGTGGCGCTGAAGACGAATTTTAACAGCCATTGTAAAGTCTGTTTTAAAAATTAATAAATAAACCTATGTATCCAACTCGTGGATAACGGATGCAAAATTAGACAATTTCGGGGACATTGCGAAGTTTTTTGAAAAAAATTCAAATAAAACGCGAAAAAATTTTGGAGTTTACCAAACAATGCCTATATTTGCAGTCCCAAAGTGAAAGAGAAACCTGATTCTCACACGAAATGCGGATGTGGTGAAATGGTAGACACGCTACTTTGAGGGGGTAGTGGGCGTTGGCCTGTGTGAGTTCGACTCTCACCATCCGCACGAAACGGAGCGACTGAAATTCAGCCGCTCCGTTTTTTGTTTACACGTGACTGCAGAAGACAGGGGTCGCAGGAAGTTAGGTTTGTGTTATCGCAGTTCGAACCCCCTGGTCTTAAAGGTGAAATCACCGGCTAAACTGACAACATTAGCGCCCTGAACTGTCTTTAAGCTTTGCAACCTCCTCTAAAGACAAGCCGGTTATCTCACAAATGGTTTGGATAGGAAGAGCATTCTGTACCATCTTAAGGATCATATCATATCGTCCTTTCTCGAACCCTTCCTCAAGCCCCTCAGCACGTCCTTCTTCACGACCTTCCGCACGACCTTTTGCGAGTCCTTCTTCAAGACTTGTCTTCTTGGCGTACTCGATTTGATTGTGGGTGTCACGTGCTGTTGTCATGGCCTTTACATAATTTTGTTTGTCAATGTTGTCAAGGCTCGCGTACTCGGCTACGTCGAAGAGGCGGCTGAAGATTTTGTCCCGCAGCGCCGCTGGCCTCTCCAGCAGCTTCGACAGGTTCTTCAAGATGAAAAGCCATTTGTCGAAGTCGGTGGTCAACTCATCCTCACTCTTGTTGAACTTCTCGACCTCTACGAAAACGAACTTCAGTTTGTCCGTCATCGTCTTGCCGGTGGTCGCCTCACGCAGCAGATACCTGTGCTCTATAAGGTCGTCATCCTCGTACCTGAAGTTCAGCACTCCGAGGAAATACACCCCGTCCAGTTCAGTTTCGACAGGTTCTTCAAGATGAAAAGCCACTTGTCAAAGTCGGTGGCCAACTCATCCGCACTCTTGTTGAACTTCTCGACTTCTACGAAGACGAACTTCAGCTTGTCCGTCATCGTCTTGCCGGTCGTCGCCTCACGCAGCAAATACCTGTGCTCGATGAGGTCGTCATCCTCGTACTTGAAGTTCAGCACTCCGAGGAAATATACCCCGTCCAGTTCGTAGTTCCACTCCTTCTTGATGCCGGTCTCCTCATCTCGCTGCGCCTTCTTGCCCTGCTTCATAATCGGGAAGGAAGTGTAGTACAATACCCTCTCGAAAAAGTGTTCCTGCGGCGCGTACTGCATTTCAACAAGGAAATCTTTTCCCTCCTTCGTTCTGCAAATCACATCGAACACTGCCTTACGGTCATCCTCCATTATTCCCAACTGCTCGGCAGGAATATAGGTAATATCCTCAATCTCGTGTTCCGGAAAGATGACTTTCAGAAATTCAATGAGAATGT
>HF995983.1:0-29055 GCA_000432515.1 Bacteroides sp. CAG:545
GCACCCATTAGAGTATGTTCGTGCTGGACGAACCTAAAAAAGAGACCACCCTGAAGAAGGATGGTCTCTTTTATGTTATGATAAAATTTACTATTCGCTGAATTTAGCGGCGAGGAACTCTCTGTTGAGACGGGCAATGTGATCAACAGAAATACCCTTAGGGCACTCCATTTCACAAGCTCTGGTATTGGTACAGTTACCGAAGCCGAGTTCGTCCATCTTTGCAACCATCGCACGAGCCCTTCTTGCGGCCTCTGGGCGACCCTGTGGAAGAAGAGCGAGGGAACTTACCCTTGCAGCCACAAAGAGCATTGCAGAGCCGTTTTTACAGGTAGCAACGCAAGCACCGCAACCGACGCAAGCAGCAGCATCCATACTCTTTTCAGCCTTATCATGAGGAATGAGTAGAGCATTTCCGTCCTGTGCAGAACCGGTTCTTACAGAAATGAAACCGCCTGCCTGAAGAATCTTGTCGAATGCAGTTCTATCTACAACGAGGTCCTTGATTACAGGGAATGCAGCACTTCTCCAAGGCTCTACAGTAATGGTAGCACCATCCTTGAAATGACGCATGAACAACTGACAGGTAGTAACCTGATCATCTGGACCGTGAGCTCTACCGTCAATATAAAGAGAGCAGGCGCCGCAAATACCTTCGCGGCAATCATGGTCAAAAGAAACAGGACCGTCCCCCTGACATCCTCTGTCAACAGCTACAGGATCTTCCCCCTTACGTACAAGCTGCTCGTTAAGAATATCAAGCATCTCGAGGAATGAAGCATCCTCTTCGATTCCGGTCACAGAGTATAATTTAAATTCACCTTTTGACTGGGCGTTTTTCTGACGCCATATTTTTAACTTGAAATCCATCTCTAATTAGTCTTTATAGTTTCTGGTAGCAACGTGAATATTCTCATAAACGAGAGGTTCTTTATGAAGTTCAGGAGCCTGACCTTCACCCTTGTACTCCCAGGCAGCTACATACATATAGTTTTCATCGTCACGTTTGGCCTCACCTTCCGGTGTCTGGCTTTCTTCACGGAAATGACCACCGCAAGACTCATTTCTATTGAGAGCATCAGTAGCCATCAGTTCACCGATGTCGAAGAAGTCCTCAAGACGAAGAGCCTTCTCAAGTTCCTGATTGAACTCATACTGCTCGCCAGTTACGCGTACAGTCTTCCAGAATTCCTCACGGAGAGCCTTGATCTGAGCAATACCCTCTTTAAGGCCTTCTGCTGTACGTGCCATTCCGACATGCTCCCACATGATGTGGCCGAGTTTCTTGTGAATAGCGTCAACAGGCTCAGTTCCCTTGACAGCGAAGAGTCTGTCAATGCGGGCCTGAACTGCTTTCTCAGCTGCTTCGAACTCTGGAGCTGAAGTATCAGTCTTAGGCTCAGCAAACTTATGAGAAAGATAGTCACCGATTGTAACAGGAAGGATAAAGTATCCGTCAGCAAGACCCTGCATAAGAGCAGAAGCACCAAGACGGTTTCCGCCATGATCAGAGAAGTTAGCCTCACCGATAGCGTAAAGTCCAGGAATAGTAGTCTGAAGATCGTAATCAACCCAAATACCACCCATTGTATAGTGGATAGCAGGATAAATCATCATAGGTTCTTCCCATGGGTTTGAAGCCGTAATCTTCTCGTACATCTGGAACAAGTTACCGTAACGCTCTGCAACTCTCTGTTTTCCAAGTCTTTCGATAGCGTCTTTGAAATCAAGGAAAACTGCGAGGCCTGTCTCATTGACACCGAAACCTGCATCACATCTTTCTTTTGCTGCACGTGAAGCAACGTCACGAGGAACGAGGTTTCCGAAAGCAGGATAACGACGCTCGAGATAATAATCTCTATCCTCTTCAGCTATCTGAGACGGTTTGATTTCGTGTTTGCGGAGTTTCATCACTTCTTCCATCTTCTTAGGAACCCAGATACGGCCGTCGTTACGCAAAGACTCTGACATGAGAGTAAGTTTGCACTGCTGTTCACCGTGTACAGGGATACAGGTAGGATGGATCTGTGCGAAAGCAGGGTTTGCAAAATAAGCACCCTTACGGTAGCACTGCATAGCAGCTGAACCGTTGCTGTTCATCGCATTGGTAGAAAGGAAGTAGGTTCTTCCGTAACCGCCGGTAGCAATTACCACAGCATGAGCACCAAAGCGCTCGAGCTTACCGGTAACAAGATTTCTTGCAATGATACCCTTGGCTTCACCATTTATAACTACAAGGTCGAGCATCTCGTGACGAGGATAGCTCTTTACTGTCCCGGCTGCAATCTGTCTGTTGAGCGCAGCATAAGCGCCAAGAAGAAGCTGCTGACCGGTTTGTCCCCTTGCATAGAAAGTACGGCTTACCTGCACACCACCGAAAGAACGGTTTGCAAGATATCCGCCGTATTCCCTTGCGAAAGGAATACCCTGGGCTACGCACTGGTCAATGATGGCTGCGCTGACTTCAGCGAGACGATAGACATTGGCTTCTCTGCTTCGGTAGTCACCACCTTTGATGGTGTCGTAGAAGAGACGATAGACAGAGTCATTGTCGTTCTGATAGTTCTTGGCTGCATTGATACCACCCTGAGCCGCAATAGAGTGCGCGCGGCGAGGAGAATCACTGATGCAGAAAACCTTTACATTATAACCGAGTTCACCGAGAGTGGCAGCTGCAGAAGCTCCACCAAGACCGGTGCCGACTACAATGATTTCGAGTTTTCTCTTGTTGTTAGGACTGACAAGTCTAATTTCTGATTTCCTTTTGGTCCATTTTTCGGCCAAAGGTCCGTCAGGAATCTTTGAGATAAATTTATCGGCCATTTTATAGTTATTATGAATATATTGTACAATTATTCTGCAAGTTTAGTGATTTTTGGCGGAATAACCTTAGAATATCACCAAATTTGAGCAAAAATAAGACATATTCCCCAGAAACATCTGCAAAGCCTGCAAATCATCAGAACAATGTATTCTGAATATACTCAGGTTCATCACCAGTTTCTCTGTCTATACCGAGGTGCTTATATGCCAGATCAGTGGCTATTCTCCCCCTTGGAGTACGCTGTATGAAGCCTTCTTTTATAAGGAAAGGTTCATAAACTTCCTCGACAGATCCCTGGTCCTCGCCAACCGATGTGGCAATAGTGCTCACACCGACCGGCCCGCCCTTGAACTTGGCGATGATGCTGTAAAGAATCTTATTGTCTATCTGGTTCAGACCGCGCTTGTCAATGTTAAGAGCATTGAGCGAAAACTTCGCAATTTCCAAATCAATGTGCCCGTTTCCCTTTACCTGGGCGAAATCCCTCACGCGGCGCAGCAGAGCATTTGCAATACGCGGCGTACCGCGACTTCGCATGGCTATCTCCAACGCGGCATCGTCATCGATCGGGACATTCAGCAGCGCGCTGTTCCTCTTCACTATACGCACGAGCTCAGACGACTCGTAATACTCCAAAGGACAATCAATTCCGAAGCGTGCCCTGAGCGGAGAAGTAAGGAGACCTTTCCTCGTAGTAGCCCCGACAAGCGTGAACGGCTTCAATGAAAGCCTTACCGACCTGGCTCCAGGCCCCTTGTCTATAAGGATATCTATGACAAACTGCTCCATTGCCGAATAGAGATACTCCTCCACCACAGGCGAGAGCCTGTGTATCTCGTCAATGAAAAGAACGTCTCCTTCATCCAATGAAGTAAGCAGGCCGGCAAGATCACCAGGCTTGTCCAGAACAGGTCCGGATGTGATCTTTATATTCACACCCAATTCATTTGCCACAATATTTGCAAGCGTAGTCTTTCCCAAGCCAGGAGGCCCGTGAAAAAGCACATGGTCCAGAGGCTCGCCTCTCATTTTGGCAGCCTTTATGAATATTTTCAGATTTGTGACAATCTTGTCCTGCCCCGTGAAGTCTGTCAGCTCGTGAGGCCTGATAATTCCATCCAAATCCTTATCTTTGTCATTCCCGGTTGAATACGGCGAAAAGTCATCAGCCATTTGAAACATCATTTATAATACAAATTTATATATTTATTTTGATATTGATGTTTTTTATAAAGTTGTTGATATGTTGACAATGCTATGCAAGCGGCTGTGCATCAGAATGTTATGATGTGTTAAAATTGTTGATATCACTGATGGTAACCGTTTGGTAAAATGTTGGAAGTTTTATTTGGATTATTGGACAGCAGCGTGCATAAAATTATTCGTGTAAATAGAAAAACATACTTTTCATTTAGTATCAACAGGGTTTTAAACAGGTTTTCAACCGAAAAATGAGCATGATGTTAATAAGTTCGGAGACTTCGGAAATACTCGAAAAAAGTGTGGCGGAAAGAAGAGAAACGTATTGCAGCGGGCTGTTTCTTTCCGCAAGGTGGTTTGTGCTTTCTCAGATATGCAAATCGGGACTGCAGGTCATTGTTCTGCCTGACAAGGATTCAGCGGAGTATTGTGCGGCTGACTTGTACAATCTCGTGGAAGGGGACAATGTATTCTTCCTGCCTGATTCAGGAAAGAATGTGGAGCGAAGCAATTACAAGTCCTCTCTGGCAGTGCAGCGTACTGCTGCGGTAGGAAGCATTATCGCCGACAAGGACAATGCGGAACTGCTGTATATCGTGACCTATCCTGAAGCATTGGAAGAAATGATTCCGGACAAGACCAGGATTTCCGGAGCATTGCTCACACTGGAAAAAGATCAGACCATCAGCTTTGATGATATAGTGAACCGATTGACTTCCAATAACTTCTGTCGGGTGGATTTCGTATCAGCGCCAGGACAGTTTGCCATCAGAGGTTCAATAATAGACATATTTTCATATTCATTCAATAATCCGTACCGTATCTCTTTCTTCGGCAATGAAATAGAGAAAATCAATGTATTTGACTGCAACACCCAGTTGTCCAAAGAAGAGAAGGACAGCGCTGACATCTTCCCTGATATTATAGCGGATGATGAGAATGGGGCATCGGACATAATGGTATCAGACATATTTCCGTCAGATGCTGTCGTGTGGCTGGATTCTTCCGATGTATATAAGGAAAGAAGTTTCTACGAAGGTTTAAGCAGATTCCGCAGAGTTTACATTGACACTCCCCTGTCTTGTCCTAATGTAGATCCGATTAAGTTCAACATTGCCCCGCAACCTGTATTCAACAAGAACTTCGAACTGCTTACTGAAGATATAAGGAGTCGTCTGGAGAGAGGTTACAGGGTGTGCATATTTGCCGAAAAGGAGTCTCAGGCGGACAGACTGAAATCGGTGCTGTATCAGAATGAGGGAGTGATGCCGGAGTTTATTGCCGGAAAGAACATACATAGAGGTTTCATTGACAATGAGAACAAAATCTGCTGTTACACCGATCATGAGATTTTCGACCGCTTCCACAGAGTTACCATCAGAAGAAGCGTAGAGAAAAGTGAGCAGCTGACTCTCAATGATTTGAGCGCGTTCAATATAGGCGATTATGTGGTCCATATCGATCATGGTGTGGGCATTTTCGGCGGTCTGGTGAGAATGACGGATGACAAGGGGCGTGTCCATGAAGTGGTAAAACTGATGTACAAGGACAATGATGTGGTTTTCGTGTCCGTGCATGCGCTTCATAAGATATCCAGATACAAGTCCAAGGATTCCATTCCGCCCAAGATCAATAAACTCGGTTCCAAGACTTGGCAGACGCTTAAGAACAATGCCAAGGCCAAGGTCAAGGATATTGCCAAGGAACTCATCAGCCTGTATGCCAAAAGAAAGGCTGCAAGCGGTTTTGCCTACTCTGCTGATACCTATCTTCAGGAAGAACTTGAGTCCAGTTTCATGTATGAGGATACGCCTGACCAGGAGACTGCCACTCAGGCCATAAAGCGTGATATGGAGGACAAGAGCCCTATGGACAGGCTTGTGTGTGGAGATGTGGGTTTCGGAAAGACCGAACTTGCTGTGCGGGCTGCTTTCAAGGCGGTTGCGGACAGCAAGCAGGTGGCAGTGTTGGTCCCGACGACAATTCTCGCCTTTCAGCATTACAATACTTTCAAGTCCCGCCTGAAGAATTTTCCTTGCAATGTGGAGTATGTCAGCCGTTTACGTACTGCAAAAGAAATTACTGACATAAAAGAAAGACTTAAAAACGGCTCGATCGACATATTGATAGGAACCCATAAGATTCTTGGAAACACGTTTGAATTCAAGGATTTGGGCCTGCTCATAATAGATGAGGAACAGAAATTCGGAGTAAGTTCCAAGGAAAAGCTCAGGCAGATGAAACTGTCTGTTGATACATTGACATTGACAGCGACTCCTATTCCGAGAACTCTCCAGTTCTCGCTACTGGGGGCGCGCGACCTTTCCATCATCAGCACTCCCCCGCCGAACAGGATTCCTGTCCAGACTGAGATTATTCTTTTCAATGAAAATGAAATCCGTAATATAATCAACTATGAACTGGACCGTGGCGGACAGATATTTTTCCTTCACAACAAGGTGCAGGAATTGCCTGGAGTCTATGACATTCTGCACCGTATAGTGCCGGACATGAGGATATGTATGGCTCATGGTCAGATGGAGGCCAAGGAACTGGAAAACAAGATGATGGAGTTCATCCAGGGCGATTATGACATGCTTTTGAGCACTACCATCATTGAAAGCGGTCTGGATATTCCGAATGCCAATACCATTATAATAAACCAGGCTCAGAATTTCGGTCTCAGCGATCTGCACCAGTTGCGTGGCAGGGTGGGAAGGTCCAACAGGAAGGCCTTCTGCTATCTGATAGTTCCGCCTCTGACCACATTGTCCGACGATTCGAGAAGAAGGCTTCGGGCAATAGAGGAATTCTCCGATCTCGGCAGCGGGTTCAATATAGCGATGCAGGATTTGGATATCAGAGGTGCCGGCAACCTGCTTGGAGCAGAGCAGAGCGGGTTTATTGCAGATATGGGTTATGAGACGTACCAGAAGATTCTTGCCGAAGCGATGGATGAACTCGGTATGGAGACAGGAATATCCACCAAGAATGTGAGTGATTCTTATGTGGAGGACTGCTCTATCGAGACTGACCAGGTGGCAATGATTCCTGATGATTACATCGACATACAGGCTGAAAAAATACGTGTTTACAAGGAATTGGATTCTGTGGACAAGGACAGTGGTCTGGCTCAGATTGCTGCCAGGTTGGAAGACAGGTTCGGAAAACTTCCTGTCGAATTGGAAAGGCTTTTCGATATTGTCAGAATCAGGCATCGCGGCGAAAAACTCGGATTTGAGAAGATAATCATCAAGAACGGGATCCTGATAGCATTTTTCATAACCAATCCTATGTCGGCTTATTATAAATCGCCGGTATTTTCAAGAATTCTTGACAGGGTTTCGGCCAATAGTGCTATATTTGAACTCAAACAGAATAATTCCAAGCTCAGGATAATATCCAGGAAGATAGACTCTCTGGAAAAGGCTTATGAAGTGCTGGGCAAGTTATTGTGATAAAAGGTGTTGAATGAACAATTTTGTAGTAGAAATAGGTAACACGGCTGTAAAGGCAGCCTGGACTGAAGGGACAGTTTTAGGAAAGACCTTCCGTTATCAGGGAGAAAAGGTCCGTGATTTCATAGTTTCATCTGTGAAGAATGAAAAGCCTGCCGTTATGGTGATTGCTTCCGCTTATGAAATTTCGGGCAATGACAAGGCACTGTATGCCGGACTTTGCGGCAAACTTGTGGTGCTGGACGGCTCTGACAATGAATTGGTCAATGACAAAAACATTCCGGGATGGCTCAGCCCCGACAGGGAGGCTTCCATAATGGCCGCACGTCATCTTTTCAAGAACAAAAGTTTTACCTTGTTTGACTTCGGAACGACATTGACAGTGGATATGGTCAATGCTGACGGTACTTACTGTGGAGGAAATATTTCCCTTGGGTGCCGTACGAGATTCAAGGCATTGAACCGGTACTCAAGGGCTCTTCCGCTGGTTTCCACGCCTGATGACACTCCCCTTCTGGGCACAGATTTAACGACCTCGATAACGTCCGGAATCATATCGGGCATAATGTTTGAAATAGAAGGATACTTGTCAAGCAATTCATCTGATATCATCGTTTTTACGGGCGGTGATGCGAATTATTTTGCAAAAAGGATGAAAAACTCGATATTTGTGATTTGTAACCTTGTTTTGATAGGTTTGGCTTTAATTGCTGACGAGTATGTCAATGAAATTGATTAGAAAAATTTTGTTCGGAGCTGCGCTTGTTCTGAGTTGTAATGTTGTGAAAGCTCAGGAAGGAGCATACAGTTCATATTCTCCCTATTCCATATTCGGAGTAGGCGACTTGACTCGTCAGGGTACAGCTTATTCCAGGAGCATGGGCGGTATCGGAATCGCTACCAGAAACAACAGGCACATAAATATCGTGAATCCGGCTGCTGTGGCGGCAAGGGATACATTGTCCTTCATGTTGGATTTCGGAGTTACTGCAGACGGCAGACTGTACAGTCAGGGCGATGTGAAGTCGGCTAAGAATCTGTTCAACATATCTGACTTCGTGTTTACCGTGCCTATATACCGCAAGTCTGCGTTTATGGCCGGTATTACGCCTTTCAGTTCAGTGGGATATGATTTTTCTCACGATATAACTGACCCTAAGGTACTTGCGACTACCGGAAATATGAATTACCGTTCCTATGGAGAAGGTGATATTTACCAGGTGTTTGCCGGTGCAGGCGCTACATTCTGGAACAGATTGTCAGTAGGAGCGCAGATGATTTACTATTTCGGCAACATTGACAAGACTACCACTATGGATTTCGCTTCGTCTTCATATAGGGATATCTACAGTGGTTATATATTGAATCTCAATGCTTTCGGCGGTAAATTCGGCGTGCAGTACGACCAGGCTCTTGCACCTGGACTTTTCCTCACTGTGGGAGCTACTTACAGGACTTCTGCCAGACTCAAGGGATATGTCACGGATTACAAGTATGCGACTATCTCGAGCAAAAGCGATACATTGAAGTACAATACAGATACGCTTTCCAGAGGCAGGGCTTCCAAGATTGCGAGCGAGTATGGAATAGGCGTGGCCCTGCGCAGAGGGGACAAGTGGAGACTTGAGTTCGACTATACCCGTTCAGACTGGAGCAAATCCAATCTTGACAATGCTGTCGGCTTTGCGAACAAGGGCGAATCCACTTTCTCCACTACATTCTCACAGTCCTTCAAGGCCGGATTCGAGATTGTACCTAACAGAAATGATATCCGCTATTATATGAGGAGGTGCTCCTATCGGGTAGGTGCATACTATGACAGGGACTATTATAAGCTGAACGGGCATACCGTGAATTCTTATGGCCTGACTTTCGGTATGACATTGCCTGTATTCCGCTGGTACAATGGTATTTCCATCGGTGTGGATCTTGGCCAGAGAGGTACCAAGGACGACAATATGATACGCGAAAGATATGCAATGCTTGTCGTTGGATTCAATATCCACGATATATGGTTCCAGAAACCTAAATACGAATAACGAAACAAACATTATTTACTGATATGAAAAAAATTGGATTTATCGTCTTCTCGGCGGTTTTGATGGTTTTAGGCGGACACACCATGTCAGCCCAGGGAAAGTATGGCGCGGACAGTGCTGAGTGTATCAAGTACTTGTCATACTACAAAGAATATTACAAGAGCAAGAATTATGATGCGGCTCTGCCTAACTGGAGAAAGGCTTATTCACTTTGTCCTGCTACGGCAAATCAGACAATGCTCATCGACGGAACTTCTCTCATAAGAAAGCAGATTGTCAAGAATGCCGCAAATGCTGCGTATCGCAATGCATTGATTGATACATTGTTGACAATTCATAGAACACGTGCCCAGTATTATCCTAAATACAAGGTTACTGCAATGAACAACCTTGCACTGGATATGGCAAACTTCTATAAGAATGATCCTGAAAAGTTGTATGCCGGACTGGATGAGGTCATAAATGCGAACAAGGAAAAAACCAAACCTTCAGTTCTTCTCATTGACCTCAATGCTGCAATCCAGCTCTATCAGGACAATCAGATGGATGCTGACAAGTTGATTGCCGTATATCAGAACAATATGGCTTATATCGAGCAGATTACTCCTGCAGATGCAACTGCAAAGGAGGAACTTGACAAGGTTAAAGATGATATGGAAAGCCTGTTCATCTCAAGCAAGGTGGCAAGTTGTGAGAAGATCATCGAGGTTTATACTCCGAGATATGAGGCTGCTCCTGAGGATCTTGCTCTCGTAGGCAACATTGTCAAGATGATGAGCGCGGCTGATGATTGTACGGACAATGATCTTTATCTCAACGCTGCAACATCACTGCACAAACTCCAGCCTTCAAGCCAGTCTGCATATTTCCTCTACAAACTCAATGCTTCAAGAGGAAACTTCGATGCTGCTGTGAATTACATTTCTGAGGCTCTCACCTACCCTGACCTCAGTGAGGAGACTGCTGCTGACTATAACTATGAGGCTGCCGCATACTGCGTAAGAAACGGCAAGAATGCTTCAGCGATTTCATTTGCGGAGAAGGCCATGTCATTGTCTGAAAGCTACAAGGGTAAAGCATATTTCCTTATCGGAACTATCTGGGGAGCAACTACTTGCAACGGCAACGAAATTAACAGAAGGGCTCCTTACTGGGTTGCTTACGATTATATGGCAAAGGCTAAGGATGCAGATCCTTCACTTGCTGAGGAATGCAACAAGATGATGTCTCAGTATAGGGTTTACTTCCCTCAGACTGCAGAAGCATTTATGTACGATTTGACTGATGGTCAGTCATATACCGTATCTTGCAATGGTATGAAAGCCAATACCACTGTAAGAACTCAGAAATAGTTTCTTACTTGAAAAGGTTTTTTAATATGGTAAAGATGATGGCAACTGCAGCAGCGGTTGCTTTCATCGTTTATTCCTGCAAGTCGAAATTGTCAGTTGCGGACCGTCTGGATTTGAGCACTACCCCGCTCCAGGTCGTTGACAGCATGTGTATGTATCAGACTGAAAACGGGAAGATACAGATGCGTACCGTAACGAAGGAAATGCAGAGGTATGACAATGATACCCTGTCCAGAGAGTATTTTCCGGAGGGCCTTCGGGTATATGCCTATACTGATGATGAGGTTCTCGAATCCACCATTGTTTCTGATGAAGCCAGTCATGAAAAGAACAAGAAGTCAGGCGAAGAAATATGGAAAGCCTTCGGCAATGTGGTGGTGAAGAACATCGTGAAGCAGCAGACTATGGAAACGGATACCATTTACTGGGACAGGACGAAGAAGGAGATATTTACGGACTGTTATGTGCGTATGTACTCCCCTGACGGACTTATGCAGGGATACGGAATGCGTTCTGACGAGCGTGCCCGGAACTCGATTATATTGAAGCCTTTCAACAATTACATGATAGTGGTTCAGGATTCTACGGCCGTTTCCATCGATTCTGTCAATTTTATAGGCCCATTGCTAAAAAAATAATGCAGTTTCACGGAAAATCACTATCTTCGTAGCCCCAATAATATGAAATTAAATTAAACAATAATAACACAATGGCGGTTCTTGAAAAGTTACGCGTTAAATTCGGTATGGCGGTATCTATTGTTATCGCTATAGGCCTGTTATCATTCATTATAGATCCGAATGAAGTTATTTCGGCTTTCAATGGCATGTCTTCAAAGTATGATGTTGGCGAAATCAATGGCAAGTCAATATCTTACAACAATTTCCAGGAAGATATCCAGAAATTTACCACTATCAATGAGGTAATGACAGGTTCTTCAGCTCAGGGCGCTGAGCAGCAGGCTCAAATCAGAAACAATGCTTGGCAGGATCTTGTCTTCAGATATTTGTTTGACGCAAAAGCTTCTGAGGCAGGTCTCAAGGTAGGTGATGCAGAGATGGTAGATTTGACCACCGGCAATATGGTTTCTCCTATGATTGCGCAGAATCCGGCTTTCTTCGATGAAAACGGAAATTTCTCCAAGAGCAATCTTATCCAAATGGTGAACAACCTCGATTCTGACCAGAGCGGCAACTTGAGACTTTACTGGAATTATATCCAGAGTTCAATCTACAACCAGCAGCTGTTCTCCAAATACAGTTCTTTGTTCACTCAGAGCAATTTCATGTCTCCTATGATGCTCAAGAGAACCATCGCCGAGAACAACAACACATCTGACGTGGATTTCGTCATGGTTCCTTTCGGATACGAGCAGGATTCTACGATAGTTGTTTCTGACAGCGAAATCAAGTCTTTCTATAACGCTCACAAGAAATTCTACAAACAGCAGGCAAGCCGCGATATCGAGTATGTGGTATTCGAGGTTAAACCTTCTGCAAAGGATATTGCTGATGAGGGAAAGAAAGTATCTGAAATCTATGATGAGTTCGCTACCGCTTCCAACATGAAGTCTTTCTTGATGAGAAATTCAGACAGACCTTATGATGACAAATACTACAAGCAGGGTGAATTGAGCACTGTTTCTCCTGAGGTTGAAGAGTTCGTATGGAAAGGCGACGGCTATGTTTCAAACGTCATCACCAAGGGTGACAACTACTTGGTAGCCCGTGTAATGGATACCAAGATGGTTCCTGACTCCGTTTACGTAAGACATATCCTTCTTCAGGGCGAGAATGCTGAACATGAGGCAGACAGCCTCAGAGGCGTAATCGCTGCAGGTGCAAACTTTACAAGCATCGCTTCTTTGTACTCAGCCGACAAGAATTCTGCTGCTGACGGTGAGAAGGGCAATATCGGCTGGATGACCCAGACATATATGATTCCTGGTTTCGAGTCAGTTATGACAGCTGCCAAGAATGTTCCTTTCGTTCTCAAGACAAACTACGGTTATCATGTTGTAGAGGTTACCAAGACCACTGCACCTGTTCTCAAGAAGAAAGTAGCTGTCCTCAGCAAAGAGACTATCGCAAGCAAGGAGACTTTCCAGACAGAGTATGCAAAGGCCAACAAGTTCGCTGTGATGGCTGCAGGCAAATATGATAACTACAAGAAAGCTGTCGATTCACTCGGCGTATATTCTCATCCGTTGAACAATCTGCTCGAGGGCGCTGACAAGCTCGGTTCCATCGACAATGCCAAGGAAGTTTCACGCTGGGCATTCGAGAACAAGACCGGCAAGGTTTCCAACATCATTACAGTGGACAACAACTACTTCATCATCGCTACTGTACGTGGCGTGCACAAAGATGGTTATGCTACTGTAAAAGAGGTAGCTTCTTCTATCAAGCAGCAGCTTTACTACGAAAAACTTGCTGAAAAGAAGAAGGCTGAGGTTGCAGAAAAGATCAATGGACTTGATGACCTTCAGGCAATTGCCGAGAAACTTGGTACTACTGTAAGCTCTCATTCAGGGGTTGCATTCTCTTCAATGAATTCTCAGGGTCTGGATCCTAAGTTTATCGGTGCTGTTTCTGTTGCACCTGTAGATAAGGTAAGCGGACCGGTTGCAGGTTCTATAGGAGTTTATGTGTTCAAGGTTACTGGTCGTGACACAGGTTCATTCTATACAGAGGATGACGCCAAGACCCGTCAGGCTCAGATGGCCATGTATTCTTCTCAGGCTATTATCCCTGTCATGATGCAGGATGCAGATGTAAAGGATAACAGAGCAAGGTTCTATTAGCAGACAGTTTACATTAAAGATAAAAGAGACCGTTCATTGATTTGAGCGGTCTCTTTTTTTTTACTTTATTATGTTCTTGTCAGGTTCCTGCCGTGTTGCGCTCATGAGAGGCTTGTCGCCCACGACAGTGAGTGGGTGGCAGGCGATAGCCTGACGGGATGAGCGCGAAGCGCGAACCTCTCATGAGTGCTGCACGGCGAGGAACCGGAACATTAAGAATAAATTATACGTTAAACAGGAAGTGCATGATGTCACCATCTTGGACAGTGTATTCCTTGCCCTCTGTAGAAAGCTTTCCTGCGGCCCTTACGGCTGCTTCGGACTTGTAGTTGATGAAATCCTCGTATTTGATGACTTCGGCCCGTATAAAGCCTTTTTCGAAGTCAGAATGTATGACTCCGGCTGCCTTAGGAGCCTTGTCGCCCTTGTTGATGGTCCATGCCCTGCATTCGTCAGCACCTGCCGTGAAGAATGTCTCCAGGCCGAGAAGTTTGTATGCGCCTTGGATCAGTCTTGCGGCTCCGGATTCAGCAAGCCCCATCTCATCCAGGAACATCTGCCTGTCTTCATAACTGTCCATCTCGGCAATATCAGACTCTGTTCTTGCGGAAATGATAAGAATCTCAGCATGCTCGTCCTTAGTGGCTTCACGCACGGCATCCACGTAGGCATTTCCGTTTACAGCGGAATTGTCATCCACATTGCACACGTACATGACAGGCTTGTTTGTGAGAAGGAAAAGGTCGTGTGCGAGTGGCTCTTCTTCCTGAGAAAGCTCCACTGTGCGGCAGGATTTACCGGACTCGAGAGCCTTTTTGTAACGCAGAAGCAGATCCATAAGTTTCTTCGCATCCTTGTCTCCACCTGTTTTGGCCTGTTTCTGAACCTTTGCAAGCCTGCTTTCCACAGTTTCCAGGTCCTTTATCTGTAGTTCAGTATCCACTACTTCCTTATCTCTTACAGGGTCCACAGAACCATCCACGTGCACGATATTGTTGTCATCAAAACATCTCAAGACGTGAAGAATGGCATCAGTTTCCCTGATATTTGCCAAGAACTGGTTTCCCAGACCTTCGCCCTTGCTTGCGCCTTTTACCAGACCTGCAATATCCACGATATCCACTGTGGCAGGCACAGTTCTCTTCGGATTGCACAGTTCAGCCAGTTTTTCAAGCCTTTTGTCCGGTACATTTGTAGAACCGAGATTAGGTTCAATGGTGCAGAACGGAAAATTCGCACTTTGCGCTTTTCCTGAGCTTATACAGTTGAATAGAGTGGATTTTCCTACATTAGGAAGTCCCACGATACCACATTTTAAAGACATATTTTTTTATAATTTTTTCGTGTCGGGACTGCAAAGGTAGCAATAAAAAAGTTTTTCTGTTTTTTAAAGAAACTTTTTACGTTTTTTAAATCTGTTTCAGATAAAAGATTCCATATTGCGGAAAAATGCGGAAGTGGTTATGTGGAGGAAAATAATTGTGGTAGAAATGATTTTGTGTTTCAGTGCATTGGCAGTACAGGCGAAATCAGCTCCGGCTGACAGCCTTCTGGTGATGTTCTGGAACCTTGAGAACTTTTTCGACTATGTGGATGAAGGCGGGGGACTGTCAGATGCTGAATTCAGTCCGGAAGGAGCCAGGCGCTGGACTCCGTCCAAGTTTTATGCAAAGTGCTCGGCTATAGCGAAATCCGTATTCTGGACGGCGGACAGGTATGGAGGGATGCCGGACATCATAGGAGTTGCAGAAGTGGAGAACAGGGGAGTGCTGACCAGACTGTTATATTCCACTAATCTTTCCAAACACGGCTATTCCATAATCCATTATGACTCAAATGATCATCGTGGAATAGATGTGGCACTGCTTTGGAAAAAAGATAAACTGAAGTGTAAGGGGTCGAAAAACTGTCGCATTGACAATATGAGGACAAGGGATCTTCTGCTGACTGAATTTGAAACGGAAAACGGTGATAATCTGGCGGTTGTGGTGGTTCATCTGCCTTCCAAATATGGCGGAGGCAAGACGGCATGGAAAAGAGAACTTGCCGCTGAGAGACTGTGCTCGGTCGTGGATTCTGTAATGGAGAACGGAACCAGGGACGTAGTGGTGATGGGAGATTTCAATGACGGCCCGCAGGCGGGAGAATTCGAGGTTCTGAAGAAGAGTCTTGTCAATGCGGCGGCACCATTGGCCCGGAAAGGGGAGGGAAGCATCAGGTTCAACGGAAAATGGTCTCTGATAGATATGTTCTGGATAACGGAAGAATTGGTTCCGGCCGCTGAAATGGAGGTGGTCCATATCCCGTTTCTTTCTGTATGGGATTCCAAGATGTCCGGATATAAGCCATTGCGAACCTATCTCGGACCTAATTATGTTGGGGGAGTAAGTGACCACTGTCCGATTGTTCTGAAATTAAGGACGGGTTTTCCATAGAAATAATGATTATTTTCTTTAAATTTGCTTCTCGCGTTTTTAGCGCAGAAATATATGCCATTTCAGATTCAGTGGTTGTGTCTGGATGGAAACAAAATAGTAATTTTTTAAAACCACATATAAATTATGGAAATGAAATCCAGAATTCAGGACAAGTTCAAAGTCCTGTATGGTGCTGACGGAGAGATGTTTGCATCTGCCGGTCGAATCAATCTTATCGGAGAACATACTGACTACAACGGAGGATATGTGTTCCCGGGTGCCATTGACAAGGGTATTATCGCAGAAATCAAGTTGAATGGAACAGACAAGGTCCATGCTTATTCTCTTGATTATGACGAGTACGTGGAATTTGGTCTAAATGAGGAGGATAAACCGCAGCAGAGCTGGGCAAGATATATTTTCGGAGTGTGCCGCGAAATGCAGAAGAGAGGCGGAAAAGTAGAGGGCTTCGATACCGTATTTGCAGGTGACGTTCCTCTTGGAGCAGGACTTTCTTCTTCAGCAGCATTGGAAAGCACTTTCGCCTATGCGCTCAATTATCTGTTCAACAATATGATTGACAAGTTCGAACTTGCCAAAATCGGACAGTCCACTGAGCACAACTATTGCGGCGTGAACTGCGGCATTATGGACCAGTTCGCTTCTGTTTTCGGAAAGAAGGGTAGCCTTATCCGTCTTAACTGCAAGACATTGGAATACAAATATTTCCCATTTGATCCTGTCCAGGCCGGATACAAGCTTGTCCTCGTGGATTCTTGCGTAAAACACGAACTTGCTTCTTCCGCATACAACAAGAGACGTCAGTCATGTGAGAACGTATGTGCTGCCATCAGAAAGAATCACAGCGACGTGGAGTTCCTCAGTGACGCAAAACGTGTATGGCTCGAAGAAGTCAGAGACCTTGTTCCGGAGGAGGATTTTCTCAGAGCAGAGTATGTGATCGGTGAGGTTCAGCGCGTGCTGGACGTTTGCGATGCTCTCGAAAGAGGTGATTATGAGACAGTTGGAGAGATGATGTATCAGACACATTTCGGTCTCAGCCATCTGTATGAGGTAAGCTGCCCTGAACTTGATTTCCTGAACAAGCTTGCCCGCAAATGCGACGTGACCGGTTCACGCGTAATGGGCGGCGGATTCGGCGGCTGCACCATCAACCTTGTGAAAGAGGAATTCTATGACAACTTCATCAATTCAGCAATTGAGAAGTTCTCAGAGAAATTCGGCCACGCTCCTAAGATCTATGATGTCGTTATCAGCGACGGAGCCAGAAAACTCGAATAAAGGCGTTATCTCATTTTCGTAGATAACCATTCGGAATCTACTATAGCGAATCCCGGTGCCGGAAGGACATCGGGGTTTCTTTTTATTATGCCTCGGCAGTCCTCATATACATTGAACCCGATCTGGACACCCTGGATCTGGCCGTCTTTGGGGTAGGTGAGAGTGATGTCGTTGTCCGGGCCCTCAATCTTGTAGAACTTGAATTTGGCATTGTCAGGAATGGCAGTCTTGTCCTTGCTCTTCTCGGAAAGTTCTATGCGGGTGATATATTTGCACATTTCGACGGCGACATCATCAAGTCCCGCGTCGAAGATATTGACCTTCTCTATAAGTTCGCCGACTTCCTTCACTCTTCTCAATGTGTAGCCGCGAAGGATTTCTCCGTTGCTGTCAGAGAGAATCTGCTCAGTGATGGTGTTTATCTGCTTGTCAATCAGGGCTTTCTCTTCGTCTGACATGCTTTCGGGCGTGTACCATATCATCAGTTTTTCGTCAGGGTCGTGGTACAGCACCGGGAAAGGGATCAGATTTACGCTTCCGCATTTGCTGCAGGTCCACAGGAAAAGAGAGCCGTCCTTGACTTGGCTCTTCAGCTCAGGTGAGTCCTGTACATTGATATTCTGATAGTAATTTATTTCTGATGTAGAACCGCATTTCTGGCATACTGCAGTTATCGATATGTTGGCCATAGGGAAATCAAATTAAGTTTTCTGCAACAAAATTACTATATTTGAAGGATTTTTGGCGACACCTGCCGAAAAAATACTGAAATCTAAATCAACACTGATGAAAAATTGGCTTAAACAATTCACAACCGAGGATTGGATAATTGTCTTCGTGGGAGCTGTCGTGCTCGCTCTGGCTTGTATTTTCCCAAGCGCAATGCCGTCTATGCCTAAGAACCTTACATCTGCAACAGACTGGGTAGGAGCACTTTATATGTTCGGCTTCGTACTTCTGCTGACATATGTAACATTGGCAGCATTGAGGAAACCTCTTAAAGGAACATTTGTTTCCCTACTGTTCATTTTCGCGATCACATTGCTTGCACAGATTACGGCAAACATTCCGGTTATCAAGGAATGGGGATTCGAGTCAGTGTTCTTCGCCGTGATATACGGATTGATCCTGAACAACTGCTTTACCCTTCCGAAATGGCTTAAGACAGCGGTAAACAGCGAATTCTATATCAAAGTTGGCATCATCTGCCTGGGTTCCACCATCCTGTTCGGAGAAATGATGAAATCAGGTGCATACGGACTTGCCCAGTCATTGATAGTCGTATTCACAGTGTGGTATTTCTGCTTCTGGGTAGGAAAGAAGATGAATGTGGATCCTGAAATGGGAACAATGCTGTCCAGCGCGGTTTCCATCTGCGGAGTGTCTGCTGCCATCGCCACCTGCGGAGTCATCAAAGGTGACAACAAGAAACTTTCTTATGTGGTTTCCCTCGTGCTGATTATCGCTATCCCGATGATGTATCTGCTTCCGTGGCTTGCCGGACTGATGAATCTGTCACCGGAAGTGGCAGGAGCATGGATCGGCGGTACCATTGACACGACAGGCGCAGTCGCTGCCGCAGGAACACTCATTGACGACCCTGCCGCAGGACAGACAGCCATCATTGTCAAGTCTTCGCAGAACGTCCTTCTCGGCCTCGCAGCCTTCTTTATTTCAATGATGTGGGCATACAAGGGAACCAATCATGAGACAAGACCTACCGCCGGCGTCATCTGGGAGCGTTTCCCTAAATTCGTGATAGGTATGATTTTGGCGTCACTTGTGTTCAGCTTCCTTCTTTCTCCGGAAACAGCCAAAGCAGTCGGCAAGGTAACCAAAGGATTCCAGAACACATTGTTCAGCATCGCATTTGTCTGCATTGGTCTGGAAACCAGACTGAAAGACATCTTGGGAAAAGAGAACAGAGTTCCGCTGAAAGTATTCCTTACCGCTCAGACATTCAATATCTTCGTTACTCTTCTGATAGCCTATATCATTTTCGGTGTCATCAAGCCTGTCTTATCATAAAGATAAGCGATTCTTATACCGGCTATAAGTCGATATTGAATACCAATCCTATATAGTGGTTGTCGATATGGCAGCCACTTTTTTTCATTTTATTGAAGGCCGGCCCGCTGTTCCAGTCCGCAGTGATACCGATGCTGCAGTCGAAAGGAACCCAGAGAAGATTGGCAAGTTTCGCCACAATGCTCGCACCGGCGCTGAACAGCCCGTTGTCAGCGATGCTCTTGCCGGAAGAGAACATCATCCAGTCGAAATGAGGAGTGATCTCAAAGTTCTTTATATAGGCGACAGGGGAGAGCCATGAAATGTCCCCTACCCAAACAGGAATAGCGTAATCAGCCGTGAGTTTCAAGTGGTTGCGCGAAATGTTACGGATGAAGTATTCGGCATCAGAGCCGGAAAATCCCCGAGGAACCATCGAAATAGAGTTCTCCCGTCTCACTCCCGCCTCGAACTGGTGCTGGTATTTCGCCGTGAGTTTGAGGCCCTGGGTCAATGTAAAGCCAGGAAGATAGCCGTATCCGTAGAAATAGACAGATGACGAGAACATGTCACTCAGCCTTATTCTCGCCGAATACCCCGCTTCTGCACCGATGCCGTAACGCGGATAAGTGCCGGATGACGGAACATTTCGCACCGAATAACCGCGTATAGAAGCATGGACAGTCTGCATATATACATTGTCCCCGCTTTTATAGCCGACAACGTGCGGAATCTTGGTCCCGTTGAAGTTACCGTCGAAACTGATAGTGGTCAATGACTTGTCATACAGGTCGTTACAAATCGTATATCTTAGCTGTGGAACAAGTCCGCGGCTCCATCCGCCGGACGAAAAACTCAGCGGAACATAAACCTTCACGCTGCCTTTCAGAGACGGCGTGTTCAGAAGAGTACCGGTGACGGATTCCGCATGGTCAGAACCGTAAACGGCCTTCCTCCTCTGGTATTGGACAGCTGCCCTGTCATTGAAATCAGCCGAGAACTCGAACACAGGATACAATCCGCTGTAAGTGAACAGGATATGGCCGGAATGCCGGTATTTGTGTGAACCGTCATCATAGACATAGGAGTAAGGGTCATTGTGGAACGAATAGCCTACTGAACCCCAGGCAGTGCCCAGACTGTTCTGGAAAAGCGCAGTCGCTCCCACGGATGCCGTCTCGTAATTGAAGTCTCCACTGAGACTCCGGACATTGTCATAATTGAAATAGACAGGAGCCCAGGAGTGGAATCTGAGAACATTGGCAGCCTTCATATATTTCTTTGGCTGCGAGAAATCCGTCGTGAAATCAGAGAGAGTGTCCGCCCATTCCATGCCTTTCGCTGCCGCGAGCCTCTTTTCCTGCGAGGTCAATGTGTCAGCAACCCGGTAGTGATGTATATTTCTGAAATCCACCTGTTTGCCTTCATCTCTATCGGCACGGCGCATAAGTTTGCCCTCGCGGCTGAGTGAAGCGAAATATATCTTGTCCTTGTCAATGATGAAGTTTTCTCCGCCGTAGGGGAGTGATGTGTGCTGACGGATGACGCGGCTGTCAGGATTCATGCTGTAAAGTTCCCGAGTCCCGTCTCTGTCAGACGAAAACCAGATTTCCCCGTCACAGGTCCGTAGATTGCCGATGCTTACAGGAAGCGGTGCACAGAGGCATTCCAAGTCCCCGGAAAGGTCAGCATTGACAGAAAAAATACCTGAGCCGGCCTCCGAGACGGTGTTGAAAACGATAGAGTTGCCGTGGAAGCAGACTTCGACAGCCTGGAGCGAGTCCGGCATTGACCTTTTCCTCAGAATTTTTCCGTCAGCAGGGTCAATCAGGACAATGGATGTGCCTCCCTTGACCGGATATTGCACTGCGCATATCGTGGAGCCGTCCGGATCAGGTTCCGGGTTGAAAAGACGTCTTTTTTTCGTCAGAGTGCCGGTCTTGCCCTTGTCAATGTCGTAGTATCGGATCCTTGAAGTCATCTTCAGAGACCATCTCGGGTCAGGAACCGATTCGCTCCACCATAGTTTTCCGTCACCGTATTTCAGGGCACTTGAATATGAAGAAAAAGCTCTGAGCCTGGCAAGTGTCTGAGTGTCAGGATTTAACTTTACGAGAGACGAAGCTTCGGCGATACCGGAAGCGATTCCGTACAGCTGCCCGTCCACGACTACGCCTCCCGACATCGTGCTGAACCATTTTCCCTCATCCTGTATCCTTTCCGACTGCGTGAAAGGCTTCCTCAGTTCCGCCTCCTGCTGCCACATTTCGTGGAATCCGTCAGTTATTCTGTTCCATGAGTCCTTAAACCTGAGTCCGGAAATCTGGCGTACTGTCTTTTGCGTATTGAAAAACAGGAACGGGTTGCGGGAGATTCTCTCGAAGTACTTATCTGTGAAAAGCGGTTCCCCGTAGAAGTACCTTACGCCTGCTACGGTCATATAGCCGAGCGCGTAATGGTCCGGAGCATAGAACCTGTATGAGCCATATCTCCATTTGTACCAGTTCCGCATGTCGCCCTCGTCAAATGCCATCATATAATAGTTCAGAAAGTCGGCGGAACGTCCTCTGCCATATCGGGTCAGAGCCGTTTCGGCAGTCACCGCGTCGCCTTCCAGCAGCCAGGTGCTCGGCCACAGGGCAGAATATGCGCCCACAGCCATATCGCCCAGTATCCAGGTCAATGGCTTGAGCCATCCTTTGTATCCGAACTGCATCTGCGCAAGGTGTCGGCTTTCGTGGACGGCAAGTGATTTTTCCCATGGCATAGGATCGGGATTATAAGCGTCAGGCAGAGCGAACAGGTCCACACGTTTCGGAGCCCAGGTGACAGAGCCGTTGGAGACTCCGTGAAAAGGATGGATTATGACTTGTGTGCGCTTTCTGTATCCTTCACCGGGAACGAGTCCCGAAGACAGGCTTTCGCTCATCCGGTATTTTTCCATCAATGTGCCGTAAACTGTTGCCAATGAATCCAGTCCGCGAGGATAAATCAGCTTGTAATGAGGCGAATACATATAGTTCCACCTTACACGGGCAGGATCTTCTCCACTTGAAGAAAACTGGGCGGAAGCCTGGATTTGCCATATTGAAAAGCAAATAATAGTCAGCGTTATGGTTTTCAGCAGATACGACTTCATATTTATTTAGAATTCTCAAAGGCAAATCTAACTATTTTTTATAATTTTGTGTGATTTAACAAAGTATTAAAACTTCTATACCGCAATAATATGCAGTTGATGTTTCAATTTCTGACCCTCGCAGGGGCAGTAACGCTTTTCCTTTTCGGCCTGGGACTTCTTAGTGTGGGCTTGCAGAAAGTGGCGGGTGACGGACTACGTTCCTTCCTCGCATCCATGACTTCCAATGCTTTCAAGAGACTCGTGACTGGTATCGGCGTTACAGCCGCCATACAGTCTTCCACTGCCACCACGATCATGGTCGTCAGTTTCGTCAATGCCGGTCTCCTTACATTGGCCCAGGCGATAGGCGTCATAATGGGAGCTAATATCGGTACGACCGTAACCTCCTGGATAATGGCCATCTTCGGCTTCTCCTATGACATTTCCACCATTTCTTTTCCGCTGATTGCGATAGGCTTCGTGATGATGCTGAACAAGAAGAACAAGAGAGTCAAGGACCTCGGTGAGATCATCATCGGCTTCGCTCTTTTCTTCGTCGGCTTCGCGAAACTCAAGGAAACCTCCGGCATATTGCTCGACAACATTGACCTGAGCGGCCTGCAGGCACTTACTAATCTGCATCTCGGACCGGTTAACGCGTCAGTGCTCCTGTTCCTGCTCATAGGTACGGTGATGACCATCTGTTTCCAGTCTTCCGCTGCCACGATGGCCATAATCATGCTGCTCATCACTACGGGAGTCATTCCGTTCAAACTCGCGGCAGCCATGATTCTCGGTGAAAACATCGGTACCACCATCGCTGCCAATGTCGCTGCATCCGTGGGAAACACCACGTCCAAGCGGGCCGCCATGGCGCATACGGTGTTCAATGTGTTCGGTGTCGTGTGGGTGCTGTGCGTGTTCCCGTGGTTTCTGAAACTTATCGGCTTCATCATCAGTTCCTGCGGCTGGCCGGATCCGAATACCGCCGACCTCACTGACGCGGCCAATGCGGATGCCATCAAATCTTCGCTGCTGTACAGTGTCACGACGATGCATACCTTGTTCAACATCACCAATACGATGATATTGATATGGTTCATCCCTCAGATAGAGAAGATAGTGTCGTGGATTATTCCTCAGAAGGCGGAAAAAGAGGTGTTCAGGCTCAAATACATCCAGGGCGGTCCTCTTTCCACTGCGGAGCTGTCCCTCGATGAGGCAGAGCAGGAGATCGTGCATTTCTCTGAAATCTGCTACAACGGCTTCGGCTACATGCGCCAGGCGATAAACGAAAAGGACCCTGTCAAGTTCGGGGAATTGAGAGAGAAACTCATCAAATATGAGGCAATTACCGACAGAATCGAATATGAAATAGCGGATTATCTCAATGAAGTGTCCAAAGGTGAGATTTCCTCTTCTTCAGCAGTCCGCATAAACGGAATGTACAAGATTATCGGAGAACTGGAGAGTATAGGTGACTCGGGAGACGCTATCGGCCGCATATTGGCCAGGAGAAATGAGCACGGACTGTCTTTCGACGAGCAGCAGCTCAAGAGGCTCGGCAGAATGTGCGACTTGCTCGATGACGCGTTCAAGGCGATGACAAACAACCTGAAGGCTCCATATACAAGCCTCAAGGACATCACCAATGCTCAGGATGCGGAGTACAATATCAATGAATGCCGCAACACATTGAGAGAAGAGCACATCATCAATATCGAGGAGAATTCATCCTACAATTATCAGGTGGGCGTGTTCTACATGGACATTGTCGCTGAACTCGAGAAGATGGGTGACTTCATGATCAATGTCTCTGAGGCAAAAATAGCGGAAAATGGTTAGAATGAGATACATAGCTGCCGTGGTGACGGTCTTGTGCGCATTGTCCTGCGGTAACGGGAACAATGCCAAGAAGGCTCCGCAGCAGCCCTCTTCCGTACCGTTTCCGGAACTCAAGGTGCCGGGGATGATAACCGAGCCTGAAGAGAGGATGTCCTACATAATGAGCCATTTCTGGGACGGACTTTTCTCACAATCATTGACCGGTCTATGCGATTCTTCGCATGTGCAGGGGATAAGCGTGGATGACGTGGAGAAGCAGTTCGGGATCTATGCGGCGCTTCTGTGGAACGCTCCGACGGATGAGGCGCTCAAGTCTGTTTTCTCCCTTTTCAATGCTGCGGAGGCTTGTGAAAGACGTGACACTTCGTCAAATGTGTTCGAAGTCATCACCAAGTTCGTGAACAAGTATCTCTATGATCCTAATTCACCGCTGAGGAATGAGGAGTTCTATCTTCCTTATGTCCAGGGACTTGCGAAATCAGACATGGTGGACGAGAACATGCGTCCGGCCTACGGCTATGATGCGTCCATGTGCGCCCTGAACCGTATTGGGACCAAGGCTGCGGATTTCTCGTTCAAGAGCCTCAATGGAAAAGTAGGGACGCTTTACAGTGTCAATGCGGACTACACCCTGCTTTTCTTCTCCAACCCGGGTTGCCCGAACTGCAAGGAAATAACTCAGATGATAGAGCAGAATCCTGAGATAGCAGAATTGGAGAAGACAGGCAGCCTGAAAGTCGTGAACATCTACATTGACCAGGAACTCGACAAATGGCGGGCGTTCGCAGCGGAATATCCTGAGGAGTGGATAAGCGGCTATGACCATAATTACATCATCCGCATGGACCAGATCTACAATGTCCGCGCTATCCCGTCCCTCTACCTTCTCGACCGCGAGAAACGCGTCATCCTGAAAGATGCTCCGCAGGACAAGGTCTTCGAGAAGCTCGCCGCCCTCGCCGTGGCACAATAATCAGCAATAAATGATTTCTGAATATGAAGATTGAAAGCAGAATTTGGGGAAAGACTCCTGACGGAAAGGAGATTGTCCTTTACACAATTACCAATGAATCAGGCGCATCCGTTTCACTGTCGAGCGTCGGTGCCGGAATAGTTTCTGTCAATGTTCCTGACAAGGACGGAAAACTTGCTGATGTCGTGATCGGATATGATGATCCGATGTCGTATTTCGGTGACGGACCTTGTGCCGGAAAATGCCCGGGAAGGTACGCCAACAGAATTGCGAAAGGGCATTTCACACTGGACGGAAAAGAATATACATTGCCGATAAACAATGCCTGCAATCATCTTCATGGAGGCCCTGAGGGCTTTCAGAACCAGGTGTGGGAGAGCAGAATAGATGGCGATGCTGTCGAATTCATGTACTTCTCAGAGGACGGAGAGGCTGGTTATCCGGGAAATCTCAAGGTCGTGGCACGATACACGTGGTCAGAAGAAAATGAACTTACATTGACCTTTACCGCCGAGACAGATGCTCCTACTGTGCTCAATCTTACGAACCATTCATATTTCAATCTCAACGGGGAAGGCTCAGGCACTGTGCTGAATCACATTCTGAAGCTCAATGCGTCAGAGTTCCTTCCGACTGACGAGACGCTGATACCTCTCGGTGAGCCTGCTGATGTTGCGGGGACTCCTATGGATTTCGTGATGGCAAAGCCTATCGGACAGGATATACGTGCGGATTTCCCGGCATTGAAATATGGCAAGGGTTATGACAACTGCTTCGTGATTGACGGAGCTGAGCCTGACCAGATTCAGGCAGCTGCAGAGCTGTATTCTCCGGAAAGCGGAAGATTGCTCGAGGTGCTGACTACCCAACCGGGCGTGCAGGTTTACACAGGAAACTGGCTTGAGGGATGTCCTGCGGGCAAGAATGGTCATATTTATCACGATTATGATGCAGTAGCTATCGAATGTCAGCATTATCCAGATTCTCCTAATGAAAGTGATTATCCTTCTACGGTTCTCAGACCGGGCGAGGTATATGGACAGGCGATTGTCTTTGCTTTTTCAGTAAGAAAGTAACTGCTTATGAGACAGTATCTTGACCTGTTGCGCCATATCAGAAAGGATGGCGTGGTAAAGCACGACCGCACGGGTGTCGGCACACAGAGCGTGTTCGGATACCAGATGCGTTTCGACCTATCGGAAGGGTTTCCGCTGCTGACCACCAAGAAAGTTCACCTCAAGTCCATAATATATGAACTGCTGTGGTTTATAGCAGGTGATACGAATATCAAGTATCTGAAGGACCACGGCGTGTCCATCTGGGATGAATGGGCCGATGAAAACGGCGATTTGGGCCCTGTCTATGGGCATCAGTGGAGAAGTTGGCCGGCTCCTGACGGACGGAGCATTGACCAGCTGTCACAAGTCATTGACCAGATTCGGAACAATCCTGATTCCCGCAGGATGATCGTCTCAGCGTGGAATCCGGGTGAGGTGGACAAGATGGCGCTTCCGCCGTGTCATTGCCTTTTCCAGTTTTACGTTGCGGAAGGCAAACTGTCCTGCCAGCTGTATCAGCGCAGTGCCGACACCTTCCTCGGCGTGCCGTTCAATATCGCATCCTACGCGCTTCTGACAATGATGATTGCGCAGGTTTGCGGACTCCAGCCGGGGGAGTTCATCCATACCACGGGCGATACGCATATCTATCTGAATCACTTCGAGCAGGTGGATTTGCAACTGTCTAGGGAACCTCGTCCGTTGCCGGTTATGAAACTGAATCCCGATGTGAAGAGCATCTTCGATTTCAAGTACGAGGACTTTACGCTTGAAGGTTACGACCCGTGGCCTGCGATCAAGGCCCCGGTGGCAGTATAGGTTTTATTTTCAGGACAATGCAGAAGAATATCATAGCGGCGGTTGCCGACAATATGGCGATAGGCCGTGACAATGAACTGTTATGGCACATCTCAGCGGACATGAAGTATTTCCGCAGACTAACAATGGGCTGTCCCATCATAATGGGCTATAAGACATGGCTTTCCATCGGCCGCCCCCTTCCAGGCCGCCGGAACATTGTCATAACCAAAAGTCATTTCGATGCCCCTGAAAGCGTGGTGCAGGTGCCTGACGTCGCCTCCGCTTTCGCTGCCGCGCAAGAGATTCAGACCGCTGCTGCGCAATGTTCTGCAGGTCAATGTTTTATTATCGGCGGTGCGAAGACGTATGAGCGCACGTTGGCCCAGGCGGACAAGCTCTACATCACCCATGTCCATACCTCAGTCCCCGATGCCGACGCCTTCTTCCCTGCCATCGACCCTGCCGTCTGGACATTGCAGTCAGAAACCACTCCTGAAACCGACCCTGAGAACGGCCTTCAATATTCCTTCGCCGTGTACGTCAGAAAATAAGCAAAATCATTAAATAATTAAGTTGAACCAATATGAAAACACTATTGAAAAGAGCATTGCTCTCAATTACCGCTTTTGTGGCACTTGCATTCACAATGAATGCTCAGCAGTATCAAGACGTCGTTTATCTGAAGAACGGAAGCGTCATTCATGGCATTATAACTGAGCAGATTCCGAATCAAAGCCTGAAAATTGAGACGAAAGACGGAAGTGTGTTTATCTGCGATATGAATGATGTGGCGAAGATTACGAAGGATTTTCAAGTCAATGAGGAAAAGAATCAAGGGAGAGAATACGGATGGGTGTCGGCTCCACGTTATCGTGGTTTTGTAGGTGAATCTCTTGTATTTGGTGTTGAAGATACTGAGGATACCAGAAGCCAGATTTTTACATCGCACGGATGCCAAATCAATCCTTATCTATATGTTGGAGGTGGACTTGCTGTCAATTACTGGATTGAGGACGAGTCATTTAATATCCCGGTTTTCGCACATATACGCAGTGAAATACATAAGGCATATAATAAAAGAGTGTCTCCGTACCTTGAAACGAGAATAGGATATAGTGTCGGGGATATAGAGGGCTTCTTCTGTGCGCCGGCAGCTGGATGTCACATATATTTTGGAAAGTCGAAGATGGGACTCAGTTTCGGCATTGGCTATAACTTGCAACTCGCCAAAGTATCTTACAGTTATGGTTCAGGATATCCAGTTGACGAAAATTTCGGTGGGGTATCAATCTCTGTAGCATTCGACTTTTAGTTCGGTAATAATCTACTTTCAACTTGTCCGTGAAACCCCGCCTTTTTCCGGACAAGTTGTATTTTGAATAACTTGTCCGTAGAAAGGCTACTTTTTACGGACAAAATTCATTTAAATGTGCAACCTGAATCAGGAATATGCTATTTTCATAGAAAACGGATAGCCGGACAGAAAAAAGCACTAACTTTGTGGGTAAAAAAATATAGGCAAAGATGCAGAAGATTTGGAAAAAGGCCCTGGTTTATGTGGGCATCGTAGCGCTCTTTTTGGCACTGGCGTATGGATTCGTGCCACAAGTGCTTGGCGGAAAGATAGTTAACCAGAGCGATATATCAGGTTATGTGGGAATGGCTCATGAAGCCAATGAGTGGAACGCGGCACACCCGGATGACCGTACCGCCTGGACCAATTCCATGTTCGGCGGAATGCCTACCACGATGATAACCGGCAATCCAGAGGGCGACTGGACCCAGAAAATCTATGACGCATTTCTGCTCGGACGTCGTCCCGCAACTTATCTGTTCATCGCATTGCTCGGCGCAT
>HF995983.1:29090-55873 GCA_000432515.1 Bacteroides sp. CAG:545
CCTGCTGATGCTGTCGCTCGGCATTGACAAGATACTTGCTGTCGGCGGAGCTGTCGCGGTCGCATTCTGCTCATATAACATGCAGATTATCCAGGTCGGACACAATACCAAGATGATGGCCATCGCGTGGTTCCCGTGGGTGCTTGCAGCCGTCATTTTCACATACAGGGCGGCATTGGGAATGTACCGCAGACAGGAAAACGGCGACATTGACAAGAAGGCCGGAGAAAAAGGCTGGCGGGCGTGGATTCCGCAGGCGGTACTCGGCGCGGCGCTGTTCGGAATGGCATTGAACTTCCAGATCAAGGCAAACCATATCCAGATTTCGTACTATCTCGCGATTGTCATATTCTGCTATGCCATAGGACTTTTCATCTGGCTCGTCGCAGACAAGGAGCGCCGACACGGACTCGGCAAATTCTTCGCCGCATCGTTCCTCCTGCTGTTTCTCGGACTCGTCGGAATAGGTGCCAATGCCAACAAACTCATCCCGATGTACCGATACTCGCACCAGACAATGCGTGGCGGTTCGGAACTGGCTTCGGAGCAGACGTCGGACAATGCCGGGAAGTCCAAAGGCCTTGATATAGAATATGCTACGTCATGGTCTTACGGATGGCAGGAGCTTCCGAATCTTATGATTCCAGACTTCAACGGAGGCTCATCGGCTCAGGAAATGAATCCTTCCAAGTCGGAAACCGTGAAAGTTCTGAAAAATTATGGACAGCCGAATGTAAGGCAGACGGCCAAGTCACTGCCGCTTTATTGGGGACCGCAGCCATTTACGGCCGGGCCGATGTACATGGGTGCCATCACCATCTTCCTGTTCATATTGGGTCTGCTTCTATGTGAAGGAAAAGATAAATGGTGGATACTCGTAGCCACGATTATAGCCATATTCCTCGGACTCGGCAAGAATTTCATGCCGTTCACCAGGTTCTGGTATGAATATATGCCGTTCTACAGTAAGTTCAGGACTGTGTCAATGGCATTGGTCGCACTTCAGGTGACGCTGCCGATGCTCGGATTCATCGTTCTGGACAAGATTCTCAAGGGCGGCGTGGATTTCGCGCGGTTCAAGAAACAGGGCACCGTAGCACTTGCATTGACAGCAGGAGTCTGCCTCCTGTGCTGGATTTTCCCTGGCATTGCCGGAGATTTCACTGCCGACATGGACAGCCAGTATCCGTCAGAACTTGTGGAAGCATTCCAGCAGGACAGGCAGACCCTTCTGTCCCATGATGCAATGATGTCGTTCTGGCTGATCGTATTTACTTATCTGATAATACTTTGGACCTATTCTAAACCGAAAGAAGGGCAGACCAAATCTGCTAATGGCAGAAGGCTTTCGGCAGGACTTGCCATCTCCGCACTGGTGCTTCTGAACATGTTCGCGGTGGGCAAGAGGTATCTGAATTCCGACCATTTTACGACGCCTAAGAACTTCAATGGCCAGTTCGCCCAGAGGCCTGTGGATGAGGCGATTCTTGCAGACGAGGAACTTGATTATCGCGTCCTAGACCTCTCAGTCAACGTCTTCAATGACTCTCATCCGAGCTATTGGCACAAGAATATCGGCGGATACAGCCCTGTGAAGATGCAGCGTTATCAGGATCTCATCGACCATCATCTGACCGGCGAAATAAATTCGATAATAAAGGCTGTCAATGCAGCAGGGACGATGGAAGGCCTTATGGCTTCATTCCCGAGAGTGCCGGTATTGTCAATGCTGAATGACAAATACATAATTCTCGACGGCAACAGCGCCCCTGTGGTCAATCCTCGCGCCATGGGCAATGTCTGGTTCGTGGATTCAGCTGCGCGTGCGCTTTCGGCCAATGAGGAAATATCGATGTTGGACGGCATTGACCTTCACACAACAGCCGTTATCGGTCCTGATTTTGCCTGGGCAGCGGATGCTGTGGACGCATGCTCGCTCGCCGGCGCTTCGATAGAGGCGAAACTTGCCTCTGCACGGGATACTGTATATATGACCTCCTATGCGCCTAACGAACTGCGCTACCACTACCGGGCATCTTCTGATAAGGCAGTGGTATTCAGTGAGATATATTATCCTGACGGATGGACATTGACCTTGGCGGACAATCCTTCCGGAGATTCCCTGAAACTGTTCCGTGCGAACTGGACGTTGCGCGGGGCGATTCTTCCTGCAGGCGAACACGATATCGTCATGCGTTTCGCTCCGGCATCATATCGCATCAGCTCGAACATATCACGGGCATCATCCATCCTCCTCATTCTCCTCATCCTTCTTTCAGCGGGCGGGATGCTATGCGGAAAGTTTACGGCTCAGAGATGAATTTTCAAACTGGAGGCAAGGTCTTTATTTCGTAAGAGAGTCGAGCAGGGCTGCCATGCGGGCAGTGAGAGCTTTACGTGAGAACTGGCGTATGGCGTCAGACTGGTCGTCGTCCTTCAGAATTTCGTTCAGTTCGGTTTCACCGGAATGGGCCACCTGCATATCTTCGGTGTCGTCTCCCGACTTGAACTTGTTCCAGCACAGGTTTATGTAAGAGGCTACGGATTCCTTGTCATCCCAGCCGAAAACCACGCCTGCACCCGTCTGGTTCACGATTCTCGCCATCGCACCGTCGGTCTGTCCGATGCCGAGGATAGGGTTCATCGACGCCAGATACTCAAACAGCTTGCCCGGCAGCGTGGCCTTGTATTCAGGCTCCTTTCTGAGCGGCAGGATAAGCAGTGAAGCGTTTTTCTGCTCACGCACAGCCACATTGTGGTCCTGGTAACCGAGATTCACGAGATGGTCTCCAAGCCCTGCTTCCCTTATGGAAGATATGATTTCGCTGTCGGTCTTTCCAGTAAGCCTGATACGCAGCATCTTGTCGAAATCAGGGTCGGACTGGCATTTTTCCGCAAGAGCCTGCCAGACGACTTCAGGGTTTCCGTCAGAGGCGAAAAGCCCGGTATGGGTGATGTTGAAATATCCGTCCGGTTCCACTACCTGATCGAAATCGTCCTCGTCGAAACCATTGGTAATCAGTTCGACAGGCGTATCGGTCATGGTCTGGAAATCCTCCTGCACCAGCGGCGAAACCGCAACTACCACAGTGGCGTCGTCCAGCACCTGCTGCTCCAGGCGCTGATGCTTTTTCTTGGCCCAGCCGCACAGACACAGATGCTTGAAGTAGAACATCCTGGTCCACGGGTCCCTGAAATCAGCCACCCACGGAAGTCCTGTGGCGGCAGCCAACTTCCTGGCAATCAGGTGCATTGACTGAGGAGGGCCGGTACTTACGATAGCGTCCACCGGATGTTCCTTTAGGTATTTCTTCAGAAATCTTACAGACGGCCTTACCCATGTCACGCGAGGATCCGGAATAAACAGATTGCCCCTCAGAAAAAGCATCAGCTTCTGCTTGAAAGTCTTTTCCTGATGGTTGATCGGGTTCACCTCCTGCTTTGTGGCGTCATTGGCCTTTCCCGTCAGCTTCCGGTACAATGAATAGAATTCCGTGATGTGGCGTCTTATGATGACGGCGTCTTTCGGAACGTCCTCTTCCAAGCTCTTGTCAATGCTTGTCATCTCCGGGTTTTCCGGTGTGTAAATCACAGGCTGCCAGCCAAATTGCGGCAGATACTTGCTGAATTTCACCCACCTCTGGACGCCCGAGCCTCCGGTCGGCGGCCAATAATATGTTATGATAAGTACTTTCTTCATATCGGTATAGTATCGGTGTAAAGTTAGGGATTATTTCGTAAATTTGCCTGATTCAACTAACTCTATTTCCGAGATGGCGAAGAAACAGGCGGAAGATACACCGCTTCTGAAACAATATTTTGCGGTCAAAGCGCAGCACCCTGAAGCGATACTGCTGTACAGGGTAGGAGATTTCTATGAAACATATTCTGATGATGCAGTCCTGGCAAGCAAGGTCCTGGGCCTTGTCCAGACCAGACGCTCCAACGGAGACAAGGGAACCGTGCCTATGGCCGGATTTCCGCATCACGCTATAGAACAATACCTTACGAAACTCATCCGCTCCGGTTACAAGGTGGCGGTCTGCGACCAGCTTGAGGACCCGAAACTCGTAGGCGGCAGGACACTTGTAAAGAGAGGAGTAACGGAAATGGTGACTCCAGGCATTGCCTTCGGCGAGAATATGCTCGATGGGAAAGAGCACAATTACCTCACGGGATTGACCTTTTCCAAGGACCAATGCGGAGCGGCCTTCCTGGACGTGTCCACCGGAACATTCCAAGTGGCTCAGGGCAGTGTGGAGTACATCGGCACTCTGATAGCCTCACTGTCGCCGAAAGAGATCGTGGTGCAGCGGGGCTATGAAAAAAAGGTGAAGGAACTCTACGGAGAGAATCTGTATGTGTCCACACTGGACGAATGGGCGTTTGTCTATGATTCGGCCGTGGAGAAACTGAAGAGGCAGCTGAAAGTGGAATCCCTGAAGGGATATGCCATTGACACATATCCTCTCGGCATCTGCTCTGCAGGCGCGCTCGTGGTGTATCTGGAGCAGACGCAGCACACCGGATTGGCGAACATCTGCTCGATTTCCAGAATAGACGGCAGCAAGTTCGTCTGGATGGACCGCTTCACTATCAGGAATTTGGAGATATTCGCGGCCTCATCTGGCGGAGAGGGAGTGGCACTTGTGGACGTCATTGACAAATGCTGTTCACCTATGGGCTCACGACTGTTGAGGGGATGGCTGGCAATGCCTTCCGTAGATCTGAATGAACTGAACTCAAGGTATGACATAGTAAGTAGCTTCACCGGCAACAGGGAAAAGCTCGCGGCGGTCCAGGAACATATCGGCAACATCGGAGATCTGGACAGGATGATGTCCAGGGCAGCTACAGGCAAGATCATGCCCCGTGAAGTGCTCCAGCTTTCACGTGGCCTGTCACAGCTCGGCCCGATAAAGGAACTGTGCACCGGAGATTGCGCGCCATTGACAGAACTGGTCTCGTCTATAAGCGACTGCAATGCGCTTCACGAAGAAATCTCAAGGACATTGACCCCGGAAGCTGCGGCCGCGATAGGCAAGGGCGATGTGGTGGCCTCCGGAGTGAATGAGGAACTCGACCGGCTGAGGGAGATTTCCCGCGGCGGAAAGCAGTACCTGCTGAATATGCAGCAGAGAGAGACTGAACGCACTGGAATCTCCTCATTGAAAATAGGTTACAACAATGTCTTCGGCTACTATATTGAGGTCCGCAATGCCCACAAGGACAAGGTGCCGGAAGATTGGATCCGCAAGCAGACTCTTGTCAATGCAGAGAGATACATTACTCAGGAACTGAAGGACTACGAACAGCAGATTCTGTCGGCTGAAGACAAGATATATGCTTTGGAATCAGCCATTTATGGTGCGTTGGTTTCCAAGATCCAGGAATCCATAAGAAGCATTCAGGCCAATTCCGCGATTGTGGCCAAGCTCGATGTTCTTGCGGGTTTTGCTGAGCTCGCATTGGAAAACAGATACTGCCGTCCGGAAGTAAACTCCGGCCTGTCACTCGAAATCAAGGCGGGGCGTCATCCAGTCATCGAAACGCTGATGAGACCTGGCGAGGAATATGTGCCGAATGACATAATGCTGGACAATAAAAACCAGCAGATCATCATTCTGACCGGTCCGAACATGTCCGGAAAGTCAGCATTGCTGAGGCAGACGGCATTGATTGTGCTCCTGGCTCAGATCGGCTCATTCGTGCCGGCGGATTCCGCTAAATTTGGCTGGTTCGACAAGATTTTCACCCGCGTGGGCGCTTCGGACAATATCTCCAGAGGCGAATCCACGTTCATGGTGGAGATGCTGGAAACGTCAATGATTCTGCACAATCTCTCCGAGCGTTCGCTTGTGCTTCTCGATGAAATCGGCAGGGGCACATCCACGTATGACGGCATGTCCATAGCAAGGGCGATAGTGGAGTATATTCACGAATACGGAAAGGGGGCGAAGACGCTTTTCGCCACACATTATCATGAACTGAATGATTTGGAAAGCATGTATTCGGGTGTCAAGAATTTCCATGTGGCTGTCAAGGAAATAGGGAAGGAGGTTATCTTCCTGCGTAAACTGAAGGAAGGCGGCACTGCCCACAGCTTCGGTATCCACGTGGCGAGAATGGCCGGAATGCCTAAGGAAGTGTTGGAGTCGGCAGAGAAAACATTGGCCGCGCTCGAGGCTTCTGGTGGCAGTGAGATAAGCAAACCTTCCCCGGACCAATGCGGCAAGATAATAAAGCCTTATAACACTAAAGAGGGTAGGGTGGAGAGCGACGGTTCCATCCAGCTGTCTCTATTCCAACTTGATGATCCTACATTGTCCTCAATCAGAGATACTTTGAAAGATGCGGACCTTAACAATATGACGCCTATGCAGGCTTTCGACATGTTGAGGGATATGAAGAAAGAACTCGGAATTTGATAAGCGATAATTATAACACCATTTAACACTATATTATGACATTGAAAACTTTTTTGGCGGCAGTATCATTGACATTGATCTCCCCTATGCTCGCCTTCAGCAATGACGGCTCTTATCAGGTGACTTCTCCGGACGGGCAACTTCGCGCGACGGTGGTGGTGTCTGACGTGATTACATATACGGTGGCGCGTGATGCCCAGGTGCTCATCGCCCCTTCCGAGATAAACATGACATTGTCCGACGGCATCGTGTTCGGAGTCAATGACAAGGTGAAGAAGGTCAGGAACACCTCTGTGGACCAGGTCCTGCCGACGATTGCCTATAAGAAGGCCGAGGTTGTGGACCGTTACAATGAGATGACGCTCGAGTTCAAGGAGTTCTCTCTGGTTTTCCGTGCGTATGATGAGGGTGTGGCCTACAGGTTCGTGAGCAAGCTGAAGTCCGGCTGCGATGTGGTCAGTGAGAAAGCGGAATTTGCGTTTGCGAAAGACTGGACGGCCTATATTCCGTATGTGCGCCAACATGTCCAGAGCCTTGAGACTCAGTTCTACAATTCGTTTGAGAATACTTATGCTGTTCATCCGCTTTCCGGGTGGAACAAGGAGCGTCTGGCATTTGCGCCTGTTGCGGTGGCTGCTGACGGTGGCGTGAAGGTGCTGATTACTGAGGCGGACCTGATGAACTATCCGGGAATGTTCCTGTACAATGAAAAAGGCGGTTCCGCACTCTCCGGAAGATTTGCGGGCTATCCGAAAGAGGTGAAGCAGGGTGGACACAACAGGCTTCAGATGGAGGTGCAGTCGAGAGAGAACTATATCGCCAAGGCTTCTGCGGCTGAGAAGTTCCCGTGGAGAGTAATCATGGTTACGGCCAATGATGCTGACCTTGCCGTGAATGATATGGTCTGGAAACTGTCCACTCCTCAGGACCCTGAGGTTGATTATTCTTGGGTTCGTCCGGGAAAAGTTGCCTGGGATTGGTGGAATGACTGGAATGTTTATGGTGTGGATTTCCGTGCCGGCATAAACAATGACACATATAAATATTACATTGACTTTGCCGCTGCAAACGGTATCGAGTATGTGATTCTGGATGAAGGTTGGGCAGTGAACCTGCAGGCAGACCTTATGCAGGTGATTCCTGAGATCGACCTTCCGGTGCTGACGGAATATGCGAGAGAGCGTGGTGTGGGCCTGATTCTGTGGGCAGGATACTGGGCGTTCGACAGAGATATGGAGAATGTATGCAAGCGCTATTCCGAGATGGGAATCAAGGGCTTCAAGGTGGACTTTATGGACAGGGATGACCAGGTGATGGTGGATTTCCACAGGCGTGCTGCCGAGACTGCCGCCAAATATCATCTGATGGTGGATTTTCACGGAACGTACAAGCCGGCCGGCCTGAGCAGGACTTATCCGAATGTGGTGAATTACGAGGGTGTGCACGGTCTCGAGCAGATGAAATGGAGCGATTCTTCTGTGGATCAGGTGACATATGATGTTACTGTTCCGTTTATCCGTATGGCTGCCGGCCCGATGGACTATACACAAGGCGCGATGAGAAATGCCACGAAGGGCAATTATCGTCCGGTCAATACTGAGCCTATGAGCCAGGGCACCCGTTGCCGCCAATTGGCTGAGTATGTGGTGTTTGACTCGCCTCTCAATATGTTGTGCGACTCACCTTCAAACTATATGGCCGAGCCTCTGTGCACCAAGTATATTGCAGAATGTCCTACGGTTTGGGACGAGTCGTTGGCTGTAAACGGCAAGATCGGGGAATATATTACATTGGCCCGCTGCAGCGGTGAGACCTGGTATGTCGGTTCATTGACCGGATGGCAGGCCCGCGAGCTGGTTCTGGACTTGAACTTCCTCGGCGAGGGAGAGTGGACGATGGAGATTTTCCGTGACGGTGTCAATGCAGACAGGGCCGCGAGGGACTTCAAGCATGAACTGGTACCTGTGCCGGCAGACCGTAAGGTGAAGATAAATATGGCTCCGGGCGGTGGCTGGACAGCCAAGATAACAAGATAGGAGCCTTCGGATGAATACTAAGGAGATATTTCACAGAACTGAACTTCTTTTGGGAGAGGATGTCATGGGCGTCCTCTCCTCTGTGAAAGTGATCATATTCGGAGTCGGCGGAGTGGGCAGCTGGTGTGCGGAAGGACTTGTCAGAAGCGGAGTTACGCATCTGACCATCGTTGATTCGGACAAGGTGAGCGTTACCAATGTGAACAGGCAGCTTATGGCTACGGTCAGGACTGTCGGTCAGGTAAAGGTGGATGCGCTCAAGGCCCGGCTTCTGGACATCAATCCAGATGCTGAAATACAGGCGTTGCAGGCTGTGTACAATCAGGAGTCGGCCGATTCTTTCGACTTGGATTCGTTTGATTATGTGATAGATGCGATAGATTCGCTGAAGGACAAGGCATTGCTGATTCTGCGTGCCTCACAGAGCAGGGCCAAGTTCTTCTGCTCGCTTGGGGCAGCATTGAAAACAGACCCCCAGAGGGTGAAGGTGGCGGAATTCTGGCAGGTGAGCGGCTGTCCGTTGGGCGCGGCTCTGCGGAAAAAACTGAAACGGGCCGGGACTTTCCCAGCGCGCAAGTTCCTGTGTGTCTATGATGACGAGGTTCTGCCTAACAGGGGGATCAATCATGAATGTGAGGGGGATGACAGCATGTGGAATGCCACCAAAGCCCAGATAAACGGCACCACGGCGCATATTACCGCGATTTTCGGAATGACTCTGTCCGGACTCGTGGTGGATGACATATATAAGAATGTGTTGAAAAATGCCGCTCAGAATAATAACCAAAGCTAAATTGTATTAAAATTGCCGAGATATTGTAATAACTAATTTATACATTAATGACACCGGAACAACAGAAAAAATTCCAGTACTGGCAGTGGCGGACCATTATCGGTACAATGATAGGATATTCTATCTTCTATCTCGTAAGGAAAAACTTCTCTTTCGCCATTCCGGGACTGACTGTTGAATATGGAATAACCAAAGCGACATTTGGAGCCATATTGGCTATAGCCAGTTTCATCTATGGCGTATCCAAGCTTATCAATGGATTTTTGGCGGACAGACTGAACGGAAGGTGGCATCTGGTCACCGGTTTGTCAGTGAGCGCGTTCGTGAACCTGATTTTCGGAGCCGGCGCCATGATCTGCGCTTATCTGACTGGAGTCAGCAACGGGACCGTGTTCGTCAATGCCCTTGTGCTCCTTTTCGCGATTCTGTATGTAATAAACAATGCTTTTCAGGGCTGCGGCTTTCCTCCGTGCAACCGACTCATAACTCACTGGGTTCCACCACAGGAACTCGCGACGAAGATGTCCATCTGGAACACCTCACACTCAGTCGGAGCCTTCATTGCAGCCGTCCTTTGCGGTTACATCATGGGCCACACCGGAACAGACATGAGCGCTGATCCGGAAATGCGTGCGAGAGTGATAGAAAATACCAGGAACATCACTGAAGGAATGGATCCTGCTGCCGCTCAGGCTTATGTGGACAATGCGTTGCTGAATATCGGCGCATGGCATTGGGCCTTCTGGATTCCGGCATTCATCGCCATCCTGGGCGTCATATTCATTATCGTGACATTGAGAGACACGCCTAAGTCCGTAGGTCTTCCTGAACTTGAAGGCACCACGACTGTTGAGGTGAAGAGCGAAGAGGAGAAGAAGGATTTCAGGCAGTTCATCATAAAGAAGGTGATTCTCAATCCTGTAATCTGGATTCTTTCACTGTCCGTGTTCTTCGTCTATGTGGTACGTCTTGCCGTTCTCGACTGGGGACCGTCATTCCTTCAGGAAAGCCGGGGCCTGTCTCCTGCATTGTCAGCGTGGACCGTGGCTATTTTCGAGGCGTTCGGCGTGGTCGGAATGATCGTGGCCGGCGTCGTGTCAGACAAACTGTTCCACGGAAGGGCACAGAGGACCTGCGTGCTGTGTATGGTCGGCGTGATATTGTTCTTGATATTGTTCTGTGTGCTTCCGCAGGATACCAATCCGGTGATATTGATGATGGTATTGGCCTGCATCGGCTTCTTCCTCTATGGACCGCAGGCGCTTATCGGCGTGATTGCATCCAACCAGGTTACCAGAAGGGGCGCTTCTTCTGCCAATGGCATCATCGGTTTCGTGGCTTACTTGAGCCCGCTCGTCTCCGGTCTTGTTTTCGGCCACATCGCTGATACCAGCGGTTGGGAACTCGTGTTCAAGATAATGATTGTGGTGGCGTTCATCGGATTGCTGACGCTCCTCACTCTCTGGAACAAGAAGACAGACGGCTACAGCACTCCAGAATCAGAAAACTAATACATTAAATTATGGATTATAGAAAACAGCTTGACGAAGCCTTGGCAATGGCTAATGACACCAAGGTGTTTGAGTTCGGAAATGACGTATTGGGGCTTGCTCCGAAGTTGTTCCGCGAGAATTTCGGGGATAAACCGGCGCTTGTGGTTGCTGACAAGAATACCTGGCGTGCAGCCGGAAAGGTAGTGACCGACTTCATCAAGGATGCAGGCATCAAATGCGACACTTATATATTTGAAGAAGATGAATTCCATGCTGAGTTCGAGTTTGTGGACAGGGTGGACAAGATTCTGGATGCTTCAGATGCCATTCCTGTAGCTGTTGGCTCCGGCGTGCTCAATGACTTGTGCAAACTTGCCGCTTTCCATCACGAAAGGCCATATATGGTAGTGGCTACGGCTGCTTCCGTCGATGGATTCGCTTCTTCAGGTGCGGTGGTGACCAAGGATGGTGCCAAGATCAATATCGAGACACATGCTCCTAAGGTTATCCTTGCGGACAATAAAGTGCTTGCTGCCGCTCCGAAGGAGATGACTGCTGCCGGTTACGGTGACCTTGCGGCTAAAGTGACTTCAGGTGCTGAGTGGATGATTGCCGACATGTTCGGCACAGAGCCTATCATTCCTGTGGCGTGGAATCTGGTCAATGATTCGCTCAACTCTATTCTTGCTGAGAATGAGAGAATTGCGGCCGGTGATCCTGAGGCTGTAGGTGATTTGTTCGTGGGATTGACATTGACAGGATTGGCCATGCAGATAGCGCATACAAGCCGTCCGGCTTCCTGCTCGGAACACCTTTACAGCCACTACCTGGATATGACTGAGTATCGCTACAAGGGCAAATTCCAGTCACATGGATTCCAGTGCGCGATGGGTACCGTAATCATGAGCGCCTGCTTCGACGAGTTCCTCAAGATGGATCTTTCCAAGCTCGATGTGGATGCCTGCGTGGCGGCTTGGCCTACACTTGAGCAGGAGCAGAAGAGGGCATTGGACATCTTCAAGGACTTTCCTGTTCCGCAGTTGGGATATACTGAAATCACCAAGAAATACAATGATGCCGAGACCGTAAGGAAACAGCTCCAGACAGTCAAGGATAACTGGTTCGACCTTAAGGAACGTATTCAGAATCAGGTATATACCTATGACAAGATGGTAGCTCTCATGAAGAGCGTAGGTGCTCCGGTCGGACCGGAAAGTATCGGCCTGACTCGTGCGCAGGTAAGAAAGATGACGGATTTTGTCCAGCTTATGCGCTGGAGAATAAATCTCTTCGATTTGTGCAAACGTGCCCGTCTGTATGACGAGCTTATGGACAGAGTGTTCGTGAAAGGTGTCCTGAAGATGGACTAATTTCGCCTCTCACGATATACTCCTATTTCTGATATACCCACAGTGCTTCCGGATTTGTAGATTCCGTCAGGCGCTGTGGTTTTTCTATGCTCGAGCACATCTATCCTGACGGCGTCTGCGTAGTTTTCCTCAAACCTGATGATGCTCACTCTTCCGCTCTTGCTGATGCAGACGTCCTTGCGGGCCGGTGATGCTTCAGCTTCTGAGGCATCTGCATTGACAGTGACAAATTCTTTCCATTGTCCGTCTTTACGGAAGCTGATGCTGTACTTGCGGATTTCAGAACCCTTTTCTTCGGTGATTACCAGCATGTTGAGAGGAACTTCCTTGTCCAGGTAAGTCTCGAGCCACGGCTGGTCGGGTCCGAGTGCATTGGCCACCCACGCGCTGCGGAAGTCGTCGTCATTCGCGAATTCGGAGATTTCCATATCGTAGCTCCAGCTGCTGTCGGATCTGCGGTGCTTGGCAATGTTGGAGGATATTATCGGGGCTGCGCATTCCGAGAATCTCTCGTCGCCTCCGGTATAGTCCGCACTAATGGCATTCGCCGCCTTCTTCGCCGCTCCAGGTTCCGCCTCGTTCCACGCTTTTCCTATCTGTTTCAATGCGTTAAGGGCATTGTCGTCTATCTGTCCGTCTCTGTTCGGGGCCACATTCAAGATGAAATTGCAATGTGCTTTTCCCATCGGGACAATGTTCCCGTTTACCAGGAAATCCGTGCTCTTGAGAGGGGCGGTCGGGAAAGACGTTTTCCAAAACCAGTTTTTCTGGAGAGGGTAGCAGGAAAGGGCAGGAAGCGCGTTGCTGGCCTTGTCGATTTTCTGCCCGGCGCCCTGTTCGTATGACTTAATGTCTGTGTAGAAGAGAGCATCTGACGGATATTTAGCCGCATTCAGGTCCATTACCAGGCAGTTCGGCTGGATGGATTTGATCAATGTATAGATTTCCTCAAAAGGTATTTCGTCATAAGATATTCTGCTCCACGGGGCGTCCCATCCGTCTATAATCAGCGCCGTAATCGGGCCGTAGCCTGTGAGAAGTTCGCGCAACTGGCTCTTTACCAGTTCTTTGTGTTCAGGCGTTATCCATCCCGGACGAAGATGGGCGTGCGTGTCGAGAATGGAATAGTAAAGCATCACGTCCAGTCCTTCAGCCCTAAAGGCGTCCACGAATTCCTTCACGACATCTCTTTTCAGAGGGCTGCTCATGACTGAATAATCAGTCGTCCTGGTATTCCATATGCAGAAGCCGCTGTGGTGCTTGGTGGTAAGACATCCGTATGTCATCCCTGCTGACTTCGCGGCTTTGGCCCAGCTGCGGCAGTTGAGTCTGCCCGGATTGAACAGTTCCGGTGAAGCGTCCGGATCCGGCCAGTCTTCATTTACGAAAGTAGGCATGTTGAAATGGATGAACATACCGAAACGCAAATCCACGAATCTGCGCTGGAGTTCGTCTAAAGATTTGCCTGAAACCGGTGCAGAAACCGAAATAAATACACAGGTAAACAAGAAGATTGACGACAACAGGAATTTTTTCATTTGGCCTGATTTTTTTTTGAATATTTTCATAAATATATGCAATTTATTTACAAGTTGTATTATATTTGGATAAATACATTATGAAAAGTAACTGATTGGGGGATGTGAGCGCCTGAAACTGAAAGTCGATTTATGACTGAAGTGTTTGGAAATAGCATATTTATACTTAAATTCGCGGGATTGCTTGATGGTAAATGCAATGGAGTTGTCCCCCTCGGACAGCTCCAATCTTGCAGCGGATGCAAGCGGACAATTAACGAATCATCCGAAAACAATAATATGATACGAAACCTTGTTGCAACACTATTTGTTGCTGTCGGATTCGCAGTAGCGGTCCAGGCTCAGAACATCAAGGTATCCGGTACGATCTCAGATTCAGCCGGTGAACCTATTGTCGGAGCGTCAATTATGATCGAAGGTACGAAGGATGGTACATTCTCAGATGTAGATGGAAACTACACGATGTCAGCCCCTTCCAATGCCGTTCTTCAAATTTCATCTATCGGTTTTCAGACGGCTGTTGTTCCGGTAGGCGGAAAAACAACAATCAATGTCACTCTTAAGGAAGACTCCGAAGTTATCGACGGAACTATCGTCGTGGCTTTCGGTACCGCGAAGAAAGATGCCTATACGGGATCTGCCACGGTAGTCAAGTCAGAGGACATCGCCAAATCGCAGCAGTCCAACGTGGCTCAGTCATTGGCAGGTAAGGTTGCAGGTGTGCAGCTGACCAACACTTCAGGTCAGCCGGGCTCCAGCCCTTCTATCCGTATCCGCGGATTCAGCTCACTCAATGCAGGAAACGATCCTCTCTGGATTGTGGACGGTATGCCTTATTCAGGCGACTTGAGCAACTTGAACCCGAGCGATATCGAGTCAATGACGGTCTTGAAGGATGCCGCATCCAATGCACTGTACGGTGCACGAGGAGCGAACGGAGTCGTCATGATCACCACCAAGAAAGCAAAGTCTCAGGACGCGGTTGTCAATGTCGATGCTAAATGGGGTGTAAACTCCCGTGCGGTAAGAGATTACGAGTACATTACCGATCCTGCACAGTTCTATGAGACCCACTATAGAGCACTTTACAACTACTATGTGTCTGACGGCAACATGAGCGCATTCGCCGCACATGCCAAGGCCAACCAGATTGTAGCTGGCTCATCAAATGACGGCGGTCTCGGTTACCAGATATTCAATGTTCCTAAGGGACAGGAGTTCATCGGTATCAATGGAAAGGTAAACCCGAATGCGACCATCGGACGTCGTCTGGTCTATATGGGTGAGGAATACTACATTACTCCGGACAACTGGACTGACGCTGCATACCGTCATTCCCTCCGTCAGGAGTACAATGCGAGCATCTCCGGCTCCAATGACAAGATATCCGCTTATGCATCATTCGGTTATCTGAACAATCAGGGTATTGTCTATAACTCTGACATGGAGCGTTATACCGCACGTCTGAAGATGGACTATCAGGCCAAGTCATGGCTCCGTTTCGGCGCCAACGCCACATATTCGAACTTCAAGTACAACAGTATCAACGACAATGGAGAGAGCAACTCTTCAGGTAACGTCTTCGCATATACGACCACTGTAGGTCCTATCTATCCTCTTTATATCCGCGACGGAGAGGGCAACATCCTCTATGACCAGAACGGAAATGTGAGATATGACTTCGGTGAAGGCTCAAATGCCGGAATGGAGCGTTCATTGTTCCCTAACAGTAACGCGCTTTCAGAGTCCAAACTGAACAAGAGCTATGTCGAGGGCAATGCCTTCAACGGTACAAGTTACGCTGAGGTGACTTTCCTGAAAGACTTCAAGTTCACTTTCAATGCCGGTGTCTCTCTGGACGAATCTCGTACTACAGCTACCAAGAACCCTTGGTACGGACAGTTCGCCAGCCAGAAGGGTATCGTTTCAAAAGGCCACGTAAGGACATTCGACGTGAACCTCCAGCAGATTCTCAACTACACCAAGCAGCTCGACCGTCACAATATCAATGTCATGATCGGTCACGAGTCATACCAGTCCAAGTACTACGCTCTTTCTGCAACGAAGAGCAACATGCTGACTCAGGACAATGACGAGCTTGCAGGAGCCATCATTGACTCTCAGGGTGCAAACTCATCCAGAACCGAGTATTTCAATGAGGGATATTTTGCCCGTGCGATGTATGACCTTGACAACAAATACTTTGCATCTGCTTCCTTCCGTCGTGATGCATCATCACGCTTCCATCCTAAGCACCGTTGGGGTAACTTCTGGTCAGTCGGCGGAGCCTGGGTGATGAACAGGGAGAACTTCATGAGCAATACCTATAACTGGGTGGACATCCTGAAAGTGAAGGCTTCCATCGGTTCTCAGGGTAACGACAATATCGGAAACTTCCGTTACGTGGACACTTACTCCATCGAGAACTCCAACGGCAATGTATCAACAGTGTTCAACGCCAAAGGTTCTGACAAGATCACCTGGGAGACCAACACCAACTTCAATGCCGGTGTGGAATTCGGTTTCTGGCAGGGCAAGCTCTCCGGAGGCGCCGAATACTTCTACAGAAAGACTACTGACATGCTTCTCGCATTCCCGGTTGCTCCTTCAATGGGTTACTCTTCATACTATGCCAATGTCGGTGACATGAGAAACAGCGGTGTGGAACTCGAATTGAACTACACTCCTGTCATGAACGACAACGTCCAGTGGAGCATCAACTTGAACCTCACTCATCTGAGGAACAAGATCACAATGCTTCCTGAGGAAAGAAAGAACAAGGAAGTTGAGGGTTATTCAGGATTCGTAAGCGGAAGCACATTCTTCGGTGAGGGCCTTCCGATGTACACCTTCTATATGAAGAAGTACGCAGGTGTGTCCGAGACAGGAAAATCTACCTGGTATATGGATGAGACTCAGGCAGACGGCTCCGTAAAGCGCGTTCCTACAGAGGATTACACCAAGGCATCTGACTATATCTGCGGAAATCCTATTCCTGACCTTTATGGCGGTTTCGGAACAGACATCAGTTTCTACGGATTTGATTTCAGCGTGGCATTCAACTACCAGATAGGCGGTAAGGCTATGGATTCAGGATATGCTTCGGCAATGTATTCTCCGGCCAACAAATCTACGGGTATGAACTGGCACAAAGATATTCTGAAAGCTTGGAGCAAGGACAACACCTCATCCAACATTCCTCGTCTCCAGTACGAAGACCAGAACCAGAACGCTTCATCAGACAGATTCTTGACGAACTCAAGCTATCTCAATCTTCAGACAGTCAATTTCGGATACACCCTTCCTGCAAGGATTACAAGGAAGGCTTACATTGAGAAGCTCCGTTTCTATCTGTCATGCGAGAACCTGTGGTATTGGTCTGCAAGACGCGGATTCGATCCTAGATATTCTTATTCAGGAGCCACCACACAGGCCGGCTATTCTCCGGCAAGAACGATTTCCGGTGGCGTAAGTATTCAGTTCTAAAAGCTATTGTGGTATGAAAAACATATTTAAAATATCGACTCTTTCAGTCATTGCTGCAGTCGCTTTCAGCAGTTGTATCAAGGAGGCTCAGCTGACAGGCGGTGCAACAGAAGAACAGGTTACACTTGAGACATTGATTCAGGGTATTCCGGCAGCGCTTGTACAGGCAGGATCTACAGGATACGGTCTGGCTTGGGATTTCGCTTATCCTGCAATCCATCTCGCTACCGAGTCAATGACCGGTGACCTCGTCGTTCCGGGAAATACCGGTTATGACTGGTTCTCCCAGTGGGGAAGCAATATTGCTCTCGGCTCCGAGTATGCGGTAGGCGCTCTCCCATGGAACAACTTCTACAGTTGGATCATGAGTGCCAACAGCGTCATCAGACGTATCGGAAACGCTGATTTCTCCGCTCTGGATTCATCAGAAAAACAGTATCTCGGTTATGCTTATGCTTACAGGGCATTGTTCTATTTCGACCTTGTCCGTATGTATGAGTTCAAGAGAAACAAATATACCGAAGGTGAGGATGTGATCGGACTCGGTGTTCCTATCGTGCTTCCTGAAACCACTGAGGCTCAGGCCAAGAACAACCCGAGAGCCAAGGTTTCAGACATCTACGACACATTGATCTTCCCTGACCTCGAGAAAGCTGAAGAATTGCTTTCTTCATTCAAGGCAGCTGACAAATATACCATCAGCATCGCATTGATCTACGGTATGAAAGCGAGAGCTTACCTTGAGCGTGCCACTTCTCTCGAAGAGGACAACGACAAAGTCAAGTCAGCCGAGTACTATGCTTCTGCAGCAACCTATGCCCGCAAGGCCATCGAGACAAGCGGTTGCACGCCTCTTACCCAGGACCAGTGGGAAGATCCTTCAAACGGATTCAACAATGCAAACTCCAACAATGCGTGGATCTGGGGACTTGCAATTCCAAGCGAGATCGTTTCCAACCTCCTCTGCTTCACAGCTCACATGAGCACTGAGAATGCATGGAGTGCCTATGGTCACGATACTTGCCGCGCCATCAACAAGAACCTTTACAACAGTATCAGCGGTTCTGACTTCCGCAAGCACTCATGGCTTGATCCTGACAGGAACTACTACAACTACAAGAGTTGCAGAAAGGACGCCAAGGAGTACTTCGCGAAGCTCAAGAATTACAGCAACATCAAGTTCCGTCCTGCTCAGGGCGCTTACGAAGATTATATTACAGGCGGTGCCGCTGACCATTGTATGATGCGTGTTGAGGAGATGTACTTCATTGAGGCTGAGGCTAAAGCGCACGAGAAACTCTCTGAGGGTATCAGGCTGCTCAACGAATTCATGAACAACTACCGTATAGTAGGTGACAGAAAATATGACTGTTCTGCCAAATCTTCTACTATGACAGGCTTCATCAATGAGCTTATTCTTCAGAAGAGAGTCGAGTTCTGGGGTGAGGGTATCATAATGTTCGACATGAAGCGTCTCAACATTTCTTCCAAGAGAGGATATACCGGAACAAATGCTCCGGCTTCATATAGAATCAACTGCGAAGGCAGGGCTCCATATTGGAACTTTGTGATTGGACGTAACGAGATGCAGAACAACCCTGCGGTAGCCAATCAGAACAATCCGGATCCGTCACAGGTTGTGCCACTTTGGAAATAGAACCGGGTAATTAACTCATAATCAATGAATGATATGAAAACAATCAAACATATACTGCTTCTGACATTTGCTGCATTTGCATTGACAAACTGCGCAGACGAGGCTTCGTATGTTCCTGGCGAAAAAGAGAATCCGGACAATTTCGGAGTATATTTCCCGGAGCAGACCGTTTCCACAACTGTGGAAGTGGATCCGAAGGCTGAAACTAAAGTTACATTCAAGGTTGCCAGAAAGAGAACAGATGAGGCCATCATCGTTCCGTTCAATGTGGATTCCGAGAACAAGGATGTCTTCACGATATCTCCGATTGCCTTCAAGCAGGGCGCAGCCGAAACAAATGTGACAGTGAAATTCGACAAGGCTGAAGTCGGAACTACATACAAATGTACCATCAGCATTGACGATCCTGAATATGTTTCTCTCTATGGAACGAGCGCTACGAGTCTTTCATTCTCGGTGGTACGCGCCGGTTGGGAACTTGTAAAAGGCCCTAATGGTGAGACAAAAGGAAAATGGAGAGATGACATCATCGTAGGTCTCTACAGTATCCAGTCAGCCACATTCAATCCTAATCCGGAACTGGATGTGGAGATTTACGAGCGCTCTGACGTCAAAGGTCTGTACAGGATGAAGGTTTACGGCGGCACCAATTTCATCAGGAGTTTTACCGGCGGAAACTACTCTTATGCTGAGGACAAGGACGTCTGGACTACTGTCAATGCGAGCGATCCTGACAAGGTATATCTTCCTCTTCAGACTGCCGGTGTGACATTCAACTCAGGCGACGGCGAGGTTTCATTCGGTTCTTACGTTCCGGAAAACTTCTCTCTGGACGAGAGTGCTGCACAGTATGGTACAATGAAGGATGGCGTCATCGAGTTCCCTGTACAGGGCATCATGATCACCATCGCTACACTTGACGGTTATGCTTACGCAAACATGAACGGTCTTACACGTATTCTTATGCCGGGCGTCACTGTTCCTGACTATACGGTATCGCTTTCCAAGGAAGAGTGCAAGGACGGTGTAGTGGATGTTACCGCAACTCTTTCTTCTGATGTGAAGAAATTCAAATATTCAGTACGCGAAGGTGCCATCGACGAGGGAGCAGCCAGCCTCCTCGCTCAGGAACTGGATCAGGCCGGCACATTCGACGGAGAAATTACTGAGACCTCTACATTGCACCTGAGCTGCAAGGAGACAGGCAAATACACTCTTGTAGGCTGTGTTTATGATGCGGCCGGCACAATGCAGGGTTATGCTTCCGTTTCATTCGGTTATGTTGCCAAAGGTGAAGAGAAGCCGGTTATCCTGACTTATGGTCTCGAGGCTACAAACGAGTTCGCCGGAGAAGGAATCAATCCTGACAACTCTGCCAAGTTCTATGCTTATGGCCAGGATATCGAGTCCCTCACTTACGGATTCTACAAGTCAAAATATCTTGTGGGCAAGAAACTCGAAGACGTCCTCAAGGATTCAGGCAAGGCATTCACTTCAGAGGAACTTGAAAAAGTGAACGGCAAGGGCTTCAGCTCGATGATCAAGGGCCTGAACGGTGATTGCCAGTACACTATGGTCATCATGGCCAACAACGGTTATGTCACATCGATTACCACCAAGGATTATCACACCACAGGTGTTTACAATCCGGGTATGGACACCTATGACTATGAGGACTTCCTTGAGCAGCAGCCTTCAAAAGAGGAACTTATCAAGGATTGGAATTACTACGCTATGGACTTGACCGTAGAGGATGAGACTCTTACCAGATATGCACGTGGTACCGTTTCCATCAAACAGGGCACTGCAGAAGGTTTCGATTTCGATATCGAAGGCCTTGCAGGTGTCAAGTTCGACAAGGGCGGTGTGTGGTACGGCGCTTACATTCCGGGACACGAGGAATTGTCCAAATATAAGGGCTCGTTCGTGCTGGTCGCTCCTCAGGGTGATGATTTCGCATCTTATGAAGGCACAGACGTGTTCACCGGTTTCATTCCTGTAGAGAGCACAAGTGCAGTTTATTACGGTGGCGGAATGTACTTCGGTGAAGTAGCTGACGGATATCTCTACGGAGTTCCTTCAAGAGACGGCATAGAGAACAAGACCACATTCAGATATCTCTACACAGGTACGCCTAATACAGTCGTAAGTATTATGACAGAGATGATGCTTGTGGATCCTGCCAAGGACAAGGGCGGTATCCCTGAGCTTCCTAAGAGCAAGATTGCTGAGATCAGAAAGCAGGCAAAAGAAGCATTCGCCCGTCGTAATTACGTGGAGATTCCTGAATATGAGGCATTTGCACAGCAGAAGACCAAATATGTCAGAAACCTTGCTGCGGATATGACTCCGGTAGCCGTTCCTGTCGCAAAGCATGCTGAAGCGAATATTAAAGTGGAAAGCGGCATTGCTTCGAAGGCACCTTCCCGCGACGGCTTTATATTGAACGGACTTTATAGATAATGAATAACAAGTTTAGAATATGAACATCAACAAGATATTTTCCATCGGTTTGGCTGCCATCGCATTGGCAGCCTGTACCGCGGAGCCGCTGAGAAATCCTGATATGGACAAGCAGGCAAATCTTCCCGGTGCTCCAAAAGACGTGGAGGATGGCGTGGTCATCGTCAAGTTCTCCGCTGCCGCCCTCCCTTCAGTAGAGGCTGCCGCTGAGAAATTCATGGCGACCAAGTCTTCTGAAATGCCAACTTCCGGTATTCCTTCAGTAGATGAAATCTTCGAGAGGATCAATGTTACCGGTCTTGTGCGCGTATTCCCTTCTGACAAGGCCCATGAGGCGGCTACCAAGGCTGCCGGACTGGACAGATGGTATGAGGTGCACTTCGACAAGTCACAGGACCTCGCCGAGGCATCACGTCTTCTTTCATCTGTTTCTGAGATCTCCAAGACTCAGTACTCCAACAAGATGTACAAGGCTGACGCCACCAACAAGATCGTGCCTTTCACAGTTCAGGCTGCAAGACCGTTCGTGAAGTCAGAGTTCAATGACCCTAACCTCTTCTGGCAGTGGGGCCTCATCAACAACGCTGACCAGGCTATCGCCACCAAGGCTGTCGCAGGAATGGATATCAATGTCGCTGATGCATGGAAACTTACAGCCGGCGACCCGAGGGTCGTGGTAGCAGTGCTTGACGAAGGTGTGAAGTACACCCATCCTGACCTTGCCGCAAACATGTGGACCAATCCTAAGGAGTCCGAGAACGGCAATGACGATGACGGAAACGGATATGTAGATGATATTCACGGATATAATTTCGTAGAAAACGGCCCTATCACTTGGGACAAGGCAGTTATCGGTATTGACGGCAGCAACAATGGCGACAGCGGTCACGGAACACACGTTGCCGGTACGATTGCAGCCGTGAACAACAACGGTATCGGTGTAGCCGGTGTGGCCGGCGGTTCAGGCAAGAATGACGGCGTGAGACTTATGTCCTGCCAGATATTCTCAGGCGGAAAATCCGCTGCCGACGCTGCTACGGCACGTGCAGTGAAATATGCAGCCGACAACGGAGCCTGCATCATCCAGTGCTCTTATGGTTACTCTAATGCCAGCGGCGGATCCAATATGACCACTGACAAGAGATTCAAGGAGTTCTCTCCGCTGCTTGTCGAGGCATTGGAGTACTTCTACAAGTCCAAGAACTGCGAAGCTCTTGACGGCGGTATCGCAATTTATGCAGCAGGAAACGACGGCAAACTTGTTTCTTCATATCCTGGCGCATACAGCAAGAATATCTCAGTTACCGCTATCGGTCCTGACGGTCTTCCTGCAGCATACACCAACTATGGTCCTGGATGCAACATCGCCGCTCCTGGTGGAGAGGTGAGCGGATTCTCCGGTGGCGCCAAGGCCGGCATCCTTTCTACAGTATGCTCAGAACTTCCTGACACAAAGGATACTGACTACGCGTTCCTTCAGGGAACTTCAATGGCTTGCCCTCATGTTTCAGGTGTGGCTGCACTCGGTCTTTCTTACGCATTGAAAATCGGCAAGAAGTTCACCCGCGACGAATATATCGCCATGATGCTTACTTCTGTCAATGATATCGAGTCTGCATTCGAGGGAACGAAGCAGACCCAGGGCAAGATCAATCTTGAGAACTACAAGTATGGCAAGATGGGCACAGGTCTCATTGACACCTACCAGCTCTTCATGCAGATTGAAGGTACACCTTGCCTGGTGATTCCTGTAGGCACATTGGAAACCATCACTCTCGACAAGCATTTCGGCGGCTCAGCCAAGACTCTGACTTATGACAAGGATGTTGTCATTTCATCTGAAGACAAGGCCAAACTCGGTGTAGAGATGCTGAGAATGTACAACGGCCAGCTTATGATCAAGTGTGCCAAGACAGGTACCTGCAATGTTACCGTTTCTGCTATCGCAGGCGGAAGCACAGTAGGTTCTGATACAGGCGCAGGCGGAATGAGGATTTCCAAGAAATTTGCGGTTGTCGTTCGTGACCACTGCGCATCAAACGGCGGATGGCTTTAAAATCCAAGAAGAAGTATGAAAAGATTTTTGACAATGATAATGGCCGTTGCAATGCTTCTTGGCGTTGCAGGCTGCGAGAAAGACAGTCCTGTTGTTAAATCAGGCCTTTCAGGCGAATGGAAACTTGTTTCCTGGAACAACACCGCTCCGCAGGCGTTCGATATCTATATGGAGTTTTTCTCTGACGGAAAATTCAACCTGTACCAGAAGCTTGCCACATCTACTTACCGCCACCTCACCGGCACATTCGACAGCAAGGGTGATGTGCTTACAGGCAAGTATGATGACGGTGCTGACTTCGCTGACACTTACAGCATTGCTCTGGAAGGTGATGTGCTGACATTGACAAGCACGACAAATCCTGCGTCAGTATCAGTCTATAAGAGGACAACGATTCCTGACGAAGTGAGAAACTCACCTCAGACCAAGGCATCTGCAGAAGAGGCAGTTCGCCCGTTGTAATACCCGCGGCTGACATATAATAGAAAAGGAGGATGGCATTTACCACCCTCCTTTTTCGGTCTGTTGCTATTCCGGCTTTTACGCAGGAACAGTGCCGTAACATCTACTGCTTGGAAATGTTCTCACGCATATCGGTATCGGCCTGGATATTCTTCATCTTGTAGTAATCCATTACTCCGAGATTGCCGTTGCGGAATGCCTCAGCCATTGCCAGCGGCACCTGAGCCTCAGCTTCAATCACCTTTGCGCGGGCTTCCTGAGCCTTGGCCTTCATTTCCTGCTCCAGCGCCACAGCCATTGCCCTGCGCTCCTCTGCACGAGCCTGGGCGATATTCTTGTCAGCATCTGCCTGGTCCATCTGCAGCACAGCGCCGATGTTCTTTCCTATGTCAATGTCTGCGATGTCGATGGACAGAATCTCAAATGCTGTACCTGCATCCAGACCTTTTGCAAGAACGACCTTGGAGATAGACTCCGGTTTTTCCAATACTTCAGCGTGGCTTTCTGCAGAACCGATGGATGAAACGATGCCTTCACCTACTCTCGCCAACACGGTCTCCTCACCTGCACCGCCCACAAGCTGATTGATATTGGCGCGTACAGTCACTCTTGCCTTGCAGATAAGCTGGATGCCGTTCTTGGCCACAGCTGTAACTGGAGGGGTATTGATGACCTTGGGATTGACGGACATCTGCACAGCCTCGAAAACGTCACGGCCTGCGAGGTCGATACCGGCAGCGGTCTTGAAGTCGAGCGGAATATTGGCCTTGTCTGCTGAGATAAGCGCATTGACCACCTTCACCACATTTCCTTTGGCGAGATAATGGGCCTCAAGTTCGTTGGATCTGAGCTTCAGGCCGGCCTTGGTACCGGTAATCATCGCGATTACGATGGTGTTGGGATTTACGCCTCTCCATCTCATGAGAACAAGCTGGATCAGAGGAATATGAACTCCGGACAGGATAGCCTGGAACCACAGTGTTACAGGGAAGAACCAGAGCAGTACAATCAGGGCGACGAATATGATGCCGGCCCAGATAATCAGTGGAATTGCCATAATTCAGGGTTTATTTAGTTTTGTGAATATGCTTCAGTTTGTTTGCGTTTGCTCAGAACGCCTCATCGGGCATGATGACTTTCACGTATATCTTGTTGTTCTCGATGTGGACGACCTCCACAGGAGTTCCTGCGTCGATCATTCCCTCGAATGCGGTCACCTCATAATTCTTGTTCCCGATTCTCGCGGTCCCCATCGGACAGAGCCTCGTGACAGTCTTGCCCTTGTCGCCGACGCATGCCTTTTCCTCGCTTTCAGCATTGTCAATGACAGTGCTCAGCTCAAGTTTCTTCCAAGTCTTCGCGCGGAAAGCATAGCACAGCAGCACCGTCAGAAGTACGACATTGACAATGGTGACAACTGCTCCGGTCAGCGGGCTCATATAGGCGAATGCGTACCAGCAGGAGCCGCACAATGACAGCACGCCCAGGAATCCGGCGATCCCGATGCCCGGAATCAGAAAAATCTCGGCCAGAATAAGGATGATCCCTGCTAAAACCAATGTTATTATAAGTCCCATACTCAATGAGTTAGTGTTATGTATCCAAATATATGAATATTATTCGGCTTTGGAAAGACCTGCCGACTCAATTCTCAAGTTGGAAAGACCTGCTTTCTTCAATGCTTCCGTAACAGTGTCCGCTTCCTGCCTGCTGTCGTAAGGACCGAGAATATATGAGATCATTCCGCCTTCAGTCGTCTTGGACATGTCCGAGTCGGTAGATGCCTTGATGGTTGCTATCTCGTTTTCGTTCAATGAATTGCCGTCGATAGGGAATACTCTGATCTGGAACAGCTCGTGAATGTTCTTCTCTATGGCCCTGGCCTTCTGGACAGTAATCGGTTTGCCGTCAAGGAATGCTACGATGATGGCACTGCGGAAGCCTGCACGTTTCACCTTGTTCAGGTTTGCCAATACGTCCTTGTACGTGTGGAACAGTCCCACAGAGTAGATTCTGCGGCCGTTTGAGCCTGGTCTTTCAAATACGGGACTGAGACCTTTTATCTGTTTTACGGTAGCCTTGGACATCATTGAGAAAAGCTGGATCTGATAGTAAAGGCCCTGCGGAATGGTATTGTCCTCAGCGAAGCGTCCCTGCTCGAGTATCTGGAAAGTGTAGTCGAACGACGGCGCCGGCTTTTCCATGTCCAGCCGGATCCGCGCCCCCGGACTCTTCTTGGAGAAAGTGTAGCCCGCATCAGCCCCGACCAGTTCCCTGTCGGCCTCCCTGTGAATCTTTTCCGGGTCAATGACAATGCCGCTCTGGAGGAACTCCAGTTCTATTTTCTGCAATTCCCGTGATGCTCTTGCCAGTGAATCCTGTAATTTTGGAAGCATCGCCTCCTTGCTCAGGATAGACGCGGCAAGCCTGCTCCTTTCTTCACCGGAAGTCTCCGAAAGCCAACTCCTGTCCCTGTCCAGATCGGTGCTGAACTTGTAGATGGAATCGCGTAACGACCTGACAGTCAGCATCTGCTCGGAATATCTGCTCATATCTGCATTGTTCTGACCGTTCTCGTCGGTGGTGGCAGAGTGGTTGTCTATGCGTGTCGGGTCATTGTCCGGTGCCAGACTGCATAGCTTTTTCAGTTCGTCAGGGTCGTTGATTTCCTTTCTTACCGGCATGCTGTCGAATTCCAGGACGTAGATGTCCACGGAATCAGCCGGGCATTCCCTGTTTGAGGCGAACATCGAGTATTTGCCGTCCGCCGTATTTATATAGAGGAAATCATCGTATGGTGAGGAGTAGGGGAAACCCATATTGACCGGTACTCCCCAGTCATTCAGGTCTTTATCCCATGTGGACACATAAAGATCGTAACCGCCCATTCCGTACAGGCCCTTGGATGCGAAAAACAACTGCTTTCCGTCAGGCGATATCATCGGATAGATTTCATCGGAAGAGGAGGGCAGTTGTTCATTGACAAGTTCCGGGACAGTCC
>HF995984.1 GCA_000432515.1 Bacteroides sp. CAG:545
CAGGAGCCTCAACAAGCCCCAAAAGTAAACCAAATGTAAGCCTATGTAAACGCTTCGTTTTACGCCGTCATTTCAGCCACACACGCCTAACTCGTTGAAACACAAACATCTCACCCATTTTTCAGCCGACCGACTCATTTACGCTTCGTTCTGTGCCCCATAGAAAGCAATGAGAATATGACAAGTAGAGTTTTCAACATAACAGATGAAGGCTTCAAAATCGACTGGTAAATTTACTAAAAATATCTACCTTTACAATCGGAGCCTAAATATGAAATAGAATGGAAATACATAATTCAACCCTGCCTCAGATCAAGCTCGGTATGCTTCAGGCATCGGACCACGCCATCATATTCGACAAGATAGCCATAATAGATGACAATCTGGACCCTGAACAGAAGGACAAGCGGATCGGCGCACCTGTCAACAAGCCGCTTCCGACAAAGATATTGGTAGGCATCTGCCTGATGTGCATTGAAGGAAGCATTGACCTGAAACTGAATCAAACAGAGTACCATATGGAGAAGAATGACTGTCTTCTCGGAATGCCGGGCTTCATTGCGGAGCATATTTCAATGTCGGGAGAATGCAAAATGATCGTCATCGCAGCAGCACAGGATTTCCTGGGAAAATCTCCTATGAAAGGGACAGAGACTGCCCGCAAGTGGATGATACAGAAAGGGGAACCTTCCGTGATACATTTCCCTGATGAAATCTGCAGTTCATTCCTGTCAGGATACAAATGCTTCAGACAGACTTACGATTTGGCTCATCAGGATTACAGGAACGAGATACTTATCTGCTTCCTGCACACGGCATTGGCACTGTTCTCATCTTGGCTGAAACAGACGGGCGAAACAGAGCACGGACTCTCGATTCCGAGAAAGAAGGACCTCGTGATGAAGTTCCTCAATGATGTACACGAATTCTGCAACAAGGAAAGAAGCGTGAGTTTCTACGCCGAGCGATGCTGTCTGTCACCCAAGTACTTCGCCAAGATCATCACTGACGCGATGGGCAGGAAGCCGGGCGATATCATCAAGGACAATGTGATACTTGAGGCAAAGGTCCTGCTTATCGCCAAGTCATACTCCATCCAGCAGGTCAGCGACAAGCTTAACTTCCCTAACCCGTCCTTCTTCTGCAAGTATTTCAAGGCTGCAACAGGAACTACTCCGCGAAAGTATCAGCTTCGCGGAGATAAAGTTTCTGAGGATGCCAAGGATTCTACTTTGTAGGAATGCGGAAGGCGTCAGACGGAAGCGAGGTGTTCTTCTTCACCTCTTTCATCTCATAGGTATTGGTGATGCCCACGGTCTCTTCCATAATCATCTTTACCAATACGCAGTCGGGTTTGCGGTAGGTCAGGACAATCTTGGAATAGCCTCTGTGTCCCGCAGCCGAAGCAGTGAGCGTAACCACGTAGCCTTCAGCCGTTTCAGAAGCGGTAAGTTTCGCGTTGTTGGCCGCTGCCACAGTCTCGGGATCGCCTTTGATGCAGTTCACAAGTGTATTTGCAAGACTTCCCATCAGCGTGTTCTTGGAGGTGTCGAAGGTCATGGCCTTTCCGCCCTTGTTCATATGGAACTTGTTTCCGTTCACCACCAGCAGCTCGCCGGCAGGTTTGGAATAACGCATCGTAAGATGTCCGTCAGGAGTGAAGTACAATGTTCCCTCAGATGCGATCTTACGGCCTGACGCCTTGATGGTCTTGACCTGAGTGAATTTGCTCTCGATATTCTTTACAGAAGCATTGGCTTTCAATATCTTGGCCACTACTGGCGAAGACGCAGGAGCTGCGGCAACCACCTGGCCTTCAGCAGCAGAGACAACAGATGTGTGGCAGGACAATGCTGCAGCTGCAAAAGCAGCTATAATGGACATGCATCTCATATTGATCCTATTCATAAAGACCGCCATTGATTCCGATAGTCTGGCCGTTGATGTAGGCCGCCTTGTCTGAAACGAGGAACGCCACGAGCTCGGCCACTTCCTCCGGCTCACCGAACCGTTTTGCAGGAATGGTCTTCTTGAGTTCAGCCTCATCGAGCCCCTCTACCATATCAGTACGGATAAATCCCGGTGCAACAGCATTGACAGTAACCTTTCTTGCAGCGACTTCCTGGGCGAGAGCCTTTGTGGCAGCGATGATTCCGCCTTTGGCCGCTGAATAGTTGGTCTGGCCCGGCAGGCCTTTCTGTCCGGACAATGATGCCATGTTCACGATGCGGCCTCTCTTGTGCACCACCATCGGCTGGAGAAGAGGGCGGGTGACATTGTAGAAACTGTCCAGATTGGTCTTCATCACCTTGTACCAGTCGTCCTGTTCCATCCACAGGAGAAGGTTGTCGCGACGGATGCCGGCATTGTTCACAAGCACCTCGACGAACTCGTCCGGATGCGCTTCCTGCCACCCTTTAAGGGCTGAAACAGTCGCCTCATTGTCGCTGACATCGAATTTCAGCAGCTCGGCAGAACCGCCTGCAGCAGTAATCTGCTCCAATGTCGCGCGCGCAGCCTCGTCGTTCGACACATAATTTATAATCACGTGATATCCTTCAGATGCCAGTTTGAGGCACACGGCCTTTCCGATTCCGCGGCTTCCGCCTGTAACCAATGCTATTTTCATTGTCAATGTTTTTTATTACAAAAGTGCTAATTTAGTAATCCAAAATCTCTTTTTCAAGTGATTCGGCATCCAAGATGAAACCGCAGGTGATTACGGATGTCTTGGAAACGCCGAGAATACCGTGCAGATTCAGGCTCTGTCCGGTCAGGAGCAGGTTCTGAACAGGGGTGCGCGGCGAAAGGAACGTCGTGAGCGGGTTGTGATAATCTTTCACCACACCGAAAGCGGCTCCTTTCGGAGACGACGTATAACTGTGCCAGGTGAGCGGCGAACTCATATAAATCTTGTCAATGCAGTCCCTGATGCCATGGATACGGGCATTGAGCAGGTCCAGACACTCATTCAGTTTCTTCTGCTTGACCGCCTCATACTCAGCGCCCCTCGTACCAGGATTCATCCCGTCCCACTCGCCGACAAGGCTCCAGTCCATAGGAGAGAGTATGTCAATGCATTCCGCATACTTGCCCTGCTTCGGAGGATAGAAATGCACCATGATGCTGTCTGTATGGCTATAGTCAGTTCCCCATAAATCCACGTCGTGGGTATGCACGAACAGGTTCTTGTTCATATACGGCAATGTGTCCGGCTTCAGGATGACATTGGCCGTGAACACGCCGTAGGAATTCTTCAGATGGGACATCCTGTTGCGGAATACCTTCTTCACCTGCTTGCACTCTTCGATGAGCCCGACGGTAAGCGCAGGATGGATGTCGGAGATGACCCAGTCAGCGGTGAAGCGTTCCACCTCGCCTGCGGCATTGACAGCATCCACGCTGGAAACGCGTCCGTCATCCGATATGTGGATAGTGTCCGCTCTCATTCCGGTAAGGATGCGTCCGCCACGTGAGCGGAGTTCCTCGGCAAGTTTTGCAGCTATCAATGCTCCGCCGCCAAGTTTGCGATTCTCGTCATATCCCAGACGCCACGAACTGTCCACGAACGAGTTGGTCGCCTGCACATAGACATACATAGGAAGCGTCTCCCTGTCCAGTTCCATCTTCATCATCGAGCCACACAGGATATCACGCAACCTCTTGTCGGTTATGGAGTTGCACAGAAATTCATACGCTGACTGCCCGAACATGTCGAACATGTCGGTCTCAGGCTTGAACGAGTCGAACATCCGGTCGCCGATCTCCTTCAGTATCTTGGAATATTTATGGAGTTCCTCCGCATGAGTCGGAAAGTATTCGGCCAGCCGTTCAGCAAAACGCAGATGACCGGACGGCACGGGATATGAGGCCACTTCCTGAAGGTCCTTGTCCGCGAAGGAAATCTCATCGAAACAGTCCTTGTCCAGGCATTTCCACGGCAAGTCCATCAGGTCGAAATACTTGAACAGCGAATAGAGCGGCTGTCCCGGTTCGAGTCCACCTACGTAGTGGAATCCCGTATCGAAACTGTGAGCCTTGCCATCTGAGCCCCTGCGGGTGAATGTCTGAAGATTCCCTCCTATCTGGCGTTCCTGTTCAAGCACCGTCACATCGAAACCATGCCTGGCGAGAATGACTCCACACTCCAGCCCGCCGATTCCGCTGCCTATTATTATTGCGCTGTCCTTCATTATTTTGTGATTCTTTTCGCAAACCTTCTGATCTTCAGCATCTGGCGGAAGAAGAACGGTTCGAGAGTGTAAGTTATAAGTATTGTGGTGACCATTCCCACGAGCGTACTGAACCCGATGGAACGGATTGCAGGATGGGTCGCGAAGAACATTGACAAAACCACTACTATCAGTACGAAAGCAGAGAAGAAAATCGCTGTCTTATGCCATTCCAGCAGGCTTTTGCGGCCGGAACGGGCCTCCGCGAGAAGTCCCTCCATCACGAATATGCTGTAGTCCACGCCGATTCCGAAGATGAATGTGGAGATGATGATATTGATCAGATTGAACTGTATTCCGAACAATGCCATAAGTCCCTCGACCACATACCAGCTGAACGCCATCGGCATAAACGCTATCAGCGCCACTAAGATATTCCTGAATGAGATCAGGAGGACGATGAGGACGAAAATGGAGGATATGAGCAATATCATATTGAAGTCATCGTGCACGATGGACACCATGTTTCCGGTGTAATAGAACGGGTCAGCGACTATTATATGCGGAAGTTCAGCAAGCCTGTCGCTCACCTTCATTCTCAGGTCCTGTTTCAGCTTGACCGGCGTGAACACCAGGAACCTGCCGTCATCCATCTTTTCCACCAATGTCGTGCTCAGTCCGTCCGGCAGAATCTGCGCCTCATAGAGCGAGCCAGGTTCGTAGTCCGCCTCCAGCATTGCCGTAAACGGAGCGAACATTGACGGATCGAGACCGTATTTCCGGGCAGCACTTGACACGAGCGAAACCGCTTTCTGTGAACGTGTTACGCCATCACCGCCATTCCACCACGAGTTCCATTTGGCGATACGCTCCTGCTGCTCGGCCTCAGGCACGAACAATGTGGATGCCATCTTGGAATAAGACGTGAGCATCCCCGCCTGCTGCATTGAATCGCAGACATTGACAAGAGCCTTATTGTTCACCAATGCCTCGTCGAGGCTTTCTCCCGCTGCAGCGAAATAAACCTGCACGTCATTGCCCAAGTTCTTCTGGGCGTACAGTGCCTCCGAAGCCCTGGTCTGCGGTGAAACATAGCCGATATTCTTCAGGTCAGAATCGAAGGTGACCTTGCCGGAGAATGCCACGCCCACGACGATCAGTGCTATCACGCCGCCTATGAGCCACTTGTTCTTGTCATAAGGCATATCATTGAACCTGGCCACCAACGCGAATACCTTCTCATTCTTGCGTGTATCGTCCTTCTTCAGAAAGTGCGGCAGGAAAATCAGGCCGAAGAGCGTGCTGGCAATCAATGATACGGAGGCGAAGATTCCGAAGTCCCTGAGCAGGTCACTTTCCGTGAAAAGCAGGCCAAGGAAGGCTCCTACCGTAGTCAGACAGCCGAGGCAGACCGGTACCGATTCGTCTTTCAACACCGCCGCCGAATCGCCGACATACTTGAAATGCGTCAGAATATGCAGGATATAGCTTATCGCCACGCCGAGGATAATCGACCCGATGCCGAGTGCCATCAGCGACATTGTCCCTTTCAGGAAATACATGAAGGCCAATGCCACGAACGCACCGAAGGCTACAGGGAGCACATTCATCGGTATAAACGAGAAGCTCCTGAACGATAGGCACAGCACTATCAGTATGATTATCAATGAGATGCCTACAGTCATGAACAGATCCCGCTTTATCACTCTCGAGTTGCCGAAGCTGCGGACCGGGGCCCCGTGATAATACACCTGCGCATCAGGATAAAGCTGGGTAAACTCCTCCGCAAGGGACTCGATTTCGCCTACCAGCTGCGAGCTCGCGCGTGTGTCGAATGCGGTCAATGCAGGTGATACGAAGGCCAATGCCACTGTGCTGTCAGCGCAGAAAAGGTGCGAGTCAATGATGGTGAACCCCGCTGATGATCCGGTATCTTTCTTTCCGAATCCGAGCGAGCCGGCAAGTACGTTGCGCAGGCCGAGAGGGTCGGTGGAGACCATCTGCGTGGCTGAACCGGTCTCGTCATTCATCACCGTTTCATAGTTCACGGCCATCATGCTGTCCACCGCGTGAGGTGTCAGCAGAGTTTCGAACTTGCTGTAGCAGGATGTGTCCACGAATGAAGGCACGTGCGCCATCGCGAAGTCCAGCGCCATGAACGGCAAGTCGTCGTCGATTCTGTAAAGGACATTGTCAATGCAGTGTGACGCGGAATCTCTCACCATCAGCGAGTCCACGAATTCGTCTGCATAGGATGACAATGTATAGATATCCAGGATGGTGTCGCGGGACGTTATCTGGATGAAGATCTTGTCCTTGACTTTCAGATTGCCGAAAGCCAGGCCGCTGTCAGAGGTCGCTGCTGACGGAAGAAGCTTGGTAATGTCCTCTTCGTACTGGACTTTCAGTCCGAAATAGACAGAAAAAACTACAAGTGCCCCGAGAATGGTGTACATCAATGATTTACGATTCTCGAAAAACTTGTAGAGTGAAGTAAAAAACTTTGTCATCTTACTATTTCAATTCCTTGAACTTGGACTTCCACTGTCGGTAGAATTCCGGTTCTGATGGTTCCAGAACTCCATCGGAAGTGGTAAAAAGCTGTATTGTGGAAGCCGTGAGCACTACTTTATCATCCCGCTCACGTCTTATCTCATATTCAAAACAAATTTTCGCGCCTCTTGACGGCTTGTATTTTATCGTCACAAGCAGCACGTCATCATAAGAGGCAGAATGCATGAAGCGCACATGGTAGTCGAAGATGGGGCAATAGTATCCGTTCTCCACTATTGTGACATAGCTGAGGCCATATTTCCGGCCAAATGCTTCACGGGCGTCTTCCATATATTTCAGATAGTTTCCGTGCCACACGACACGGATAGGATCGACTTCCGAGAATCTTACGGCAACTTTTACCGTTTCACTCAATTCCATCGTTGCTATAGTTTATAATCCTAACAGTTTCTATTTGCTGAAGTTCAGCTCCGTTCGAGAGGTTTTCCCTCTGCTGGAGGGCGCAGGCCCACGCGCTTCGTTTCCTTCCTACGTTACCCCCTCCCTAAATCCCTCCCCTCGGGGTCGGGACATACTAATCGACAATGAAGATCTTGATATCTCCATTGGCAAGCATCTCGCCGCCGGAAAAGGTTTCCGTATGGACCAGCGACATTCCCATCGCCTCGCCCGTCACGGTAACACGCGTCCGCAAGTTCTCACCTGCAGCAGGCCTTCTGACAATCCTGAAAGCCTTGATCTCACCAATCAGCCCGATATGCGGCTCTTCCCCTGCAAGAAAATACCTGTAGCCGGCAAACGCAGCAGCACTCTGGGCCGAATGTTCAATGATTCCAGGTTCCAACAGATGACCGTCAATGCAGAAAACATTGTCCTCCAATACGGTAAGCCCAGTCTCCCCGCCATTTTCATCAGCCGAGAAAAGTGTATCCACCATCGTCATCGGAGGCCGCTGCGGAATGAGGCGGAAAATCTCCTCGCCCCTCGCGAGCACCTTGTCATCCATAGAACCTGAATTCATATTGAAAATCTAATTACATTCTGTCATAGACAAAATCATAGAGGGCGCCGAATGTCTGGATCTTAGACACTTCTGAACCCTGGATCTTGATACCGAAGTTGGACTCGATCAGAGCAACCAGGTCCACGAGGCTCAAGCTGTCAAGCTCAAGTGTATCCTTGATAGGAGCGTCAGGTGTAATGACAGACTCATCCACTTCAAATTCCTCTGCGAGCGCAGAATTGATTTTTTCGATTAATTCCTGTTTTTCCATTTCTAAAATATGTTTATTCGATTATTACTACCTACAGATTACGCACAATCAATGTCGAATTGGTTCCGCCGAAGCCGAACGAGTTGGACAAGAATGTGTCGAAATGCTTTTCAATCCTCGTAGCAGGAATCAGCAGTTTTGCTGAATCCTCATCCGGATTTTCGAAATTGAGGTTGGCAGCGATAAAGTCATTCTTCATCATCAGGATTGAATAGATGACCTCACTGGCACCAGCCATCCACATCTCGTGGCCAGTCTGCGACTTGGTACTGGTAACCTCCACCTTCTGGTCGCCGAAGACATTGAAAATAGCCTTTGCCTCATTGGTATCACCAACGTGAGTAGATGTAGCATGAGCATTGATATATCCGATTTCAGCCTTGTTGATGCCGGCGCGACGGATTGCCATCTCGAGCGAACGGCTCGGGCCCTCCACGTTCGGAGATGAAATGTGGTCACCGTTGCCTGAGAAGCCGTATCCGAGAACCTCAGCGATGATAGGAGCACCTCTGCGTACAGCAGACTCATAACTCTCAATGATGACTGTCGCTGCACCGCCACCCGGCACCAGACCGTCACGGTCACGGTCGAACGGACGGCATGCCTTTTCCGGCTCGCTCTCTCTTGTAGAGAATGCTGAAATACCGTCGAAAGAACCTACTGACCAAGGATTTACCTCCTGGGCACCACCGCAGACAACCATATCCTGAAGACCGTTCTGAATAAGCAGGGCACCAAGACCGATAGCATGTGAACCGCTGGCACAAGCTCCTGAAACTGTGAGGTTTATACCTTTCAGTTTGAAAAGGCAGCCGAGGTTCATGGTGACAGTACTGTTCATTGACTGGAAGATAGCACCAGAGCCGCAGAGAGTCGTGTCCTTCTTCTCACGCATAGTATCAACAGCATTGACAACAGGCACTGTAGAACTGTCATTTCCATAAAGGAGGCCCACCTCGTGCGAATTCAGGTAATCCTGGTCGATTCCCGCATTGCGCAAAGCATCTCTTGTCGCGCAGTAAGCATATTTTGCCTGCTCCGGCATAAACACTCTCTGAGAACGGGAGAGTTCTTTTCTCAAATCCGGTTCCACAAGTTTTGCGGTCAATGCAGAACGGAATCCCATCGCCTTGCGTTCCGGGTCGAATATGATGCCTGACTTGCCGTTGTACAACGCATCACGCACTTCATCCAATGTACTGCCGAGACAGGAATATATTCCCATTCCGGTAATTACTACTCTATGTTGTTCCATTTTCAAATAATTATCTTGTTATGTAATATTCTTATAATGAACTACTTGCCCAATATATTATCAATCCGGGAGAAGAGTTTTCTCCTGTCTGAACGCAGACGCTCCAAAAGTCCGGATTTTTCTCCGTTCAATGCCTTGATATCCCTGATCAGCTCACTCACCCATCCGGCATAAGCCCATTCGAAAAGGCAGAGCGCAGGGAACAGCGCCACATAGACAATTCCGGCCAGAAGACTCGCCTTCATCCAAGTAATGATGAACGTGATGAGTCCGAAAACCGGAAAGATGAACAATGCGTTGAGTGCGATGAGGAAGGTTCCGGAGAACATCTTGTCCTCAGCCCTGTCAGCAAAATATTTAGGTATGAACCACGCGGGAAGCGCCGGCCACAATGCGAACACTGCCAACGGGGCAAGAATAATCAGGACAGCCACCTGCACGAGCATATCCACAAGAGAAGGAGTCTTGTCCAGTTCCTTCTCGGAGAGTCCGCTCTTCTTCAAGTCTGCGCCGAAGGTCAATGTTTCTGCATAAAGATCATTGACAGCAGCCTCGTCAGATGCCTTGGCCGCGTCCAGCGCAGCTACGAGCTTTCTGTCGGACTCGAGTTTCTGCGGGAGCAATGCCGGATCCAAGTTCTGTGTCAATGCGAATTTCTCTCCATAGGAACTCTGTCTGATTAAGTCGATGGCATCGTAGTTCTCCACGTCATCGATACTCAGCATCATCCCCTTGATCTGCTCACGTACAAGGGCATTGACCTGCCTCTGCGCAGTCCTCGGCTTAGTCTTGTATAATTCGTAAAACGGCTTCAGAGATATCGGAGTGCCGTATTTTATCAATGTCTCGGTACGCAGCCATCTATATTCGGAATAGTGGTTGCAACTCGGCAGGATGAAGATTTCCTTCTCAAAGCCGCTCATCTCAGCAGCATCGAATGCCATCTTGGTATATCCGTAAGAGAAAGTTCCGAGCCAATGTTTGTCCTGATGTCCGGCTTCAGGGAAAATCACGACTGTATTACCGTCGAGAAGTGATTTTTCGGAATCACGGAACGTGGCGCCGTTGTTTTCCAATGCCTTTTCACCTTCCCAGTTCAGCCTGAAAGCCGGCAACAACCCTATGGAACGAAGGAATTTATCAGCGATTGGACTCAGAGCGAAGACATCCGCCCTGACTATCAGGTGCACCAGCCTGTCTCTGATGGACAGCAAAACACCCAAAGCGTCATTCATCGCGTTCTGGTGATCTGACACGACAAGAAGCGGAGTTCCATCCTCTGGAACATTCTCGGTATTCAGATAATATACTTTTTTGTAGTAGATTTTTTCTGTCAAAAATCTAACATACGCCTTAAACCAACGGTACAATACCGGCATATTGGCCTTTGCCATAAACAATAAAGTTTCTATCCCGACAATTCGGGGAGGTTTTAGTCTGTAAGCGTGAATAACATCTGCCGCTTACTTGCACGCATATTTTGCAAATATAGGTAATTTTTTTGACAATATGGCCCATTTTGAATCTTGGCAGCGGCTCCGCATCATGGCGGCTGTGGTGAATGCGGATAAAGAGTTTACCATCTGGGACAAAACAAAAAAACAGACTCACCGTAATAGTGAATCTGTTTCTGAATTTGTGGAGATAGACGGAGTCGAACCGACGACCCTCTGCTTGCAAAGCAGATGCTCTAGCCAACTGAGCTATATCCCCATTGCTATTAAGCGGTAGACCTGAGCAGATTTGAACTGCTGACCCCTACATTATCAGTGTAGTGCTCTAACCAACTGAGCTACAGGTCTATATGAATAATGAAAGATTAAGCACAGGAATTTTTCAAGAATTCCTTGCACTCCAACCGCGAGCTCGTGTCGGATCTCACTCCAAAAAGGAGGTGTTCCAGCCAC
>HF995985.1:0-8282 GCA_000432515.1 Bacteroides sp. CAG:545
TCCTCGAAAATCTTCTCTTAATCTGAGGCAACTTATTATTATCATGTTACGTAATTCGGAGGAAAACATTATGAAGAAATTAAACATCGCGCTGGTTGCGCACGACGGAAGAAAGGAAGAACTCATATCATGGGTAAAGTTCAATGCGTCAATGCTTTCGAAGCATAATTTGTACGCAACCGGAACCACAGGACGTCTTATCAATGAGATTTCCATAGAGGTAGATGGCGAGGCGACGTTCCCGTTCAGAGGGAAAGTGACCAGATTATTGTCAGGACCTCTTGGCGGAGACCAGCAGATCGGTGCAATGATTGCCGAGCGCCGCATCGACATGCTTATTTTCTTCTGCGACAACCTCATTGTCCAGGGACATCAGAACGACGTATCCGCATTGAGTCGTCTCGCATCGCTGTACAACATTGCCTTCGCCACGAACCGCACAACGGCTGACCTTCTGTTGACATCACCGCTGCTTGACGATTCCAATTACGAAATCAAGATTCCTGACTGCATCGCAAACTACGCGAACCGCAAACTGTAAGTCTGAGACCTTGCAGGAGACTGTCAGAAAAGTCAAATATTCCTCAGTGAGAATCGAGAATCCGCTTCTGGCCTTGTATAGGGACGGAGCATTTCAGTCTCGCGAGGACTTTTCGGACAGTCTGAGGGGGGGAAAGGGAGGCTTGTTGTCTTATAACCAAGTCACCTGAATCATGGGGAGACTCTCTGAATACGGGGATGCTCTCTGAATACGGAGAAACTCTCTGAATACGGGGATGCGCCTCGTGGATCAACCTGAGTCATCAACTAAAATCAGGAGAAGACCGATAGTCACAACCGGTTCAACCAAAGCCACAATCCGTCCGTAAATGACAATTCATCCGTAAAACCCCGCCTTTTTACGGATAAGTGCATCATTTTGAACAACTTATCCGTGAAAACACGCCTTCTGCCGGACAGATTTCAGTAGTCGCTCCTGCTCACCTCCGTAAGCTCCCGACAGCAGGCAACAGTGTAGAACAATATAAATACCGTGTCAATGGCTCAGCAACAAGGTTGCCACCGTGGGGACTTGCCGCCCTCGGCACTAGAGGGAGGCGCCTGCGAAGCAGGAGGGCCTGGTCCTCACGGCGGCTTCTTGTTGCCGGACATGATTGCTTCCGTGAGGCATGATTAGAGAGAAAAACCGAACAACCTGCACTTGGGCTGACGGTAGAAAGCATTGACTCATAGCGAGTTATGAGAAAAGCCGAAAGTCAGGTTACCCTATTTTTCATATAACCTGGCATTTAGCAATCAATGCAATCTATTGATACACATCAATATGAGCCAAAGCCCTACACGCAGGTTGTTCGAAAATTACAGCGAAGCGTAGATCTCTTCAGATGCCGGATTTGAGAACAGCGGATCTTAGGTCTCAATCTATTGTGGACAATAAAGCTAGACCATCAGATATTTGCCCATTGGCAACTGATAGATTGTACAGCAGTAACACATAACTGCGGAAGGTACACAGCCGACACAGGACGATACAACACGCGCAACCAGTAAGTCGCAGATTATCAGGATTTTAACCAAATTCAGAGTTAAGAAAATCACAACTCTGAAAACACCCAAACATCTGTTATACAGCGTTTTACAGGTCGCGCTATTTGTATCATCGGCAAACTATTTTCAGGACAATACAAGCGAGGACTTCAGTCCGAAGGATTAACTTTCAACGACGGGGGCCAAAACGCACGATTTGCACACGTGACAATGAAATAAAAGGGATGACGGGGGCGAAAAGGCCGGATTTGCACCCGTGGCGACAGCAAATACGTGGAGGACGCAAAGGCCACGCACATCATCAGGGTTTGGGACAGAGTCCCAATGAAAACATAGGGTTGGGGGGATTGACATAAGCGCCTCGGAAAAGTAAAGCAGGGCTTTCCTTTTCCCTCGGCTTTCACTATATTTGCAACAAAAATTGAAGAGATGAATAACGACATACTATTGGAAATCAGGGATCTGCACGCGTCAGTGGGCGATAAAGAGATATTGAAGGGCATTGACCTGACTATAAAAAAAGGAGAAATCCATGCTGTGATGGGGCCTAACGGAGCAGGAAAAAGCACATTGTCCTCAGTCCTCACGGGCAAACCTTTATATCCTGTGACAAGCGGAAGCATCGAGTTCTGCGGGCAGGACCTGCTGGCAATGTCACCAGAGGAAAGGTCATGGGCCGGCATCTTCATGTCGTTCCAGTATCCGGTCGAAATACCGGGCGTGACCATCACCAACTTCATGAAAACCGCCATCAACGCCAAACGCAAGGCAAATGGCGAAGACCCGATCAAAGGCGGTGACTTCCTTAAACTTATGAGAGAGAAGATGGCATTCGTCCAGATGCGTCCGGAGTTTGCCAAGAGAGAGGTCAATGTCGGATTTTCCGGCGGTGAGAAGAAACGTAACGAGATATTCCAGATGGCAATGCTTGACCCTACATTGGCCATACTCGACGAAACAGACAGCGGACTGGACGTGGACGCATTGAGAATAGTGGCAGAAGGAGTGAGGGCGCTTCACACTCCGGAGAAATCAGCCATCGTCATAACCCATTACAAACGACTGCTCGACTACATTGTCCCGGACATTGTCCATATTCTCAAGGACGGCAAAATCGTGGAGACAGCCGGAAGAGAGCTCGTTGACGAAATCGAAGAGAAGGGATACGACATTTTCTAAGGAGGGGTTATGCAGAGCGATATCAAATCCCAGGACGTTTCAATGCGCCTGGACCCGTCACCGAAGACTGATTCCGGACATTATGTGGATGTGGCAGTGCCTTGTGGAGCCGCCACCATCAGAGTCCCTTCAGCCTCAACATTCGATAAAGTATATGTAATAGGCGCCAAAGAGCAGTTCCAGCTGGACGGCGATACGGACAACATTGACCCGAAACTGGAATTCTGCCCGGACGGGCTGCCTTTCGACAGCATTGTGGCCGAGGCCGAGGCCGATGTCAATGTCACCGTGATTGCGATGCCGGGCAAAGACATTGACCTGCCCATATCTGTAGATCTCGTGGGCGAGGGCGCGGACGTGAAGATTTCCGGCCTGTACCTCTGCTCGGGAGCGGACAAGATGCAGATTCGCACGGAAGTCCGTCACCGCGTACCGTCGTGCGTGTCAATGCAGTTGTTCAATGGAATCGCTTCGGGAAAATCAAAGGCCAAGTTCTACGGAAAGATAGTCGTGGCGCCTGACGCACAGAAGACAGAGGCGTACCAGACGAACCACAACCTGATATTGTCAGGTGGCGCTGAAGCGGAAGCAAAACCGCAGCTCGAAATCTATGCAGATGACGTGAAGTGCTCACACGGGGCGACTGTCGGCCAGCTCAATGAAGATGAGCAGTTCTATATGCGTTCCCGCGGAATCCCGGAAGACGAGGCCAAAGTGCTGCAGATGATTTCGTTCATCGCTCCGGTTCTGGCCAATGTCGCTGACGAGGACCTTCGTGCCGCCCTCTCTTCATATATCGAGACTGCCGTCCGCGAGCTGTAAGTCAGAAGGAGTGTGCCGGGCGCACTCGACTGATGAGTAAACGGATATACCCCCAAACGGCGCGTCAGGAAACGGGAGGAACGGGCTATTTGTCAGCAATCAGGTCCTTTTTTCCGGCCCCGGCGATCAGATCATTATAATCCTCCATCGACCTCAATATGACATCATGGGCGACGTCGGCACCGTAGATGCTGATGAACTTCATTCGCTGGGTGTTCTCGCCGGGGATGTCCTTGTAGGTCGTGAAGTAGTGGATCAGACGGCGGATAATGTCCTTCGGAAGCTCATCAATATCAGTCAGATGGCCATAGACGGCATCATTTTTCAGGACAGCGATAATCTTGTCGTCAGCCTGGTCGTGGTCGAGAAGACGAAGCCCGCCGATAGGCCTGGCCCGGACGATGATATCTCCGTGCGTAACATCCTTTTCGGTAAGGACACAGATATCGAGCGGATCACCGTCGCCCTCTATGTCATATCGCGCAAGTGCCTGATTACTAAGCTCTGCCATCTTTGCAGAACAATATGTCTTAGGCAGGAAACCGTAAAGAGACGGGACAATGTTGGAGAACTTCTGCGGTCTGTCAAGTGAAAGATAACCGGATTCCTTGTCCACCTCGTACTTTACAGTATCTGTCGGAACTATTTCGATAAATGCCCTGACCTCCTCGGGAACATTGTCCCCCAAGTCTATTCCATGCCAGGGATGAGCCTTATGTGAATTGTGAATGTCCATTGGTCTGAAGTTTATAGTTTTGCGCCCTCTTGACGCCAACAATTTCAAAGTTACTAAATTATGACGGATATTGCGTCATCCGCCCGAAACATAAAACTCTGGGCGGAAGAGTCTTTCCATCAAAAGCCGTTAAGCCAGCAGTTTGGTCAATTCGATAAAATCATTGACACTCATGCGCTCCGGGCGAAGCTCGAAAAGAGGCGAAGCCGCAAACTCCGAAGTCTTCACGACGTCCCATCCCTCGCGGGAGGCTTTCGCCAGGATGAGCGGCTTAAGTGAATTCCGCATTGTCTTTCGCCTCTGACCGAACGAAGTCTTGACAATGTTCTTGAACGCGGCCTCATCGCATCCCAATGACGTCCTGCCGTTGCGCTTCAGCCGGATGACGGCGGACTGCACTTTCGGCGGCGGAGCAAAGGCGCCGGACCCCACAGTGAACAGATATTCAATATCATACCACGCCTGGAGAAGTACCGACAGGATGCCGTAGGTCTTGCTTCCCGGCTTCTCGGCGATACGCTCGGCCACCTCCTTCTGAATCATGCAGACAGTCTGCGGAATGCGGTCCTTATAATCGAGGATTCGGAAAAATATCTGCGACGAGATATTGTACGGGAAATTGCCGATGACATTGAAACTGCCGGAAAACAGATGGTCGATATCCAGCTTCAGGAAATCGCCATAGATGACCTTGTCAGCCGCGTCCGGAAAATGCTTCTGCAGATATTCCACGGATTCGGTATCTATCTCTATCATTTTCAGGTCAATGTCTTCACGCTGAAGCAGATACTGCGACAGCACACCCATTCCCGGGCCGATTTCCAGCACATCCGCACTGCCTCCTTCTGCCGGCTCAAAGGCGGCAACAATGGCTTTGGCAATGCTCTGATCCGTCAGGAAATGCTGTCCCAATGCTTTTTTTGCTCTTACTTCCATATGACTTGTTTTTTCTCGCTACTCAAATCCAAGGGCCGGAACACTACCAGAAAACAGCAGTCCCGACGCACTTTTCAAGTACAATGACAAAGTTACAAGATGCCGGCGAATAATTTTGATTATAATTTGCTAAATTTGCGTGTTTGGAACAGAAAATAATAATTTAAAGCATATTATGTTCAATACTTATTTCAGAACAAACACTTGCGGTGAGCTCAGACTCGCAGATGCAGGCAAGAAAGTAGTTCTTTCCGGATGGGTCCAGAGATCCAGAAAACTCGGAGGAATGACATTCATTGACCTTCGCGACAGGTATGGTATAACTCAGCTGGTGGTAAGCGCCGATGCTCCGGCAGAACTGGTTGAGGTGGCCAACTCTCTCGGACGCGAATTCGTCATCCAGGCAGAAGGCGAAGTAATCGAGCGTCAGAGCAAGAACGCCAAGATGGATACCGGCGAAATCGAGATCAAACTCAGTTCGATCAATATCCTGAACAAGTCAGTAACGCCTCCTTTCACCATCGAAGACGAAAGCGACGGCGGTGATGACATCAGAGCCAAATACAGATACCTCGACCTCAGAAGGAACCCGCTCAAGAATGCGCTTGTGCTCCGTCACAAGATCGCTCACGAAGTACGCAACTTCCTCGACAGCAAGGGCTTCATGGAGATTGAGACACCTTACCTCATCAAATCCACACCTGAAGGAGCACGTGACTTCGTGGTACCTTCCAGAATGAATGCCGGTGAGTTCTATGCTCTTCCGCAGTCTCCGCAGACCTTCAAGCAGCTGCTGATGGTGGCCGGTTACGACAGGTATTTCCAGATCGTGAGATGTTTCCGTGACGAGGACCTGCGCGCTGACCGCCAGCCTGAATTCACACAGATTGACTGCGAAATGTCATTCGTGGAGCAGGAAGATGTGCTGAACACCTTCGAGGATATGATGCGCAGACTGTTCAAGAACGTTCTGAATGTGGACATTCCGAATCCGCTTCCACGTATGAGCTGGTACGATGCGATGGACAAATACGGTTCTGACAAGCCGGACGTGCGTTTCGACATGACAATCCACGAACTCACTTCATTGGCCAAAGGTCATGGCTTCTCAGTATTCGATTCAGTGGACTACATCGGCGGCATTGCCGTAAAAGGCGCCGCTGAATACACCAGAAAGCAGCTGGACGAGCTTACGGAGTGGGTAAAACGCCCGCAGGTCGGAGCCAAGGGCCTGGTTTACATCAAGTTCAATGCTGACGGCTCAGTCAAGTCTTCAATCGACAAGTTCTACACACCTGAGCAGGTCAAGGAAATGGCAATCGCGGCAGGCGCTGAAGCCGGCGACCTCGTTCTGATACTCTGCGGCGCAAAACGCAAGGCCCAGACAATGCTCGGAGTTCTCCGTATGGAAATGGCCAACCGCCTCGGACTCAGGGACCCTAAGGTGTTCGCACCGCTCTGGATTGTGGACTTTCCTCTCCTCGAGTGGGATGACGAGACACAGCGTTTCTATGCTATGCACCATCCGTTCACGGCTCCTAAGCCTGAGCACCTCCAGTTGTTCTACAGTGACAAGAAAGAGGACCTTGAGAAAGTTTGTGCCAATGCCTATGACTTCGTTCTTAACGGAACCGAGCTGGGTGGCGGTTCTATCCGTATCCACGATGCGTCACTGCAGGAGAGGATGTTCGAAGTTCTCGGCATCAGCAAGGAAGAGGCCGCATACAAGTTCGGCTTCATCATCAATGCCTTCAAGTTCGGCGCTCCACCTCACGGAGGTCTTGCATTCGGCTTCGACAGGGTATGCGCATTGTTCGGCGGAAGCGATTCCATCAGGGACTACATTGCCTTCCCTAAGAACAACCAGGGCCGCGACGTGATGATCGATTCTCCGTCCACCATCGACCAGGTCCAGCTCGACGAACTTCACCTGGATATCCGCAAAAACGAATAACTGATACAAAACATTGAATATGAGTTCACTAAAGATCGAAGGGAACAATCTCCCCATTTTACCTTGGCAAGATCGCCCCGCAGGATGCAAAGATCCGCTTTGGCGTTATTCTGAAAACCCTGTAATACCTCGCGACCTTCTGCCGGACTCCAACAGTATATTCAACTCTGCCGTAATTCCGTTCGAAGGCGGATTCGCAGGAGTATTCCGCTGCGACGACAAGAACCGCAGGATGACGCTTCACGCGGCATTCTCAAAAGACGGTTTCAACTGGGAAATCAATCCTGAGACCATCAAGTTTGAAGGCGCAGACCCTGAAATCGGTGAGTGGGTGTACGGCTACGACCCGCGCGTCGCCAAAATCGAAGACAAATATTACGTCACATGGTGCAACGGTTATCACGGACCGACCATCGGCATGGCCTGGACCACTGATTTCAAGACCTTCCACCAGATGGAAAACGCCTTCCTGCCATACAACCGCAACGGCGTCCTTTTCCCGAGAAAGATAAACGGCAAATACGCCCTGCTTTCCCGTCCGAGTGACACCGGCCATACAGCATTCGGTGATATTTTCTACTCCGAATCACCTGATATGGAATACTGGGGACACCACCGCCACGTAATGGCTCCTGCACCGTTTGAAGTAAGTGCATGGCAGTGCATGAAGATAGGCGCGGGCCCTGTGCCGATCGAGACATCAGAAGGCTGGCTCCTGTTCTATCACGGAGTCCTGCATTCGTGCAACGGCTATGTCTATGCTTTCGGATCTGCCCTGCTCGACCTCGAGCAGCCGTGGAAACCGATTGCAAGAAGCGGTCAGTACCTCATTTCCCCACGCGAAATCTATGAGCTGACAGGAGATGTGCCTGATGTGACATTCCCTTGTGCGTCCCTGCACGATCCGGAAACCGGCCGCATCGCCATATACTACGGCTGTGCGGACACAGTCACAGGACTTGCATTCGGATATATTCCTGAAATAATAGAGTTTACGAAACGGACCAATATCTTGTAAACCTATGGCTGCAGGATATTTACCAAAGATACTCCTCGCCCTGACGATAATGTCAGGATGGGGAGTTTTTTCCGTCAATGCGGCTGAAC
>HF995985.1:8313-25353 GCA_000432515.1 Bacteroides sp. CAG:545
GGCTGAACCGCTTCAGACCAATGAAAGAAAACAGCCTGCGGACTATGTGAACCCGTTTGTCGGGACCACGAATTTCGGCACCACAAATCCGGGAGCAGTCTGCCCGAACGGAATGATGAGCGTCTCCCCGTTCAACGTAATGGGCTCGGACGAGAATGTTTGGGACAAGGACAGCCGCTGGTGGTCCACCCCATATTGCTACGAAAACAAGTTCTTCACAGGATACTCACACGTGAATCTGAGCGGAGTGGGCTGCCCGGAACTGGGCTCCCTGCTCACGATGCCGACCTCAGGAGAACTGGAAGTCGATTATCACAAATACGGCTCGGAATATAGCGGAGAGCAAGCCATACCGGGCTGGTATTCAAATACATTGACCCGATACGGAATTCTGACGGAAGTCACATCGACGATGCGCACGAGCATCGAGAGATACACCTTCATGGCTGGCCGGGCCAACATCCTGCTTAATCTCGGAGAGGGTCTGACCAATGAATCAGGCGCCACCGTCCGCAAAATCAGCGATACGGAAATCGAGGGCTCGAAGCTTTTAGGCACTTTCTGCTACAATTCGCAGGCGGTGTTCCCGATATATTTCGTGATGCGTGTCAGCAAGGCGCCTTCATCCTGCGGTTACTGGAAGAAGCAGTGCCCGATGACAGCAGAGGCGGCATGGGACCCTGACCAGGGAAAATACAAGCTCTACACACGTTACGCGAGGGAAATCTCCGGAGACGACGTGGGCTTCTGGTTCAGTTATGACAATGTCGCAGAGAACGAGCAGATCTGCGTGCAGATGGGCGTTTCGTTCGTCAGCTGCGAGAATGCCAGGATGAACCTCGATGCCGAGCAGAACGGTTTCGACTTCGACAAGGTAAAGGCCAATGCTTATGAAAAATGGAACAGCGACCTTTCCCGCATAAAGGTGGAAGGCGGAAGAGAAGACCAGACTGAAGTATTCTATACCGCTCTGTATCATACACTTATCCACCCGAACGTTCTGAATGACGTGAACGGGGAATATCCTCTGATGGAATACTGTGGGGACGGAAAGACATTGACAAGTGACTGCGGCGCGGACTACTCGAAATCGGGAACCGGTATCGGAAAAGTGGCCGAGGGGCACAACAGGTACACGGTCTTCTCGCTCTGGGATACCTACAGGAATGTCCACCAGCTTCTGACTCTCGCCTACCCTGAGCGCCAGCTGGATATGGTCAGGTCAATGATATCTATGTACCGTGAGTGGGGCTGGATGCCGAAATGGGAGATTTACGGACGTGAGACTTTCACTATGGAGGGCGATCCGGCAATCCCTGTAATCACGGACACCTACCTTAAGGGACTGAAGGACATTGACATAAATACTGCCTACGAGGCTTTTGTCAAATCGGCTACGACTGAGGGGGCGAAGAACAGGATGAGACCGGACAATGACCCTTACATGAAGGACGGCTACATTCCGCTCGGGTATTTTGCCGCTGATTTCTCGGGAGACAACTCCGTCTCACACGCATTGGAATACTATGTGGCGGACAATGCATTGTCCCTTCTTGCTGCACATTTAGGCCACGCTGAAGATGCCAAGTTGTTCAGGGACAGGGCATTGAACTACAAGAATTACTACAGCAGGGAGTCAGGTACGCTGAGGCCGCTCAATGCTGACGGGACATTCCTCTCTCCATTCAATCCGAGACAGGGTGAGAATTTCGAGGAGGTTCCCGGTTTCCACGAAGGCAGTGCATGGAACTATACGTTCTTCGTGCCTCACGATGTGGAAGGTTATGCGGCTCTGATGGGCGGACGGAAGGTGTTCCTGGAGAAGTTGCAGAGCGTGTTCGACGAGGGGCTGTATGATCCTGCCAATGAGCCTGATATCGCATATGCCTACCTTTTCAGCCGCTTCAGGGGTGAGGAATGGCGCACCCAGAAGATGATACCGCAGCTTTTGGAGCAGTATTTCACGACCAGGCCTGACGGCATTCCGGGCAATGATGATACGGGCACAATGTCCGCATGGGCTGTGTTCTCGATGATGGGCTTCTATCCGGATTGTCCAGGAGAGCCGTCCTACACGCTTACCGCTCCTGCTTTCAGGAAGGTGACCATAACGCTGGACCCGAAGTGGTACGACGGACATAATGAGCTGACTATCACCAAGTCAGGAAGCAATGCCAATGCTTGCGAAACCTCTTCTGGGACAGGTCAATATGACAGGATATCGTCCATGACGCTCGGCGGCAAGACGCTGAAGAATTACAGGGTGGGCCACGGGCAGCTTACACGTGGCGGGGAACTTGTGTTCCGCTGCCGGGCTGCCAAGTAGCACAAAACATTGACACACAAAACATTGACAATAATGAAACATATATTTTCCGCGATGATGCTGGCGGCGATGGTGGCGGCCGGCTGCGCAAAAACGACAGACAACACGGATTACGTGCAGTACGTGAATCCGAAAATCGGCACCGGAGGACATGGGCATGTGTTCGTGGGGGCCAATGTCCCTTTCGGGATGGTTCAGCTCGGGCCTACCAGCATTCCTCAGACATGGGACTGGTGCTCAGGCTATCACGACAGCGATTCTACTGTAATCGGTTTTTCCCATACGCATCTGGAGGGCACCGGTATCGGCGATCTCTTCGACGTTACGGTCATGCCTGTCATCGGTGAGGTGGCTTATGCGCGTGGCGAGGAGCCTGGCGAGAACGCTACCCCAGAAGAAATCGAGGCAGCGTTAAAGACTGGCCTCTGGTCCTACGCGGACAGGTCTTCGGAAATCACCGTGCCCGGTTACTATAGCGTGATGCTTACCCGTTTCGGAATCGAAGCCGAGATGACAGCTACTTCACGTGTGGGTATGCACCGTTACACTTTCCCTGCAAGTGATTCAGCAGCAATCGTTTTCGACCTGGAGAACGGCGGATGCTGGGACAAGGCCACCGGAACATTGACAGAAAAGGTGGACAGCGTGACTATCCGGGGATACAGATTCTCCACAGGCTGGGCCAAGAACCAGAAGGTGTTCTTCTACGCTCAGTTCAGCAAGCCGTTCGAGAAATTCACGTCACAAGGCCCTTACAGCAGAATGGATTTCCAGACCACTGAGGGTGAGCAGATTATGGTAAAAGTGGCCATATCTCCGACAAGTATGGACGGTGCGCAGGCCAATATGGAAGAGGAACTGGCCGGCTGGGATTTCAACGGCACGGTTAAGAGCGCAACTAAAGCGTGGAACGCCGAACTGTCCAAAATCAAAATCGAAACGGATGACGAGGACGCACGCACGGTATTCTACACTTCGCTGTACCACACGATGATACAGCCGTCTGTCTTCAATGATGTAAATCGCGACTACAGAGGCGCTGACGACCAGATCCACACCGGAAACGACTTCGTGAACTACACCACTTTCTCGCTTTGGGACACCTACAGGGCTGCAATGCCGCTGATGACGATTATCCATCCTGAGAAGGTCAATGACATTGCCAATACCATGATTAATATCTACCTGCAGCAGGGCAAGCTTCCGGTATGGCATCTCTGGAGCAATGAGACTGACTGTATGGTAGGCAACCCGGGCGTAGTCGCATTGGCAGACATCCTGGTGAAGGGCTTCGACGGCTTCGACAAAGAGCTGGCTTACAAGGCATTGAAAGATTCGGAAATGAGACCTGACAGAGGCCAGGATATCCGTATGCAGTATGGTTTCATCCCTGCCGACAAGGGCTTCGGCGAGTCTGTGGCCTACGATATGGAATATGCTATCGCTGACGGGGCCATGGCACAGGCCGCCAAATTCCTCGACAAGGATGACGACTACACCTATTTCCACAACAGAAGTCATTCATACAGGAACTATTTCGATGCCAAGACGCTTTTCATCCGCGGCAAGAACTCTAACGGAAAGTTCATCGAACCGTTCAATCCTTACCAGTCGGAGCACAGGGCGGATGTTTACTGCGAAGGCAATGCATGGCAGTACACGTGGCTTGCTCCGCAGGATTTCAACGGACTGGTATCGCTCTATGGTTCAGAGGAGAAATTGACGGAAAGACTCGACAGTCTGTTCTCAGCCAAGAGCGAAATTGTCGGAGAGAACACTTCCAGCGACATCTCCGGCCTTATCGGCCAGTATGCCCACGGCAATGAACCGAGCCATCATATCATCTATTTCTACACAATGGCAAGGCAGCCGTGGAAGACCGCGGATATCGCGGACAAGATCTACAAGGACTTCTATTTCAATGATCCTAACGGTCTTGCGGGCAATGAGGATGTTGGGCAGATGTCCGCATGGTACATATTGTCAAGCCTCGGATTCTACCAGAGCGAACCGGCCACACCTCGTTTCTGGTTCGGCAAGCCGGCGTTCAGGAGCGCTGCGGTAAAAGTACCCGGCGGCTTGTTCAATGTCACTGCGGAAAATCTGAGTGAAGACAACAAGTATATCCAGAGCATCACGCTCAACGGAGATGAATACAATCTCCCTTATATCGAATACAAGGACATCTACAGAGGTGGAAACCTGGTGTTCAAGATGGGTTCTGACAAGAAAGTATGGTACTAAAACAATATCAGATTATGGCAAACTACAAAACAGATTCACGTATAGTCCTCACGCTCGACGCAGGCGGTACCAATATGGTATTCAGCGCAATGCGCGGAGGCGAATATATCATTGACCCGATCAATCTTCCTTCCAATGCGAAGAACCTGGACCTCTGTCTGCAGACTCTCGTGCTCGGGTTCAGCACTGTAATCGAGCAGCTTAAGGAGAAGCCGGTGGCGATCAGTTTCGCGTTTCCGGGGCCGGCGGACTATCCTCACGGCATTATCGGTGGCTATCTTCCGAACTTCCCGTCTTTCCGTGACGGAGTGGCTCTCGGACCGTTCCTCGAGGAAAAATTCGGCATTCCGGTATATATAAACAATGACGGTGACCTCTATGCTTATGGCGAGGCTCTCGGCGGAGCGATTCCTGAGGTCAATGCAAGGCTTGCCGAGGCAGGAAGCGACAAGCGTTTCCATAACCTTATCGGCTACACATTCGGTACGGGGCTCGGTATCGGTTTCGTGATGAACGGGGAACTGAACCGCGGAGACAATTCGTGCGTGGAGACGTTCTGCCTGCCGAATTTCAAGATGCCTGGCTATATTCTTGAGGACAGCGCTTCCATCCGTGCAGTGACCAGAGTTTACGGCGAGGCAAGCGGCAATCTCGAGCACGGTCTTACGCCTAAGGAGATCGCGGAAATCTGCCACGGGGAGCGTGAGGGCAACAGGGAAGCTGCCGTCAAGGCGTTCAATGACCTCGGCGAGGCTGCCGGCGACGGTATGGCTATCGCCGCATCACTTTTCGACGGCATCATCTGTATCGGCGGCGGTCTCATGAACAATGCCGACTACATCATGCCTGGTATTCTCAGGTCAATGCGTTCTACGGTCAAGACTATGTCCGGAGACACTATCGGAAAGGTTCAGCCAAAGGTTTACAATCTGGATGACCCTGAGGAGTTTGCAGCGTTCGCAAAGGGCGATGCGCGCCAGATCAAGGTGTACGGAACTGAGAAGACCGCGACCTACGATCCGCAGAAGCGTATCGGCGTCATGCGTTCGAAGATCGGTGCCAGCAAGGCTATCTCGCTCGGTGCATACACGTTCGCACTGAGCCAGCTCGATAAATAGTGGCGTCAGATTACCTATATATAATAGATTACAATAAAAGCCAGCCGGATCAATGTTGGAGTCGGCATTGGCTCCCGAAAAGGGAGGGGACCCACGCAGTGGGGAGGACCGGCGGAAGCATTGACCCGGCTGGCGCAAATATGAACAAAACAATGTATCCATTAAAATTCAAACCAATACTGAAGACTGTGGTATGGGGCGGCGAGAAAATCGCTCCGTATAAGGAAGTCGTTACAGATCAGCATAATATCGGCGAAAGCTGGGAACTTTCCGGCGTAAAGGGCCATGAATCCGTCATTGCCAACGGCGAGTTCGAGGGCAGGACCATCACCGAACTGGTGGAGCAGTTCAAAGGCCAGCTCGTAGGCGAAAAAGTCTATGCCAATACGGGCAACGAGTTCCCGCTCCTGATCAAATTCATTGACGCGAAAAGCGACCTCTCCATTCAGGTCCATCCTGATGATGAACTGGCTGCAAAACGCCACAATTCCAAAGGCAAGACCGAGATGTGGTACGTGGTAGGCGCAGATGAAGGCGCCCACCTGCTTTCAGGTCTCTCAGAGAAAATCACTCCTGAGGAATATGTGAAAAGGGTGGAAAACAACACCATCACCGACGTCCTCACGAACTTCAATGTCAAGGCCGGAGACGTGTTCTTCCTGCCTGCAGGTCGCATCCACGCCATCGGAACCGGCTGTTTCATCGCTGAAATCCAGCAGACCTCAGACATCACCTACCGCATCTATGACTACGGACGCCTCGGACTCGACGGCAAGCCACGTGAACTTCACACCGAACTCGCCAAGGACGCCATCGACTACAATGTCTATCCGGAGTACAAGACAAGTTACGTGGAGAAAAAGGATGACGAGAATGTTCTGGTAGAGTGCAAGTACTTCACTACCAGCCAGTACGACCTCGACAAGCCTTTCACCAAAGACCTGTCAGGCATTGACTCGTTCCTTGTCGTGATGTGCATCGAAGGACGCGGTTCTCTCACCGACCACGAGGACGAAGACCACACGCTTACCCTTCATCAGGGCGAGACCGTCCTCATCCCTGCCACCTCCAAAGGTGTCACCTTCACCCCGTCATCCGGCATGAAGCTCATCACCAGCTACATTGGCTAACATACAATGCAGCCAAATGTTTCGCCAAATCTCATGATTTTATCCAGTTTTGGCGAAACATTTGCTTTATGTTTTGCCAAATCGAATAATTTTTCTTAGTTTTGGCGAAACATTTAACAAGTTATGACACTCATCGGAAGGAAAAAAGAGGTAGCTGAACTTGAACGCTACTACAATCAGGACAATGCTGTGTTCATTGCCGTATATGGCCGTCGTCGCATAGGCAAGACGTTTCTTGTCAACGAATTCTTCAAAAACGACTTCTCATTCAAAGTCACTGGCGTATCGCCTGCAGAATACGAACGGAAACAGTTGACCCATATCCAGCTTGCGAACTTCAATCTCGCATTGAACCATCATTCCGGCAAAGTATTCCCAGCACCGTCAAATTGGATGGAAGCCTTCAGTCAGCTGATAGAATATCTTGAAACCGGAATAAAGAAGAAACGTCAAGTCGTATTCATAGATGAGCTTCCGTGGATGGACACCCCATATTCCGGCTTTCTGACAGCATTCGAATGGTTTTGGAACAGTTGGGGCTCAAACTGCCGAAACTTGATGTTGATAGTATGCGGATCTGCTACTTCCTGGATTGTAAACAAAATAATAAACAGTAGAGGAGGCCTGCATAACAGACTGTCCGGCAAGATTTTCCTATCTCCATTTGATCTGAAGGAATCGGAACAGTTCTATGAAAGCAAGGGAATCATATGGGACAGATATGAGCAGTTACAAGCCTATATGGTATTTGGCGGAGTTCCCTATTACCTGTCCTTACTCCATAAGGAAGAAAGCCTGACACAGAACATTGACAGGCTGTTTTTTTCAAAGGACGCAATTCTGGCAAATGAATTTGAAAATCTTTTCAATGCATTATTTGACAATTCGAAGGATTATATCCGTACGATAGAGCAATTATACAAGAACAAGGCAGGACTTACCAGAAATGAGATCGCACAAAAGCTGGGGGCATCTTCTGGAGGAGGGCTTTCACAGATGATTGATAATCTGGACAAGTGCGGTTTTATTGAAGGAATATCGAATGGTATAAAGTCTAAAGATAAAATATATAAGTTGGTTGACTACTACTGTCTATTCTACCTCAACTTTGTGAAAAACAATGATTTCTATGAAACGCACTATTGGTCTAAAATAGCCAATACTCCTGCCCATAACTCCTGGTGCGGTTTTTCTTTTGAAAGAATTTGCTTTTCTCATCTGGAGCAAATAAAGAAAAGCCTCGGCATCTCCGGAATATTGACCAGAACATACGCTTGGCGAAGTCATGTCACCAAACCTGCTGCACAAATAGATATGCTGATAGACAGGGAGGACAGAGTAGTGGACGTGTGTGAGATGAAGTTCGCTTCAGCAGAATATTCAATAACCAAAGCCGAAAATGAAAAACTGCGAAATCGCATCGAGGCTTTCCGTTCCGAATCCGGAACAAAGAAAGCAATACACCTGGTAATGATTTCTCCTTATGGAATACACAGCAACTTATATTCGGGTAACGTCACAAACCAGGTAACGATGGATGCGTTATTTGAATAATGTGAAAGATTTTTGCATCCCGGCGCAACTCTGGAGACGCTTACCGATCATCTGGTATTGCAAATGAGAATTAAATGAGTATCTTTGCAACAGTGGTAAATTTTACGACCGTAAAAATTTGTGCAATATGAAATTCTACGATAGGACTGAGCAGATTCAAGAGCTGCAAGACATTAGAAAAAAGGCATTTGAAAAACATTCAACACTTACCGTTGTAACTGGACGAAGACGTATTGGAAAGACGACTCTCATTGAAAAAGCAATGGGAGAAGGAGCGTATGTTTACTTCTTTGTCGGTAAAAAAAGTGAGGCCATTTTATGTTCAGAATATGCAGATGAGATCCGCACAAAATTAGGCATATTCGTACCCTCAGGGATAGCTTCCTTTAAGGACATCTTTGCATTGCTGATGGAAGCCGGCACATCAAGACAGTTCACATTGGTAATAGATGAGTTCCAAAATTTCATGGACGTCAACGACTCAGTATATAGCGACATTCAGAACTTCTGGGATAAATATCGTCTGAAAAGCCATATAAATATGATAGTGTGCGGCTCGGTGTATTCACTTATGGAAGAACTCTTCAAAAACAGAAAAGAGCCTCTCTATGGACGATGCGACCATACTATCCGATTGGAGCCATTCAGTCCTGAAGTGATGAAAGAGATTATTCATGACCATTATCCTGGATATTCAAATGACGATTTGCTTGCGCTATATACCTATACAGGAGGAGTCCCTAAATATATAGAATTACTTGTAGATGCGGAAGCGCTATCCAAGGAGAGCATTATAAATTACATTGCAAAACAAGATTCTCCATTTATAGAAGAAGGCAGAAAACTGTTGACTCAAGAATTCGGCAAAAAATACGCAACCTACTTTTCAATACTGCAGGCAATCTCTGAAGGATATAATACTCAGGCAGAAATAAGCGATTACCTGGGCTCCAAAAGCATTGGAGGACAATTACTGAAATTAGAGGAAACATACAATCTCATCCGAAAAAACCGTCCTATGTGGGCAGGGACCAGGACACAAACCGTGAAATACGAGATTGCAGATATCTTCCTGCGATTCTGGTTCAGATACATTGAAAAGAACCAGCAGTTGATAGAGATTAACCAGTATCCCCTTTTACGTAAGATAATCTCATCGGACTACGAAACCTATTCCGGGGATATTCTCGAAAGATACTTCAGAGCCAAACTGATAGAAAGCATGAAATACCGGGCAATAGGAAATTGGTGGGACTCAAAGGGATACACCGATAAAAACGGTAATCGCCAACAATGCGAGATAGACATCATCGCAATACATACCGACGATAAGGAAGCTGATATCTTCGAGGTCAAGCGAAATGCAGACAAATTCCGGAGCAATCTTCTCCAAGAAAAAATATCTCATCTCAAAGAGAAAGAGAAGCGCATACGCAAATACAATCTGCACTTCGCTTGCCTATCGATCGAAGATATGTGATCAGGAAAACATACCATCAGAACTTCATGGTAATGAGAATCGGATAGTGGTCGGACGGATGGCAGAAATTGCTCAGGCGACGAGGGTCGCGGGACAATGTCGCGAAACCGTCGTAGATGAATTCTGCGGAACGTACTCTCTTGAAGAGCGGACCGGTCATGTAAACAAAATCGATCCGCTTGCCGGAGAGCGTACTCTTCTGGAACTCACCGGGATGCAGACGTTCCACTATATCGATGTAAGGAGTATGCCCACGCACATAGTCATGCACCAGGAAAGCCTTGTCATCTTCGGCCAAGCCATAAATCTGATTGTCCACACGAGAGCGTGCATTGAAATCACCAAGCATCATCCAATACTGGGAAGCGGCCTCCGGAACCGTGCCGATTGTCTGCTCACAGATATACTGCATCTCCTTTGCACGGAACACGTCTCCCTCCTGATTTTTGATGCTTTCCGCCCGGTTCACAGCCTTATACGCATATTTCTGCGGCCAAGTATGCAGCGTGACGATGTTCATCGCATTCTTTTAAATATCCCTTTCGGGATATCAACCTTCCGTTGCAATATTGTAAATAATGGACTTAATCTTTTCGATATAGGCGTCGACCTTTGGGAAACAAGGCTCTACATCCTCCCGGGTCCAATCTAAGAAATCATCATAATCGCCAGTATGACGCATATTCTGTAATCGAGCTAACAGAGCGCCATCTTCTTTAGTCAATACGCCAGTTCGCACATAATGCTGACCAATCATTCCAATTGTTCCTTCATGTGTTTTCGCCATCAATCCGGCGCTAACCAAAAGGGCTGAGAAAGCATAATTAGCGGCATAGGCGAACTCCTTCCAATTGAACATTTTTGTAAAAAGGAGTAATACTTCTCTTGCTCCAATCCTCAAACGAATAAATTAATGGATTAATCTGTTCGCCTACAGACCAGCCATAATCCACGAAAGGATAGGCAAATTTCTCAAAGTCTTCACCGGTGGCTTTTCCACCATCAATCAGTATAAGGATATCCCAGTCGGAATCAGTTCGCGCATCTCCACGTGCTCTCGAACCGAAAAGGATGACTTCTGCACCCTTCGGCAACACATGAGAAGCGACCTCTCTCATTCCTCGTATTATATCCTTTGTACTCATACCGTTACAAATGTACAAACTATTTGCAAAAAAACAAATGCGGGGACACACGCAGCGCGCAAAGTGCTGTTTATCAATAAGATAAGCGTTTTCAGAGTTGATGATATTGCAACTCTGAAAACGCTTAAACTGTTAAGGCAGAGCCTTTTACGCGCTGCACTAAATGTGTCGTCCTGAAAAAATCTACTCCAGACCGCGGGCACGGACGAGAGCGTCCGGATCCGGATCGGCGCCACGGAACTCGTGATAGAGAATCATCGGTTCCTCGCTGCCGCCCTTCTCGAGGAAGAGACTTCGGAACTTCCTGGCCATTTCAGGATTCCAGAGACCATTGCTCTGCCAGTACTCGAAAGCATCCTTGTCCAGGACCTCTGACCAGAGGTAGCCGTAGTAGCCGGCACTGTAACCGCCACCGAAAGTATGGTTGAAATACGTGCTGCGGTAACGAGGGATAATCTCGCCGATGAGACCCATCTCCTTGCACACCTCATTCTCGAAAGCAGTGATATCCAAGCTGTTCCAGTCGGTATCAGGACCGAGCTCATGCCATTTCATATCCAGAATTGAAGCGGCGCAAAGCTCTGTGGTCATGAAACCCTGGTTGAACTTGAGCGAATTGTTGATCTTGGCGACCAATGAATCAGGAATGACTTCGCCGGTCTGATAGTGATGAGCATACTCGGCAAGAATCTCAGGCTGGAACGCCCAGTTTTCATTGAACTGCGAGAAAGTCTCCACGAAATCGCGGGTCACATTGGTACCGCTCACGTCCACGTAACGGCATTTCGTGAGCATTCCGTGCAATGCATGACCGAACTCGTGGAACGCGGTCTGGACCTCGTCGATGGTAAGCATTGTCACCGTATCCTCCGGCTGGCCGAAGTTGCAGACATTGATGACGATAGGACGGATATCCTTGCCGGAAGCATCCACATACTGCTCTCGGAAGTTGGACATCCATGCACCGCCACGTTTAGTACTGCGCGGAAGGTAGTCAGTAAGGAAGAGGCTGAGCTGTGAGCCGTCCGCATCCAGGACTCTGTACAGTTTCACCTCAGGATTATAGACAGGAAGGCCCTCAACAGGCACAATCTTGACGCCATAGAGCTTTTCAGCCGCAGCGAACACACCCTTGCGGACATTGTCCAGCTGGAAATACTGCTTGGTCACGTTCTCATCGAGGTCATACTGCGCCTTGCGCACTTTCTCAGCATAATACCACCAGTCCCACGGCTGGATCTTCGTACCTGCAGGAAGGATGCCGGACTCAATGTCCTTGTCCATGAATTTCTGCATTTCAATGACTTCCTCCTTGGCCTTCGCCACTGCTTTCGTCATAATCTTGCCGAGGAACGCATCCACAGTCTGGTGGTCGTGAGCCATCTTGTCGCTCAGAATCTGGTCAGCGGAACAATCATATCCGAGAAGCTGAGCCTTCTCTGTGCGCAGACGCATGATATCCAGGATAACCTGTTTGTTGTCATTGGCATTGTCATGATTTCCGCGGGAAGAATAGGCCTTGAAAGCGGCCTCACGCTTTGCCCTGTCCTCGCAGGTGGTCATGAATACAGGGTAAGACGAAACCGGAATACCGATCTCGGACTTGAAAGCATTGCTCTCCGCGAGAAGATTGTTGCCGAACTTCTGCTGAAGCACAGCCAGCTCGGAACTGATTTCCTTGAAACGAGCCTGTTCAGCCTCACCGAGAGCCACGCCATTGTCTATAAAGCTGTCATACAACTTCTTGGTAACGACATACTGCTCACGGTCGAGAGCTTCAGCATTGTCCAAAACCGCTTTCACGCGGGCGAAGAACCCCGGATTCATGAAGATGTTGTCAGATGCTGCGGTAACAAGAGGAGTAACCTCGTCCATCACCTCCTGCATCTGCGGAGTCGCATCTGACTCGGAAACATTGTAAAGGACTCCGAGAGTCTTGGCAAGCAATTTTCCGGAAAGTTCGTACGCTGCGACGGTGTTTTCGAAAGTCGGAGCCTCTGCATTGGCCACGATGGCATCGACCTCGGCCGCCTGCTGCTTGATACCCTCTTTCACAGCCGGAACATAGTCGCTGACACTGATCTTGTCGAAAGGAGGATAACCACCTTCCAACGTCCATTCCTTCATGAAAGGATTGCAATTACAAGCCGACATCATCATAATCGTCGCTCCCAAAATAAATATCTTTTTCATAATGAACTATTTGACTATTTCCACGCCATCAAGGTCAATGAGTGTGAACTGCGCACTGCCTTTGTATGTGGTCAGAATTCCTTTTACATTGATCTTCGCGCCCTCATCAAGAATCTTCTTGTCAATCTGGGTGTCAGCAAATTTCGAGTAGCCGCTGGTACGGATCTGAACATCTATAGAGCCCATCTTGAAATACTGGCTTATGGTATAGGCGGAAGCGTTCTTCGTCAATTCCTTCTTCAAGTCAGTGACCTTGCGGCCTGTATTGGTCTTTCCCTCATCGAAAACGCCGCTGTTCAGATAATTGAGGAAGCCCTGCTTGGACATGGCCCAAGTGGTTACGCCCCAAGTCTTGTCAGAGAAGAAGATACGGTTGTCATTGTCGCTCGTATCCTTGTTCGGGTCGATATAGACGAGCAGGAAAATCTGTTTTCCGTAGGTAAGGCCGTCGAGTTCCACGTAGCTGCCCACGAGTTCCGGCTTGAAGCCCTTATTAGGATTCCCATCCACCAGAAGCTCCTTATAATCCGTTATTTTCTTGGCCGCTACCGGCTTGCCGATCTCGCCTCTGAATATGTGTGTGTCAATGATATACTGCACCTCGATATAGGATGTTTCGTACTTGGAGTCATTGCTCTCCCAGCCGAGCTGGACCATGCCGTTGTATGCGCCGAGAGTAAGACCGCTGCACTTCACATATACCCACTGACCGAGTTTGTAGTCATTGTACAGACCGTTCTTTCCTATCTTCAGCTCGATTCCGCCTGTCTCGTCCTGGATATAAAGACTCTTGTACACATTGCCGGACCTGTCCTCGGAAATCACCTGACCGCCGATAACGATGTCATCACTGATTGTCACAGGAGTTCCCGGAGTAGTGTATAACTTCTTGAGATCCAGTATCGTAGTGTTCGGGGTCAATGTCACCGGCGTATAGACGTCGGCCTTGCCATAATCCCCGGTGAAGACCGGCTCCCATTCGTCGCAGGAAGCGAGCGCTGCCAGTAAAACAGCCGCAGCTCCGATTATGTTAAATATCTTGTTCATATTAGAATCTGAAATAAATGTTCAACATATAGTTGATTCCGCTCATGTAGAAATACTTGGAATCAAACCTGTAGTAACGCTCCTTGCTCACGGTATTGTCCACGAGACGGGTCTGCTCGTAACCGCCGGTGCGGAGATTCGTAGTATTGAGAATGTTCTTCACCTGAAGAGAGAAGCCGAGCTGGTAGTTTCTCTTGATGTACCAGGACTTGCCGACACTTGCATTGACAAGAACAGCACCCTTGAACTTCTCCTGAGCGGCCATATACTCGATTTCGGTAGGAGTAACGGTCTTGTCCGGACCTGAGGTAGCCATGTCTGTCCTGTAAAGAGGGTTCATGTCCAGGTATGCGAAGTCGAAGTAGTCCACGTCGGCATCCACGAACCAGTAGTTCTTGTTCCAAGACAGGCCGAGACTTGTAGCGAGCTGCGGAGTGCCTGAAACATAATGTTTTACAGTCTTGCCATCAGCAGTAGGATGACTCTTCCAGTAAGGGATGGTCACGCCATAGGTATCTTCGACGATAGCCGCGCTGTTGTCATAAGTCTGGTACATCTTAGGGTTGGAAGTGTAAACGAACTGGCCGTAGGAGACCACACCCTGGAGAGCAAGGTTCGGAACCGGAAGCGGCACCTTGAAACCGAGCTCGAGACCAATATGACGCTGGTCAATACCGCTCATAGCGAAGTTGGTGAAGGAGTTCTGCGCATCATCGTAGAAGCTCATCACCTTGGACTGGTCCTTGATGGCTGTATAATAACCGGTCACACGGACATCGTAGCCAGAATTGCTGTACGCATAGTTCAGGTCTGCGGTCAATGTCTTGTTTGTCTTCAGATTCGGGACAATGCTGTTTCTTGTTCTCGGGGAGATGAACGCCTGGTTGAAATTAGGCGCATCAGCGATGAACGCGGCATTTGCATAAACCCTGTGGCCGCCAGGTATCACGTAGCTGACATTGAGTTTGGCAGCACCAGTCAGGAAATCTTTGACCTCGGACTTGCCGAGCGAAGTGATGGCGTCACCTGTAATAGGGTCGTATGTCGTGATGACCTTTCCTTCGTAAGTCATCGGCTGTCCATTGGCATCAAGACCAGGGAAAAGACCCTTGCGGAGAAGACCTTCTCTCCAATATTTAGTGTAACCGATACGTCCTGCCAATGCCACATCCAGACCAAACTTGGAGAATTTGCCTGAAACCCAAGCCTCTGCACGTCTTACATTTGCATAGTAGTCGTAACCGTATTTGTCGCCCTGCTTCAATGTCTGGGCCTTGCCGTTCTTCAGATAATAGTCCAGGTCATTCTGGTACATTGTCACAGAAGAAGCATAGTCCCTCTCTGCGAACTGGTCAATGTTCACGTAATAGTCACCGCCGAGCAGATCGTCCAGAATCTTGTAATACTCGGTCCTGTTCCATTTGTATGAAAGGCCGCCGGCCAATGTGAAACAATTCACCGGGCTCCACTTCGCGTTGGCAGCGAAGTTCAAGTCCTGCTGGTCAGTCCTGCGCTCCTCGATAACGTACTTCGAGCGGTTGCCGTCAGCAGTGCTGTTCATGGCATTGACAGCATACAGTCTGTCCCAGTTTATGTGAGTGATGCTAGGAATATCCTGCTCCCACTGCTCTTTCGCCCACATGTACTTGGAATAGTTCAGACGGTTGTAGTCAGTATTGTCCATGAAGAAATAGCTCGGAAGATTACGGTAGTAATCAGGTCTCGGGTCCGGAGCATCGTACCAGTCAAGTGCAGTATATCCGTTCTTGCCGAAGCGGTAAAGCACTGTAGCAGAAGCCTTCAGCTTCTTGGACTCAGGGGTGAAGTCATATTTCAGGATGGCGATAGGCTCGTGAGTCTTCTTCACGCGGGCATTGCGCACCTTGCCGTTGTAATAACCCCAGTTGGAGTTGTACATATTGTCGCCCATAAGGTCATACACCTCCTGGGTAGAACCGTTCTGCGCACCCCTCTGACCAGGAGCCGCCATGAAGGTCAGACCGAGTTTGTGCTCCTCGCCGAACTTCTTCTCCACGGAACCGTAGTAGCCGAACGAACGGTAATACACGCCCTTGATCCAGTCATTGCCGCCGAGACGGGCAGATGCGCTGAATGCGTATGACCAGCCGTTGTCGAGCTCGCCGGAAGAATAGGTCATCATCAGGCGGAGACGGTACAATGCACTGTTGGTCAGCACGCTACCTCTCCAGCCGGTGCGGACCTTCGATGCCATCGGGTCAATGTTGGTGAGTCCGTTGTAGCCACCGAAGCCATAGTCGGAAATCTCTGAACCGTTTACACTTTCCTTGCTGCGGACCGCCTCATTCAGACCGCTCCACAGAGAATAAGGGGTGTAGCCGGTAATCGCATCATTCATCCTCACGCCTGCCATATAGACATCCTGTGACTCGCTGGAATAGCCGCGCACGCGGAAACGAACAGAACTGAAGTTGTATCCTGCAATGTTGTTGAACACGTCATTCTGTCCGAAAAGGATGGTCGGGCTGTCCTGATAGCCTGAATCATCCAGGTCGAACTCGGTGAAGCTCGCGTCATCGACTTCTCCTACCTTGTGGACCGGGGTCAATGACAACTTGAACATATTCTTCACATAACCGTCATTGACAGTGACATTGACCTTGGACTGAAGATAGTTTGAATTCTCGATCACGAGGTCGTACATACCGTCCTTGAGGTCAGGAATATAGAATGAACCGTCAGCACCTGTGCGCACTGTGGCGATTTCCTGTGTGCCTGAATACAGTTTCAGGACTGCGCCGTCCAAGGCTGTCTTGGAAGAGCG
>HF995985.1:25382-29475 GCA_000432515.1 Bacteroides sp. CAG:545
GAGCGGTCCACTACAACGCCTTTCACGCCTCCGGTAGGATTCTGAGCGGACATCGCCACCGAAAGAATCAGCGCTGAGATGGATAGAAGATATTTTTTAATCATATTGAATACTGTAATTACTTGTTGCTTACGATGATGTAGGTAGGATAGTGGTCACTGTAGCCGCCGATGAACGTACCGCTTGAGAATGTACGGAACGGCGTACCCTTGTACTGTCCTTCCTGCTGTGTCATGAACGGCTGGCTGAATATGCGGCCGTAGTATTTCTTCTTCACGATAGGCTGGATCTTCAGAGTGCCCTTCGGAGCATTGGCCATCGCCTGGTTTACAAGGATGATGTCATAGATGTTCCAGGTGCCTCTGTAGGCGAGCGAGCCGTAACCTGCCTTGAGCATTGACAAGAACGGGGAGAAGAAGTCCTGCTCGCCGACTTCGGCGATGGTCTCCTTGCCGTGCATGTATGTTACCATGCTCTCGTCTGTAGGGTTGTCATTCATGTCACCCATCACCATAATCTTGATGCCCGGATACTGTTTCATCAACTCCAGTGAGTGCTCGTAGATGATTTCCGCGCCACGGCTTCTGAGGTCCTGTCCCTTGCCGCCGATACGTGAAGGAAGATGGGCCACGAAGAATGCGAACATCTCTCCGTCGAGCAACCCCCTGACCATCAGGATGTCACGTGTACGGAAATAGTCCTGTCCTTCCTTGTCCATGGTGAATGTGATGGTCGTGGAATTGAAGTCAAACGGAATGGACTTGCTCTCTTCTACCGTGAAATGCTCCGGACGATACAGCAGCGCCACATCGACGCCTCGTCTGTCCGGGCCGTCGTAATGGACAATCTGGTAGTTCGCCGCTTCGATTTCAGGCTGGCTGACCAGGTCCTCCAACACGTGACGGTTCTCTATCTCGCTGAGTCCCAGTACTGTATGGAAAGCTTTGTTCTCATCTGCCATAGCCTTGATGACCGTGGCGATGTTGTGAAGTTTCTTTTCATATTTCGGCTCTGTCCACTTGTTCTTGCCGTCCGGAAGGAACTCATAGTCATTTTTCCCTTCATCATGGTATGTGTCGAAGAGATTCTCCACATTGTAGAACCCGAGCACATAACGCTTCGGACCGCCTGCATACGCTGATACGGAAATCAGCAGCAGAGCCAAGATTGTGTAAATTATTCTTTTCATTGTCAATGTTTGTGTTTTAGTGCCATCACGTTACCACCACCAGCTTACTGTAGCAGGGTCCTCAGCCTCAACTTTAGCCGCCGCATCCTCCCCTATCACCGCAGGAAGATTTGCGAAAAGGTCAATGCCGATTTTTTTCTCGAGTTCGTCAATGGACATCGCATAAGGTTTGAAGTTATTGTTGTCTCCATATCCTTTATGCTCCAGAAGAATCGCGCAGGCTATATATCCGGAATGACCGAATGTCGAGTTTTTGCTATATCTCAGAACTGCTTTGTAATAATGAGTAGGAACGGTCACTCTCTTTCCGACATTATCCCTTGCGGTCTTTGTGCTGCCTTTCGTAATACAACCGGTTACCACATAGCAAGTGTCCGCCCTGCTAGCCCAAGAACGCACCTTGCTTTCAAGATTCGCCCAGGAATGCTGGTTGAGCTCAGACCGCTGCGGGGTCATATTCGTGCCATAGAACGTCGTTACGTTTGCCGCGTAATTCAATCTGTCCGCAGACGGCAACTGGTGCCCCCTGTCGTAACCGCCTCCGAATCCACGATACAGCACAGGCTGGTATTTCTCAGGAAGGGAAGGATCCAGTCCCCAGGCATCAGTACGTTTTCCCGAACCGATTGTCCACGTGCTGAGCGGATAGGCCACCCACGGAGCGACAAGATTCTCGTAATCCCAGGCATATGTGTAATTTCTGGTCTTGACATTGCCGATCTTCATATCGTGCGAAAAGAAACCGAACTCGCTGTCCTCCGGCATTGCCGGAAGCTCAAGCCAGCCAGCCTTGATCTCAGACGGTCCCGGATTAGGATTAGGGTTTGGATTTGGCCCCGGTGTCGGCTCAGGAGTTTCGCTCTTGCCTGCCTGTGTCAATGTCAATGTCGCATAAGAACCGGATGTTTTCAATGTAAGAACTGCCGTTCTTTCCTGCTCTGCTCCGTTGGCCGACCAGGAAAGAATCACATTGGACTTGCTGCCGTTACCTGATTCCGGTTTTACAGTCACCCAAGAAACATCAGATTCTTCTGATGAAACAGAAATGTTCCAATCTCCCGATGCCGTAACCGAAAGGAAGTGCTCGCCCTTTGCCGCAGTCATATTATACTCGGTAAGGTCGCTGCCCTTGATTGTCAATCCGGCCTTTATATTATTCCGATTGTCGGAATTCTTATCACAAGAAAAAACAATGGGCATTGACACCATCAGTGCCAACACCCATTTCATAATATATTTCAATGATTTTTTCACCCTTGAAACAATGTTGTTTTAGACGGACAAAGGGCAACCCGGTTTTTCCGGGCACCCTTTTATGTCTGGTATTTAAGTCGTTTGACTATTTCTCCGCTTTGATTGCAAAAAGTATAGCTCTTGCATTTGTTGTGGTCGTTACTGTAACCTCTGAGTGATGGTGTACTTATCGGTATCTGCAACTGTCAGAGTGTAAGGTTCCTTACCCGTAGCATCAATATTAGCCACCAACTTCTGAGTAGCTACCTGAGTTCCGCCCACTGATGCTTTAATAGTCGCGGTTTTTTCTTTCCATGCCACACCATAGAAAGATACTTTGGTAGTACCTGCCGGGATCTTCAATGTTGCGGTACCTGCTTTCTTGGAAGAGCCGATTTTCAGAACAGGAACATCTTCGACACCATTGACGGTAGCCTTTTCAGTAAAAGCATTTGTTCCAAGTGTCCATTTAACGCTACTTGAGAAGTCCTCAGTTCCGGCAGCAGAAACTCCCTTATGTGTAAGAGTTACAGTATAAGACTTGGTCGCAACCTCTTCTGTTGTGGAAACGGTAAGTTCACAGTCACATTCTTTTCAGTCTCGTTGGCCGCGAACTTGACAGCCACTGTACCTGCACCTTCACCTGAAGCAGGAGATACTGTATATGCAGCATTGTCAGAAGAAACTGTCCACTTTACATTGCCCTTTACATCGAAAGAAGCAGAAGTATCACCAGCCTTTGCTGTGAGCGCGGTAGTGCTTACAGAGAACTTAGGACCGGTTGTTTCCACTTTCTCTACTTCAGTTGCAACTATCTGATAGTGTGTGCCGCCACCGACATACCATCCTTTCACTTTGATATCGCAGTCCACAAATTCATCCATGTTGCCAGTATAATAAGATAAAGAAAGATCTTTATCGGTAACACTTCCGATGTAAATATTATAGTACTGGTTGTTCTTCTTGACATTTCCGGTGAAAGAGACATAAGTGACTTTCGTAGGAGTATCTGCCAAGTTAGCCTCAGTGAACTCAAGTGGAGCAGGATATGTTACAGCATTTCCGCTGGAAACCACTGTAGTCGTAGGGGTAGCAATCTGCATAAGGCCATTGTGCTTGCCGGTAGTTCCGGCAACATTGATCTTATCTCCAACCTTTACCTTTGGATCTTCATTTGCGAAAACAAGGATACTTCCGGTCGCGTCGGTAATCACATAGCTCTTGAGAGTTACGCCGGTAACCAATACATCCTTAAGGTCGATTGTAGCGTTCTCTGCGCCTGCCGCAATCTCTGCGATGGTGCCTGCACCAGGAGTCGGCTCCGGTGTCTCGCCACCACCGGTACCAAGGTCAACGCCCTTTGAGAAGTCAACGACTGTACCTGCTTCAGCTGCAACTGAAAGTTTCAGGTCATCCATACGATATGAGCTGGCAACGTCAGTCTTCACATAAATGCTGAGGGAAGAAGTTCCCTTAGGAACAGTGAAATTGGATGTTGCAAGATCCCATCTGCCTTCTTTGTCACCATTAGGGAAAGTATATTCAATCTCTACCCATTTCTTGGCATCGTTGCTTACATAGACGTGGAACTCGTCATGTTTGAAAAGGCTTCCGTTGTCCTGACTGTATTTCTCCGCACCGAATGTAAGAGAATAATTTACATCGGAAGAG
>HF995986.1 GCA_000432515.1 Bacteroides sp. CAG:545
CCAGATGCGAACAGTAGACTGTAGACACATTTCCTCAGTGACAAAACATAAACCCGAAATAAACTCTCGGGCCGCGGACGAAATCGCTCTGGCGGGAGGTGGCGTCAAGGAGCCAGCCGGCTTCAGAAACGACACCCAGATATGCCATGAAGAGCATCATAGCCAACATCACGACTTCAGAGAATGAAAAGGACAATGAAGAGGTGTAGCCAGACAGGCGGTCAACCACGGCGGACGTGGCCAGCCCACGGCCTCGGGAAGTGGGAGGTGCCTGCCGGATACAAGTTCTCGCGCGAGCGAGGACGCAGGAGACGGTAGGAGGGCCGAACGAAGCAGCGCGGAGTGAGTTTCGCCGTGACTGACTGCCTGTCGGCGTAAAATCACCGTCAATGCATTACATAGTTGCATAATTGCAAAAGCCCCAGAATCGCCATTACAGCGCTCTGGGGCCTTTATATCTTAAAATCAAAGTGTCAAAGATGAGTTTTTCATTGAGCATCACCGACATAGGACGTGGCAAACTCACCGAAATTCAGGGAAATCTTCAACTTGCCGGCAATAATTTTACCGGTGAGCGATGTCACGTTATATTTTGCATAAGGCATTCCCATGGCTAGCGGAACGATGTCGTTGCCTGAAAGAATGATCACATTTTCGCGAATTTCACACTTGACTCCGGGAACAGTGACATCCAGAGAAACAGGCATCTGAGGAACGAACTTGACCTTGTTGAAGATGATGGTCGCCGTCCCGTCATCCTTTGGACTAACATTGACATTGACATTTTCGGAAACATTGTCCTTGCCGTCGGCTACTACCGTCATGGTGCCGGAGTAAACGGTTTCGGTCGGAGTTTCGATGATTTTCACCGGTTCATTCTTGGAACAAGCGGCAGCAACTGTTAAAGCGGCCGCAATCAAAAAAGCATTGAACAATTTCATAATGACTATATAATTAATTTATTTACACTTACTTAAAAATCCAGAGCAATGCCGGCATTGAAGCGCCTCGGCTTGCCGGTCTGGAAAAACGAATTGCCTACAGACTTGAAATAGAACACGCTGTAGGAAGTATCAGTAATGTTTTCCCCGCGAACGAAAAACTGGACTTTGCGGAAAAACAGACTTGCGTCGAGACCTAAAAGAGAATACGGCGGCTGGACCAGGGTTCCGCTTTCGTTCCAGGAGATGGAGCCGTTCCAGAGAATGTCGGCAGACAACATCAGGGAGTTCAGGACCTTGGAATTGAAACCGAACCTGTACCCTGCCCTGGCATATAGTGAAGAAGACGGAGAATAGGGAATCCTGTTCCCGGAATAGTCTTCATGACCATCGTCATACGAGACGAAACGGGCATCCATGAAAGAGGCGGAGAGATTCACATTCAGGCCCTTCCATCTCCAGGAGAGCTCGGATTCCACGCCACGGCTCCTGGACTTGGCAGCATTGGCCATCATGCGACCGGTCCCCTTCCCATGCGGGAACACGGTAATCTGCTGATTCCGGCAGCTGATATGGTATGCTGTCGCGGATGCGGTCAGAAAATGTCCGGCGGCATTGAATCCGAAACGCACTCCGGCCTCGTAATCCGTGCAGGACTCCGGCCTGTAGCTGGTGGAAGATGCCGGAATCTCCTCAGCAGCATCTAGATACACGCCAAGTTCAGACATCATTCCGTTCATCATGCGGTTCTGCAGGATGTCCGAAAAAATCTGGGTATTGAAGCCTCCGGATTTGTAGCCGCGAGAAACGGAGCCCGTCAGTTTCAGGTCAATGCCGCGATGCCGCATGGCTTCAGAGGCGGCATCGAACAGGACGGACGCTTTCGGAAGAATCTGGAAAAACGACATGTGCTCATTTCCACGGTAGCTTGTCGGGAAATCCTTGTACGAAGGCATTGGCGAAAGCTTGAAATGGATGTCCGAACTGGAGTCGTATGACATATGGTCGCCTTCATAATCCACACGGAGCCCGGCTGTAAAGAGCCATCTGGACAGACGGAAATATGACTCATGATAAGCGGCCATGTTGTAGCTCCAGAGAACGAAATCATTGGAAATCAAGAAATTGTCCTCCTCGATCATGAGCTTGCCGAACTCCTGCGGAATGTAGGCATTGGCATTGTCCAGAATGAGGGAACTGATGCCGTCGCGGAGAAATGTCACGGGAGCGCCCATGCCGTTGCGGCGGACGAATGCGAAAACGCCGCTTTGATGGTTCCACCAGGCCGGATGTATCTGCGGGCGCAGTACAACTTCCTGTGTTACAGATGCTTGCCGCTGCGTCTGGTTCAATGTGAACATCGACGCGGACGTGAAATCCTGATCCAGATCCATGGAATCGAACAACATCTGCAGACTGGTTACCGAACTCAGTTTCCATTTGTCCAAGTCGACATTGACGCGCAGACCATCCATCACGAAAAGACGCTTGTATGCACTTCTGTCATTGTAATTTACAGGATAGAGCCAGCCTCCGGCCAATGCTTCCCCGCCTTGTGCCGCATCCGTGGCATCAGCCTTCCAGAGCCGGTAAGGATAGCCGCCCTGATCCGTATAAGACGCGTGTAAAGTATTGTCAATAAAAGTATTGCCACGTTTCTTCACATATCGGAGACGCACTGATGCGGCATCGGAAACATCACATTTGCTGCCTGAATATTCATTGGTATAAAATCCGTCAGAGTGGCCGTACATCACGGCTGCACCGACATTGTTCTTATACATGGAAGCATTGACCCTCAACGAATTGGCGCTGCCGTATTCGACATTGGCCCTTACTCCCTGCCAGACTGTCGGGGACAATGTTTCCACAGCCATGACCCCGAGCATGGCATTGCGTCCGTAGAGCGTCCCTTGTGGACCGCGGAGCATGTCGATCCGCCGGATGTCCATGAATGAAAAATCATAAGAGTTCTTGTCCAGGACAGGCACATCGTCTATATACAGGCCGATTACGGGATTTTCCATCCTGGAGCCGATTCCACGCACATATATAGTAGATGTCATCGATGAGCCGTAATCAGGCATCGTGAGCCCGGGGACAATGCCTGCCAAATCTTTGGGAGAGGCAAGTCCTGCCGCCTCTATCTCCTTCATAGCCAAGGAGGTAACCGGGACGGCAATCTCGTTTTTCGTCAATGTTTGTTTCAATGACGAGGATATGACCGCGCCCGTCAATGTATCTTTCACGGCAGGTGTCGCCGACAACAGCACCACCGCCACAACAAAATTAATCATAGCGGCGGCAAAAGTACTAGATACAATGATTTCCGTCATTGCACTATTCGCACATCCGAAAGGACGATTTATACCATTTTTTCGCGGAAAGCGGAAGGAGAGATGCCGGTCATCTTGCGGAAAAACCGGGAGAAATATGATGCTTCGGAGAAACAGAGACGTTCAGCGATTTCCGACATTGGCATTGACTTGTCGCAGAGAAGCTCGCGGGCGAGGGCCAGACGGGCATTGTCAATCCACTCTCCTGCGCTTTTTCCGGTTTCGGCCTTGACGGTGCGGTTGAGATGGCTTGGAGTGACGCCCAGAAGCGAGGCGTAACCTGCGACATTGGTGAAGGGCTGCGAGACGTCGAAGACTTTTTCTAGGTAAGACGAGCATAGCCTGGAAGCAGCAGACCCGCCCGGAGTCGGAAGGAGCTCGTCGAACTGGCTGAGTATCACCTCCATCAGGCTTCTGACGATGGCAACATGGCCAGCATGACGCATGAGACGGATCATGAGCTCATCGTAGAAAAGTTTGTCTTCCACGGGGATTGAAAGAACCGACGGTTCCTTCATGCGAAGCACCGAATGTCCGGCATTGCGAAGCAACCCGGTAGAGAACGCGCCCATGTAGCCTATCGTGTCCTTGAAATACTTCACGGAATAGTGAACAGACGGAGGTATCAGGGCGAAATCGCTGGCTTTCAACAGATAAGGGCGTCTGTCAATATCTATGAGCACTTCTCCTGAAAGGAGATATACATACGACCAATCGTCACGGGCAATCGAGTGCATCGGATGTGCAGTCACTTGCCCGGCAGCATTGAGAGGACGTATTACGAAGAGACTCATAATTCCGCAAATTTACTCACTTTTTGCAAAAAATCGTTTTTTTTCGACCAAAATAACAATATCTAAGCGAAATTTAACCAAAAACTGTACTATTTGGCAACCTTTTTGTATCTTTGCCCCGACGTTTGAACAGACAAAACAGACATTGAAAATAAGAAATTATAAAGATATGAACAGACAACGACTTAGACTCGGACTCATCACAGCGGCAGCGCTTCTGCCTCTGGGCATGATGGGACAGGAAACACTGACATTAGAACAGTGCCGGGAAATGGCTTTGCAGAACAACAAGAGCATCGAACAGGCCAAGACCCGTGTGGAAATGGCCGGCTACGACAGGAAAATCGCAAGGGCGAACTACTTTCCGAACATCAGCGCTACCGGCGCATATATGTATAATGAGAAGAACCTCGCACTGATAAGTGACGAAATGTCAGGTAAACTGACAGGTGCCGGCGCAGCTCTCCAGGGCGCCGTCAGCGAGAAGGTCACCAATGTCATTGAGGCATTGAACAAGATTCCGGGAGGCTCTGACATCATAAGCAGCGAGATGGGACAAGCCATTCTCGGTGCGCTCCAGAAAGGCGAGATCAGTTCAGCCATCACCAAAATAGGCACTGAAATCGACGACGCCTTCCACCTGGACATCCATAACGTGTTCGCAGGTATGGTTTCACTCCAGCAGCCGGTATTCATGGGCGGCAAGATTGTCAATGCCAACAAGATGGCAAAATTGGCGGAAGACCTGTCCAAGGCCAAATACGACAAGGAGTATCAGGATTTGCTGACCACCGTGGACCAGGCTTACTGGCAGGTAGTCTCCGTTTCCAACAAGAAGAGAATGGCCGAGAACTATGCCGACCTTCTCGAGAAGATGGAGCACGATGTGACCATTTCTGTCAATGAGGGTGTAGCGACCGAGTCTGACGCATTGTCGATAAAGGTCAAGGCCAATGAAGCAAACATGCTCAAGACCAAGGCCACCAACGGGCTCGTGCTCGCCAAGATGCTGCTCTGCAAGGAGATAGGCATTGACCTGAATTCTGAAATCTCCCTCGCTGACGAGGAACTGAGCGCCGTTCCTGTACCTCAGCTGACTGCCCAGAAGGATCTGGAACAGATCTACGAAGACAGGCCTGAGACAAGGAGCCTGGGACTTGCCACTCAGATTTATGATGCGAAAGTGAAGATTGCACGCGCGGACATGATGCCTAAAGTGGCATTGACAGCGAACTATATAGTAAGCAATCCGAATCTCTACAACGGATTCCAGAACAAGTTCGGCGGCATGTTCAATGTTGGCGCCATGATCAACATCCCTATTTTCCACGGAACTGAGGCACTGCAGAAAACACGCAAGGCAAAGGCTGAGGCGACATTGTTCAGAAGCCAGTTGGAGGAAGCAAAAGAACTTATCAATCTGCAAGTTACACAGTTACGCAAGCAGCAGAACGAGGCGCTGGACAAACTCGACATGGCTGAGAGCAACCTCAAGAGCGCTGAAGAGAATCTCCGTACCGCATCCATCGGTTTCGAGGCCGGAGTCGTGACTGCCAATGTGGCTCTCGCCGCACACACGGCATGGCTCAAGGCGCAGTCAGAGTACATTGACGCAGGCATTGAACTTCAGATGAACTATGTGAACCTCCAGAAGGCAGAGGGCAATTATAAATCAGATATCGATTCAGAAAAATAAAAACATAAAAATACTATGGGACAGACTAAGAAATCTTACAACCTTGTAATAGGTGTTGTAGCGCTGCTTGTCATTATTATGGTTATAGCAGTGGTGGGATATTTCGTATCAAAGCCGAAACCGCTGGTTATCCAGGGCGAGGCTGAGGCTACAGAGTACAGAGTTTCCGGAAAGGTGCCGGGAAGAATCGAGGCGCTTTTCGTGAAAGAGGGCGAGATGGTGCACAAGGGAGATACTGTCGTATTCATCGACTGCCCTGAGGTCCATGCCAAACTCGAGCAGGTTACTGCATTGAAGAACGCAGCCAAGGCTCAGCAGAACAAGGCCATCAACGGAGCAAGGAAAGAGCAGATCACAGGCGCTTACGAACTCTGGCAGAAAGCTATCGTGGCGGAGAAGGTCATGAAGAAATCTTACGACAGAATCAAGAACCTCTATGACCAGAAAGTCGTTTCTGCACAGAAATATGACGAAGTGGAGGCTCAGTACAATGCTGCCGTAGCCACCACGAAGGCTGCCAAGAGCCAGTATGACATGGCTGTCAATGGCGCACGCGCAGAGGACAAGGCTACAGCTGCCGCTCTTGTGGACCAGGCCAATGGTGCTCTCATGGAGGTCAATGCAGCTCTCGCTGAGCTTTACCTCACTTCTCCTGCATCCGGTATCATTTCCGCTACCTTCCCTAAAGTCGGCGAACTTGTAGGACAGGGCTCACCTATCATGACCATCACCGACCTCGATGACATGTGGTTCACTTTCAATGTAAGAGAGGACTATCTCCACGGTCTGAAACAGGGCGACAAGGTAACCGTAAGCGTTCCTGCTCTTGATGACAAGGAGTGCACCGCTACCGTGACCTACATCGCTGTCCGTGAGTCCTATGCCACATGGAAAGCCACCAAGGAGACAGGCATGTACGATGCCAAGACATTTGAGGTGAGAGCTGTCCCTGACACTCCGCTTGAGGGCTTGCGTCCGGGAATGTCAGCAATCGTGAAAGACAGCAAAATTCTTAAGAAATAATCAGTTATGAGTTTTTGGCATAACATAGCCGCAGTAATCCGCCGTGAACTGAGGATAATGAGGAACAGACCGATTTATCTTCTCGGTTCAGTGGTGACTGTGGCCTTCTGCGCCATCTTCTTCCTGACCTTTCTGAAAGACGGACTGCCGCACGACCTGCCTGTAGGTATCGTGGACTATGACAACTCGACATTGTCCCGTAACTTCGCAAGGCAGCTGGACGCGACACAGCTCGGAAAGGTGATTAGATATGACACTTTCGCACAGGCGAGAGAGGACATGCAGAGCGGCAAGCTTACAGCGGTCTGCGTCATCCCTGAAGGCATGTATGCAGATGTACAGGCAAGCCGCCGGCCGACTTTCACATATTACCTGAACGGTCTTTATTTCGTCGGAGGAGCATTGTCCTACAAGAACATCCTCACGATGATCAACCTTGCGGACGGCGCCGTCCAGAGAGAGGTGCTCAGGGCGAAAGGTGTCAATGAAGATGCTATCATGGGCAGAATCCGTCCAGTGGACGTGGATGTGCATCAGATCGGCAACCAGTACACCAACTACGGTTACTATCTGACCAACATCTTCCTGCCTGGCGTATTGGAGATGGCTATAATCATCATCTTGATCTACTCATTGGGAGCAGAACTGAAATACGGCACATCCAGACATCTGCTGCAGACGGCCGGCGACTCCATGTTCACCGCGCTTCTCGGCAAGATCATAGTCTATACGACGCTGTTCTCGATACTGGGACTCATCCTTATACTGCTGATGTATGACTGGATGCATTTCCCGATAAACGGCTCGATATGGAACATGTTCCTCGATATCCTGCTGCTGGTGCTTGCCAGCGAGGGAGTGGCGATATTCATCATCGGTATGCTGCCGATTCCGCGACTTGCACTGAGTATCGGCGCCCTGTACAGCGTGCTTGCATTCTCAATGTCAGGCTTCACGCTGCCGGTAGAGGCGATGCCGCCATATATCCAGGGACTTGCAGAAGCGTTCCCGCTCAGGCATTACTTCCAGTTCTACTCACGTGAGGTCATCTTCGGAACAGGTTTCGCAGGATGGTATAAAGAGGTGATACACATGCTCATTTTCCTCTTCCTGCCGGTATTGGCCATCTGGAGACTCAAGAAGGCTTATATTTTACAGAATTTCCCTAAAAAATAGTCGATATGAAAAAAGACAGTTACATAAGTACGTGGTTTCGCGACTTTTGGGGAATTTTCACCCACGAACTGCAACTCATATTCTCCGATTCCGGAGTTATGATCATATTCTTCCTTGCCGGACTCGTCTATCCGCTGCTGTACAATGTAATGTACCTCAACGGCATACTTAACGAGACCCCTATTGCCGTCGTGGACAATGCCGACTGCTCAGCCAGCCGCCGTTTCGCCCGCGAAGTCGATGCCACAAGAGAGTGCGCTGTGAAATATCATTGCATCAATGTCCTTGAGGCACAGGAGCTTATGAAGGAAGGCAAGATTCGCGGCTACCTGTATTTCCCATCTGACTACGGAGACAAACTCGCAAGACTGGAGACCGCCACATTGTCAGTTTATGCTGACATGAGCAGCTTCCTCTACTACAAGAACATCCTTATGGCAAGCAACATGGTGATGCTCAATGAAGTGGGCAGCATCCAGATGGAGCGGTACGCAGCGGCGGGATTCAGCGGCGAACAGGCCGCATCCCTCGTGCAGGCCATCCCATACGAGGAGAACAACCCTTACAACAGGGCATTCTCCTACTCGCTGTTCCTCCTGTCAGCCATATTGCTCGTAATCGTCCAGCAGACGCTGTTCTACGGAATGTCGATGCTGGTGGGCACGGCACGAGAGGAGAACCGCAGTTTCGCTACGCTTCCGGACAGGCTTGAAGGCCACGGAGTAGTGCGCGTGGTTCTCGGACGAGGACTTGCCTATTGGCTGATATACATGGGAATTGCCATATACATCGCTACGATTGTGCCGGCCATATTCGGATTGCCGCAGAGAGGCAACTTCTGGGATATCATACTGTTACTGCTGTTCTTCGTGACGGACTGCGTGATGTTCTCGATGACATGGAGCGCGCTGATTACCAGAAGAGAGTCAGTATTTCTCCTGTTCCTTGTGGTATCGCCTATCTGCCTGTTCCTGACAGGTTTCTCATGGCCTACTACAGCATTCCCTGAGTTCTGGAAATGGTTCTCATACCTATTCCCGACCACATTCGGATGCCAGAGCTTCATAAACCTCAACACTGCCGGCGGCGACTTGTGGACTTCACATACGCAGATGTTCTGGATGACCGTCCAGACCATCGTGTACTTCTGCACAGCCTGCATCGCCATCTTTGTAGAGAACTGGGTTATCCACCACAAGGCCATGCTTGAGGAAAAGAAAATGGAACTGGCCAAACGTGCCGGAGTGGACCTGGAAGAAGACCGCAAAATCATCGCTGGAGAATAATTTTCCACATATATATCGAAAAAGGCCGTGCATTAAGCACGACCTTTTTTTCGTATTATAGCGCGTACTACAGACGCTGTCCCCCGATGAATTCACGCATGATGGATGTCGGCGGAATCGCGGATATCTCGTCCGGCGAGAGTGCCACGATATAGTCCAGGAACTTGAGCAGACGCACCGCCTCAGTATATGCCGGTGAAGACGGAGCAATCCGGCGCAGCAGCGGGTCAGCATAGTATTTGAGCATCGGAAGCTCGTAGATCAATGCTGAATTGAACGCCGCATCCGCATTTTCCTGGAACGGGAATATGTTGCAGTTCTCTCCACGGCGTACACTGTACCAGCGGGTTATCGTCTCCTCCGGAGTGATGCCACGTACACGGTTGTCACGCACCATACGGCGCAGCAGACGGTTGTCGGAAGTGGAGATATTGTTGTTCTCATCCACATTGAGAGAAGTCAGCGCAGAGGCATAGACTCTGAAAATCTTGGAATTGTCCACATCCGGAACCATCGCAGGGTCGAGGGCGTGGATACCTTCCATGATAAGTATCTCCTTTTCACCCAGCGAGATACGCTTGCCGGACGGCATTGACCTGCCTGCCTTGAAATCAAACTTAGGCAGCTCTACCTCCTTGCCCGCGAACAGGTCGTTCAGCTGGCTGTTGAGAAGTTTGAGGTCCATCGCCTCCAACGCCTCAAAGTCATAGTTCCCATCACTGTCCTTAGGCGTATGCTCCCTGTCCACGAAATAATTGTCCAGTTCTATAACCTTTGGAACCAGACCGAGCACACGGCACTGGAGCGCAATCCTCAGCGATGACGAAGTCTTTCCGCTGGAGGACGGCCCGGCTATGAAAACAGCCTTGACCTGCCCCCTGCGCTCATATATCTGGTCGGCAATGGCCGCATATTTTCTTTCGTGGAGAGCCTCTGACAGATTTATCAGTTCCACAGCATGTCCCTCGGAAATGGCCTTGTTCAATGCCCCTATACCATTGATCCTGATAATGGAGCACCAGTCGGAATATTCCGCGAGAGTTGCCGCAATCTTGGACTGCGTCTTGACAGGAATCACTTTCGAGAAATCGCCCTCGGACGGGAACTGCAGACAGAAGCCTTCAGCGAACGGTAGAAGGTCGAACACTTTCAGATAACCGGTCGAAGGGAGTAGCGGTCCATGGAATGTATCTACATGTCCGTCAAGGAAATACACACTGCATATGAACTTGCCGAGAGACTTCTGGAGCTCAGCTTTTTCCGGCTGGTTATTCTCCTCGAACATCTTCTCTGCCGTTACGGCATCTATCTTCTCCTTCCTGAACGGCATGTCGGCGGATACGATTTCCTGCATCCTGCTCTTGATGGAGGACAACTGCTCCTGCGTCAGTGCCAATGTCCTGCAACGTCCGTCCTCCTGTTTCCTGGTCTCTATCAACTTGCAGTAGAGACCGCTCGGAAGCGAATGGTCTATCACCAGGACCTTGTCCGGAAACAGCTCACGCACAGCGTTCTGCAGCACGAAACACAGAGAGCGCAGGTAGGTGCGCCTTCCGTCAGGATGATTGTATCCGATGAACTCCACCTCGTGAGTCATCGCCAGCTTGAAGTCGAGTTCCTTCAGTTTGTGGTCCACCAATGCCGCGAGCACGGGATATACCACTCCTGTTCTGTCATCTTTCACGACAGGGCAGACCTGCTTGGAAAAATCACCGAGTTTCTCGAACAGAGGCAACTCGTAACGCCTCCCGTCATTGACAAGGAGAACTTCAAATTTGTCAGCAGTATTGTTCATAATTATGTGTTTAACGCTTGCCTATTATGCCTTCGAGCGCATCCTTCAGATAAGGTCCTGTGACGGATGCCGGATTTGCCGCAAGTTCCTCCGGGGTTCCCTGAGCCACCACATAACCGCCTCGGCGTCCGCCGTCCGGCCCCATGTCGAACATATAGTCCGCGCATTTCAGCACATCGAGGTTATGCTCTATGACTATCACGGTGTTACCGCAGTCCACCAGCTTCTGAAGCACGCCCAAAAGCACCTTGATATCCTCAAAATGCAGGCCAGTGGTAGGCTCGTCGAGTATATAAAGGGTGTTTCCTGTGTCCTTCCGGTAGAGTTCAGATGCAAGTTTCATCCTCTGGCTCTCTCCGCCCGACAATGTGACCGCAGACTGACCGAGATGAACGTAGCCGAGTCCCACATCCACGAGGGCCTTAAGTTTCTGGGAAATCTTGGGAATCTCCTTGAAAAACTCATAGGCCTGGGCTATCGGCATCTCCAGCACGTCATTGATACTGCGCCCCTTGTACTTGACCGCAAGCGTGTCCTCCTTGTAACGGTGGCCACGGCATTCATCGCAGACGACATTGACAGAAGGCAGGAAATTCATTTCTATCACCTTGATACCGGCCCCTTTACAAGCCTCGCAACGGCCTCCTGCTACATTGAAAGAGAACCTTCCGGCTCCGAATCCGCGCACTTTGGCGTCAGGCGTTTCGGCAAACAGGGTACGGATATCATTGAACACACCGGTAAATGTGGCCGGGTTGCTCCTCGGAGTCCTGCCGATAGGGCTCTGGTCGATTTCTATGAGTTTGTCGATATTTTCGACTCCGATGATGTCCGAATACGGCAGAGGATGCATCTTGGCATTGTAGAACTTGTTCTTCAATATCGGCATCAATGTCTCGTTTATGAGCGAGGATTTGCCGCTGCCGCTGACTCCGCTGATACCGATAAAGACGCCCAGCGGGAAGTCTATGTCAATGTCTTTCAAGTTGTTGCCCGACGCACCACGGATTCCGAGCACCTTTCCGTTCCCCTTTCGGCGGACGGCCGGCACTTCGATACGCTTCTTTCCGGTAAGATAATCCAGGGTCAATGACGGCCCGATCGTATAGGATGACAAGTTTTTCTTGTCATTTTCTCCAACAGCGTCTCCTGCAGCCTCTTTTCCCGATTCGCCCAACAGAAGGGAAACAGGAGCATTGACACAGATCTTTCCGCCGTTCTCTCCCGCGCCCGGTCCTACATCGACAAGCCAGTCCGCACTATACATCGTCTCGGCGTCGTGCTCGACTACCATCACGGAGTTCCCTTCGTCGCGCAGTTCCTTGAGCGAATGGATCAGCTTCCTGTTGTCGCGCTGGTGAAGTCCGATGCTCGGTTCATCCAGGATGTACAACACATTGACCAGCTTGGAGCCGATCTGTGTCGCAAGTCTGATGCGCTGGCTCTCACCGCCTGACAATGAAGCGGTTGCGCGATCGAGCGAGAGATAATCCAGTCCCACATCCAGCATAAAACCGGTACGTTCGCCGAGTTCCTTCAATATGTCACGGGCGATGAGGTTCTCCCTGTCGGACAGTTTGGAGGGCAGCTCCTGAATCCATTTGGCAAGGGACGACATCTCCATCGCAGCGACCTCGGATATGGTTTTTCCGTCGATTTTGAAACAGGTGGTCTGCTGATTAAGCCTTGTTCCGTGACAGACCGGGCAGACTACCTTGTCCTCGATGTCATCCACAATTCCGGGGAACGACACCATTTCCGACATATTCCCGTCCCCTACACGGAAAAGTTCGTCCGAGCCATAGACGATCAGCGAAATCGCCTCGTCCGGCACATCCTCTATCGGATCGTATAGTGAGAAGTTATATCTTCTTGCTATAGAGCGTATTATATCGAATTTCTTCGTCTCCCGCATCTTTCCGAGCGGGACGATTCCGCCATCAGCGATAGAAACGCTGCGGTCCGGAATAATCGTGTCAATGTTCACATCGACGATCGTTCCGAGTCCTTTGCAATGCGGACAGTAGCCTTCCGGAGAATTGAACGAGAACGAATGCGGCGCCGGCTCCTGAAGCGAAATGCCGGAATCCGGATCCACCAGATGCTTGGAATAATGCTGTATCTCCCCCGTCTCCAAGTCGAGCACTGCAAGTGAGCCTTTCCCACGTCCCAATGCTGTAGCGACTGAATCCTTCACCCTCTTGTCATCACCTGTGACAGGCTTCATCTTGTCCACCACAAGCTCGATGAAATGGGCCTTGTACCTGTCCAGAGCCGTTACTGTGGCCAGGTCACGGAGTTCCCCGTCGATGCGCACCTGAGTAAAGCCACGTTTGCGGAGATTGTCGAACAGCTCCTTGTAATGACCTTTTCGGCCACGCACGAGAGGCGCGAGAAGATAACATTTCCGCTGATTGTACTTCTGCATTATGAGCGAAACTATCTGCTCATCAGTGTAGCGGGACATTTCCTTCCCCGTTACAGGAGAATATGCCCGCGACGCCCTCGCATACAGAAGCCTGAGGAAATCGTAAATCTCTGTTATGGTACCGACCGTGGAACGCGGATTGTTGCCCGTGGTCTTCTGCTCGATGGCGATAATCGGACTCAGGCCGTTGATTTCCTCAACCTCCGGCTTCTCCAACACCCCCATAAAATGCTTGGCGTAGGCGGAAAGCGTATCCATATAACGCCTCTGCCCCTCCGCATAGATGGTGTCGAAAGCCAATGACGACTTGCCACTGCCACTCAATCCGGTTATGACCACGAACTCCCCTCTCGGAATATCCAGACTGACATTCTTGAGGTTATGGGCCTTTGCGCCCCTAATTTCTATGAAATCTTTTTCTTCCAATTTATTGTGCTCCAAACATTAGAGCCATCCGCCGCCGGAGCTTCTGACTCCCCTTACAACTATCGAGAGTTTCCTGGATATCTTCATGCCTCCCATGGACGAACCTGTACCGACATTGGTGCCGCCCGCTACCGCATTGACAGTCAATATGGCATTGCCGGAGCGCTTCGGGGTCAATGTAAGTTTCCCTTTGTTCACCACAGGCGCCGATTTCAGTCCGAGCGTGCTCATATCATCTGCCGAAATCTCGATTCCGGTATAGGTCAATGATTCATATCCTTCACCGAACAATGACTCGAGGCTGACCTCCTGCGTCTCTCCCACGACCAATGCCTCACAAGGTATGCCTTCTATCTGCATCAGCAGTCTCCACGCATTGACCTTGCCCGTTCCCATCTTGCCGGCGAACTTGGAGAAATTATAAGAACGGACACTATTTTCATCTTCATAATAATAGCCTTTTCCGGAGAAAGCCGAGTCGCTGAACTTGTCCACGGACGTAAGCAGCATCGACTTGAACTCATCGGCCGTGCATTTCACGCCCAGTTTCTTCATATACGAAAGGCCCAGCGCAGCCACGCCGCTCACATGCGGACAGGCCATTGAGGTTCCGTCCATATATGCATATCCGGAACCGTCGAGATATCCATCTTCATCTCTCAAATCTGGCGGCACGGTGGACAGGATGGAGGCTTCATCCATAGTGTCATCCGATGAACTCTTCATCGGAGAACAATAGTCTCCACCAGGAGCTGCGATATTGCAGCCTGGTCCGTAATTCGTGTAAAAAGCCGGCTTGCCGTTGCAGGCGAACGATGTCACGGATATATAATCCGTCATTCCGCCAGGATAGCCCGACATGGCCGCCATTTCATTTCCGGCAGCGAAAACCACTATTCCTCCGTTGATAGGGTTGTCCCTGCTTGAGCCTATGAAATAATTATAAGCTTCTACCTCTACCTTGTTCTCGTTTATATAGGCATTGTCCGACCTGACCTCGCCTCCGTCCACTCCAAAAGAGCACTGGAGTACAGAAGCTCCGTGGTCCGCAGCATATTTCGCTGCACGTGCGACCGTCGATGCTGTAGGCTCAGCATTTCCCGAAAATATCTGGCAGGACATAATACGCACACCGTCGCCCTTTCCTGTTCCGCCTGCCACACTTGAAACGCCGGTGCCGTTATTGTTCACCGCCGCGATGATACCGGCCACATGTGTACCGTGTCCGGAATCCCCATTTTCCAGCCAGGATACCGAGCCATTGCTCTTTATGAAATTGTAGCCGTGCAGGTCATTGTTCGTCGGAGAAGGATTGGTCCACATGTTCGCGCTCAGGTCAGGATGCGTATAGTCCACGCCCTCATCCACGACTGCGACAATGATGGACGGGTCGCCGCCCGTAAGCGCCCAGGCATCCCTTACATTCACGTCCTCACCGATCACGGCTCCGGAAGGATAGTCTTTGGTCTGGTTGCTGAGGTTCCACTGTTTGCTGAAAAGCGGATCGTTCATAGCTGCGCCGCTGGCACCTGCCTTGGTGGCCATAGTCTCGGGGCACGGTCTGACGCGCTTGCTTATCACTCTGTCCATCAATGTATTGTACTGCACTTTAGCCACCTTCTTTTCAGAGGAAAGCCTGGCAGCTACCTTCTGCACATCCGTCTTGCCGTCCAATGTCAATTCATACCATCTGTCCAGACCGAAGCGTTTTTCCTCAGCTTCCCTTCCGGGAAATGACTCGAACAGCGGAGCTATCGATACGGCTCCGGCATTCTCTGCTATCCTGCTGAGTTCCTCAGTATCTGAAACATCGCCATCCACATAGACGAGGATGGAGTTGCCGTCAGCATTGTGACTTGTATTTACAATTTTTCCATTGGCCTCTCCTTTGCCTGAGGGAGAGACTTCATTCGTGAGAAATGATGAACATCCTGTCAGAACCAATGAGAAGATGCACACCGAAAAAGCGAATTTCTTCATAATTATTTATCCAGTGCGTTTGCCTTCACGTCTGCAGGGACCTCAGCCCTTACATACGTGGTCATTTCATCGGTGCCATTCTTCGCGGTAAGCACCATCAGATTGCCGTCAACATCAACATTGTACGTAGAGCTGCCCCATGCAGATCCGTCGGTATAGACCCCTGTTATGCCCTTCTTGACATACTGCCAGGTTCCGGTATAATGAAGGTAACGGCCTGCCTGCATAAGCTGCCAGGTGTCGAATGTACCGTCTGCCTTGAAGTCGATATAAACAACGATTCCGTAAGTCTGTCCCGCCTTGGTGACAGCACTTATGTCATCCAGTTTCCAGGAGCCTACGACATTTATGTCCTTGTCTTTTTTATTGCATCCCGCAAGCAGGGCAAGAGCAGTCAACATGAGGACTGCGAATTTCCAAATTCTCATATTCTATTTTCTTATTGTTCAATATTTTACAACCATCCTCCATTTTCACTTGACACGCCTCTCGCCACAAGTGACACTGTTTTGCTTATTGTCAGACCACCCATGTTCTCGCCATTGCCCGGAGTCTGTCCGCCGGCAACCGCGTTTATGGTAATCTTGACGTTTCCAGACTTCTTAGGGCATATCACGAGGCGTCCCGCCTTGATTTCCGGCATCGCCGCCAGATCCAATGTTCTGTAATCTTCGTCAGATATGTCCACGCCCAGATATTTCAGCGAACTATATGAGCCGCCGAATATGCTTTCAAGACTGACAGCCTGCTCCAGACCTACCACAGCAGTCAGACATGGTGTTCCCTCGATGTTCATCAGGAATTTCCAAGCGTCGATGCTTCCGGTTCCCATCTTGCCTCTGTATTTGGAAAGGCTCAGCGGGCCGATTGCATAATTGGCTGCATACAGACAGGTCTGCTTGATGCCGAGACACTGGGCATTCATGTCATTGACAGATGTCAGCAACATTGACTTGAACTCATCCTTCGTGCAGGTCTTGCCGAGTTTCTTCATGTAGGACAGGCCGAGTGCCGCCACACCGCTTACGTGCGGGCAAGCCATGGATGTTCCCTGCATGTAGCCGTAGCCCTTTCCGTCATAGTCGGTCGAATAGATATATCCTTCAGGCATGGTGGAGAGCACGCAACCGTCGCAGATGTATGTGTTTCCATCCGAAGAAGTGTAGTAGAATTCTCCGCCAGGCGCTGCTATATTGCATCCTGGACCATAGTTGGTATAACCTGTCGGCTTGTAATCTGAAGCGAAAGCTGTCACGGAGATGATGTCAGCGAGCGCTCCCGGATAAGCGGACATTTCCTTGCCGTCATTTCCGGCAGCGAAGAACGCCACTCCGCCATTGATAGGATTGTCGAAGCCAAGTTCCTTTCTGTCAGCGTTTTCGAAGTATTCGATAGCCGCATAGACAAGTGGCTGTCTGGTCTTGTAGGACTTGTCAGAGAGGACTGCACCTGCCTGGAAGCCCCATGAGCACTGGAGGATGCTTGCGCCGTTGTCAGCCGCATAGCGGATAGCCTTGGCAAGATATTCTTCGGTACAGTTCTGGCCACCTGAATAGATCTGGCAGGACATGATGCGTACACCGTCACCTTTTCCGCTTCCGCCGGCAATTCCGCTTATGCCCACGTTATTGTTGTTCACGGCTGCCACGACTCCGGCCACATGAGTGCCGTGTCCCTTGTCACCGACTCCGCCACTTGAGGATCTGAGTTTGTTCCAGCTGATCTGAGGCTCATCCATACTGAAATTGTAGCCATAGACATCATCCACATAGCCGTTTCCGTCATCATCAATTCCGTTGCCCGGGATTTCCTTCTCGTTTTTCCACATATTGGCCGCGAGGTCAGGGTGATTGTAAGCTACACCCTCGTCCACGACTGCCACGATGATGGAAGGGTCTCCGGTCGTAAGGTTCCATGCATCATAGACATTGATGTCCGAGCCCGGTACGGATGTATCGACCGGCTTGCCTTTCTGTGTGGAATGATAATGCCACTGGGAAGCGAGCGCAGGGTCATTGAAAGGAGCCTGTATGTTACTTGTGGCCTTTGTCGCAGGAGCCGGTTTCCAGGATGCGGATTTCATTTCGTCCAGTCCTTTCAGCCTGTTGTTGTACTGTATCCTTTCGATTCCGTCCTCCTTCGAGAGCAGTTCCACAGCCTGACGGAGGTCCGTTTCAGGAGCGAATGTCAATGTGTACCACCTGTCGAGTCCGAATCGGCAGATTTCGCTTTCCGAGGAAGCCAATTTCTGGAACACCCTGTCATAGCTGACCGCACCGGCCGCTTCTGCGATTCTGTCCATTTCCGTCGGCACAGCCACGTTGCTGCTGATATAGACTATCAATGAATTTTCACCTGATGCATCAGGCTGATTCAAGACTTTGGCAGCCGGCGAATCGGCTCTGTTCTCGGAATATTCTTCCGCACAGCCGACTGCAGCGAACGTTGCAGCCAAGAATAAAAATTTTACACCAACCTTCATAATTTGATCTTATTGTCCGTAATTGTACTTGTTTCGTATATGAATGTATCTTTCTTGTCAGGGTATGTACGCATCGTCAAGTGTCCGTCTTTGGTCTCCACGAGATACTCGCTGCTCCATTCCTTGCCGTCCGAATAGATACCGCTCAGGACATTGCCGCTCAGCACCCACATTCCCTCGTACTTCTGGAAACGGCCAGCTCCTTTCTGCTGCCACATGGCAAATGAGCCGTTCTGGCTGAACCTGAGGTATATCGTCACCGTTTCATTGCCGACCATCGCGCTCCTTGTGGCAAATTCCACACTGGAGAGTTCCCAGTCGCCTATAATGTTCAAAGGCGCATCATCCACCTTGTTACAGGACACGCCCAACAGCAGAAATCCTGCCAAAAGGGCCAGAAATCTTTTCATCATAACCATCCTCCGTTGGCGCTTTTATGGGATTTCACTATCACGGAGACTTCCCGGTTCATGGACATTCCTCCGATGGCGTCGTCCGTTCCGATGGCGGGTCCGCCACCCACTGCATTGATCCGGATCCTGCAGGAGCCGCATCTGGTCGGATGTATCCAGAGTTTCCCTTGCTCGATATAAGGGCTTTTCTGGAGGCCCAATGCCATTTTGTCTTCGGTGGAAACTTCTACCGACAAGTATTTCAACGACTTGGAGCCGCCGCCGAAATATGGCGAGAGGTCCAATGCCTGGTTTTTCCCGACTACAGCGTCAATGCAAGGAGTGCCCTCGATATTCATCATCAGTTTCCATGCATCCACCGCTCCGGTACCCATTTTTCCTTTGTACGTAATCATCGAGACGCTGCTTATGCCCGCTCCAGCCACATATTCCTTGGATGCCGCGGTAAGGCGCGAGTCGATATCCTGGACCGAGGACAGCAGCAGGCTCTTGAATTCCGGCAATGTGAATTTCCGGCCGAGCTTCTTGGCATAGGACAGGCCCAATGCCACTACGCCGCTCACGTGCGGACATGCCATCGATGTTCCGTACATAAATGCGTAATCCGCTCCGTCGAACAGTTCGGAAGGCACGGTGGACAGTATCATCGCCTTGTATGATGTGTAGGGTGCCAGGCCTTGCTCTCCGCCCGGGGCCGAGATATTGCATCCGGGGCCGTAGTTCGTATAGTTAGCAGGAAGGAAGTCCGGTGCAAATGCCGAGACGCTTATTATGTCTGTCAATGCGCCAGGATAGGCCGCATAGCCCTGCGAGTCATTGCCTGATGCGAAAATCGCTATGTTCCCGTCGAGGACAGGGTTGTTGGACGCGGCCTCGAAATAGCGAATGGCGTCGTATTCGAGGGCATTGTTTCCGCTGTTTCCGGTTTTGTATGCCGCATCCGACTTGAACCGGCCTGACGGATAGCCGAAGGAGCAGGATATTATGGAGGCGCCGTTGTCTGCTGCGTACTTGATGGCGTTTGCGACTATCTGGGAGGTTCCGCCGGTGTTGTTGTCGAATATCTGACAGGACATGATGCGCACGCCGTCACCGTTTCCGCTTCCGCCTGCCACACCGCAGATGCCTTCAGCATTGTTGTTTACTGCCGCCACGATCCCGGCACAATGTGTTCCGTGTCCGGAATCCTGCTCCGACGCCCACGATATCGGTCCGTTTTTCACGAAGTTGAATCCGTGAATATCGTCTATATAGCCATTGCCGTCATCGTCATTGCCGTTCGCGCTCTCCTTCGGGTTGGTCCACATGTTGGCCGCAAGGTCCGGATGAGTGTATTTCACACCTTCATCGACCACGGCCACGATAATGGACGGGTCACCGGCAGTTATCTCTTTCCAGACATTCTCCACATTGATATCAGCCCCTGCGTAAGCGGCAGTGGCAATGTTCTTGTCGCCGGTATTCTTGTAGTTCCACTGGTCCTTCAGGGCAGGGTCATTGAACTTGCCGGAAGCGGCCATCATGACCTTTTCCGGCTGAATGAAGTACGGAAACGCCTTACAGTCAGAGGATTTCTTATAGGTGATGCTGTACTGGACTGTCTGCACCGACTCTGACGCAGCCAGGAGCTTCACGCCTTCGTCCATGTCAGTCCCGCTCTGATACGAGACCTCGTACCATCTGTCCAGACCGAACTTCTTTTCCAGATCCTTTCGTGAGGGATTGCTGTGAAAGACCGGTGTCAATGCCACGACTCCACTCTCCATCATATTCGCCACCTCGGCTTCGGACGGAAGAGAGGAGAACTTTACCAACAGATTATGCCCGGTAGAGCCGGGGGATTTTGTGTTTATGATCTTCAATGCATCCTCAGCATTGCCCGCAGATACACCATCTTTGACCTTGGCGCACGAAGCCGCCAGAAAGGCGATGCCCAAGGCCAATGACATCAGTTGAATATGTTTCATACACATATATCGGGTCGATTTTTTCAGCCCATAAAGTTATCTAAAAAATATGGCCCGACAAAATTATCAGAATGAATATCCCAATGTGACTCCCAAACTGTTTTTCAGCACCTGGGAACCCACCAGATAAGCCACATCCAGACGCACGCCGAAGAACTTCACGCCTGCGCCGAGTGAACCGTAACTCGGAATCGCTTTCTTGTCATCTCCATAGTGGTATCCTGCACGCACGAACACCAGGTCATCGAAGGAATACTCCGCGCCCAGCCCTGCCATGAAGCCACCTGAGAAGAGGACGTCAGCCTCTGCATTGACAGCAATCGAAGAAGTCCCCAAGCCTATCGTATATCCAGCTCCTGCCTTCACGAGAGACGGCTGGGAGTAGGTGTTTTCGCCATATTTCACCTTGCTGCCGAGGTTATTGGCCGAAATGCCCGCACGGATATTGTTCTTCTGGAAAAACACGCCTGCATCCACGCCGAAAACATTGGAAGAAGTCTCCGGGGCAATGTCCGACTTGGTCAATCTCGCAGACAGTCCGAGCGACAGGAAATCCACGATTTTGTAAGAGACGCCCACTGCGGCATTGAACTCTTTAGGAGTGTAGGAGCCTTCACGAGAGGCATTGCCACTTTCCGTGGTAATATCGTATGACGGCTGGGCGAAGTACTTGAATGACAAGCCTATAGCCAACCTCTTTTCACTGCGCCACATAGCACCTGCACTGATGATTTTATCGGAAGCATAGGCCGGCTGCCACATTCCGTAGGACACGCCTGCGGAAAATCGGGACGTGCTGAACGACATGCCTGCAACATTGTTTTCCACCTGATAGGCAGTAGGAGTCGCAGCCACATTGGCAGAGGCAGTTCCAAGCCCGGCCGCATCAGACGGGACAAGCAGCGAAGGCAAGGTCTGGGCCGATGAAGCCACTGCGGCAAAAAACATCATTATAGTCAATACTTTTCTCATAACTGTCAGAGTTTTACGATGTTGGACTTGATTTCCTTACCGTCCGCATTCACCACTACGGTATATGCTCCGGCTGAAGCGGCGGACATATCCACCTTGACCGGCTCGAATGGCGTCACGCCTGTGAAACTGCCCTTGAAGAACACGGCTCCTGAGGCTGCTATCACCTTGACAGAAACGGAGTTGCTCTCCTTGCCGAGTCTCAGGTTCAGCACATTCTTCACCGGATTAGGGTAGCAGGTCAGCTCCTTGGAACCGTCCGTGACCATCACTTTGAACGAAGCCGATACGGATTCTCCACGCACATCCGTTCCCGTTACCGTAATTTCAGACGTGCCGTAATTCATCGTGGTAATCAGGAATTTTCTGTCTGAATAGGTCATATTGGCCACATCCGGATTGGAGAACTCGAATTTGTAGGTAAGATCCTCACCGTCCTCGTCATAGAAATAGTCCGCCACATCGACTTCCTCGGTACCGGATGCCTTGGAAGTATAGAAACGGTTCTCCATCTCCTTGACCAGCACCGGTTTATGATTTTCCAATACGGTATATTTCACCTTAGCCGCAGCTGCCAGTCCGTAATAATCAGTAACTGTCATCTCTGCCGTATATGTGCCTGAAGGCGTATTCGGGCCTGCGATTTTCACCTTCGGATTTTCTCTTGTCAATGTGTCGAGGACAGCGCCTGCAGAACCCGGATTCAGGTCAATGTTGTAGAAATGTCCGTCCGGTTCCTCGATCTCAAAGGATGCCGTCACCGTTTCGTGAGGCTTGAGCATAAACTCCACAGGAGACAATGCCTTGATAACCGGAGCATTGTTTCCGCCTGTAGATACTTTCACTCTTTCGGTCAATGCTGACTTGTTTCCGGCCAAGTCCACTGCCTGGGCCGCCACATAATATTCCGTATTGAATTCAGCACCGGAAATCGAGCCGTTCAGCACTTCGCCCACTTTCTGGTTTTCGACATAGAACATACCGAACATGACGTTCTTGGTCGATGTGAAATTGGTCTTGGAATAGTAGATGCATATCGCGCTCGGTTTGCCGTCATCCGCATCTTCAGGGACAGCGACACTGAACTTGATATTGTTCGACTGGGTGCTGACCGAGAGTCCGGTAGGCATTTCAGGAGCCACACCGCCGCTGCCGGCAACTGCCTTATAAGCATTGACAAGACCTTTTCCGAGATAATAACCCGCGTTCTGGGCACTGATGTCGGTCACGGATTCCTCCAGCCTCTTCCTGAGGGCATCCGGCGTATATCCCTGTCCGCCGTAACGTGCAAGTATCAGCGCGGCAATGCCTGACACGTGCGGGCAGGCCATGGACGTTCCCTGCATCTTGCCGTATTTGTTTCCCGGCAATGTGCTCAGGACCTGATTTCCTTTCTTGACATCTCCGCCCGGAGCCGCCACATCGCACCATGAGCCGTAATTCGTGTAATATGCACGTTTATAGTCAGCGCCTACTGATGTGACGCTCACCATCCCGTCGTAATCGGAACTTGATGTATTCTTACTGTCATTACCTGCCGCAAATATGACAATGCCGCCCTTCATCGGGGAGTCCGACCTCTGTTTTCCGTTTTTGTCACATCCCGCATTCTTTATGAAATAGTCCACCGCGCTCTTCAGTGAAGAAGGAGCGGTAGTCACCTCCGTATATCCCCAGCTGTTCTGTGATATGACAGCGCCATGGTCGGCACTCCACTTTATGGCTTCAGTTGCCGAGCCCTGCTTTTCCCCGTCGAATATCTGGCAGGACATCAACTTGGCGCCTTTCACACCTTTTTTAGAATTGCCTCCAGCCACGCCGCAGACACCTTTTCCGTTATTGTTCACAGCGGAAATCGTACCGGCCACATGCGTACCATGGTCCTCCGCGTGGATATTGTAGCTGGAAGACGCGAAATTGTAGCCGTATGCATTGTCACCGGTCTTCTCAGGATTCTTCCACATATTGGCCTTGAGGTCTTCATGATTATAGTCAATGCCGCCGTCAACCACGCCGACAACGATGTCTCCGGTAAACTGGGCATAGTTAGAGTAGTTCCTCCATACGGGGAAAACATTTATGTCACAGCCACTTACAGAGGAGGATACCGTTCCGTTATTGTAGTAATGCCACTGAGCAGAAAGCTGCGGGTCATCGAAAGGATAAGACCCTGAGGCAGCCTTTGTGGAAGCATCCGCATAAGAAACCACTGTCGGATTTCCGACAATGGAGAGTTTAGGACAATATTCCACTTCATTGACTCCGGATATGATGAGTCCGTCAGCGGCCTTCGTCATTGACTTTTCCGGATTGTACTCCAGGACATACCAGCGGTGCAGTCCCGCCTCGCGTGTACGCTCCTCATACTCACCGGCATATGGGAAGAGCCTTCTCATTTTCACCACCCCCTGTTCCCTCAACGACGGAAATGAAGACAGGTCCACATATCCGTTCTCCCCGGTCGCCTTTTCCAGACTGAGCGCCAGAGTTTCATCCACATTGATGTTCATTTTCGGGAGCAGTTCTTCTTCCGGGATATCCTCTCCGAAGACATTATCCTTCTCGGTCAATGTCCCGTTTTTCTCAAAAGGGTCATTTCCGGAAACGGCACAGGAACTTATCGCCCCGATGCATACAGCCGTTGCGGCCAATCCTATTATTTTTTTCATAAGGTACTGAATCATACTTGGTTACTCAGAAAGATAGTCCACAACTGACAGGACGCTCTGAGGATTTTTCCACTTGATTTTATGTGTTTTGAGGAAGGTTTTCCAGCCGTCAGCCTTGTCAGCAGGAAGTGCTTCCCTGACATCCTTCTCGGCCGCCTTCACTTTCAGCTTCTGCGTAAAGATATAGTATGTGCTGACCGTCCGGAGCGGGACTCCGTGGTCTTTCTCATTGAGGATGTTCATATAGTTCTGGTTCACCTGGGCATCGGTCTGCACTGATGTAAGTTTCATCGTGGCAGACGAGGTGGATGACGTGCCGTAAGCGCCGGTCGCCTCACGTGAGGCCTCGAAATCTCCAAGTATTTCGACCACGACCATGCCGTTGTCATTCTTGGCCACGACTTTCATCATGCTTCCATAGACTGGGACAAACACGTCATTCCCGATTTTCACGGCATTGACATCCTTCAGGAAGGCTTCCTTGATGATGCCGCCATCGACATAATGGAGTTTGTCCGCCCTCAGATGGATGTTCAGCTTGCGTGCTTCTTCCTTGCCGCCGTCCAGCACGACAGTGCCGTCAGTAAACTGCGGATACAGGTACGGATAGGTAGTCGTAGGCTCCTGTGCGGACAGCGCAGCCACCACCCAGAGCAGGCAAGACAGTGTCAATATCAACTTTTTCATACTCAATCGCTTTTAGTATTCTTTAAAACTTCTAAATATACGCATTTTTGCTCGAGTTTTGCAAGAATTCCGGCACGATATTCATTTGATTTTTCGATGGGGAATCCGTTGGCGTACACAGAAATAGGGAGACATCTCCTAAGAAACGTCTCCCCATAAATCAAGTGTTCAGTTATCGTTAATTCCTGGTTGCCCTGAAATCCGCAACTACGACATCTAAACCATTTTCATCCGTAGCGAATCCGGTAACATTCGCCCCCTCATAAGTCAGGACAATGACATACGCATCAGATGTCAGCACTCCTGGTGAAGGTATGCTGAAGAGCTGATCGCCATCACCATTGAAGGAAACAAGGTTTTTATCATTAAACGTGACACCCTCTTTGATTTTCACAGTACCGTTGTCAGGGTCGAAATCCACATAGAGTTTTCCTTCAAAGCCGAGGTAATTGGTTATCAGCAAATCGCCTTTCTTGGCGTCGTCCGTCTCTGCAATCACGAGTTTGTAAGAAACAGGCACTCCATACTTGACAGCCACGCCGGTAACGGTATATGTTCCGAGCACGTCGGCAAGTTTATAACCGTAAGAGCAGAAATAAAGTTTCTCGGCTGTGAATTCAGAGTTGGTGTTTCCGAAGATATCGACTATAGAGCCGGCTGCAATCTTGTATGACACATAAGAGCCGAATCCAGGATCCTCTCGTCAATCTTCACGCTCAACTTATTGGCAGCCGCGATCTTGAGCTGCTGACCGGTATAAGCTACCACCCTGCCGTTCGCGTCTTCTGTCTCAATAGAGAGTTTGGCAGCCTTGAGTACACCTGCGAGAGGATACTTGTTGTATGAATATGTAACCATATCAAGTTCTTCCCAGTCGCTGAAGAGCTTAACCTCTGGCTCTTCTTCCTCTCCACCTTCTATTCCGCTTCCCTCCTTAGGCTCATCTTCAGTCAGACCAAGTGCAAAAGGCTGAGTCTTATAAGATGCCACAAGGCCTTCAGATTCAAGTTTGGAGCTGACTGTCACATCTGTAAACGCTTCTGCTCTGCCACCTACGAGATTGGCCACGAGGCCCTCAGTGTAAGAGATGGCTACAATTGCTCCCGGAATGGCTTCAGCAGCGTCAAGGCTGACGTAAAGGTTTTTGCCGGAAATGACAAGGCTGTCGGCAGGAACCACTGCTTTCTTGTATTCCACGAGATTGCCGTCTGCTCCGGCTTTGGAATGTCTGGCATAATAATGTGCCGTAACTGTGCCTTTTCCGGTAAACGCGATAGGGTCATCGAACTCCAGCACATAATCGAGATTGGTAGCTGTGGACTGGAAATCATACTTCTTCAGAACAGGTGCTGTACCATCAGTGGTGACAACTGTCGATGTAGCCAATTTACTTACTACGCCCTGAGAGTTGGAAGCCACTGCATATAGGGTATATGCAGTATTTGACTTCAATCCTCCTACCTGAAAACTTACAGACTTGGTCTCGGATGCCTTGAGGACAGCCGCTACAGGCTCCTTCTTTTCATTTGCAACAGCATCGCTTTCATAGCCTCCTTTAAGGACGGTCTCGGCTTTAAGTGCTTTTGCCGGTCCTGCAATGAGAACATAAGAGTAATAGACATTACCCTCTTTCGGGGTGACTGACACGCTTACAGTATTGTCATCCACTACTGTCGCAGCCACTACAGGCGCGTCGGTTGCGGCGAAATCTATTATTTCATCCTCCGCAAAGTCCGTGCAGGCAGCAACAGTTGCTGCAAGCGCCAACAATGAATATAATATCTTTTTCATATCTTAGTCGGTTTTATTTTTTAACGGCCTTAATACCAGGACTGACGATATTCAAGTTTCCTGCTCCTTCAATCACTACCCAGAGACCCCATTCATTACCGAAATCAAGAGAGACCTTGTCTCCGTCACGAACAATCGCAACATCTACCGAACCGGTTTCATATCCGTTTTCTCCATCGAAGCCAAGAAGAGTAATAGGGTTACCATTCGAATACTTGTATTCAGACTCCTGACCGAAAGGAATGTTCAATGAGGTAAGATCTTCATTGACAATTCCGTAATAGCGCGTATCCGCTCCGGCAAAACTGTCATTCTGGAACAAGTTGTCTATCCACACCTTATGGTCGTCATCAGCATCCTTGAAGAATGTCATCGTCCAGGTACAAGGTCCATCCCAGTAGTTGACGCCCGTAGCGGTATATTCTCCGAGCATGAAGCCGAGAGGGTGATCAATGTCAGACACTGTCACTGTACAAGTGTTTTCAGAACCAGCCTTAATCGACTCTGTTCCGTTGATAACTATAGTGAACTGCAAGTCCCCGGTATATTCCCCATCAGGAATAGCCTTCACTTCGATATATCGGGTGCGGTTTTCCGCATTGAAAGAAAGAGTACCTGACTTGGTGAGAAGTTCGAAGTTCACGCCCTGCTTTGCAGCTTTCTTTTCAGGTTCCTTGATTTCAAATTTGATGGTTTCCTCCAGTCCGGCAACAGAAGCCAATGTCACAGGAATCTTAAGCACATCTTCAGAACCCTCTGAAAGTGTCAAGGAAGTCTTGTCAAATGCCACGAAGGCATCTTTGTCATTGAATTTGGATGGCTCGTTCTTATCGCAGGAAGCAAGAATGGACGCTGCCGCGAGAACTGCTCCAATATATGTATATAAACTTTTCATAACAATACGCTAAAGAGGATTTTGTACAAGGTTCTTATTCAAATCAAGTTCTCTCTTAGGAAGAGGAAGTGCCCATTTCTTGCCAGGGAACGGAACATCGAGATTGTCAGAGCAAAGAGGATAATCACTTGCTGAACGGGATACACCCTGGCCCCAACGTGCGAGGTCGTAGATGTAATGGCCTTCCCAAGCGAGCTCTCTACGGCGCTCTTTGGCAATATCGGTCTGACCTACTGAACCATAAGCAGATGCTCCTCTGAGGGTAGCCACAGCATTGATGTCCTTTACGGCGGTGGTTCCAGGAATAGTCGCTCCACGCATAATGGCCTCAGCTCTGTTCAGATACATCTCAGAAAGACGGAGCACGATTACGTTGTTGCAGTCAGGTGTGTTGTCACCCTTTCCAGGATATTTGCCTGTCCATTTGATTCCGGACTCATTCTTTTCATCAGTGCGGTAAAGTGCCAGACGGACATCACCCTCCTCATAGGTTTTGATAAGAGGGTCAGCTGCCTGCGCATCACCGGATCCTTCAGGGTATGTAAGGTAAGAAAGGTCTTCCCAGCTGCCCCATGCGGCGTTCGTGCGCTTTCCGTAAACTTCGAAGATGACCTCACCTGTGCCTTTCTCCGCGCCCCATACGGTCTTGTACTGCTCTGCTGTCCAAAGGGAGAACTTTTCGCTTCCGATAACCTTGGTAGCATAGTCTGCAGCTTTCTGCCATTCACCCATGTAGAGGTAAACCCTGGAGAGCAATGCCTGGATAGCATATACACTGACAACAGCAGCTGGATCGGCAACAGTCGCACGTGTATATTCAGGGTCGATTATTTTCTCGGCCTCAAGCAGGTCGCGGACGATCTTCTCATAGTTTGAGATCACAGTCTCACGTGCAGGAAGTCCTGCAGGATCAGTATGTTCCACGTAAGGGACACCGAGGCTTTCCTTATCGCTTTTCACGCAATAAGTATATGGCTGACCATAAGTAAGGACATTGCAGAAATATGAGAGCGCCCTTATGAAGAGACACTCGGCTTTCAGATTGTTCAAGTCCTGAGTTGTAACAGTGCTTGACTCTTTGCCTTCGAGATTGTCAATCACATTGTTAGCCATAGATACGACCTGGTAGCATACTGACCACATCGGAGAAGTACCGGTCTCTGTATAATTCCAGATATAAGGTGCCACACACCTTCCGGTGTTCTTGAAATCAGACTTTTTGCCGTTTCCGGAACGCATTTCGGCATCCACGATCCACTGCTGTCCATACCAGCTTGTCGAAGCGAGAGCGGAATAAGCTCCGAACGTCGCGTCATTGAGTCCATCGTATGTGGACAATGTTATCTCCGTACTCTGCGAAAGCTTAGGATCTCTTGTGAGAAAATCCTGGCAACTAACAGCACCGAGAAGCGACGCTATACCGCAAATATATAAAATTGTTCTTTTCATAATCTTCGTTCGTTTATCAGAATGAAACTTCTATACCGCCTACGAAAGACTTGACCATAGAGTGGGATGCTCCCAAAGTATATCCGAGAGGACCGACTTCCGGGTCAAGAGCTCTTACGTGATGGAACGTGTAAGGATTCAGCGCGCTGACATAGAGTCTCACGCCAGACATCTTGATTGGCTTCAGGATACGCTCAGGCAGGCTATACGAGAGGGAAACATCCTTGATTCTCAAATAACTGCCATCCTGGATATCTCTTGTGGATCTTGCATAAGGCTTTTTCGGAGCTCCTGCTACCGGTTTTGGCTGCACGCCTGTATCTCCCGGTTTTTTCCAGTAGTTGAGTGAAAGTGTGGATACATTGGTGTTCATATCGGCACCGTCGGTGTCATTGTTCATAGAGGTTACGACTTTGCTGCCGGCCACGAACTCGAAATATCCTGAAAGGGTGATGCCTTTCCATGAAACGCTCGTGTTGAAACCACCTGTGGCCTTAGGCTCAGGCGTACCTGCATAGATGTAACGGGCCTTTGAATAATCAGATGTGAGATTGCCCTCCTTGTCATACCAGATAGGGTCACCATTTGAAGGATTCACACCGTACCAGTCTCTTACATAATATGTAAAGAGCCTGCGTCCAGGAACTATACGGAGAGGTGTGCTGTTATTGCCTGTTGCTCGTGAATCAGCTACGCTCAAATACTCTGCACCTGCAAGGTCGAGCACGAGAGAGCGGTTAAGAGCGATATTGAAGCCGGCTGTCCAGTACCAGTCATTGTTGCGGAGAATCACACCCTCCAACTGGAACTCGATACCCTTGTTTCTGATAGCGCCGACGTTCATGAAGTTACTGCCGAAACCGGTGGTGTAAGGAACCTGCTTTGAGAGAAGCATATCCTTGGTCTTTCTGAAATAGTAATCCAAGCTACCGGTGAGCCTGTCATCGAAGAGACCGAAATCTACACCGATATTGTATGTGGCGTTCTTTTCCCAAGAAAGGTTAGGGTTTGCTGGGCTGGAAGGAACCATACCGGTAATACCGTTGTACTGAGTAGTACCATAAAGTCCATAGGCCTTGTATGGAGAGATATTGTTGTTACCGTTCACGCCATAGGATGCGCGGATCTTCAATGCGCTGAGCCACTGTCTGCTCCACTTCATCCAGTTCTCTTTGCTTACGTTCCAAGAACCGCCGACTGACCAGAACACACCCCATTTGTTGTTGGAGCCGAACAGTGAACTGCCGTCTGCACGGACTGAAGCCTGCAGGTAATATCTGTTCAGATAGTTGTAATCAAACACTCCGAAGAAAGAGAGAAGTGTTTCATCCACGAGATTGTAATCTCCCTGGTCGTCTGCAGCAGGAGATGTGGTAGGATATGGAATCAAAGGATTCACCTTAGGTGAGCTCAAGCCCAACAGGTCCAGTTTGTCACGCATAGCTTCCTGTCCGGCAAGCACCCTTACAGAATGGTCACCGTACTTGTCCTCAAATGTGATGGTGTTGGATGTAGTATATCGGATGTCCTTGCTCCAGAAAGAAAATAGGGTAGCAGAACCCTTATGCGTCTCCGGGGCCCAATACTGGCGGGAATCCACATATACGAACTCCAGTCCGTTGTTTGTCTTGAAGGTGAGCTGTCTGATCGGTTTCCACTCGAGATACATGCTGCCCTGAAGACGGTAGTCCTTGTCATTGTATGTATCATTCGCTGCTACCGCACGCGGGTTGGTGTCTGAGTTCTCAGGAATATTCACATTGAAACTTCCGTCTTCGTTGCGGAACGGAGTCCACGGCAAGATGGACCACATCGCCACTGTAGGGTTCGAGTAATAGAGGTCACCCATCTGGCCGGAATTGGAGTTTGCATAGCTCAAGTTGAATTTCGCTCCGGTCTTGAGTGATCTGGTAAGCCTCATGTCAGCATTGACTCTGGCTGTAAGTCTCTCATAGTCCACACCATAGAACACGCCTTCGTTCTTGTGGTATGAAACTGAAGAATAATAGGAGGCCTTGTCGGTACCGCCGGTAGCATTGATCTCATATTCCTGGAGAGTTCCGACTCTGGTCAGTTCCTTGTACCAGTTGGTAGTGCCGTTGGCAAGGAGTGACTGAGGATAATAGTACTGAGAAGTAGGATCATCAGGATTGAAACCCGCATTGATGGCGCAATCACGACGATAGGCAATAAGTTCAGAACCGGTGAGAGGTCTTACATTATTGTCATTGATAAGCTGCTGAGCACCGAATTTGGCTCTTGCGGTAAATCTTGCCTTTCCTGCCTTTCCGCTCTTGGTGGTAACGAGAATGACTCCGTTTGCTGCACGGGAACCGTAAACTGAGGCCGCAGCAGCGTCCTTGAGGACTGTGATGGACTCGATGTCGTTAGGGTTAAGGAAGGTGGATGATGAACCGCCGCCCACACCGGCATTTGAGAGCTGACGGAAGTCTGTTGACATCACCGGAATACCATCGACAACCCACAGAGGCTCGTTACCTGCATTGATGGAAGAGGTACCGCGCACACGGATTGAAGAGGTGGAACCAGGCTGTCCTGAACCGGATGTGATGGTCACACCGGCCATTTTTCCTGAAAGCATTTTATCAACGGATGTGGCAGGCACTTCTGCGAGCTCCGAATTCTTGACTGATGAAACAGAACCGGTATTAGCCTCTCTGCGGACTGTTCCGTAAGCCACAACGACTACATCGTCGAGGACGTTCTTGTCCGGATCGAGTCTAATGTCCAATGCTGTTCTGCCGTCCACGAGTATCTCTGCTGTCGTATAACCTAAACATGATACCGTGAGGGATGCGCTCCCCGGCACTGAAATGGAATATGCTCCGTTGGCGTCAGTCATCGTATAGACTTTCGTACTGCCCTTAAGCTGGACAGATGCATAAGGGACTCCTTCGCCGGAGCTCGCATCTGTGACGAATCCTGAAACGGTCAGATTCTGCGCATTCAATGCAGAAGAAATCCCCAGAAACAGGACTGCCGTGAAAAGAAGACAAATCTTTTTCATAAGCATTTACATTAGTTTAACATATATTGATATTCTTTGGTTCAAGTTTTTCCAAGCACTCTTGAACTGCCCTTTTCGGAAAGGGAGTTTACGCAAATATAAAGATTAAATTCAAAAAAAACAATATATAAGTAGATTAGATTCGCATAATTGATAGTGATTTATACCGTTTTAACTAAAATTTCATAAACAAAACAAACTATTTTAGGTTAAGATTTGAAGAAACGTAACGTTTTAATGTTTGTTTTCATAAGTGAATAAAAAATAAAGAGGCTGACCCAAAAGGTCAGCTTCTTTGTTTATAAGG
>HF995987.1:0-360 GCA_000432515.1 Bacteroides sp. CAG:545
TGCACATTTTTTGCAATTCGTTGGAAATAAATTGCTACATTTACAAACGGGTCTGCATCCCTTATGCAGAAATAGTTAAAAAGGAGAACCGAATTATGGCAAAGCCTATCAAAGAAACCCCCGTCCTTTATGACGAGGATGCCTACCGCTTCGAAATGGCGGCTCAGAATGTCGTTCCCCTTTCTGAAGAGAAACGGGAAGAGATCTTCCGCAACTACGAAGAAGTTCGTAGCTGGTGTGCTGCTGATGTACTATGAACCTTAGACTGAGAAAATTCCGTCCAGGAGTTGATACCACAAAGCCGTTCGACTGCTCCGATGCAGATTTGAACGGTTTTTTGGTTGAGACCTCCACTGGAAC
>HF995987.1:388-621 GCA_000432515.1 Bacteroides sp. CAG:545
CCTCCACTGGAACGCCCAACGCAACCTTTTTTGCCAAAGAACTCCTGGCTGTCACCTATGTCCTGGAAGACACGGATACCGGAAAGATAGCCGCTTATTTCAGCCTGCTCAACGACAAGGTGGACAGGGATTTTGCCGATCCTAAAATCTGGAACAACCTTTCCCGTAAGATCCCCAATGCCAAGCGCAGGTCTTCCTATCCTGCACTGAAAATCGGCCGTCTCGCTGTCAGT
>HF995988.1 GCA_000432515.1 Bacteroides sp. CAG:545
GTATTTGCGACAGCAAATACGTGGAGGACGCAAAGGCCGCACGGAGTGTCAAATAACAAGGCATCATCAGATGCCGGGCCGGAGCTGGCGAGCAGGGAAGGCCAGCGGCGATGGAAAGCCCGCAGGCCCTGATCGCCCCCTTGAAAAGGGGGATGGGGGAATTGAGATAGTTGGGACAGAGTCCCAATATAATAACAGGAAGCGTGTCCGAGTGGCTGAAGGAGGCTGCCTCGAAAACAGTTGACCGCCCTTAAGCGGTTCGCAGGTTCGAATCCTGCCGCTTCCGCATTACAATATAATATAATAACACTTCTAGAAGCCTTTCGCCTACGGAAGTGTTTTATTGTGCACAAGACATTGACAAACACATTTTATTATTTTTTATAAACTCGTATGACACATTCATTTTGGAAAGCAGCCCTTAAGGCAGCAGTAGCCTTGACCACGGTCATTTCACTCGCTTCTTGTAAAGAAGAAACTCCGAATGATCCGTTTGCAAACAAGCCGGAGAAAACAAACCCTACAACACTTGCTGATGTCAACAAGGCAGAAGAGGGAACATCATTCACTGACCTCCAGTGCCTTACCGTGGTAGCCGCCAATGCACAGGGACTCATCCTCCAGGAGTTCCAGTCCACAAAACCTACCGACTGCATCTACGCCTTCATTGGAGAGTCCCACAGTTTCAAGGTCGGCGACATGGTGAGCGTCTCTGGTACAATTACCATGAGAAACGGACTCCGCCAGTTCGCAAAAGGTGTTGAAATCATCAAGACATGGGAGTACAACTACACCCAACCGAAACCTGCTGAGTTCAAAGGCTCAGATGTAGATGCCTACATGGGCGCACCTGAAATCAAGTATGTAAAACTTGACGGAATTCTCAAAGTTGCAGGAAATTATGCCAACCTTGAAATCGACGGTACCGACAATATCGGTAGCCTCGACTACATGACTGATGATTTCAAGAGCAAATACGACGGACACTCATTGACAATCTCAGGATGGCTCTTCGGTTCATACAAGACCTTCATGTACATCATTCCTGTAGAAGTCATTGACAACGGAGAATACCAGGAGCCCATCCCGGAAGGCGCAATCTTCTACAACACATTCGACAAAGAGATTGCTGTTCAGAACGCCGAGAAATACGGCACAACCAAGGGCTGGCCTTGGCTCGACCAGTTCGACGGATGGCAGAACCAGAAAGGTTCAGGTGTTGAAAACGTCACATACAGTTTCGAGGGGATGTCAGTGCGTACCAACCAGGCATCAAAAGGCTTCCTTGCCACATACGACGGCTCAGGTAACAACAACCTCTTCTTCGGAGGTTCTGCAGAAAGACCTAACCACTTCACTATCGAGAAGATCGCTGTTCCTTCTGAGAACTTGAGACTCACATTCGGCGCCCAGTACTACTCACAGGGAGCTGCCAACACCTTCATCAAATCCAATTTCGAGGTATTCCTCTCAGAGGACGGCAACGTATATGCACCGGCGCTCGATTATGATTTCGGTGGAGTAGAAGATGACAGGACAGGAAAATGGAGACTCGCAACAGCTGACTTCACCCTGCCTGCAGGAACCAGGACACTCTATATCAAGTTCACAGCCAAGGGCTTCAGCACCAACAGACTCGATGACGTACTCCTTACCGAAGGCAAAGGCGGCCAGCTCGTCGAATTCGGCAAAGTAGTCGAGACTCCTATCTCTACCATCGCAGACGTCATCAGCAAACCTGTTGACGAGCTCTACAAGATCAAGGGACAGGTAGTTGCAACTCATACCAAAGGCTTCCTCGTAAAGGACAACACAGGCATAATCCTCGTGTTCAAGAAGGGCCACGAAAACAAAATCGGCGACAATGTGACTGTAAAAGGTCCTACCACAGAATTCGGCGGAATGAAGCAGTTCGATGGTTCTTCAGAGATTGTCGTACTCGGCAGCAGCGCTGTTTCACAGCCTAAGCCACAGGAGATGAAAGCTGCTGATTTTGAGGCTTATGTCCAGAATCCTACCATCAAGTACGTTACATACAGAGGTACTCTCAAGTCTGTTCAGGACGAGATTTACCAGTGGCACTACAACGTGGAAATCGCAGGCACCGACAAAGTTCAGGCTGCAGTTTCTTATCCTAACACTGAATTCTATATATCCAAGTATGACAAGGCCGAGATTATCGTAACCGGATACCTCGTAGGTGCTACCGGCAGCGAAATCCGCTATGCCAACACAATGGCTACAATCTTGAAACCTGCTGTTGAGGAAGTAGAACCGGATGAGAACACAGCTCTTACAGTAGAGGCCCTCAATGCTAGACTCGACGAAATGAACAGCGGTACCGTCCTCAAAGACCTCGTAGGCTTCAAGGGATATGTAGCTGCAAACAATGAGCACGGCAACCTCAAGGGCGCCCTCTCTATCGTCGACAATACCGGCAAGGTTCATTCAGGAATCATCGTGAAGGACGGCAGCGACAAGATTGCTGTAGGTACCAAGGTTATCATTGGACTTAATACCGCAAAATTGACTGTTTCAAATAAACTCCGCACCATCACAGGCGCAACCATCTATGTCAAGTCCGAGAAAGTGGACATCAAGGTCCCTGAAATCAATGATGACCAGCTCAATGACTACATGGGACAGTATGTGAAGGTCAAGAACGTTACCTCTCCTGAAGATGCCACTGTCTGGTATGATGCCGACAAGAAGGGCAACACCATCTTCAAGGGTGTCAAGGGTACGGATGTAACTGTTTACCTCACAAAGACTGCAGACTTCGGTACTTTGTCCATCAAGAAGAACGTATCTGGTGACATCAAGGGTGTTATCGAAAGATATAAGGAGAAACTCGAGGTCGTTCCTACATGCAAGGAGGACGTTGCATCTTTCACTGAATAATCCTTCATATCGGGCGTTGTAAAACCTCAATATTGATTATAAGTCGAGGAGGCTGACCCAAAAGGTCAGCCTCTTTTCGTATATGGCACATTCCTAAGAAACGGCCGGCATCATCTAATGGCACTTTCGGGTCAGGGGGAAAACTTTCCCGTCATCATAAAAAAAACTTGCAAAGAGTCCCATTTATTACCTGAATATTACTAACTTTATCAGGTTAAAGAAACAACTATATGAAAAAGACGCTACTGATCTTAACTGCGCTGGCACTCTGCGCAGGATGCAAAGAGAAAGATGCCAATGACGCAAGAGTGGACAAACTGATGGCCAAGATGACACTCGCTGAAAAAATCGGACAATTGAACCAGTTCGTACCGACAAATGCCGACGTCACAGGACCGGACGGAAGCCCTGTCGATGTGAAGAGTGTAATCAAAGAAGGCATGTGCGGATCGCTTCTCAATGTCTGGAAACCTGAAGAGATCATTGAATACCAGAGGCTTGCCGTTGACAGTTCACGTCTCGGAATTCCTATCCTTTTCGGACATGACATCATCCACGGAGCAAGGACCGGATTCCCTGAAAATCTCGGAATATCATGCTCCTGGGACACTGAAGCCGCAGAAAAAGTGGCAAGAATTTCTGCCGCAGAAGCATCTGCATTCGGTTTGGCATGGACATTTTCACCAATGTGCGACGTCTCAGCGGAACCACGCTGGGGACGCGTGTCTGAAGGCTCCGGAGAAGACCCATATCTTTCCGGCCAGATGTCGGCAGCCATGGTTCGCGGCTACCAGGGAGATGACCTTTCCGCCGGAAACACCATCCTCTCATGCGTGAAGCATTTTGCCGCTTATGGCGCACCTGAGGCAGGAAGAGACTACAACACCGTGGACATGTCCGAGATGATGTTCCGCGACCGCTACCTTCCTTCCTACAAGGCAGCAATCGAGGCCGGAGCATTGAGCGTAATGTCCTCTTTCAATGACTTCGACGGCATTCCTGTCAGCGGAAACAAGTGGCTGCTCACCGATATTCTCCGCAACGAATTGGGATTCAAAGGTTTTGTAGTTTCAGACTACAATGCCATCAATGAAATGGTAAAACATAGAGTAGCGGCAGACGGAAAGGAAGCGGCAGAACTGGCATTGAATGCAGGCCTCAACATGGACATGGTAGATGGCGACTACTACAAGTACGCGGAGGAACTGGTTAAAGAAGGCCGTGTGAGCGAAAAACAGATAGACAGGCTCTGCAGGGAAGTCCTGAACATAAAATCCAAGCTCGGACTGTTAGACGACCCGTTCCGCTATGGAGGAGAAGGCAGATGGGACAAGGAAACCTGCCTTCCGGAATACATGGAAGCGTCCCGCAAGGTCGCCAGAAGCTCGATGGTCCTGCTCAAGAACCAGAATGACATACTTCCGCTTAAGGAGAACGCAAGAATAGCATTGATAGGACCGGCTGCAGATTCCCGCAGCGAAATGCTCGGCACTTGGAACGCTTTCGTGAGTTCAAAGAATGCTGTAAGTTTCTTCGAGGGACTTAAGGCCAGGTTCAGCAATGTAGTATGTGAACGTGGCTGCGACTTCTTCAGTCCTATCGACGGAGGCATTGCCAAAGCAGTTGCCGCAGCACGCAATTCAGATGTCGTCCTGATCACTTTGGGCCTTCCGAACTCATGCAGCGGTGAAGCCGCATCATTGACCGACATTGACATTCCTGCCGCTCAGAAGAGCCTTTTCAATGCAGTGAAGAGCACCGGCAAGCCTGTGGTCATCCTTCTTGTCACCGGCCGTCCCATGACTATCGCTCCTGAGACACAAGCCGCTGACGGTCTTCTGGTTACGTGGCATCCGGGCTCGATGGGAGGCGCTGCACTTGCGGATGTCCTGTCCGGCGACTATAACCCTTCCGGACGCCTGAGCATAACATTCCCGCTCTGTCTCGGACAGATCCCGATCCATTACAATTACAAGAGCACCGGTCGCCCACACCTGAACCCGGACAGCGACGCGAAATACCTTTCCCGCTACCTCAGGACCCCGAACGAGCCTCTGTTCGCATTCGGCGAAGGCTTGAGTTACACTGATTTCAGCTATTCCGACCTCGAAGTTTCGTCGCAGGAAGTCAAGCTCGGAGCCAATGTTCAGGTCAATGTAAAGGTCACCAATACCGGCTCCCGCGGCGGAGAGGAAGTAGTGCAGCTCTACCTGAAAGACGTGGTAGGCAGCCGCACCCGTCCGGTCCGTGAACTGAAGGGATTCAAGAAGATTTATCTGGAAGCAGGCGCATCAGCAGTCGTCACGTTTGAGATTACACCTGAAAGCCGTTCATTCTTCCGCGCAGACAAGCAGTGGGGCGAGGAACCGGGCGATTTCGAAGTATTCGCCGGCCACGATTCCCACGCCAGCCTCAAATGCGGATTCAAGGTCGTGGAATAGAGAGCCTCTCTTCCGCATCCCGGACTGTTTCGAAATGGAAGCCGCCAATGGTGGCTTCCATTTTTTTGCGTATCCGGTCATTGCACAGATTACCGATGGAGCCCTCATGGGTATGATGGATATCCCCATGGAATTCAAATTTTCCGGCAAGGATGTCCAGGCCTACTTTCTTGTACGCATCCCTGAACGGAACACCTTCCTCACGGACAAGGCGGTTCACCTCCTCCACACTGAACGCCGGCTGATATTTGGGATCATCCATTATATCGCGGACGATTTCCATATTGCGGATGGCATAGGCAGTGATGTCCAGGCAGTCGTCCAATTCCTGGAAAATATGGATGAACACTTCTTTAAGTATCTGCAAATCACGGAAATAGCCTGACGGAAGATTACCGGTAATCAGTCGTATATCGTTGGAAACGCCCTGAATTTTATTGCAATGCGCCCGTACAAGCTCGAAGACGTCCGGATTCTTCTTGTGGGGCATGATGCTGGACCCGGTCGTCATGTTGTCCGGCAGATGTATGAATCCGAAATTCTGGCTCGCATAGAGACAGCAGTCCGTCGCAAGCTTGCCAACCGTCTCAGCCACAGCAGCATAGGCGAAAGATATGGCACGTTCCGTCTTGCCACGCCCCATCTGGGCATATACGACATTGTAGTCAAGGTCGGCGAATCCCAGAAGCCTGGTAGTCATCGTCCTGTCCAGCGGAGCGGATGAACCGTAGCCGGCAGCTGACCCGAGCGGATTCTGGTTCGTGATTTCCCACGCTGCCTGCATCAGACGCAAGTCATCTGTAAGGCTTTCTGCATAGGCGCCGAACCAGAGACCGAATGATGACGGCATAGCCACCTGCAGATGCGTATAGCCCGGAACCAGCACATCCTTGTACTGTTCGCTTTTCTGCTGGAGGACATCGAACAGGTCCTGAACCTTCTCTACAGTCTTCATGATTTCCGCACGAGCGAAAAGCTTCAGATCCACGAGAACCTGGTCATTGCGTGACCTGCCCGTATGCACCTTCTTCCCGATGTCGCCAAGCTCACGTGTCAGCATCAGTTCCACCTGAGAATGAATATCCTCCACATCCGGCTCGATGACAAGTTTTCCCGCCACTGCCTGCTCATGAAGCCTCGACAGGACAGGCAGCAGTTTAGCCAGTTCTTCAGATTCCAGCAAGCCGACGCTTTCCAGCATGGTAATGTGCGCCATAGTGCCAAGTATGTCATATTGAGCCAGATACAAGTCCAGCTCACGGTCTTTTCCCACCGTGAATTTATCGATCAGGGCATCATCGTCATATCCCTTGTCCCAGAGTTTTGCCATATCCTTGCGTTTTTATCGGAGACGGAAGCCGTCAAGCAGTTTCACGTACAACTCCATTCCTTTTCTGATTTCCTCTATTTCAATGTATTCGTCAGCCGTATGCGACCTGGCGGAATCTCCCGGCCCTATCTTTACCGTAGGAAACGGAGAGAGTGTCTGATTGCTGGTAGTGCTGGAACCGAACGTATTGATTCCCAATTCCTTGGCCCTCATCACGATCGGATGCCCCTCTTCAATGTGGGAACTTCCGAGACGCGTCGAACGTTCTTTCACATCGCAATTGACCGAGCTTTTTATAAATGAAAGCAGTTCCCGGTTCGTGTACATACCGTTGGACCTGACATCCACCACGAAGGTACACCTGTCCGGGACAATATTGTGTTGCGTTCCCGCATTTATCTGAGTCACGGTCATTTTGACAGCTCCGAGATACGGGGAGACCTCCGGAAACCGACAGGTGCGGAACCATTCGATATCCTCGATGGCCTTATATATGGCATTGACACCCTCCTCACGGGCTGCGTGGCCGCTTTTTCCCTCGGCCGTACAATCCAGCACCATCAGGCCCTTCTCCGCCACCGCCATTTCCATCTTCGTCGGTTCGCCGACAATACCGAGGTCAATGTTTCCGATTTCCGGAAATATCATTTCGATGCCGCCTTTGCCGCAGACCTCTTCTTCAGCCGTAGCCGACCATATGAGCCTGTACGGCTGGGGCCTGGATGTCAGTTCAATGTAGGCGGCAAGGAGTGCGACCACCGATGCGCCGTCGTCATTGGTACCAAGTCCATAGAGACGTCCGTTTTCATTGACAGGAACAAACGGGTCACGGGTATAGCTGGGAGCAGGGCGGACAGTGTCTATATGGGCATTGAGCAGAATCACAGGCAGGTCCGCAGAGTTTTCACCGGATTCCAGCCAAAGATTGTTGCCGGCACGATGCGGAGTCAATCCGTTACGGATCAGCCACGATTCCAGCATGTCGGCGACTTCATTTTCCTGTCTGCTGAAAGATGGTATCCTCACCATCTCCTCCAGAAGTTGCAAAAGAATGTCCATATCCGATTATTTTATAATGGTTCCGGACGGCGTACCGAGTGACGCCGCATCTGTGATTACCACTTTAGAGACGCCTGAGCGGATGGCTGAAAAGGCATTGTCCAGTTTCGGAATCATCCCGCCCGATATTACCCCATTTGATTTCAGCAAGTTATAGCTTTCTTGCGTGATTTCCGGGATGACGCTGTCCTCATCTTTAGGGTCAGACAGCACGCCTTTCTTCTCGAAGCAGAATGTAAGCACGGTTTCTTCGCGGGAGGCCAATTCCGCAGCAACTGAAGTGGCGATTGTGTCTGCATTGGTGTTCAGCAGACCGCATGAAGGCGATAACGACAGAGGTGCGACAACAGGTGTCACCCCGTCCCTGACCAGACGCGAAAAGACATCTGCATTGACCTCATCAATATCACCGACATAGCCGTAGTCAATGGTTCCAGCCGGGCGTTTATGTGCCTTTATGCAGGCAAAGTCTGCACCTGTAATACCGACGGCATTTACGCCAAGTGATTGAAGATCAGCGACAATGCTCTTATTGACCAGACCGCCGTAAACCATTGTCACCACCTCCAGCATCGACGCGTCAGTAATTCTGCGCCCCTCCGCCATCCTGGTTTCAATTCCGAGCCTGGCGGCAATGCCTGTGGCAGTACGACCTCCGCCATGGACGAGGACATTGACCCCGGGCATTGAGGCGAAAGCCTTCAGAAATCCTCTGCGCAGCTGCTGGTCTTCGACGACGGCACCGCCGACTTTTATCACATTTACAGACATAGTCCTTCGAGCATTCTTTTCATGACGACCTGAGCGGAGACGACACGGTTCGCGGCTTCCGGAATCACCAGGCTCTGAGGCGAATCGATGACTTCATCGGTCACGATCATGTTCCTGCGGACCGGGAGGCAATGCATGAAATAGGCATTGTCCGTAACCGCCATCTGACGCGCGCCGACTGTCCAGTTCATATCCTTGCTGAGAATCTGCCCGTAATGTTCGTAGGAAGCCCAGTTTTTCGCATAGATGAAGTCCGCGCCCTCGAACGCCTTCATCTGGTCGCGTTCCACCTTCGCGTTGCCGGAAAACTCGGGAGCAAGGTCATAGCCCTCAGGGCAAGTTATCACGAAATCGACATCGGCGGCGTTCATCCATTGTGCAAATGAATTCGGGACCGCCTGTGGAAGGGCTTTCGGATGCGGAGCCCAGCTCAGTACCACCTTCGGGCGGTCTTTCTTCTTGTATTCGTCGATGGTAATGAGGTCGGCAAATGCTTGGCAAGGATGTACCGTAGCTGATTCCAGACTGATGACCGGCTTGCCTGAATATTCTATGAACTGCCTGATAATGCTTTCGTTATAGTCAAAATCGCGGTCTTCGAACTTGGCAAATGAGCGCACGCCTATCATATCGCAATAGCTTCCGATGACCGGAATGGCTTCACGCAGATGCTCCGACTTGTCGCCGTCCATGACAACGCCCATCTCCGTTTCAAGTTTCCAGCTCTCGCCATTGATATTCAGCACGATAGCATTCATGCCGAGATTCATTGCGGCTTTCTGGCTGCTGAGTCTGGTACGGAGGCTGCTGTTGAAGAACACCAGAATTATCGTCTTGTTCTTGCCGAGATGCTGCCACGTGAACGGTGTCTGTTTTACCTGGCGGGCTTCCAGCAGCGCCTGCTTCAGGTCGCCGATATCGCTTACATTAAGGAACTGTTTCATATCCGATGGTTTAAAGAATTGATTTCAAAGCAGTTATAAACCGCGCAGCTTCTTCCTTCGTCAGGACAAGCGGAGCGAGGAGGCGGACCATATCCGTTCCTGCCACGCCTGTAAATATATGATGGTCGAAAAGCAGGGACTTGCGGATCTGGGCTACCGGTTCATTGAACTGGATGCCGAGCATAAGTCCACGCCCACGCACCTCGCGGATCCGCGGCGATGCAGGAACATTGTCTTTCAGCCACTTGCCGACTTCGAGCGCATTATGCACAAGGTCTTCCTTCTTCATGATGTCAATAACGGCCAACGCTGCTGCCATGGCCAGATAGTTTCCGCCGAATGTCGTCCCGAGCATGCCTTTGGTCGCCTGAAAATCAGGAGAAATCAGCACGCCGCCTATCGGGAAGCCGTTCCCCATGCCTTTCGCTACGGTTATGAGATCCGGGACAATTCCGGCCCACTGGTGCGCGAAGAATCTGCCTGTACGGCCATAACCGCTCTGGACCTCGTCCAGGATAAGACAAGCGCCATATTTTCGTGTCAATGTCCTAAGGTCCTGAAGAAAAACGTCAGAAGGGACATTGATGCCGCCGACTCCCTGGATGCCTTCGATTATCACGCCTGCGACATCTCCTTTCGCGAGTTCGGCCTCAACTGCAGCAGAGTCATTCAAGTCCACGAAAGTGACATTATGATGAGCATTGAACGGCGAGACGTATTTCGGGTTGTCAGTCACGGCGACCGACCCGGAAGTGCGTCCGTGGAAACTGCGGCGGAATGCGATGATGCGGTCCTTGCCGGTATGGAAAGATGCCAGTTTGAGAGCATTTTCATTGGCCTCGGCACCGGAGTTTATGAGGAACAGGGACCAGTCTTCCAGTCCTGACATCTCCCCTATTTTCTTCGCAAGTTCCTCTTGCATAGGGTTTTTCACGCTGTTCGAATAGAAGCCTATCCTGTTCAGCTGAGCGGTTATCGCCGCCACGTATTCCGGATGGCAGTGCCCTACGGAGATCACCGCATGCCCGCCGTAAAGGTCCAGGTATTCCTGTCCCTTGTCATCTATGATATGACATCCGTGAGCCTTCACCGGAGTCACATCGAAAACACTATATACGTCGAAAAGGTTCATTTGATTCATTGATTTATTATCCGGGCTTCACGTCGCTTAGAAACGGTTGCCCTTCAGATTAAGGCCGGCGGTCTCAGGCAGTCCGAACATCAGGTTCATGTTCTGCACGGCCTGACCGGAAGCGCCTTTCACAAGATTGTCTATAACGCTGATAATGTGCAGTTTGTCGCCGTATTTCTTCACATTCACCACGCACTTGTTGGTATTGGTCACCATTTTCACGTCAGGATTCATGTCAATGACATTGACGAAAGGTGCATCAGCATAGTAATCCTCATACAGGCTGACAGCCTCATTTTCAGTCATTTCCGTCTTCATATATGCGGAAATCAGGATACCTCTGCTGAAGCAGCCGCGGATGGGGATGAAATCCAGCTCGCCTCCGAAAGACGGTGCAAGACGGTGCAATGTCTCCCCCACTTCGCCCAGATGCTGATGCGTAAACGGCTTGTACACAGAGAGATTGTCTGTCCGCCAGCTGAAATGCGTGGTTTCCGAAGGCTTCTGCCCTACACCGGTAGAACCGGTAATTCCGGTCACATGGATTTCCGTAAGCCTGTCCGCATCAGCAAGCGGCAGGAGAGCCAGCTGCATGGCAGTAGCGAAACACCCCGGATTCGCGACATGCGAGGCTTTCACGATATCAGCCTTGAACGCTTCCGGAAGGCCATATACGAAATCTTCCGCATCAGAGGCAAGGCGGAAATCATTGCTCAGGTCAATGATTTTTCCCGTATAGGTCCCTGGCAGCGAGTGAACATAGGATTTCGATTTACCGTGACCGGAACAGAGGAAAATCACATCGGCATTGTCCAGATCGGCATCCTCACAGAAAAGCATATCCGTCTCACCCACAAGGTCCTGATGGACTTGCCAAACGGGATTTCCGGCATTGCTACCGCTCTGGGCAAAGGTAATCTCCGCGTCGGGATGTCCTTTCAGGATACGCATAAGTTCTCCTGCCGTATATCCCGCAGCGCCTACTATTCCGACTCTTATCTTGTCTGTCATGTCCTAAAGTTCTTGTTCCAGTTTTTCGCCTTCTTCCTTGTGGTTCGCATAATACACGCGGAGCGGTGTGGAAAGCACCTTGATGAAGCCCTTGGCATCGTCGCTGGTCCAGCCCTTCTGCATCTCGCCATACTCTCCGAACTTGGTCTTTACCAGGTCATCGGCAGAATCCACACCTACCGTGGAGAAGCAATACGGCCGCAGTTCCATAATGACCGTACCTGTAACATTTCTCTGACTTTCCTCCAGCATCGCTTCAATGTCCCTCATCACCGGCTCCAGATATTGGCTTTCATGGAGAAACATTCCGTACCAGTTGGCCACCTGGTCTTTCCAGTATTGCTGCCACTTGCTCAGGGTGTATTTTTCCAGGAACTTGTGGGCTCCTATTATCAGCATCGGCGCAGCAGCCTCGAAGCCGACGCGGCCCTTGATTCCAATGATAGTGTCGCCCACATGCATATCACGGCCGATACCATAAGGGGCGGCGATGGATTCGATTTTCTGGATGGCCTTTATCTTGTCATCGAAGTGTTCGCCGTTCACGCCCACGATCTGTCCTTTTTCGAATTTCAAGCGGACAAGTTCCGTTCCTTCTTTCGTAACTTGCTTCAGGTAAGCACTTTCCGGAAGTCCCTGTGCAGAGTCAAGTATTTCGCCGCCACAGATGGAAGTTCCCCACAGCCCCACATTGTACGAGTATTTCAGTTTTTTGAAGTCGGCTTCGAAACCGTGGCTGTTCAGATAGTCCACCTCATACTGACGGGACAATGCCATATCCCTGGTAAGGGTGATGATTTCGATTCCCGGCGCCATGACAAGGAAGGTCATGTCGAAACGGACCTGGTCATTGCCCGCACCGGTAGAGCCGTGCGCTATGGCATCTGCACCGATTTCCTTGGCGTATTTGGCGATTGCCATTGCCTGGAATATGCGCTCCGATGAAACTGAAATGGGATAGGTGCCGTTACGGAGGACATTGCCGTAAATCATATAACGGATGCTCTTGTCGTAATATTCCCTGGTAACGTCGAGGGTGACATAGGCTTTCGCGCCCAGCCTGTAGGCGTTTTCTTCATTGGCCTTCAGCTGTTCCGGGGAGAATCCTCCGGTATTTGCGCAGGCCGCATAGACTTCGTATCCCTTTTCTCTGGTGAGATACATTACATTGAACGAGGTATCCAGACCGCCGCTGAATGCGACAACAACTTTCTTGGGCATGGTTATGAGACTTTCTTGTGGAACATACTTGAGATTTTCATCCATAGATGGAGCAGTTTGTCATGGCTCGCGCGTGCTTCCGGCTGGGCAGCAGGCTTTTCCGCAGGATCATAGAGCATTCCGGTACAGAGGCAACGGGTGTAGTTGTTCCTGGTGAGCACGTCGAAGTTTATGCAGCTGGAGCAGCCTTTCCAGAAAACGGGGTCCGATGTCAATTCGGAGAACGTCACTGGTTTGTAGCCAAGTTCAGTATTGATTTTCATGACTGCGAGTCCGGTAGTGAGTCCGAACAGCTTGGCATTCGGGAAACGCTTTCTGGAGAGTTCGAATGCAGCATGTTTGATGGTCTTCGCAAGTCCGAAACCTCTGTATTCCGGTTTCACGATAAGTCCGGAGTTGGCCACGAATTCTTCGTGATCCCAGGATTCAATGTAGCAGAATCCGGCAAAGTCCTCGCCATGCATCGCGATAATGGCCTTCCCTTCGAGCATTTTCTGTTTTACATATTCAGGGTTTCGTTTTGCGATGCCTGTTCCCCTGACTTTCGTGGCATCCTCTATGGTCTTGAGGATCTCGTCCACATACGTCAAATGCTTTTCAGTCGCGACTCCGACTGTAAAATCATCTATTGTCATCGTTTTATATTTTTAACTATTTTTCTGACTAAGTTCGTCTGCAATCGAGATTCGTCTTTTCAACATAGACTCGTCTTCGACTATTTTTCTGACTAAATCCGTATTCAACCTAAATCCGTCTCTTCAACATAGACTCGTCTTCAACTATTTTTCAACCTAAGTTCGTCTCTTCAACCTAGACTCGTCTCTTCAACTATTCTTCAACCTAAATCCGTCTTCAACCTAGATTAGTCTCTTCAACTATTCTTCCGACTAAATTCGTATTCAACCTAAATTCTTCTCTTCAACCTAGACTCGTCTTCAACTATTCTTCTGACTAAATTTGTTTCTTCAACATAGACTCGTCTTCAAACTATTCTTCCGACTAAATTCGTCTGCAACCTAAATTCTTCTCTTCAACATAGATTCGTCTTCAACTATTCTTCAACCTAAATTCTTCTCTTCAACCTAGACTCGTCTTCAACTATTTTTCCGACTAAATTCGTCTTCAACATGGATTCGTCTTCAACTATTCTTCGACCTAAATCCGCCTTCAACCTGGATTCGTCTTCAACTATTTTTCAACCTAAGTTCGTCTCTTCAACCTAGACTCGTCTCTTCAACTATTCTTCAACCTAAATCCGTCGGGCGGAAATACCCGGTATGATGCGCTCTATTTCTGCCAATATCTCATCGGCTTCCGTTTCCGCGCGCAGGACAATGAGAATGGTGTCGTCCCCCGCGATTGTCCCCATAATCTTGTGGGACAATGCATTGTCAATGACGGAGGCCACCATGTTCGCGTATCCCGGCCTGGTTTTCAAGACGCCTGCCTGTCCGGAAAACTCTATGCTTCTGATTCCGGAAATGATGTGTGATGCCTCATGGGCACGATAAGATACTCCCGGTGTCTCCAGAACGGAGGGCATGTCTTCAGGCAGCCTGTACCGATATTCGCCCGCCGCATCGGGGGTCTTCGCCACCTGAAGTTCTTTCAGGTCTCTGGACAGAGTAGCCTGTGTAACGACAATACCATTATCTGCAAGCATCGAGAGGAGTTCCTCCTGATTGCCCACCTTGCTGGAAAATATGATTTTCCTCAGCATCTCCAGACGTTTCTGCCTAAGACTCATATACTTGTTTCGCTTCTTATGTTTGCTATTCATATACCGATGCACCGGAATACTGGCTGCGCGATTATATCTCGACCTAATGTGCTGTACGATTATATATCGACCTAATGTTCTATGCGATTATACACCGGCTTAATATGTTGTACGATTATCACCGGCCGAATATGCCGCCGAATAACATTTATACTTAACACACCGCTAAACACCTAACCGCCCAATCAGCTTTCCCAATGATCTGCATCCGCAATCTCCGCAATGCATAATTGTATATTTATACATTATTTTCGATTACGGATGCAAATTTATACAAAAACTATACATCCGCAAAATTTTCTTTGAATAAGTTTGCAAAGATTTGCGTAAAACATCCGAGGGCTGACGTCTTTTAGAAGACAGCCAAATTCGAACAACCTGCACATCAAATTTTAGCCTATATCACTGAGCGTCAATGAAATACAGCAATCACTAAAAGCCAGGTTATATAAAAAATAGGCTAACCTGACTTTCGGCTTTTCTCATAACTATCTATGAGTCAATACTTTCTACCGTCAGCCCAAGTGCAGGTTGTTCGGTTTTTCTCTCCAATCATGCCTCACAGAAGCAGTTATGACTGGCAACAAGAAGCCTCCGTGAGGACCAGGCCCTCCTGCTTCGCAGGCGCCTCCCTCTAGTGCCGAACAAGGCATCATCAGATGCCGGGCCGGAGTTGGCGAGCAGGGAAAGCCATGAGGCGATGGAAAGCCCGCAGGCCCTGATGTGCCCCCTTGAAAAGGGGGTTAGGGGGATTGAGATAAGCAAGTCCTCACAGAGGCAACCTTGTTGCCTATCGCTGCCCTTCTGAGGTGCATCGCGCAAATGATTGTATATCAATAATATAGCCATTTTCAGAGTTGACAAAAATACAACTCTGAAAATGGCTAAATCTCTGATGCTTAGATGATTACATGGTGCGTCGCGTGTGTCGTGTGGAGTGCCGGCTAGCAATAGTCTGGTCAATACGTAACCGCGGAGACGCTTACCTAGAAACTGGTGAAGGAGGACCATGTGGTGTTCTTCGACTCGGCGGCGATTCGAGGTCGTCGGGGAGATTTACGAAGAAGTCGAAACCGGTCCAGGCTTCTACCTGGTCAACGCTGACTGTGTAGTTCTGGTAGCTGTCGGAGTAGGCCTTGTGGTCGAACCAGAAAGCTATGCAGGACGCATCGGAGACCGTTCTGCCGGAATACTTCACCCGGAGCACCAGCTTGTAGAAGTAGTTCGGGATCGGAACTCTCTGGGAGCTGGACTTGCTGGGACTCGTGTAATTTATGGTGCGAGACTCGCCCTCCTTTTCGAAAGCCACGCCCGTCACCACGTAGATCTCCTCGTTGTGGCTCTTGGCAATGCCCTGGACGGCATTCTCCAGATTGCTCCAGATTCCGCTGTTGAAACTGTTCTGGATCTGCGGAACCTGATTCGTCACGTAGAAAGTCTGGGCCTGCATCGTGGCGTTTCCGTTGCGCGAACCGTTCGGACACATGTGACCTCGCGAATACGTGCTGTTCGAATAGCTTCCGTCAGTCACCCTGACCTGGTACTTCTCGTCAATGTTCGGGTTGTAGCTCCAGCCCGATGGCCGGCTGAGAGATCCCATGTGGCTGCTGTCCAATGGATATGCGGTCCAGAGGGGAGTCGTCATCTGTGTGTCGTAGAAGACGGTGTAGTTCCGTTCGCCGGCATAGGTGGTGCTTGTCACATACTGCGAGCCTTCCTTAGCCGAGGCGAGTTCGAGCCAATCCTTGTTCACAGCAGGTTGGGCGCCTCCCGGCATCTTGAAGACGGTCGGCGTGCCGGCATAGAACACTTGCTCGTCGGACGAGTATGAGCCTGTGCCTGATATGCGCGCGAACGCCTGAAAGACGTAGGATCTTCCGGGAACGAGGTCCGAAAGGTGAGCCTCGAAAGTCCCGCTGTCCGTGCCTGTCGCCGTGACCGAGCTGACGGCTAGTTTGTTTGTCAATGAATTTGAGGATGTGCCCCAATAAAAGCCTAGTTCGGCAGGTGAACTACTGGCCCCTGTGTAAGAGCCCGACAGAGTCACCTCCGTCGAACTCAACACATTGGCCTCAATGTTTCTTACCTCCGCGTATGGCTCACAATCCGTGGGTTCTTGTCCGCTGGTGTCTCCGCCGGAGGGCAGTCAGTTGTTAGTGTAGACTACCTTAGAAACGGTCGCTACGCCATTTTTGCCTTTTTTACTATTTGGTGTAGTATTATTCAAAGTGAAATCAAGCTGATAATACAGGTTGTTTTGAGGTGATGGAATAGTAAATACTACCTCGCCTGCAGCTACTGCTGATTTCTTCTCGATAGTAGTTCCAGATGTAAAATCATTTGTAGCCGATGACGTAAGAACGATGGACGTTATACTTCCATTTGCCACAGCATCAATAGTTATGGAAATCTTGCTGATTGCCTCAGGCATAACAGAGGCAGTCTCAATCTTTGCATGAGCATTTGTGTTTCCTTTTGGTCCTGCTTTTACATAAGTCCAATTGGTTGGCTTATTAGAATTTGTGCCAACATATGCATTATTATTATTCCAATTTGCCATCGTCCAAGTGAATCCTTCACGAGTAGCATCCCATGTTTCTGTGTAGCCATTCACTGCTGTATCACTAAACTTTTTACCAAAAGTGAGAGTGTATGTCTTGGTCACCTCACTACCAGCAGCACGAACATTGATTACGTAAGTCACGGACTCGTTGCCTACGGTAACGGTGACGGTCTGCTTGCCTTCGGTGGACATATCATAGCCGCTGATGTTCGCAGACGCGGTTACATCAACATCCTCCTTACCGCGCCAAACCTGAAGGATTTTTCCTCCGAGTTCGAAGGCATCGCCTACATTGAAGGCTGTCTTAGGTTCGGAAACTGCAAGACCTCTATATACTTGAGTTTCACCATTGATGGAGATAAGGTAGTTGTTCTTATCCAACTCGTAAGTCTTGTTATACTTCTTCAAATCCCCATAGACAACAACCTCGTCACCTGCCTTTAAGTCCTCTGCTCCTACGAAACCTACATTACCGAGGTCCTTACCACTGTAAATGTTCAAGGTCTTCTCTCCAGACTCGATGTCGTAAGTCAAGCTATTATATTGCGAATTAAATTTAGGTGTTGCCTTCACAATACCCTTCACATGCTTACCGGTCAAACAAGTTCCGGAATCAATCACAGCGATAGCCTCAGCTGCAGTATATGGATACTCCAAAGAGCCGTCGTTCACTTCGCCTTTTTTAGTGAATACGGCAGATACAGTCACATCTTCGTCAGGCATGACAAAAGCGTTGTCATTTACGGTGACATTTCCAGTTGCTGTTGTTACATTCCATTCGCTCAGGATGTAGCCGCCATCAGGTGTCGCTGTCAATGTGATATTTTCGCCAGCATAAGCTGTTGTCGGGGTCGCAGTTATTGTTCCATTCTTGACATCGGAAGAAATGATTACCGAATGTTTCTCTTTTACTTTTGACTGACCATAAATTATCTCAATTGATTTGTGACCAGTTGTCGCTGAAATTACGGCCGAAACTTCTTTAGTGCCATCAGTAGGGATAATTGAAACTGTTGTGCCACTGGCGGATGCTGTCGCATTTGTCCACGTGGATTTTGCAAGAGCGGTAGCATAGCCATCATTAGTCGCTGTAAATACAATCTCACTGACGGACAAACTATTCATCGGAGTAATTGCCAAAGTGCTGTTCTTATAGAATCTTGTGCTCGTATAGTTTTTGCTGACCGTTCCTGGATAATAGTTGTTCGCAGGTGTACTTTTTTCGTCCCCTAAATCCCTTAAAACCATAACATGAACAAGAGCCCTATCCCAAGTGAGTTCATCAGTTGTCGCTGTGGTGGTCTCATCTATCGAGAGGTCAATAGTTTCGCCGGTCTTTTCACTCATCAGCACTCCGAACGAAGTGAGGTTGCCCTGGGTCAGCGATATCCCTTTAGAAAATGTCTTCTCGTAAGCGGCAACAAAATTATTGTTGCCGTCGATGGTTACAGCGGTAACTTTGAGTTTGGTGTCGGTTACAGGCAGAGTTATGAAATTGACAGGGGCGGAGCCTCCTGTAATTCCATGTAGCGTTTCGACAGAAATCTTTGATTTGCAATTTTCGAATAAATCTGTTATGTTGGAATAATCTCCGGCAAGATCCTTCTTGTCTGTGGCCTCAATGATGGTATGAGCCAGATAATCGCCTTTCTCAAGATTTTTGAGAGTAGCTTTGTTTACGGCTACCAATCTCTTGAATTTAAGAGCAATACCGTTGTTGAAATCATTGCTCGGGTCGGAAACCACTTCAGACACAAGGACATCTGAATTTTGGTCGTAACCGTTTTCGTTGTCATTTGTTTGAGCTGTCTTAACTCCAGTATTGAAAACTGCTTGATAGGAAGCGCCTGAAATCGCTTCTCCACCAAATATTGCGGAGATTTCCATGAGACCATCCTTCAAGTTTGCCGTAACTATTGATGCAGGCGTGTGTTTGTCGCCTACTATTTCGTAAACCTTGAATTTATCTTCGTCACCTTTTGCCCATGAATAGTTCACCTTGCTTCCGTCAACAGTGGCGTTGGTTTTAGTCCTTGGAGCGTCGGCTACAAATGATACCGTATGTGATGATGTTATATCATCTTTTGGAGTTTCTATTTCCTTCTGGCAAGAAATGAAGGAACTCAGCGTGGCAACAATTGCCAAAAAGAACATGACTGAATGTTTCATCGCTCAATATGTTTTAATAGTCCTCGCCTTCAAAAAAATCTCCTTGTGCACCAGCTGCACCAGGTGTACCGTATCCTTCACTTCCTGTTACCGCGAATCCGGCTTCGGTTTCTACGTGAACGACCTGGACTTCAGGGCGTTCGTAATTGTTGGTTGATTTTTTCATGATTGTTGTTAATTATTTTTATTTATCAGTTTCCATTATTTCAGTAACCATCAAGTGGTCAGATCAGTTACATCCTGCAAAGTTAGTCATTATATAGTATAAATGAAAAATTTTATTCAAAGATGAAGTCGTCGAAAATCAGGTCGTGGTGGTCGCTGTCCGGATGGCCGCTGTCCGGGTCTATCTGGATGCGGATCTTGGCATTGACCTTGGCCCCTAAGTCGTAGGTGAAACTTTGCTTGGTCTTGCGGTCGCTGTAGCTCTTCAGGGCGATCTGCTGCGGATTTTTCCATTCGTCGGTATCGAACTCGCAGTAGGAAATCGTTGCGGATACCCAGAACTCGGAGAACCAGTAGCTGAAGCTTACCTTCGAGAGATTCTCGATGAAGTATTCCATTTTCAGGTGGCCGAACTGTGACTGGCCGTAATAGTCCGGGTCTTCCTTGTAGATGCGCAGCTGGGCGCTCTGCTTCCCTGTAATAGGATTCTGCCAGGAGAATGAGCCGAACCAGGTGCTCCACTGGAGGTTTTCGCGTCCTGCGGTCAGGCCGTATTTGTAGTATGACGGCTTGTCTGTCGTCGGGAATCCGTTCTCAAAGCCTTCTTTCAGAGGCAGATCCACACGCACGAGCGGTCCGTATTCCTTTTCAATGCCGGTCTGGAAGTCTTCCTCGATGAAGCCGCCACGGTAGCGGACTTTGATGCTGTTCATCTACCACCTTTCGCTCTGTGCCGTGCCCATGCAGTAGAAGCAGACTTCGTCGTATTCGCCTTCGACTGTGTAGGAGCCGCCTGCGTCAATGTTCTTCGTCTCTGACTTTTTCGCACGCCCATCCACCGAGTGGGCGATTTTTGTCAATGTCGCAGATCCTACTGTTACACTGAGCAGTTTCGCTCCGTTGTGGGCGCGGACGCGGATGTATCCTCCGTTCTTCGATGCTGAGGTGCTCTGATAGAAGCGGATGCCTGAATAGTCGTCGAGTACGCGTGGCCAATCCGTCCCCTTGCCCTGAGCGCAGACGTAGTCGATATTGCCGAAGTCATCGAGATAGTCCTGAAGGGGATTGTAGAACTCGTGGTATTCTTCGTTGTGGATGAGGTCCGGATGCTGCGGGGTGGGTTTGGTCTCCACCTTTGTCGCTCCGGGGTTCAGAACTGTCACGTTCGCGGTCTCTTCTGTCGAGCCTTCGCCGGGATTCTCGCTTCCTCCCGGATTCTCACCTTCGCCAGGTTTTCCGCCTTCTTCAGGTTTGTTTCCTTCTCCCGGTTTCTCTTCGCCGCCCGGATTTTCTTCTCCGGTTCCCGGTTTCCCCGGCTGTTCTGTTCCGTTTCCTTCGTCAGGTTTTACTGTCGTCTCCGGCGAGCAGGCCCCGGCAATGGCAATGAACGCTGCAAGAAAAATGGATGTTATATGTCTTGTATTCATGTTGTTGAGTTGTAATTCCGCGAAAAAATCAGTTCACGCCAGTCGCGGCGTTCTGCAAAATGTCGGACCAATCGCCGAAGTTACGCATTATTATCGACAAATTGAAAAAACGAAACAAATTGAAAATTCTGGGAATGAGGTATTGAAAATCTTGGGAATCTTGCATTGAAAATGTCCGGAATGTAAATTTCATTGAAAAAATTCGTATATTTGCCAAAATATATTTGTTAGAAATGCAGTTCGTAAATTCAGCAATTCCGGAGGGTCTCACCTTCGATGATGTTCTACTCGTTCCTGCACGCTCCGAAGTCCTTCCGAGAGCTGTAGATGTTTCCACCAAATTCACAAGAGATATTTCTCTCTGCACTCCTATTGTTTCTTCTGCAATGGACACTGTTACTGAGGCTGATCTTGCTATCGCGATGGCTCGTGCCGGCGGTATCGGTGTGATTCACAAGAATATGACCATTGACCAGCAGTGCGAACAGGTTCGCAGGGTCAAGAGAGCGGAGAACGGTATGATTTACGATCCGGTCACCATCAGTCCTGAGGCTACTGTGGGCGATGCATTGGCCCTTATGGCGAAGCATCATATCGGCGGCATTCCTGTAGTGGACTGCGCCGGCAGGCTCATCGGCATTGTCACGAACAGGGACCTGCGTTTCCAGGACAATAAGAAGATTCCGGTTTCGGACGTGATGACGAAGGATAATCTGATCACGGCGAAGAAGGGAATCAGTCTTCAGGATGCCACCGGCATTCTCCGCAGCAGCAAGGTGGAGAAGCTTCCGGTAGTGGACGAGGACAACAAGCTTGTAGGTCTCATCACCTATAAGGACCTTATGAAGATAAAGGACAATCCTATCGCTTCCAAGGATTCGAAGGGACGTCTTCTCGTGGCTGCTGCAGTCGGCGTGAAGTCTGACACTCTCGACAGGATCGAGATGCTCGTGAGCGCAGGTGCTGACGCGGTCGTCATTGACACTGCTCATGGCCACTCCGTGGGTGTGCTCGAGGTGATTTCCAAGGCTTGCGAGGCGTTCAAGAACAGAGATATACAGATAGTTGCGGGCAATGTTGCCACGGGCGAGGGTGCCAAGGCATTGGCAGATGCAGGTGTGAGTGCGGTGAAGGTCGGTATCGGACCTGGTTCCATCTGCACTACTCGTATTATCGCCGGTGTCGGAATGCCTCAGCTGACGGCTGTGATGCTTGCTTCCAAGGCATTGGAGGGAACGGGCGTGCCTGTGATTGCTGACGGCGGTATCCGCTATTCGGGTGATATCGTGAAGGCATTGGCGGCAGGTGCAAGCACCATTATGGCCGGCTCATTGTTTGCCGGAACTGAGGAGTCTCCAGGTGAGACCATCATCCTGAACGGAAGGAAGTTCAAGGCGTACAGGGGAATGGGTTCGCTCGAGGCTATGGAGCATGGTTCCAAGGACAGGTATTTCCAGGATATGGAAGAGGATGTGAAGAAGCTTGTTCCGGAAGGAATCGTGGCTCAGGTGCCGTTCAAGGGCACTGTGGCTGAGGTTGTTTACCAGCTTGTGGGCGGTCTGCGTGCAGGTATGGGCTATGTGGGAGCGAAGGATATCTCTTCTCTGCGCGGCGCCCAGTTCGTGCGTATCACCAATGCGGGCTACCTCGAGAGCCATCCGCATGATGTGACTATCACCAAGGAATCACCTAATTATTCGAGATAGATTTGAGTACTCGCAGAGTCCTGAATATTATAGGCGTATGCTTTTTCGTAATCGTCCTGCCGATGTTGAATTCGTGCAAGACGATTATGTCGTTTGTCCGTGACGGCAAGGTCGTGGCTGAGGTGGGGGCCGAAAAACTGTATGATACGGATTTGGCGACGTTCATTCCGGACGGCATTTCGGCTGAGGACAGCACTCGGCTTGCGCTCCAGTACATAAATTCCTGGGCTACCGATATGGTGTTCAATGATGTGGTGGACAGGGAGTTGTCCAAGTCGGAGAAGAATGTCACCAAGGAACTGGAGGACTATCGCCGTTCGCTGCTGAAGTACCGCTATGAGCAGAAGTACATAAACCAGAGGCTCGATACGGCTGTGACTGACGGGCAGATAGAGAAGTACTATGAGGACCACATCGAGAATTTCCGTCTGGCTCTGCCGATTGCCAAGGCGAAGTTCCTCTGCATCTCTGCCGATTCGCCGAACTTGAACATCATCAAGAAGAAGCTGCTTTCGTCTGATGCGGATGATATAATGGAAGGTGACAGCCTGACGTATTCATCTGCATTGAGATATAACTTCTTCGGCGGAGGCTGGGTGAATATGGTGAGGCTGTCGCGGGAGTTCGGGACGGATTACGGGTCGTTGCTGGCGGTGATGAAGGACGGGATGGTGGAGATTCCGGACGGCAGCGGCAATCTGAACATTGCCTTTATCAACGAAATGATGAGGGCGGGGCAGACCGGACCGGTGGAATATTATAGGGAACAGATAAAAGATATTATCCTGAGTACCAGAAAACAGGCTTTGATTTCAGGTTTGGAACGGGACTTGTTAGAGAATGCGCGCGCTCAAGGCGCTTTCGTTATAAAATGATGATTTATTGATTATGAAGAATATACTGAAACTTGCAGCAGCTGTGGTTGCGGTGTTGGCTTCGGCGCAGATGCCACTCAATGCCCAGAAATATGGTAATGGCCTCATTGACAAGACGATAGCTGTCGTGGGCAATGAGATGATTTCATTGTCGGAACTGGAGCAGGAGATTCTGTATATGCGTATGCAGGGGATGTATTCCGACAGGAATATGCGTTGCGAGCAGCTGGAGCGTATGCTTGAGTCGAAGCTTTTCCTGATGCAGGCGCGTGTGGATTCTCTCACGGTGAACCAGGAGATGGTGTCAAGCACTCTGGCGCAGCGTATCGACCAGATGCGTACTCAGCTCGGGGGTGATGACAATGTGGAGAAGGCTTACGGCAAGCCGATGTATAAACTTCGTCAGGAATGGAAGCAGCAGCTTGAGGATATGTCGCTTACCCAGCAGATGCAGTCTCAGATTGCTTCGGCAGTGCCTGAGCTGACTCCGCACGATGTGAAGGAGTATGTTTCCAAGACGGATGCCGCGGACCTGCCTATGGTTCCGGTGAAGTATCAGCTGAGCCAGATCTGTATATATCCGGACCGCGAGGCTGCGAATCTTGCGGTGAAGGAGAGGCTGCTGAGCATACGTGAACGAATTATCAACGGTGAGAAATTCTCTACATTGGCCCGTATCTATTCTGAGGACCCGGGCAGCGCGAGGAAGGGCGGCGAACTGGGGCTTGCGTCGAAGTCGATTTTCTGGCCGGCATTTTCTGATGCGGCGATGTCGCTCAAGCCTGGTGTGATTTCCCAGATTGTGGAGACGCCGGACGGCTTCCATATTATCGAGGTGCTCGAGAAAAAGGGGGATATGTTCAATGCCCGCCATATTCTCATGAAGCCGGTCTATACGGATACCGACAGGCAGAAGGCGTTCAAGACGCTCGACTCGCTCAAGACTGAAATCCAGAACAAGGCTGTTACTTTCGAGCTTGCGGCGAAGTTCTATTCTCAGGACAATCAGACTCGTACCAATGGCGGCCAGATGGCTGACCCGAATACCGGTTCCGCGTATTTTGAGATCGACCAGCTGAAGCCTCAGGACTATGCTGCCATCAAGAATCTGAAGGAAGGGGAGATCTCCGAGCCTGTGGAATCGCTTGACAATGAGGGCCGTAGCGGTAATACTGTGTATAAGATAATCCGCGTGGACAAGATCATTCCGTCCCATACGGCTTCGTTCGAGAATGACTACAGCGAGCTGCTGGACGAGGCGAAGGTCAAGAAGCAGAATGAGGCTATCGACGAGTTCATTGACAGCAAGATAAAGACGACATATATCACTATCGACCCGCTGTTCAAGGACTGCAATTTCTCTCGCGAGGGCTGGAACAAGATAGTGGCTCAGTGCGCGTCCGAGGCGGCTGAAAAGTAAGATATTGAGTGTCAATGAATTTCCGTAAGCTTTTCATATCTGTCGTTACGGTTCTCTCGACATTGACAAGTCTGTCTGCACAGGAAAATGGCAGTCAGAAGGACTCGCTCGTTCGTCTTCTGAGCGCGCAGTCCATGGAGCTTATCGAGAAGGACGGCGTCGATTACCGAAAAGTGACGGGACCGGCGAGGTTTCTGCACAATGATACTTATCTCATCTGTGATACGGCGCTCTGGAATATGAGTTCCAATGAAATCTACGCTATCAGCAATGTGAAGATTCTACAGGACCAGACGGTGCTGACGGGAGACAGGCTGACTTATTACATTGACAGGGACCTGGCTGAGTTCAGGGGTACATTGGTGCAGCTCGAGGACAAGGATCGGAATGTGCTGCGTACCGAGCATTTGGACTACAACACGAAGGACAGTGTGGCGGTTTTCTTCAACGGCGGTTCGATGAAGGATGCCGAGGGGCAGATAATCGAAAGCCGCACAGGTACTTACGATTCCAAGATAAGGACGTTCACGTTCAATGACCGGGTGAATATGTTCACGGATTCGGTGTTCGTGAAGTCCACTACCATCGTCTATGATGCCAGGACCAATGTGGCGACGTTCGGGTTCGACACGGATACCTGGCAGGATGACAATATGCTTTCGGCCAATGGCGGCTGGTATGACCGCGGACGTGAGTTTTTCCTGTTCCGGAACAATGTCCATGGCATGAGTGATACTCAGGAAGGCTGGGCAGACTCCTTATATTATTATAGGTCATCTAAGAATATCGAGCTGCTCGGCAATGCGCAGGTGACTGACACTACGCGTGATGTTTCGGCTCTGGCCGGGCGGATTTTCTATACGGATTCGTTGTCCGAGGTGAAGCTGACGAGGGACCCGGCGGTGATCGGCGTGATGAAAAATGCTGAGGACCAGCCGGATACGGTCTATTTTGGGGCTGACACTATTTTCGCCCGTACCTATATGATGTTTCAGGTCAATGAATCTGAGATAAAGAATTCCAAGTCCCGTCTTGAGGATCTGGCGGTGGATGCTGTCCAGGCCTATCGCCAGAAGGCGGCCAAGGAGGCGGCTGAAGCTGCGGCCAAGGCGATGGAGAATGACCCGAACCGTCCTAAGCCGAACAAGAAGCAGACTGGGGAGACCGGGGCTGTAGCTGCTGCAGGAGGGGCAGCGGAGACTTCGGGGGCGGCTGGTGCTTCCGAGTCCGAGGCTTCCGAGAGTGATGCATCTGAGTCTTCGGATGTTACGGAGGCGGATGAGACTTCTGAGAAGGACGGTGATGTGTCGGAGACTTCTGAGTCAGAGGCTTCCGGAAAGAATGGTGATGAGGCGACTGATGCAGCGGAGGGGGCCGAGGGCGCTCCGTCAGACTCATTAACAGCCAAGACATTGACATCGGCTAAGGATTCGATCGCGATGGCAGCTGGTGCACAGGCCTCTGAGGTAGATTCTGTCTCTCACGCGCTCGCATCGCTCGACCAGGCGGCTGGTGCACTTTCGAAACCGGCCGGCAGGCTCGCTCATGCGTCCGATTCCCTTTCGCACATTGCTGACACGCTCTCGCATTCGGCAGATTCTCTCGCAAATGCAGCAGATTCATTGACAGTGGCCGCGGACTCGCTTTCCGCACCGAAGGACTCCACGAAGCTGAATTTCATCACGGCCATCAAGAACGTGAAGATGTTCCGCAAAGATATACAGCTCGCTTGTGACTCATTGGTTTACAATGATTTGGATTCATTGGTCCGAATGTATGAGAAGCCGTTTGTCTGGAACGAGGGCAACAGGCAGTATTCTGCCGACAGCATCTATGCGGTGATCAAGGACAGGGCCATGCAGAAGGCCAGCCTGATGTCCAACGCCTTCATCATCGTGAAAGAAGACTCGTTGTGCTTCGACCAGATCAGGGCCACGGAAATGCTCGCCTACTTCGACACTACCGGGGCATTGACACGATTCGATGCTCTCGGCGAGGCGAATGCCGTTTTCTATCTGCAGGAGGACAGCGTCTATGCGACCGTGAACAAGAGTGCGGCGAAAATGCTCTCCGCGCGGTTCCTGAACGGGGAACTGGACAAGGTCTATTACTTCGATGCCGCGAAAAACGATGGCTATCCGGTGGCTCAGATGACACGTGATGAACGTGTGCTGAAGGGCTTTGACTGGCAGATAGATGCGTGCCCGCGCGGCAAACAGGACATTACCCTGCTCTCTCTGCGTGCATCGGAGCGCAGTTCATATTCGGCCCGTCCGCGTGCAACTTTCGAATACACAGACAGATACTATCCTGGTTACATCCCGGGCATAATGAAGCAGATCCGTGAGGGCAAGGTGGCCAAGGCCAATGCAGAGGCTCGCAGGAAGGCTGCCGCACAGGCTAAGGCCGCTGCCGCAGATTCATTGACGGTAGCTGGCGACTCGCTGTCCGTGGCGCAGGATTCATTGTCACTCTCTCCTGCGGACTCGCTCGGAACGTCCCTCCCGTCTGTTGCAGATTCGACAAAGGCCGGTTCGGATTCTTTGTCCGTGTCTGCGGATTCGTCTTCTGTCAATGCTCCTGTGCTGGATCCGTCCGCGTTGAAGAAGGCTCAGCGTGATTCCATCCGTGCGGCGAGGATAGCTGCCCGTGAAGCCAAATGGGCACGGCTCGACAGTCTGGATGCAGCCAAAGCCAAGGCAGCCGCGGACAAGAAAGCTGCCAAACTTCGTGTGAAGAAGCTGAAACAGCTCAAGGCCCTGAAAGCCAGGGAGGAGAAGGAGAATGCCCGTCTCGAGAAATACAAGGCCGCATACCTGAAACAAAAGGAGCGCGACGACCTCAAAGCCGCCGCAAAGGCCGCCCGTGAAGCGGAGAAAGCAGCGCGGAAAGCCGATGACAACGCAGGTGCGCCAGAAAAAACAGAGCAGGCAGGTGTTACGGAGAAAGGCCCGACTTCAGAGGCGATTGTTCCCGCTCAGAAAGGCTGAGGCGACTGAAAAGCATCCCAGCGGCGGAATTATGGTACCAATGAGCATAATGCTAATGCTGTAATGGTAGTTGTAATGCATTGATGAGTAGGCAGTTATAAGCATTTAAGCTAATGCGCAAAGATGCTCAATCCCCTAAAAAAATAGGGTGATGAGCATCTTTGCATTTTGCTTTTAGGGTATGTAAGTGGTTGTATGTTAATTTGTTACATCTGAATTTGCCAACTTGCAGGTATGCTCATTGGTTCAGTAATTACCTATGGTGGCACGCTGAGGTCGGGTTGCTGCGTCTAATGACTTTCCGTATCCCTATTCCGCGAACAGCTTGATGATGTTCAGGACTACTTCGGAGGCCTTCTCGATGTTCTCGAGAGGGGCGATGCCAAATCGTTTGTTCTCAGCGCAGTAAGTCCGCCCTTGCCGCCACAGAGGTAAGTCAGTCCGGTCTTTCCGCGATGATTCAAGTCGCTCAGCAACAGAGGTTCATCTATTACGAACAGCATTACTGATGCGGTGTCTCCTACATCGAGATGCGACCAGACTGACTCGGTCACTTCGAAACGGCAGCCTCCCAGATGCTTGAAACTCACCCGTCTGTTCGGTGCCCACTCTACGGACACGGTGTCTCCTTCAGCAAGTTCAGAGGCATTGACAACTCCTTTCGTGACGATGTTAGAATTCTGCTCCGACGAAATTTTCCGTTCCGCCAGATAATTGTCCCAACTCTTGAATCCTGCAAATCTGGACAGGATCTCCAGTGTCGAATAGCGGATTTGCTTCACCCCATCCAAATAGCCCCAAGTCCTTTTCAATGTTGTGGGGCTGATGTATTCCCGAATCCGTTCCCATATCGCGCCGCTCAGAAAATCGAAGTCTGCCGGCGTGTGCATAGCCCGTTCCACAGATTCTTCAATCTTCTTTTTCAGTTCAATGATTTCTGCAGATTCGTTGTTCATAGTGTCGTCTCCAAATTGATCCGATGTAAAATTATTCCCATTCTCCCATATTTCCAAATCAAGGACTAACAAGGACTAAAAAATGCTTTCATGAAAATGGACTAATTTGGAACTTTGCAACAGCATTGACGGGAAAACAATTGGCTCCTGACAATGCTGATTGAAATTCATTGACACATTGATTGAATTGTTGAAACTATTTTATATATTTGTGGCATCTCCCTCCCCACAGGGAGTGCAAATAAAGACATAGAGCGTTTCAACGTTTCCGCCTTCTTATCAAACTTAGACACTTTGATCCTTATCGGCGGGCAGTGACAACGCTTGTGTCCGTATCGTGTTAGCATATAGTCTATACCCGATATCTGGACATGAGCATTGTTGCTTGTTCATAAGGAAGGTAGTCTAAGACCTGATAAGAGGACAAGAACAATAATGTTCGTGTCCTTTTTTGCGTATAATAACAACTAATAAAATGATGAATGTCCGACCTGAAGGTTTGGCAAAAGCCATAAAAATTGCCATATTATTTCTTTTAAGAGATCTTGTTGGAAGTTGGTTTTGGAGACAGAGGATGTTCCCAATACGATTGAATCGTTGACGAAAAAAGCTTAAAGACTCGTTACCGGAAATGTCAGCGACCATTTTGGATATAAGTAAGTGTATTGATCCAACATCAATCTGCTCCGCTGTATTACTTTTCAAATGATCCTAGCCATATCAAAATAACTGGGAATGTTGGCTGAAATACTTCATGACCATATCGATCACGGAGCATCGAGTAAATTAAACAGAATTGAAAATATAGAGTATCGGATATGCCGAGATTATCAATCATAACAAGGGAAGGTGCCGAAAATCCCATCAAAGAGTAGGCATTTATTAATTTTTGACACTATGGGAAAGATTTTTCAACTGAGAACGAAAACCAAAATTAACCTCAGAATTGGTCCTGGTTTTACCTTTAATGTTCCTTCTCACTGGTCCACTGGTCACCCTGATGACAGCGAGATTAAAAAAGCGCTGGAATCTATTGGAGGGAAAGGGGCTGGTGACTTTAGTGCATGGTCATCTAGTAAATATGAAATTTTAGGATAGCTTATTATATATATGCCACAACTTATTACTGTTGGTGAAAAGATGTTTCGCATCAACATGGCCGAAAACTGATAGTGTATTCTGGCACAAACGGAATACTTTGGGTTGGTCTTAGTAAGATGGGCAAAAAATTATGGGCGTATCAAAGATTTGTTATGGTTCCGTGACCAATTATTTGCATTGACGGATACCGGTATCTGGCACTTTGAAACGAAGATACTGATGAGGGGATGTGGAAGTGGCAAGATTGTAGAGAGCTTATTTGCTCTTCAAGATGGAGGATGGTGTCTTTATAGGATGTCAGCCAATGGCTACTTTTATTACTCCTATAATGAAGGTGCTGGCTGGGAACGAAATACTTAACAATGCTCACATAGTGCTCTTGGCGGATTGATTGTTCGACCAAGAGCATTCGTAAGCCTCCTATGACGCCCGTATTACACAAATCGAACTTTTAGCGCCGACTCGATACGAATTTACGCGAGTCGTGCGCTATTAGGTACGAGTTGAGCTGGGCCGGTCACGAGAAAGCCTCATTCATATATTTCCAGACTTTAATAGTTAAAAGCACTCTCCCCTCTTAACGCTTGATTTGTAGGTATATTTACATATTCCGGAGTATATCCGTTCACTTTCTCATTTGTGGCTATCTAGGCACAAATGAGATATGGCAGAATCACATAATCTGGACATCGCAACTGAAATCAGGCTCAACAAATGCACGGTTGTAAGCAATAACTTTGTTTAAGCAGATTTCGGAAAAGGAAGACACTAAAAAAAATTGTGCATTTGTTTGTCCAGTTGGCCTTAAGGCTGGGAGGATGGTGTTACATATTGAATCAGACTTGACAAAGTTGTATTTCCTGCTCCTTTCATCGTGATTTCGGATGCGGGATGGCAAATTCGAGTACTATTACCGCGCCGAACCGAATGGCCGCTCGTTTAGAATAATCGGCGAAACACTTGCTGGAATATAAATATAGAATTTTAATCAACATATTGATAACTAATAACATAAATTATGGCTAAGAAATCTGTAATTGCTGGCGAATATGTGATAGAAATCGCCGACAACGGTCATGTGGATGTTCTGCGTGTACCAAGAAACGGAAAGGCGGTAATGCGAGAAATTGCCGCTTCGAAAAATTTCAAGATTGAACCGAAATGGACCAATCATCAGTTAGGAGCGAAGCTCATAAAGGAGTTCGGAGACGGAACTCTTGCTGAATTTGGGGACATCGTTATGATTAAACAGCCGAACGGCGCGATAGAAATCAGCCAAAAATTCAGTAATGTCAAGGCATCTCTCCGTGAGATTGCTTCAAAAATAGGATTTCAATACAATCCGGAATGGAATGGCCAAATGTTTGGAAGAAAGCTGGTTGACTATCTCATTGAGCATAAAGAAGAGGCGGACAAGATTCTTCGGACACCCAATGCCAAATCAGTGAAGAACTCTTCATCCACCCAGGAAACAGATGAGCTCTGTGTTGAGAAAGAGGATGATAAACGCAACGAATCTGCGTCCGGTGCATATGACTATTATGTTCTGGGAATTAGCTATGAAGCTGAACATATCCTGCATGTGTCAAAAGAGTCCTTGCCATCAATAGAGGACATAAATACCAATTATGATGAGTTTCCGCCTATCGAAGGAGACGAGATTACAATAGACAATTTGAATGATGTCTTTGAAAGGTATGAAGGCCCTTTAAACTTTGTTCAGGAAGCCTGTGATTACGAACGAAGACTTAATTTGACCTTGATTACCGGATGACATTTGGTCAAGTGTGCCTCTGAAGATGACGATAAGTGGGAGGCATACCATAGTGGCGGGGTTGATTCATGTGATGTTGATTCCAGCTGTATGCATTTAGATTATTATAATAGACTTGATGCCAATGATTTGGAAAGACAAAGTTCCGGAGAGCTGCTGTTGTGCAGTGCATATCCTGTCATTGGAATGAGTGCCTTCGCTCTGCGTCTGCCAGCGGGGGATTCATTTGAACCAGAAAGATTGAAAATCAAAAACGATGAAGATGGTTCAATGTTTAGTGTTTACTATGAGGATGAACCGCTAGAATTCTTGTTTGTAGGCGATAATGATCCTGAATTTGCAGATGAAGCGAATTACAAAGTGTTTTTTGACGGATCTTGGATTAAGCCGTGGGAGACGGATGAGTAATTTTGAGTATTCGTTATGCCTGCGATGAGGCTTTCTTAATCGAACGCGAAGATTCAGTGCCGACAAAGGAACAGATTAAGGAGTGGATTAATGACGCTGAGCGTGGGGATATGGAACTGACTGAAGAAGACAAGTCCGAGATTGAAAAGATGTCTTATCAAGATCTTGTCAAGCAGTGTATTGATAGCTGTGGGGCAATATACGATTTTATCAGAGCCTCAGAAGATTATGAACGGCGCATAAGTCTCACTGATCTTTTGGAAACTAGACTATATGCTTGTGAGGATGAATTGAACCCGGAAGAGACAGCATATAATGCGGACGATGAACTGACTTGGGTTAGTCCTTGGGGAATCAATTTCGAAGGAAAACATTTTTCTCCACAAGATTTTACCCCAGAACAATTTGTAGCATTTGGCGCCTATCATCCATGTTTGAGTCAATATGCATTGTATCTCCATAGTGGTGAAAGTTTTGAACCGGAGGCGCTAACTATTGAAGAAAGGGCGCTTAAGGGCAGGTCCGCCGATGAATGGCGCGTGCTTTATCACGGACATGAGCTTGAACGAATCTGGAATGACTGTGACTATGATGGTGATTGGCTTGCCGAAAAGGTCTATTATCAAGGAAAAGAGCTGAAAGAACTTGAAGACAAAACTTCTGCGGTGGAAAGGCAGAAAGGCTATTGGTATGATGACTGACTTTGAATGGTTTATATAGGGGCTTGTTTTATGGATGGCCTCCTTTTACAATATCGAATATATTATGGGTTTTTTTGAAAACATTGGGGCAAATAACCCTGTTTCCAGAACATTGGCAGAAATTGTTAGAACAATTTCATCAGATCACAGAATTGAATCCGACTTGGATTTATATGTTACTGCGATAAATAACATAAGTCTCACTGATGGATTGGATATCCGTGACAAAGTTATATTTCCTGCTCCTTTCATCGTGATTTCGGATGCAGGAGGTCCAATTCGTATTGCACTATTCAATGAGTTGCACCCAAATGCTTCTTCGGTGTCCTCCACGGCGATTGTAAAACAATATGAGGAAGAGATTGCTCTTTACCTCAAAGAATCGCATGATATGCTTAGTGACAAACAAATAATTGGATACTTTGCGGCTATCATTACAGAAAGCAGAACTACTGAGTCGTCGAGTTATTATCCGAGGGGCGGATAATTCGAGTACTATTACCGCGCCGAACCGGATGGTCGCTCGTTTAGAATAATCGGCGAAACGCTTGCTGGATTATAGAATTTTAATCAACGTATTGGTAACTAATAACATAAATTATGGCTAAACTGGTAATTACTGTTAATAAATCAGTCAAAGAATTAAAGGAGGAATACAAAAAATCCTTCGGAACAGAACTTAGGGTTTACAATGGATGACGTGAGGCAGATGAAGCGGCCACACTATCTGAACTTGGCGTAACCAACGAGGGCACAGTTGAGTGCCGAGGAAGTCTCACTGTTGGGTCCTTTGTAAGCAAACTCCACAAGAAATACGGTCTAAAAGTAAAAGTTCCACACCAGATAATTGTGTTTCAGTGATAGCAGGTATTTCTTTAGCTAAAGCAGCAACAGATTAGCCACCGCGAGATGGAAAGCTACACATCATATAAAAGGCATGATTATGAAATTTACTGAAGGTGATAAGTTGACTTGTGGGATTATTTCTTCAAGCATGTAAAGAAGTAGATGAAAAGTGCAAATCCGTAATTGTTGAGAACACTCAATTACCTCTGTATTTTTCAAGCATTGAGAAGGTTGAGCAATATTTTAGAAGCATTGGAGGCATTACAGTAGAAGAGTTTACACATAAAATGAAAGAAGGATATAGAACTTAATGGTAATAATAAGTAAACAAATTCAAACACAAATTCAAACACAAATTCAAACACAAATTCAAACACAAATTCAAACACAAATTCAAACACAAATTCAAACACAAATTCAAACACAAATTCAAACACAAATTCAAACACAAATTCAAACACAAATTCAAACACAAATTCAAACACAAATTCAAACACAAATTCAAACACAAATTCAAACACAAATTCAAACACAAATTCAAACACAAATTCAAACACAAATTCAAACACAAATTCAAACACAAATTCAAACACAAATTCAAACACAAATTCAAACACAAATTCAAACACAAATTCAAACACAAATTCAAACACAAATTCAAACACAAATTCAAACACAAATTCAAACACAAATTCAAACACAAATTCAAACACAAATTCAAACACAAATTCAAACACAAATTCAAACACAAATTCAAACACAAATTCAAACACAACTCCATACACAACTCCATACTTTAGTTGAACAATATCTTCCCTGACGCAGAGATGAAGAAAAAAGAGATTGCGGAGTATGATGAATCATTGAGTCGGATAGAGTCAATGTTTGAAAACAGATGAAAAATTATGGTTGAGGGTGTTCCACTATGGTTTGTGATTATTTTTGTAATAGGCCTGATCCTGTATTTGCTGAAGAGTGTGTTTAGCGGATTCTTGGGTGATGTGGTGTCTGTCCTGCGTGGCAAGATGTCGTTATTCGGATGTCTGATCGGTACCACAGTTTCGATATTGGCGGTTGTGCTCGTTGTCTGGTGTATTTTCTCCGAACTGTTCTAGTGTCTGTCCAGTGATATTATGAGTGTGAAATTCTCAGAACAACCTGGTTTTTGTCTAATCGTGGAAAGTATTGATTTATAGAGAATTAGTAAATGATGTGAAAGCCAGGTTACCTGTTTTTTCGGGTAACCTGGCTTTCTGGTTCTTGTGTAACTTATTGATTATCAGTGCGTTCTTCGAAATGCGCAAGTGCAGGTTGTTCCACATCATTCAGATAGCACGTGCGCGCTGAACTTTCGGCAGAGTCATATCCATCGACCAAGCCGCTCAATGCGGATCCGATGAGGTCAATGTTGAGCGCTGTTTCGATACGTGATATCGTTTCCAATGTCATGTTAGAACTCCCCTTGAGCAGATTGGAAACATATTGTTGACTACATCCCATCCGCTTGGCAAGTATGGACTGAGTGACAGACTGCTTATCCATAGCTTGCATTGTTTTCATCGTTATGACTCTGGCATATTTCAGCCATTTCTCATTCTTTCTTCTCCATTCAGCCGCTTCCCTCCACTTTGAAGGTGTTGCAGATTGGTGATTGTTCAAAAATTCAGTTGCCTTGCTCATGGTTTATATAATCATTTAAGCCTTCTTTGTCAAAAACGCCATTGTCAATGAAATAATTTCTAACCATCTCCATTTTAGCCAGTTCCGCGAGAGTGTGTGTTCTTTCAGACATCGTAGCCGTCAGTTTTATTGCTCCTCCGGTTACTACGTAGATGCCGTCTTCAATCTTGATTGCATATATTCTTAACCAAGAGGAATGTTTGTGGACGCTTTTTCCTCTCGCTTTCTCTTTTCCTAATGTCATTTCTGAGAATCTATTGTTTTCAAGATGTCTGAAAAGTGTATTTAGGTTTGCGTCCGGACTTATGTCCAGCATCAGGCATTCCAAAGTGGATGCATCCTCTATTGTTTCCATTATTGCCTTATATACATCTGTGATGTGGAAGTAGGCGCTTAAATCCGAAAGATTATCTGTGAAGAATGACTTCAGCCACTGCATGTCATACCACCGGTCAAACAATTCATCGAAGCAGTTTTGTTCTTTTTCATCGTACCGTACTGCCCAGAGCCTTCCGTCATCCAATATTTTATCAAAAGTCATTTTGTAGTTCTTTTTCACAAAGATAGATACAATATTTACATTGTACAATATATAAGATGTTTTTCTTGTGTTTGACTATTATTTGTCAGATGCGTCTTCAATATCATTTACATTGTCAAAAAGAAATAAAATCTATGAGTCAGCTCTTTTGTTTCCTTTCTTCTTGAATATGCTGAAATAAGCAAAGAGTTATACCCGATATGCGCGAGTGTTGTTCTATAGGAAAATGCTGCTAATAGTCACCCAGCGGCGGAATTATTGTACCAATGAGCATAATACTAATGCTTTAATGGTAGTTGTAATGCATTGATGAGTAGGCTGTTATGAGCATTTGAGCTAATGCGCAAAGATGCTCACTCCCCTAAAAAAATAGGGTGATGAGCATCTTTGCATTTTGCTTTTAGGGTATGTAAGTGGTTGTATGTTAATTTGTTACATCTGAATTTGCCAACTTGCAGGTATGCTCATTGGTTCAGAAATTACCTATGGTGGCACGCTGTGGTCGTGTTGCTGCGTCTAATTTCCGTATCCCTATTCCGCGAACAGCTTGATGATGTTCAGGACTACTTCGGAGGCCTTCTCGATGTTCTCGAGAGGGGCGAACTCCATCTTGCCGTGGAAGTTCAGGCCGCCGGCGAAGATGTTCGGGCATGGGAGGCCTTTGAAGGAAAGGTTTGCTCCGTCAGTGCCGCCTCGGATAGGCTGAATCTTCGGTTTGATGCCTGCCATCTCCATGGCCTTGACAGCCTTTTCGACAATGAAATAGTATGGCTCCACCTGCTCACGCATGTTGTAGTACTGGTCCTTGACCTCCAGAGTGGCAGTGCCTTCTCCGTATTTGACATTGATGAAATTGACACATTGACCTATAAGCTCCTTCTTTTCCTCGAACTTCTTGCGGTCGTGGTCGCGGATGATGTAGCTGAAATCAGCCTCCTCTACCGAACCCTTGAAACTGATGATGTGGAAGAATCCGTCATAGCCCTCGGTGATCTCAGGACGTTGGCCGATAGGAAGCAAGTCATTGAACTCCATACCGATAAGGATGGCATTCTTCATCTTGTCCTTCGCGTAACCCGGGTGGACATTGCGCCCCTGGATGTGGATCTTGGCGGAAGCGGCATTGAAATTCTCGAACTCCAGCTCACCGATTTCGCCGCCGTCCATCGTGTAGGCATAGTCGGCACCGAAGCGCTTCACGTCGAACTTCACGACGCCGCGGCCGATTTCCTCATCCGGAGTGAAACCGATCTTGATGTCGCCGTGCTTGAACTCAGGGTGCTCCATGATGTATTGCACCGCGTTCATGATCTCCGCCACACCGGCCTTGTCGTCAGCTCCGAGCAGCGTAGTGCCGTCAGTGGTGATGATGGTCTGGCCCTTGTGAGCCAGCAGCTCAGGGAACTCGGACGGCTTCAGGAACAGGCCCGGCACACCTTTCAATGCGATGTCTCCACCGTCGTAGTCCTTGATGATCTGCGGCTTGACATCCTTTCCGGAAGCGTCCGGAGACGTATCCACGTGCGCGATGAAGCCTATGGCAGGAACTTTCTTGTCAATGTTGGACGGGATGGAGCGCATGACGTAGCCGTACTCGTCCAGGGTAGCCTCCACGCCCATATCGTTCAGCTCCTTGCAGAGCAACTTCAGCAAATCCAGTTCCTTGGCAGCGCTTGGCTGTGACTCCGAATTTTCATCAGACTGAGTGTCGATGGCGACGTATCTCAAAAATCTGTCCAATATCTTTTCCATATCTCGTTATTGTAATTGTTTTTTCTCATTGACCTTCATCGCGACCCCGATAATGAACGCGATGATACCTATATAAGGAAGAAGCGCAACAGCTTCACCGTACTCTGCGTGCCACGAAGTCAGGAACAAATCCACATTCGCGAACTTGAGGATGGCGCTGACAACACCCATAAGGGCGCCGCCTGCAATAAATCCTGAGGCGATAAGCGTACCCTTTTCGTGTCTCTCTGCATTGACCTGGGCATCCTTGCTGCGGGAAGCGACGAACCAGGAGATGGCGCCGCCGATGAGCAGAGGCAGGTTCAGGTCGATAGGAATGAACATTCCGAGAGCGAAAGCGAGTGCAGGTATCTTGCACATTGTCAGGACAATAGCGATGAGCGCACCGATTCCGTAGAGGATCCACGGAGCACCGCCGCCGTTCATCAGCGGCTGGATAACGGCTGCCATTGCATTGGCCTGAGGCGCGACGAGAGCATTGTCCCCGGTGAATCCGAAGGTCTTGTTCAGCACGAGCATCACTCCGCAGACAGTGGCAGCAGCGACGGCGACGCCCGCGAACTTCCAGATTTCCTGCTTCTTAGGCGTGGTGCCGAGCCAATATCCGATTTTCAGGTCAGTCACGAACGAGCCCGCCACAGACAGCGCCGTGCACACGACTCCGCCTATCACCAGCGCCGCCGCCATACCGGCATTGCCCTTCAGCCCGACCGCCACGAGGATCAATGATGCTATGATCAATGTCATAAGTGTCATGCCGCTGACAGGGTTCGAGCCCACGATGGCGATAGCGTTGGCAGCCACGGTCGTGAACAGGAAGGAGATGATGCCCACGATCAGCACGCCGACCAATGCCTGCCAGATGTTTTCCACGACTCCGCCCAATGCGAAGAATGCGAAAATCGCCAGCAGGGCTATGACAATGCCGAAAACAATCGTCTTCATCGGCATGTCTTCATCTGTGCGCTCGGTGGCTTCGGCTTTTGTGCCTGGCTTTTTCGTGAATTCGCTTGCGGCAAGTCCTACGGCCGATTTGATGACTCCGAAAGACTTGATGATGCCGATGATGCCGGCTGTGGCAATGCCGCCGATGCCGATGTGACGTGCGTATTCCTTGAAGATCTGGTCTGCGGACATGTCTCCGATGGTCTGCGTGATGCCGCTGTTCATAAGGTCAATGACTTGGCCGCCCCAGATGATATTCATCAGCGGGATGATCACCAGCCACACCAGGAAGCTGCCGCAGCAGATTATGAACGCGTATTTGAGACCGACAATGTAGCCGAGTCCGAGTACTGCAGCGCCGGTGTTCAGCTTCAGCACGACTTTGGCTTTGTCTGCGATGTGCTGGCCGATGGTGGTGACTGTGGTGGATACCGTTTCGCTCCATGCGCCGAAAGTGGCGATGATGAAATCGTAGAGTCCGCCCACGAGACCGCTGAGTATCAATGTCTTGGCATTGTTTCCTCCGCCTTCGCCGCTAATCAGGACCTGTGTTGTGGCTGTGGCTTCAGGGAAAGGATACTTGCCGTGCATCTCCTTTACGAAGTATTTTCTGAACGGAATCAGGAAGAGGATGCCGAGAATGCCGCCGAGAAGGGAGGACAGGAACATCTGCATAAAGTTCACCTCTACACCTAATATATATATTGCAGGGAGAGTGAAGATGGCGCCGGCAACCACTGAGCCGGAGCATCCGCCGATGGACTGGATGATGACATTCTGGCCGAGGCCGCCTTTCTTGCCCAATGCGCTTGTAAGGCCTACGGCAATGATGGCGATCGGAATGGCCGCTTCGAATACCTGGCCGACCTTCAGTCCGAGGTATGCGGCAGCGGCTGAGAAGATGATGACCATGATCAGGCCGACGCATACTGAATAAGGTGTGACTTCAGGATAGTTTTTCTGAGGGCTCAGAAGCGGTTCGTACTTTTCGCCCGGTTTAAGTTCTCTCTGCGCGTTCTCAGGCAGAGTCGTTCTTTTTTCTTCCATTTGCTTATCTGTCTATGTGTTTTAGCAATCCTTAAAAAACAACCTGCATCTTAAGTTGTTTTGTCAGCGCGACTCTTCCGGCCGCGTCATACAAACTTAAGCAAAATCCATTTATTTCGACAGGTTTTGGGGGTGAAAATGGTGTATAAAATGTTTTTTATGAAAAAAATGATAAAAAAAGTCGGAAAAAATTTGGAGGTAATGAAAAAGTGCGTATCTTTGCAGTCCGTTTGAGAAACAACGATGCTGAAAAGCTTCAGAAACACGTTCAAACGGCCAAGTTCATTGACAACATTGAGAGAGAATAAGAGGTAAAGATAGAAAAGAAAATCAGTTTGTAATTTGTAGATAATTCGAGAGTTTTTTCGAGTTGCGAATTAGGGACTGCAATTTCATAGGCAAAAACGAGACAAGAAGAGAGTCGCTGAATATGGTGAGTAACCGTATTGAGAGACTGTAATTCACGAGAGAAAGAGGAGAAGGGCGAACGGGGGATGCGACGTGGCGAGTAACCGCGTCGAGAGACTGTAATTCACGAGAGAAAGAGGAGAAGGGCGAACGGGGGATGCCTAGGCTATCCGGAGGCGAGGAAGGACGCGGTAAGCTGCGAAAATTCACGGGGATTCGCAAACAGGAAGTGATCCGTGAGTGTCCGAATGGGGCAACCCGGCAGGCTGAAGGCCTGTCACCATCATATGATGGGGCGAACGGGGGGAACTGAAACATCTCAGTACCCC
>HF995989.1 GCA_000432515.1 Bacteroides sp. CAG:545
TGGCGACAAACAACAGGACACGTACTGCAACAGAGTTGACCTTGCAGCAGGTCTCAGTTACCACATAACGCTATGCAGCCGTCTCGAACTCTACGCGAGGGCGATGATCGATGCCGGACTGATCGGAGAACACACCACTGACCACGAAAGCGGGGAGAAGGCCAGTTCCACATTCAACAAGATGGACACTAAGATGGGCATATTGGCCACTGCCGGACTCCGCTGGTACTTCTGCAACAAGGCCGGGCTCTGGGTGGAGGGCGGCCATGACGCAGGCTACGTGTCGGCAGGATTGTCATTCAAATTCTGATGAGGTGGCGGGACGAATTCTCGCCTGACTTCATAACGGATTTATATAATACAGCGTGGAATTCAGGAGATTTTTTGACCGCAATTCCACGCTGTATTAAAATATCGTCTGATTCACTTGAGGCTCTTGAATAATCAAGAGCCCAGTCTGTTTTAGAATCAGTTCGCCATCAGAACTTCTGCATAGTCGTTTGCTGAATTCGGCAAAGTGATATGGGATAGAGATTTCGTGTCGTTCCAAGCAAGATCATAGATTTGCAAGCCATTGGATGTCTCCGAAACGTTCAGAAGAATGTGGCCAGGCTTTTCAGAATTCGACGTGGCGGATATTATCTGGCCGATTTTGCAGGTGTAAATGGCTTGGCCGATAGTTCCGTTTTCAGGATTGACCAGGCGGAACAGACTCAACCCTCCGTATGTGGCAATATAGCCGGCGTCACTGCCCGCCCTGAACGGAATCAATGATTCGGCTGCGATATCCTCCATTATGTGGAAGCCCTCTTTGTCCAGCATGACCGCAGTCCAGTTGCCATCACCCTTGTTTGCAGAAAGAAGATATGAAGTAGATTCTTTAGTTCCGATGAACACTCCTGGATAGTTTCCGAAATATTCAGGCTTCAAGCCATCTGGCATGGCAAATGTCGGCTGCACAGGTCCAAGTGCGTCCGACTTTGTCATATAGTCGGCTCCGATTTCAATCGGCAATGTCTTCAAGGCGCAGATTCCATCATGACATACAACAGCCACGGCGGCATTTGACGGAGTCAGGAATAATGCCATGACATCAATAGCGAGAGTCTTGACCTCGTCGGTAAAGAAATCGACATATACGGCTGTCCGGTGCTCGTCCATCCCAGAGATGCCACAAAGCCCATATGATCGCGGGACATTGATGACTGAATGGAGATTCTCAGGCAGTGCAACCTCAAGGGATTTCTGGCAGGCATTGTTCATGTCAAGCATGAATCCGTCAATTTTGCAGGACACATGGCTGACTCCATAGAGCCTCAATTCCTTCGGTGACTGTCCGTCCGTGATTCTCAATAATCCGATTCTCTGCAGCTTTCCCTCACGCATTACGCTGACTTCCACATCCGCGGCCGGATACCTATATGGAAGGACGGCGGTTATGCCGACTGGCGTCACATCTTCTTTCTTTGCATAGATACCGGACACCTTACCTACAGGAATAGTTGCGTCACCGGTCTCCCAAGTAAATGTAAGCATGACATTGTCCGTCTGTTGGCAGCCTATGCCATGAAGATGAAAGGCATCGCCAGGCGAAAGTGTCTGCCCAGCCTCCTCAAGTCTTGCGTCCTGTATGAAAACGACATTATCTACAGGCTTGAATGCTTCTCTGTTGCAGGAACAGGCTGCCGTCATCACGGTAAGCCAAACAGCAAGTGTCTTACGTAGTTCCATTACAAATTATTTTAGAAAATTAATATACGTCCATTCAGTCCTTGATTGCGATATAGCCGCTCTCGTCAATCATATCCGCACCACTTTTCGTAAAGATGAACTGGAAAAGTTTGTGTGCCATACTCTCTTGGCTTTCCTTCTCGCGGATTGCAGCATAGATGCTTGATACAAAAGGGTAGGTATTATTTTTCAGAGACTCTTTGCTCGGTACGACGCTATCGATGGACAACATATTCACTTTCATCAAATCACGAACCATCGCCGTGCAATAGAAGAATGGTGTGTAGCCGATGCCGTATTCATCCATCTCAATCTGCAAATATGGCGATGCCATTTGTGAGCCAATGATTTCAGGCATATAAGTACCGTCAATCATAGTCAGCCCAGCCATTACAAGGGTCTCCATTTTTTCCTGGCTTCCGGAATCAGTATCACGGATATATGGAGTGATGGAGTGGTCAACGCCGCCGACCTCTTTCCAGTTGGTTATCTCGCCAGTGTAAATCTTCCGCACTTGATCCGAACTCAGATTCCTGACTGGATTCTTGGAATTGACGATGAACACCAACGCGTCGATGGCCACAGGCTTGGTTATGATTTTGATTCCCACGTCATTAGCTGATTTCAATTCATTCCTTGAAATATCTCGGCTTGCGATTATCATGTCTGTCTTAGACTCGATAAGGTTCTCATACGCTCCATGAGTCCCACTACAAAGATTCTTTTCCAAATAATCTTTGTATGAGAAAGATGACTTCGTTCCATTAAAGTCGGGCTTAATGATATATGTCGTGCCGCTCAGCCAGTCCTCCTCCCACTTGTATGGTACGCCAAGAAGTCGGTATGCCACAAGATCCCGTACTGGCCGTGTGCTTGTCGAGCAGTCGGTAAGCGGCCAGTCTTCAAATTTGACATCCCACCCTGAGGTCCGCCGCTCAGATTTAGCACAAGATGATATTGTCAAAGCAGCAGATAAGCAGGCTATTCCGAATAATCCGTAAAGTTTCATAGCAGTTTGCATTTAAGTGTCCTTGTTATTTACAACTACATTTTCTAGCATGTGTCTTATAGACAAAATTACACTTTTTAGCACATGAAACAACTATTGTGCTACATTTTCTTGCACTTAATTGTGCAGCATAGACAGATCGATTCTATGGTTCGGCAGCATATAGCTTGCCGGCAATCTACATCAGAAAGAGGACAGCGTCATGCGCGCCTTTATGCCAGAAGTGGCTTCTGAAATGCTGGGATATTTGATTGA
>HF995990.1 GCA_000432515.1 Bacteroides sp. CAG:545
AAAGCCAGGTTACCCACTTTTTCACATAACCTGCATTTGGACATTCACTCTATCTCATTAACATTCAGCGATATACACCAAAAACCGACATGCAGGTTGTTCGACTCAATCCAATTCTGTGTTGCATCATTCCTCGTGACACACCGCATTTTTTTTGTGAGCACCTCTGATATTCCTGATAATCGTTGTCTCACAGAATGTGGTTTTATCCGTGAAAACCCGCCTTCTTCCGGACAAGTTGTTGATTTTGAACAACTTATCCGTAAAACCCCACCTATTTACGGACAAACTTGGCATTTTGAGTCAACTTTTTACAGTAATAGGTTCATGGTGGCGAGCAGGACAGCCTCGCACCGCAAAAAGCTAAACAGCCATGCGGACTCGACTAAGTTAGTGAAGCCGAGCAGACGCATTGCCCGCTTATCTTAATCCCCCTAAATATGTTTTCATTGGGACTTGTCCCAAACCCTGACACTCCGTGCGGCCTTTGCGTCCTCCACGTATTTGCTGCCGCAAATACACGGACCCGGCCGGTCGTCTGATGACGACTTGTTAATCCCGCTACACGGACCTTGTCTCAATCCCCCTAACTCCCTTTTCAAGGGGGCACATCAGACCTTCGTGCGCACCAGAGCGCATGGCCACCGCTTCGCTGTTCTCCTGCCCGGCATCTGATATGCCTCGTTAGACGGCCTATTTGGTGCCGAGGAGGAGCAGGATAAGGCTCAAGAGCACAAACAGCAGGTCGAGCGCCTTGGAACGGAGATTTTTCTCGTGAAAGACGACGGCGCCGAAAACGAAGGAAACGAGGACGCTGCTGCGCCTTATCATTGACACGACTGAAATCATCGCTCCTGGCAGTGTCAATGCATACAGGTATGCGAGATCAGCAGCGGTCAATGCAATGGAAATGAACGGGATAGTCCAGCTCCACACGAACGGGACATAATCAGGCTTTTTGCCGTCAGTGGCTTCTCTCAATGCATGTTTGCGTTCCGGTAACCATACGAAAATCATTATGATGCCCATTATGATGGCCTGATACAAGTTGTACCATCCCTGCACGAAAAGCCGGACGAGACCCGCGCCCGAAGATGCCATAAGGTATTTGTCATAAAGTCCGCTGCATGCTCCGAGCACGGCAGATGCGATGAGCAGGATGACCCATACATTGGATTTGAAGTCAATGCCTTCTTTCTTTCCGCTTCTGCTGAGCAGCCAGAAGGAGAAAATCGCCGTACATACACCTGCCCACTGCAGCAGGTTGAGCCTTTCCCCGAATATCAGCATTGCACCGACAAGTGTCATTACCGGTCTGGTGGCGTTGACAGGTCCGACTATGGTAAGAGGCAGTTTCTTTATGGCGAAATAGCCGCAAATCCAGGATGACAATACGACGAATGCCTTGATGATGACCAGTTTATGCTCGTGCCATCCTCCGTTTGGAATATGCAGACTGCTCTCCGGCGGGATTGTTCCGGTCATTGAGCCGATAATGGACGGCAGGAAAAACAATGTGCAGATTACGGTGTTTATAAGCAGCACCGGTATCACGGCATTTCCCTGCAGGGATTTCTTCTTGAAAACATCATATAGCCCGAGCAATGCTGCTGAGACCAATGCATATGCAACCCACATTTCTGTATCTCCTTTCTATTTTTCCTCTGCGTTTTTCACGTTACGTGATTGATGAGCCCGCAAAAATAGCAAAATTGTTTCTATTTCCGTTTTTGTTGTTTGTTTCCTGCATCTGTCAGATGGATGATATTCTTAAATGACGACCGCTTGTGGTGTTGCGCCAGCACGCAGGACGTTGGGGATGTCTGGCAGCTGCATAGCACGATAGTCTCAATCCCCCTAAATATGTTTTTAATGGGACTCAGTCCCAAACCCTGACGCTCCGCGTGGCCTTTGCGTCCTCCACGTATTTGCTGTCGCAAATACCCGGACCCGGCCGGTCGTCTGATGACGACTTGTTAATCCGAACAACCTGACTTCGGGTTGTAAGGTAAAAACGTTGATTACTAATGAGTTAGTGAATATGGTGAAAGCCAAGTTACCCGAAAAAGTGGGTAACCTGGCTTTCGGCTGTTAGTGTATGTTCCTGATATTCAGCCCTATGCCTGGGAAACCGACATGCAGGTTGTTCGAAAACGCCATTCCTCCTGACACTCAGGCCGCCAAATATTTGCATTTTGCACCAAACAATCAAGAATGGAGTACAATTCCTCGCGCCACACAGTGTCTTGCACAAAAAAAATTAAATAATTATCTTTGCGATTATTACGAGTAGACTAACTGTTATTCTCTAATAAAAACCTTTAGGTATGAAAAAATTCTTTATCGCCCTTGCAGTCATCTCGGTACTTGCATCGGCCGTTTCGTGCGAATATGACGCACCGAACATCAATTTCACCACCACCGTTACCAATGATTATTCAGAAGTCGTCCAGGCGATTGAGGATAATACATTGACCCTTGCCGAAAAGTTGAAGATCATCAATGATGCACTCGACAATCAGACATTGACCATCACCCAGCAGGCGGACATCCTGAAGAAAGCCTATGAAAACGGGGTTATCAAATACGAGGAATTGTTCGAAAAGCTGCTTGACCGACTTGGGAAAATCAAAGAAAGCACCGAAGAAAAACTCGACGCCATCAAGGGGGCGCTCGAAACAGGAAACGATACCATGAAAACCAAGCTTGACGCCATCAACAAAGCAATCAACAAGGGAATTGTGGACATCAATGCCAAACAAGACCTCATACTTACGGCATTGAACAGTATGTCTTCGTATAAATTCACCAAAGATGAACTGTTGGAGGTCGGTGATGACTATCTGCTGGTCCACTCATTGTTCTGGAACAAGAATTTCGAAAATTATGAGGTCGTAAGGGCCCTTATGGATTTGATACCGATATCATTGCCTGCACGATATAAGTTCTGGTATCATCAAGCGTCAGGCAAATATCCATTTAGCGGAAGTGAGTCTACGAGTTTCTATGGACCGGCCATTACGGAAGGCGGAATTTTCAACTGCGTAAGAGGAGCAAGCGATTTGTTCCTTGCGATTGACCTCGAATGGAACAGCGGCGCTCCACGCTACAGGTCCGTCGGCGAGTACAACTGCTACCTGATAAAAATAAAAGCGGATATGCCTATTTCATCGTAGATAAGGGAGATAAGACAGCCGGAATCAAAGTCAAGCCGGAGTCAATGCCGAATAAAGACCTGTTTAATGATTATTCCAACGTAATCATATACGAGCATCGTTTCGAAGCCGAGAAAGGAAGAACCGGCGTCTGGGGCTACAGAGGCCTGGCAAATGGCGCATATTCCTTTGAGAAAGTTAAAAGTGTAGACTTTATATTCGTGAAAGACGAGTAACCGCTAAACACTTGATTATGAAAAGATTATTAATATTGACATTGATAGCGATCCTGTTCGTGCCCCTCATTGATATCGGGGCTCAGGAGCGCGGTAGCGGGACTTATCGCACTTGCACCTGGAGTCTGTATGGAGAAGCCGGCGCCACGACGTCGCATGGTATCGGCATTTCGAATGTGAATGCTGCGCCCTGGACAAGCGTTTCCCCGGAAATCGGGGCGGGCGTGTCCTTCAACATACGCCCATGGATCCGGCTCGGCCTGAACTATGACTTTTCCAAATATGCCAGAGAATTGAGGTTCAACAAGTTGCAGCCATTGGATACTCCTGCCGGGGATGGCACCATTGACACTGACGGCACCCACACAGGAGACCTCTCGGGGGATTTCTCCGGAGAAATAATTCCGGACATAGACGGTACGCCGGCAGGGGACAGGCTTCTTCTTGAGAAAACCGGCGGACTCGCATATACCAAGATGTGGACACATTACCATGCCACCGACCTTACGCTGGAGTTCAACGTGATGGAAATCTGGAAAAACCGGACGGACAAGCGTTTCAACCTCTACGCGGGAGCTGGTTTCGGCTGGCTCTTCGCCAAAGGCAACACCTATAACATCGCCATGGGCAATGAGCGCTGGAAAGAAAAGTACAAGGAGACTACCGACATCTGGCTCAAGGCCGAAAACACCCGCCACAACTATAATACAGGATATGTTCCAATGCTGGTTTCCGCGGAATTCGACGTAAGCCCTATCGTAACATTGGGATTACAAGGCAATTACAAACGGCTCCTCAAGTGCGAAAATGCCCCGAAGGGAATCGGCACTGTGTCCATGGTCGTGAGGCTGAATCTTCTCGGCGGAAAGTCCGGATACAAGAGCAAGTCCCGCAGATTGCGTGAATCAGAGGATGCTTTGGCAGCCATGAGGGACATGAATGCGGCAATAAAGGAGGATTGTGAGGATTCAGTACATTCACTGAAAGATGATCTTGCAGACTCGGAGAATGAAGTGGCCAAGCTGAAGTCCCAGTTGGAGGACCTCGAAAAGGAGAAAGAGGCACTCAAGTCGCAAGCGGAGGATAAGCCAAAGCGTGACACGCTCGACACCGGCTGCATCCTGTTCGACTTCGACAGCTGCAAGTTGCGCCCGAAGGCCAAGACTGAGCTCAATGATTTCGCAAATAGGCTCAAGTCAATGGAGGACTATGACCTGGTGGTCATCGGCGAGGCTTCTGCAATAGGCGACAGCAGGTATAACCAGAGACTCAGTGAACTACGCATAGACAGTGTAATCAGTTATCTGATCAAGAAGGGTATCGACTGCAGCCGCGCATATCGTCAGGCGCTTGGAGATTCCAGAAATGACAAGACGGAATCAGCCCAGCAAGCCACGATACTGGTTGTCTCTGATATGTAAGACGTTCCTGCTTTCAATGAAAAAGCAGTATATTTGTTCTGTAATTTCGTGAGGGTGTTCGCGAACGGCCTGGATTGACAGAAATATATGGAACAAAAGAGAAATTCGAATGTGGAAGTGCTGCGACTGGTCCTGATGCTGGCCATATTTGCCTGGCACATATTGGTGCACGGCTATGGATTCAAGGATGTGGCACAGAGCGGAATGGCATTGACAGGCAATGGAGCGTGTATCATACTCGCTCCATTGTTTGCCCCCGCCACATATTGCTTCATGTTCATATCCGGATATTACGGCATGAACTTTTCCGTGAAGAAAGGGCTCATTTCATCTGCACTTTCTTCTTCTGGCCTTTCTCGTCAGGAGGATTCTTTAAAGCCTGCTTCCCGATCAGCTCGATGAGATGGTGGTTCATGACTTATTACATGATCATATTCCTGCTTTCGCCGATACTGAACAGGGGATGCGAAAGTTTGGGCAAGAACGGCTTTCTGTTGATAATCAGCCTGTTGGTGCTATATCAGACCATATCATTCATCAGAATCGAACCGAGCGGCGGCTGCAATTTCCTGGGGCTGTTGACGATATTCCTGATGGGCAGGTATTTCAGAATCCACAAAATCGAAATTGAACGTAAAAAGGTGTACGGAGTGCTGCTTTATGTGGCGGTAGTTGTCGTATGTCTCCTGACAGGCCACGCGGTAATCAGACTGTCAGAATGCATTCTGAGCAAAATCAATACACATAAATTCGAAGATTATAGTATATTTGTAAAATGAGGACAATAATATTGACAATAATATCTGCATTGGCATTGACCCCGGCGATGTCGGCGGTATCAGCAGATATAGTGCAGAATGACAAGGACTCCACAGCCATAAAGAGATGGATTGACAATCTCGTGGAATCTGAAATGGATGAGTATCTGGCCAATATGCCGAACATCGAAGTCGGAAAAGGAGTTTCGTTCAGCCCGAAGGACAATTCATTCAAGACCACGCTCCGCTTCATGATGCAGAATCTGGCCGGAGCCACCTTCGACGACAAGATGAAGGTCAATGATACGGACGGCCAGGTAAAGCGGCTCCGTCTGCGTTTAGACGGCTATATATTCTCCCCGAAATTCATCTATTCCATACAGTTGGGCTTCACAGGCAGTGATGCCAAGCCGACACCAAACGGCAAGATGAACCTTATACTGGACGCCATAGCCTACTTCAAGCCGAACTCGTCATGGAACTTCGGATTCGGCCAGGCGAAAGTGAAGACAAACCGTGCCAGAATCAACTCCTCCGGCTCGTTGCAGTTCTGCGACAGGAGCATTGTGAGCAGCGAATTCGGAACAGACAGGGACTTCGGATTCTTCGGAGAATACCACTACGGCGGCATTGACAAATTCGCATTGTCCGCGTTGGCCTCGATAACGATGGGCGAAGGCCGGAACTGGGGCTCGACCGACAGCAAAGGGTTGGCGTACTCAGCGCGTTTGGAGGTGTTCCCGCTCGGCAGATTCCATGCAAAAGGCGAATATATCGAGGGTGACACATATTTTGAGGAAACGCCGAAACTGATGTTGGGCGGCGGCTATTCGTACAACCATCACGCGATGATGTCCCGCGGCATGAGCGGCAGCATCCTCCCGGACACGAGGAACATAAATCTGTACTATGCAGATATGAGCTTGAAATACAGAGGTTTCGCGCTCAATGCGGACCTCATGGGACGTCACACCTCCTCGCCGGTTTTCGCGGGAAGCAAGCCTTTCGTCTATAACGGGGCCGGTGTCAATGTTCAGGCAAGCTATCTCTTCGACAGGAAATGGGAGGTCGCGTTGAGGAATTCGTCAATGATTCCAGAAGGGGAGGTGAGGCCTTTTGCAGGATACAAAGTGTGGAACCAGAGTACATTAGGTGTGACCAGATATATTATAGGACATAGTCTGAAAGTGCAGCTGGACCTCTCGTTCAACAAGATGGTTGAGCCGGTTTCGCACGATTATGACCGTCTGGGAGTAAGGCTGCAGCTGGAACTCGGTCTGTAGCAGGATCCTGACAGTCACGGCGGGGGAGTGGTGCGAACCCGAATGTGAGGTGGAGCCGACATGAACGGGTGGTGCGAATCTGAAAGGGAACAAAGGGGCAGAAGCTAAAATTGAAACATACATAACTATGGCGAAAGTAATCAGCGGAAAGGAACTGTCCGCAAAACTGAAAACAGAAATGGCGGCACAGGTTGCCACATTCCCGGAGAAATATGGACGTGTGCCGCATCTCGTGGTCATTCTCGTGGGAGAAGACCCGGCCAGCCAGTCTTACGTGAAGGGCAAGGCCAAAGCGTCAGAAGTAGTGGGCATCAGGAACACCACTATCCTGAAACCGGCGGACATCACAGAAGAAGAACTTTTGGGACTTATTGCCCAGCTCAATGCAGATGACTCTGTGGACGGTATCCTGGTCCAGTTGCCTCTGCCGAAACATATCGACGAAGATAAGGTGATAGCGGCCATTTCCAAAGACAAGGACGTGGACGGATTTCATCCCCTGAATGTGGCGGCGCTCTGGCAGAAACAGCCTTGTACAGTTCCGTGCACCCCGAAAGGCATCATCAGAATGCTTGAGGAAGCAGGTGTGGAAATCAAGGGAAAACGTGCCGTAGTGATAGGCAGAAGCCAGATTGTGGGACTTCCGGTAGCGAAACTCCTCCTGGACAGAAATGCGACAGTGACCATTTGCCATAGCAGAACCGCTGATCTGCCCTCAGTTACAAGAGAGGCTGAGATTCTCGTGGTAGCCATCGGCCGGGCCAAATTCGTGACCGCAGACATGGTGTCACCGGGTGCAGTGGTAATCGACGTGGGAGTGAACAGGATCCCGGAAACAGGAAAACTTTGCGGCGACGTGGATTACGAGGCAGTGGAACCGATAGCATCAGTCATTACCCCGGTACCTGGCGGTGTCGGCCCTATGACCATAACCTGCTTGATGGAAAATACCATTGAACTTTTCCTCAAGAAGATGAATGCTTAGGGTAATGTGAGACTAAAACTAATAATGATTTGATATGAAGAAGATTACAGTATTGGCGGCGCTTCTGGCAAGTGCGCTCATGTCAGCCCAGCCGGCTCCCGGCAGTTTCGAACAGAGTTGGAAACCGGGGCCTGACTGGCTGAAAAACGGCGTGATATATCAGGTTTATCCGTCTTCCTATAAAGATTCTGACGGAAACGGAATCGGTGACATACGGGGAGTCATCTCCAAACTTGACTACATAGAAAGCCTCGGAGTGAGAGCCATCTGGTTCAACCCGCTGTTCGAATCAGGCTGGATAGACGGAGGTTACGACATCATTGACTTTTATAAAGTGGATCCGCGCTTCGGTACGAACAACGATCTGGTCGAATTGGTGGAAAAAGCTCATGCGAAGGGCATCAAGGTGATGCTGGACTTGGTTGCGGGCCATACCTCCGACAAGCATCCGTGGTTTGTCCAGAGTTCCGAAGACACGAATCTGCAGTACTCGGATTACTACATCTGGTCAGACAGGCTTCCGGACAAGAAAGCGGAAGCCGACCTGGAAAAGATGCTGCAGGACCCTAACTACATGCAGAACACCATCGGAAAATGGATGCTCAGCAAATATCCGAGAAACAAGTACTACTGCAAGAACTTCTATGCCTGCCAACCGTCGCTCAACTACGGATACGCAAATCCGGATCCTGACCATCCGTGGGAGCAGGGTGTGAACGAGCCTGGCCCGAAGGCTGTACGTCAGGAGCTCAAGAACATCATCGCGTTCTGGTACGGTAAAGGTGTGGACGGATTCCGTGTGGATATGGCCAACAGTCTGGTGAAGAACGATAAGGACAAGTCCGCAATTCTGGACCTCTGGAGAGAAGTACGTGAATGGTCCGACAAGAACTATCCGGATCACGTGCTGATGGCGGAATGGGGCTCCCCGAAATATTGCCTTGCATCAGGATTCAATGTGGATATGGACCTGAACAGCACCAGGGCACATAACCGCAGAATGTACTTCGACAGAAAACACCAGGCCGACGGCGGCTCATATTTCTCATTGAACGGCGGCCAGCCGTCAGTAAAAGACCTCTATGGCAATGACTGGAAAACCGACCAGATAGACCGGAACACCACTCCGGCCCAGATGCTCAAGGAGTATTACGACTACTTCACGGATTGTCTGAACAGCACGTCCACAATGGGATATTTCGCCACGATCTCCGGCAATCACGATCATCTCCGCCTGAACATGGGCGCGCGCAACACCCCTGACCAGCTGAAAGTCATGCTGACTTGGGTGCTGTCAATGCCGCTTCCGATCATCTATTACGGTGACGAAATCGGAATGCGTTCACTCGTGGATATGCCTAACGTAGAAGGCGCGAACCACAATGGCAAGGAACGTGCCGGCGCACGTAGCCCGATGCAGTGGAGTCAGGGGACAACCGCAGGATTCAGCACCTGTTCTCCGGACAAGCTTTATCTGCCGGTGTGCCCGGACTGGACCCCGGCCACCTCATATCCGCATTATCTCGAATGGAAAAAGGATTTCGAAGCCGGAAAGGCCAAGACTGTCGCTGCCGGTGCCCCGACCGTAGAGGCACAGGACAATAATCCGGAGTCAATGCTGAATTGGGTCCGCTCTCTGATCAAGTTCAGGTCGGAGACTGAGGCATTCTGGGCAGACAGCAAGTTTATCCCTATTTTCAATGAGGCGCAGCCATATCCGATGGTCTTCCTCAGAAGCAATGGAAAAGACACCTACCTTATAGCATTGAACCCTACAGGCGAGCGTAAGACATTGACACTCAGTAGTGAAATCAGTGATTACAAATGCGTGACGAAAGGTGCTAAAGGACTTGTGGCTCCGGCAAAATCGCTAGGAAAAGCTACATACAAGTGCTCTGGCAAAGGGGATGTGCTCACACTCGGGGCTACATCGGCTCTGATTGTCAGATTGTAGATTTCAGGTAAACTTGGCAATCTGCAACCTGTCAGATGTAATCATTACCGCAGAAAAAACATTAAAACTATAGCCGACTATGTCTATTCTGAAAAAAATGTTGGTACGGATACCGACTAAGAAATCTTATCTGGCGATGGCCTGGGACGCTACGGCCAAAGGTCAGACTGACTTGGCGACACATCTGTTCAAGCTTGCTTATGCACAGGAGACGACTGCGGAGAAGAAAGCGGAAGCGGCATGGAACATTTATGTTGACTGCAAGAACAAGGAAAAGTATAACGAGGCTTACCTCTGGTGCGAGAGAACCGCATTGCTCGGATATGTGAAGGCAATACGCATTTTGGGCAAGGCGCATTTCTACGGACTCGGCATTGTCCCGAATTACAGAAAGGCGGTGAAGTGGTTCAAGACTGGAGCGGAGAAGGGCGATGCTGTATGTATGAGGTTGCTGGGAGAGTGCTATGCCCGGGGCAAGGGCGTACTGAAAAATGAAAGGAAAGCCTATGAGTATTTCCGTCAGGCATACGAACTGAAGGAAAAAGGCAGTTTCTACTGGATGGGCCTGGCATATCGTTTCGGCAGTGCGGGATATGAGAAAGACCCGGCCAAGGCAATGCAGATATGGAACGAGGGAGTGCCTGATTCCAGGTGTCTGTTTGAACTCGGCAAATGCTATTTCTGGGGAGAGGTGGTGCCAGAAGACCATGCTCATGCATATGATTATATGAAAAAAGTCTCGGACCATGACAAGGACTTTGCGGATGATTACCTTTCTCCTGACAAGAAATCGCTCCGCACAAAAGCTGAGGTTGAGGAACTTATAAACTTCAAGGAATGAACATTTTCAATCCCGAACATGACCTGTGTCTTGCAAATGGCGACCCGAATTTCGTGCCGCCATTTTCTGCGTTGGAATTTGCGGAAGACTGCGCGGGACTTACCAGATGGATAGACGAAGCAAAAGATGATGAAGTGATTCCATGGGGCTGGGACAGTCATCTGAAATGCAGGCTGCTGAAGCAGGGCATTGACGAGAAACTGCTGCCGTCCGATGCGGAACTGGAGACGATAAGGGAGTTGTCGAGAAGAGGCGTGGCATCGGAGGCGGAATCTTATGTCAGGAAAACATTGACAGAAGCGGAACTTGAATTTGTCCGGCCGGAGGGCGAAGTGGTGGAACTGTCTGATGTTGACGAAGTTATAAATGCTGTCGGCAGATTTGGCGATGCGGTGCTGAAGGCTCCGCTGTCGGGTAGCGGAAAGGGATTGCGCTGGGCACGGGCGGAAGAATTGACGGCCAGCGATCTGGGCTGGTGCCGGAACGTCATCTCCAAGCAGGGGAGCGTGACTGTTGAGCGCCGCCACAAGGTGGTCCAGGACTTCGCGATGCTGTTCCGTGTCAATGCGGACGGGACAGTGCTGTTCGAGGGGCTTTCCATGTTCTTCAATGACAACGGAATATACAAGGGCAATGTCCTGGCTTCGGATGATTATATTCTGAAGAAGTGGAGCAGTTATGTGGACGAGGCATTGATCCGGAAAGTAAGGGCGGCATTGACAATGTTCCTGGCCGGGAGATTCTCCGGCAGATACTGCGGTTACGTCGGGGTGGACATGTTCGTCTATGAATCGGACGGCGGCTTCCGTCTGGCGCCATGTGTGGAGATGAACGTGAGGATGACGATGGGACTTCTGGCCCGCAGGGTTTTCGACAGAAGCGATTATGCGTCAGGAGATTATGTCATGACGGTGGAGTACTCGCCGGCCGATGGCGAACTGTACCGGAAATATGCGGGAGAGGAAAACAAGACATTGACCCGGATCACTCCCTCAAGTCATTATGCGGTGGTCATCGGGGTTCGGGGATAGAATGATGCGGGTTATTTTTTGACGGTTGCCAAATGATTGCTAAATTAGCAGATTGGAAAAAAATGAAACAGTTATGCGTGAATTATATCTGACAAATACGCTTTCTCATAAGAAGGAACTTTTCGTGCCTATTCATCCGGGTCATGTGGGTATGTATGTCTGCGGACCTACGGTTTACGGAGACGCTCACCTCGGCCATGCAAGACCGGGAGTCACATACGACGTGCTCTTCAAATTCCTCAAGCATCTCGGCTACAAGGTGCGCTATGTCCGCAATATCACGGATGTGGGCCATCTCGAGCACGATGCAGACGAGGGAGAGGACAAGATTGCAAAGAAAGCACGCCTGGAGCAGCTCGAACCTATGGAAGTGGTCCAGAGCTATACTCTCAGATATCATGAGGCGATGCGTCAGCTCAATGTGGCGCCGCCTTCCATCGAGCCGCGCGCTTCAGGACACATCATCGAGCAGATAGAGACCGTGAAGAAGATACTCGATGCGGGATATGCCTACATAAGCAACGGGTCAGTGTATTTCGACGTGGAAAAATACAACAAGAAGTTCCATTACGGCATCCTGTCCGGCAGAACTCTTGAGGATACATTGGAGGGAACGCGAAACCTCGACGGACAGAGCGACAAACACGCTCCGTATGACTTCGCATTGTGGAAAAAAGCTGAACCTCAGCATATTATGAGATGGCCTTCACCTTGGGGAGACGGCTTCCCGGGATGGCATCTGGAGTGCTCCGTGATGGGTGAGAAATATCTCGGCAGGGAGTTTGACATCCATGGAGGCGGAATGGATCTGATGTTCCCGCACCACGAGTGTGAAATCGCCCAGAATGAGGCCTCTCGCGGAACTCAGGGCGTACACTACTGGGTGCACAACAATATGATCACCATCAACGGCCAGAAGATGGGCAAGTCATTGGGCAACTTCATCACGCTCCCTCAGCTTTTCGCCGGTGCACATGAGAAACTCGAACAGGCATATTCGCCGATGACAGTGCGTTTCTTCATACTTCAGGCACATTACCGCAGCACCCTTGACTTCTCTAACGAGGCCCTCCAAGCTGCCGAAAAAGGCTATCGCCGCGTGATGCAGGCCGCACAGGACCTCCGCTCGATCGCCTCTGCCGCAGGAGTTCAGGTCAATGTCGCAGGCACGGAAGGTGACGCTGCCAATGCTCTGAAATACGGCGAATTCCTCACTGACGTCGCTCCTGATACCTGCACTGCCGACAGCGAGGCGGTAAAGGCTGTGTTCAATGGCGTGTATGACGCGCTGTGCGATGATTTGAATACCTCAGTTGCCCTTTCCCATATATTTGATGCAGTGAGACTTGTCAATACTGAGAAAGAGAAGAAGGGGACATTGACAAAAGGCGATATCGAGACATTGCTCCGCCTTTTCGACGATATAGTTTACGGTGTGCTCGGACTTGTCGATGAGTCCGGCGATTCCGGAAAGGCAGGCAAGACAATAGCAGGCCTTATGGATATGGTCATCGAGGAGCGTGCCAAGGCCAAGGCTGCCAAGGATTGGGCGACGAGCGACAGCATCCGCGACCATCTCAAGGCTCTCGGCATCGTGGTAAAAGACACCAAGGACGGTGTAGAGTGGACATTGGAGTAGGCCTATGAAACTTGTTTCGTGGAACGTGAACGGGCTGCGGGCCTGTGTGGGAAAGGGTTTTGAAGACTCTTTCAAGTCGCTTGATGCTGATGTGTTCTGTCTGCAGGAAACCAAGATGCAGGAGGGCCAGCTGGACCTCCAGTTCCCGGGTTATGAATCGTATTGGAACTACGCCGACAAGAAGGGCTACTCGGGTACGGCCATCTTTACACGAGTGAAGCCATTGTCAGTGACGATGGATATGGGTATCGACCTGCACGACCACGAAGGACGTGTGATAGCGGCGGAATACGTAAAATTCTATCTCGTGTGCGTCTATGTACCCAATTCCCAGGATGAGCTCAAGCGTCTGGACTACAGGATGCAGTGGGAGGATGACTTCCGCGCTTATGTGACTGCCTTGGCCGAGAAGAAAAGCGTCGTGATCTGCGGTGACCTCAATGTCGCCCACGAGGAGATCGACCTGAAGAATCCTTCCTCCAACAGACGTAATGCCGGATTTACCGACGAGGAGCGCGGCAAGTTCAATGAACTGCTCTCGGCAGGCTTCATCGACTCGTGGCGCATGCTGAATCCCGACACCGTGAAATATTCCTGGTGGTCATACCGCTTTCAGGCGCGTCAGCGCAATGCGGGATGGCGTATCGACTATTTCCTCGTTTCCGATTCGCTCAAGGACTCCGTCACGGGAGCTGAAATCCACAATGAAATCCTCGGCTCTGACCACTGTCCGGTAGAACTCGACCTCGCGTAGAGCCCTCAGTCCTACAGCAGTGCGGCGAAAAGGCGTATCACCTTCTGGCTGAACTTCTGGTACCACGGACGCTGCTCCCATTCCTCCAGTTTCACCTCTTTAGAGGCCTCCATGTCCTTCAGGAAAATCGCTTTGTTCACCTTGGCGGCCGTTACGTCATAGATGTAGGCATTCAACTCGTAATCCAGGTTGAAGCTTCTGAAATCCATATTTGCGGAGCCGATTTCGGAAAGATAGTCGTCACTCACGAAGGTCTTTGAATGGATGAACCTGCCGGAACGCTCATATATCTTTATTCCGGCCTCCAGGCATTCTGTGAAATATGACCTGTTGGCAGGTCCCATAAAGAACAGGTCGGCCTTCTTGGGCACCATGACCCTCACGTCAACACCGCTCAATGCCGCTGACTGAAGTGCCTGCAGCATCGGCTCAGGCGGAACGAAATACGGGGTCTGGATATAGATGTATTTCTTGGCATGCTGGACCGCCCATACGGCTCCCATGTGGATATTCGGCCATCTGGACTCAGGCTCGTCCGGAACAATCTGGATGAGCTTGTCCATTCCTTTCATTTTGAAATTCATGTCAAGACTCTGTATCGGAGCCTTTGCCAATGCTTCCGCAATGCCGTTGCCTTCGGTATCGTTCTCAGTGTCAATGTTCTCAGTGTCAATGCTCTTTTTGTCCGCCAGAGCCGCATCGGTCTCTTCAGAATCTTTGCACATCGGGAAGTACTTTGAAAAATCATTGTCCACTTCACCGTCGGCAGTTATCCACGAGTTGAGGAAACTGTATTGCAGACCGGCCACAGCATTGCCGGTAATACGCATATGGGTGTCACGCCACCTTACGAAGTAGTCGTCACTTATGTTCATGCCTCCGGTGTAGCCGATTTTGCCGTCGATTACCACGATTTTCCTGTGGTCACGATAGTTCAGCTGGGTCACGAGGTTCACCAGCGGCCATCTCGGTTTGGTGAACTTCTCCACCTCCACGCCGGCCTTTTTCATTTCGTTGTAGTACTTCGGACGGATGACGATGTTGGCGATATTCTCGTGTATGAATCTGACTTTCACGCCTTCACGTGCCTTCTGCATCAGCATTTCCTTGATCTGCTTGCTGCCCTGGTCCTGGCGGAAATAGAAATACTCCATGTGTATGGATTCCTTGGCATTCTTCAGGTCCTCCATCAGGAGTTCGAATTTCCTGTGACCGGAAGTAATGATTTCCAGGCCGTTGCCGTCAGTCACGCAAGTGGAGCCGTCGCACGACAGAAGCTTGGTGAGCGTCTTGTAGTCACGTTTTACGAGATTGTCCTTCTCATGTCCGAAAAGCAGTCTGAAGACCTTGTCATTGGCCTTTGTCCCGAATATCTCAATGAATTTCTTGTGCTTCTTCTTGAAATACCACGAGTGGCGGAAATTGATGCCGACCATAAAAAAGAGAAGCAGTCCGACTATCGGCAAAATGGTGATAATCAGAAGCCAGGCGATTTTTTTGGCTGAGTCACCGTTATCGAATATGATGACGATGATGGTACCCGTTATCAGCAGGGCCAGCAAGACGGAGAAAACGATGGACATGAGTGACATTGTCAATGTTAATAGACGAGAATGTACAATAATGCTGCCACAACGCAGCCGGCCAGAGGACCAGCTACCGGTACCCAGCTGTAGCCCCATCCGCTGTCACGCTTGCCCTTGATCGGGAGAATGGCGTGGGCGATACGTGGACCGAGGTCCCTGGCAGGGTTCATCGCATATCCGGTAGTTCCTCCAAGGGACATGCCCAGAGCCATGATCACGCAGGTCACAGGGAATGCCCCGATGCCGCCCACAGTGATTGCAGCCCCGTTGTATGCAGCCGTGTTTCCGCTGGTCCCGAGTGCAAGAATGAGGAACACGAGCAGGCAGGTGGCGATAGTCTCGCTGAGGAAATTGATGCTCTTGTGCTCTATTGCAGGCATTGTGCAGAATGTCCCTAAGATACCGTCTGGATTTTGCCACGATGCCTTGTAATGGTCACAATAGAATACGTAAACCAGCATTGCGCCGACAAATCCGCCGAGCATCTGGGCTGCTATGTAAGGAAGGACCGCATTCCATGCGAAATTGCCGGCAATGGCGAGTCCGAGTGTGACTGCCGGATTTAGGTGCGCGCCTGAATACGGGCCTGCGATGAATACGCCGCACATTACTGCGAAGCCCCAGGCCAATGTGATTACGACCCAGCCTGCTCCCTTAGATTTGGATTTTTCCAAGGTGCATCCTGCGCAGACACCGTCTCCGAGGAGTACAAGTACAAGAGTTCCGATAAATTCGAATACACATTTAGTGAATAGCGTCAGTTCCATTATGATGTGAATTTTTATTGTCCTTTACCTGAAAGTGTTCTCCTGATCGCGTCTGACCAGCCTTCTTTTGCGAGGAGCACCTTTTCCGCAGGTGCAAGCGGCTCGAATTCCTTGTCTGCTTTCCACTGCTTCCTGATGTCGTCGAGCGAATCCCAGTATCCTGTTGCAAGGCCGGCGAGGTAGCAGGCTCCCATGGCCGTAGTCTCCGTAACTCTCGGTCTGATGACCTTGCAGCCGAGGATGTCAGCCTGGAACTGCATCATGAGGTTGTTGCGGGATGCTCCGCCATCGACTTTCAGCTCTTTCAGCCTGATGCCGGAATCTTTCTGCATTGCATTGACGATATCCATGGTCTCGAAGGCGATTCCCTCCAATGCTGCACGTGCGATGTGAGCGGCGGTAGTGCCTCGCGTCAGTCCGCAGATGGTGCCTTTCGCGTACTGGTCCCAGTACGGGGCGCCAAGTCCGGTCAATGCCGGCACGAAATATACTCCTCCATTGTCCGGAACGGTCATTGCCAGACTCTCGATTTCCGAAGAGGACTTTATGATGCCGAGCCCGTCTCTAAGCCATTGGACAGCAGAGCCTCCGACGAAGATGCTGCCTTCGAGGGCGTAGTTTACCTTGTCGCCGATTTTCCATGCGATGGTGGTCAGGAGATTGTGTGATGACATAATCGGCTTTTCTCCGCTGTTCATAAGCAGGAAACATCCTGTTCCGTATGTGTTCTTCACCGAACCCGGGGTGGTGCACATCTGTCCGAACAATGCCGCCTGCTGGTCTCCTGCGATACCTGCGATAGGCACTTTGTGTGCGAAAATCGTGGTCTTGGTGTGGCCGTAAATCTCTGAAGATGAACGTACTTCAGGCATCATTGATGCCGGGATTCCGAAAAGCTTGAGAAGGTCTTCGTCCCATTGCAGAGTGTGGATGTTGAAAAGCATTGTCCTGGAGGCATTGCTGACATCTGTCACATGCACTTCGCCTCTGGTGAGGTTCCAGATGAGCCATGTGTCCACTGTCCCGAATCTGAGCTTGCCCGCTTCAGCTTTCGCTCTTGCTCCAGGCACGTTTTCCAGTATCCAGCGGATTTTCGTGGCGCTGAAGTAAGCGTCAATGATAAGGCCGGTCTTCTCCCTGATGTACTGCACCAGGTTCTGTGCCTTAAGACCGTCACAATATTCTGAGGTCCTTCTGTCCTGCCATACGATCGCGTTGTGCACCGGCTCGCCTGTCTCTGCATCCCACACGATGGTGGTTTCCCTCTGGTTGGTGATACCGATTCCGGCGATGTTCAGACCATTGATTCCGGCACTTGTGATGGCTTCAGCAATCACTGAGGCCTCAGATGACCAGATGTCTTTAGGATTATGCTCCACCCAGCCCGGTTTCGGAAAATGCTGGGGAAATTCTTTCTGTGAAGTCGCGCAGATACGGCCGTCGTGGTCGAAAACGATTGCTCTGGATGAGCTTGTGCCCTGGTCCAGGGCCAGAATATATTGATTGTCCATCTGTTTTGTGTTATTGTTGTCTTGTTTTATTCTGAGGTTGTGGGCTCTTTTTACGGTATCATCACCCGAATCACGATCTGCTCTCCCGTATGGACAGGACCTACAACTCTTTTCGCAGGCGGGCTTTCGGAATTCCGAGCTGTTCCCGGTATTTGGCGATGGTGCGTCGCGCCACCTTGTATCCCTTCTCGTTCATGATGGATACAAGTTCATCGTCGGTGAGAGGCTTGTGCTTGTCCTCCTTCTCCACGCATTCCTGCAGNNCTCCTTCTCCACTCATTCCTGCAGGACTTTCTTCAATTCCCTTGTGGATACCTCTTCGCCCTGCTGGTTTTCAAGTCCTTCGGAGAAGAAATACTTGAGCGGGAAAATACCGAAGTGTGTCTCTATGTATTTGCTGTTCACTACTCTGGATATGGTCGAAATGTCGAATCCTGTTTTTGCGGCAATGTCCTTGAGCACCATCGGCTTCAGGTTCGATTCATCCCCGTCCATGAAATAGTCGTGCTGGTAGTCCACGATGGCCTGCATCGTGCTGAACAATGTGTTGTGACGCTGTTTCAGCGCTTCTACAAACCATTTGGCGGAGTCCATCTTCTGCTTCACGAAAGTGGCAGCCTCTTTCTTCTGGCGTTCGGAAGAATTGGCCGCATCCATGAGCAGGTCTGCGTATTTCTTGTTTATACGTATTTCGGGCAGTGAAAATCTCGGCATTGTCAGAACAAGTTCACCGTTTTCGAGCGTGAGCACGAAGTCCGGCACGATCTGCTGGGCCTGGTCATTGTACGAATCGTCGATCTGTCCTCCCGGTGACGGGTTCAGCTTGACGATTTTGTTCATTGCCGCCTTCATCTCGTCCTGCGACAAGTCAAGCTTGCCCATTATTTTCTGGAAATGTTTGTTGGAGAATTCCTGGAAATAATCGGTGAGAATACGGATGGCGTTGACAGTGTCAGGAGTCCGCTTCATGGCTTTCAACTGAATGAGGAGGCATTCCCGCAGGTCCCGGGCGCCGATTCCCGGCGGGTCGAACTGCTGTATGATGTGGAGCATGTCCAGCACTTCTTCATCAGTGGTGGTGATGTTCATCCGGAACGCCAGGTCATCCACGATGCTGTCAATGTCCCTGCGCAGGTAGCCGTCATCATCCAGGCTGCCTATTATGAATGCCGCCACGTCGTGCTGGTGCTCGCTCAGGTTCCTGAATCCGAGCTGGTCCATAAGGCTCTGCGTGAAACTCTCCTTTACCGAAAAGGTGTTGTACTGAGGTTTCTCGTCTTTTCCGTAATTGTTTACGTGCAGTTTGTATTCCGGAATGGAGTCGTCGTCTTTGATGTCGGACAATGACACCTCGCGCGGCTGCTCCTCTCCGTCCTCGTCCTTGGAGTCCGGGGCATCGTCGTCAAGCACAGGATTTTCTTCCAGTTCCTTACGGATTCTCTGCTCCAGTTCCTGGACCGGAAGCTCAATCAGCTTGATGGTCTGGATCTGCAGCGGGGAGAGTTTTTGCGTGAGTTTCTGAGTTAATTCCTGTTTCAGCATAACTTTACAAATATGCGGACGGTCTTCTGACGCTGACCGTATCTGTTACGTAATTGTGTTGTTTATCTATGGCCGGGTAGTTTATGTCTTCTTTGACTACAATGGCTGCCGGATATGTCGATTTCACTCTCTGGAGGAATTCCATGGCTTCCGACTTCGTCCTGAAGTCTCCTGCCACTACCCTGAAGAATGGGTTCTGGTAACTTCTGTATGCAGGAGTGCCGGGATGTGCGGCTCTGAATGTCCTCATTACGCTTTCGGAAGCATTTCTTGCCGACTGGCTGTTGTCGAAGAAAATCCTTACCCTGTAGCCTGATATTTTCCTGGATGAATTGCCGGAAATATACTGCTTCATCGCATTGGTGATGGCCTGCGACTGGTGGATGCGGATATCTTCTTCACCGTAAGAATGCGCTGAAAGAATGTTGAAAATGGATTTTCCGAGCAATGTGGAGTCCACGGCTGCTGCCGGACGATATACTATGGAGTCGGCATATTGTTCCTGGGCATTGGCCAGCAACGGGAGGAGCGCGACGATGATTGCTATTATTGTCTTTTTCATTGACCTTTCCATTTAGATTGTCAGTCCATAAGCGAAGAAAGCGGAAGTCCCTTCCTCTTGATGGTCTTGTGCAGCCCCTTTGCATATACCGTACCACTGATGTCCACGCTGTACGACTCTGCGTTGAGGTCCTTCAGCAGTCCAAGTGCGGAAATCAGTGAAACTCCCTGACACAGAGTGGCATTGCCCTTTATCTGATATACGTCGTCGGATTTCTTGTTCACGGTGAAGTCGTCTGCCGAAAAATCTATCATCGCCTGGCCCTTGTGGTAAACCACTCCCTGGACATTGCGTATCGTGAAGGAGAATGTCGGGTTGTGGATGCCGACGGCAAATACTCCGTTCATTCCGCGCAGTCCGACAGGGGAGAGCGAGACAATGCTCGTGGACGTGATGCCTATCTCGTTGATCTTGCCGCAACTTGTCAGGCACAGAGTCAAGAGTGCCGTAAAAATTATCGCTAATCTGTTTTTCATATCTGTACTACTTCAAGTCAATTTACAAAAATAATGAAAAATGTCATATCTTTGCAGTTCCGGAATCAGAAGTTGGTTCCGAATCTGGTTTTTTATCACGTATATGGCTAACAAGAAAGTATATATCGAGACTTACGGCTGTCAGATGAATGTCAATGACACCGAGGTTATTTTCTCCATTCTCAAGAAGGCCGGCTATGACCGTACCGAGAATATGGACGAGGCTGACGTAATCATGGCCAACACATGTTCCGTCAGGGACAATGCGGAGCAGCGCATCTGGGGCAGGATCGACCAGTTCTACGGCCAGAAGCGTCAGCGTGAGGGGGTGCTGTCAGGTATAGTGGGATGTATGGCTGAGCGCCTGAAAGACAAGCTGTTGGAAAGCGGCAGGGTGGATTTCGTGGCAGGCCCGGACTCTTACAGGTCGCTTCCGATGTTGCTTTCCAGAATAGCTCCGGGAAGACCTCAGATCAATGTCGAGCTCTCCCGTGAAGAGACTTACGGGGATATCGAACCGGTCCGCATTGACAAGAACGGCGTGTCCGCGTTCATTTCGATAATGCGCGGATGCAACAATGTGTGCTCGTATTGCGTGGTGCCTTATACCCGTGGAGCCGAGCGCAGCCGTGACCCTCATACTATCGTGAGGGAGGCCTGCGATGTGTTCTCCAAGGGATACAAGGAGGTTACTCTTCTCGGTCAGAATGTGGATTCCTATCTGTGGAAAAATCTTGACGCTCCGGAAGAGAAGGTGGATTTCGCGGACCTGCTTTCGATGGTGGCGGAAATCAGTCCGGTTTTGCGTGTGAGGTTCTCCACATCGCATCCTAAAGATATCAGTGACAAGGTGATAGACACGATGGCAAGGTATGAGAACATCTGCCGCCATATCCATCTGCCAGTTCAGTCGGGAAGCAATGCGATGCTCGAGAAGATGCGTCGCCGCTATACCCGCGAGTGGTATCTCGAACGTGTCGGCAGGATTCGCAAGTCAATGCCGGACTGCGCCATAACCACCGACATCATAGCGGGCTTCTGCGGTGAAACTCTGCAGGACCACCAGGATACCCTCGACATCATGCGTGAGGTCGGATATGACTACGCATATATGTTCCAGTATTCTGAAAGGCCCGGTACATTGGCGGCAAGGAACTATCCGGACGATATTCCTCTGCAGGAAAAGACCAGGCGTCTGAATGAAATCATCGAACTGCAGAACGGACTCAGCCTCGAAAGCAACAGGCGTGATGTCGGCAAGAGGTTCAAAGTCTTGGTCGAAGGCACTTCCCGCCGCAGTCAGGAGGAACTTTGCGGAAGGACATCCATGAACAAGATGTGCGTGTTCCCTGCAAAGCTGGCTTCCGACAGTGTTCCTGCGGATGGCGTCAATGTCCTGAAAATCGGTGACTACGTGGAGGTGGAAGTGCGCTCCTGCACATCAGCCACATTGATCTGCGACATCGTCAAGTAGTTTAAACTTCGACAATCATCTCGTCAGAGAAACTGTAATAGCTGTCGTCGGATATCACGATGTGGTCCAGCATCGAGATTCCGAATGCAGTTGACGCGCTTTTCAACCGAGTCGTTTCCTTGATGTCTGCAGCGCTCGGCTGCGGATTGCCTGACGGATGGTTGTGGATGAGAATCAGTCCGTCCGCCTTCTTCTCGATCGCCTTTCTCAGAATGCTGTTCGGGTCCAATGTAGTGGATGTAAGTCCCCCGAAAGACAGTTTTTCCTTGGACAGGACGTAATTTGACCTGTTCAGGAAGATTATCCAGCATTCCTCGTGGTCCAGTCCCTTCAGCAGCGGAATCATCATTTCGTATATCTGCCGCGAATGGGTTATGGCCGTGCGTGCCGCTCCTGAACTTTCCGCGCTGAATCGCCTGCCAAGTTCAAATGCGGCGCAGATGGTGGCCGCCTTGTCTTTTCCTATCCCGGTGAAACTCATCAGCTTGTCAGGTGACATTGATGCGAGTTCCGTAAGTCTTCCCGCAGCGCACAGCAGGTCGGTGCTTGTCTCCAATACATTCTTTCCCCTGTTGCCTGTCTTCAGCAGGATAGCAAGCAATTCCGTGTTGCCCAAAGCCTGGGCCCCCTTCGAAAGCAGCCGCTCTCTCGGCCGTTCTTCCGCATTGATTTCCTTCAACTTCATATCGGTCCTATTTTTGTGCCGAGCCGAAGTTAGATACTTATGAATGAAAAAAACAGCACCGTACTCCTTCACGATGCTGCTTTTTTACGTTTTTTAAATTTCTGACGCGAAATTTTTATGATTCTTAAATTTCTGCGTGACGTTTTCGTATTACCTACGTAATACTTTGCTATGCTTTCTTCGCCTCAAGAATCAAGTCTCCGAGTTCGCGGATGTCTCTCACGATCACATCCGGCGGGAAAAATTCCGGAGCCGGGTTCGTGCGGGCATCTTCGGCTACCTTGAGGGCAGTCTCTATGGTGGTCTCGCCTGAAAGTACGAGAACGCCTACGGCACCGGCATTGTGCGCCATTGCCGTATCAGTGTAGATCCTGTCGCCGGTCATAATGATTTCCTCCGGTCTGATTCCGTGCTTGTGCATGATGCCTTCAAGCATTGTCGGGTCAGGTTTTCCCAATACGATATCCGGTTTCCTGCCTGTAGCGTGCTCGATGCATTTCTGAAGTGAACCGCAATCGACGAGGACGGTAGGCTGGTCCGTAGGGCAGACTCTGTCCGGATTTGTGGCGATGTAAGGAATTCCCTGGCTTGCCCACCATGCGGCGCGGCAAAGTCTCGGATAGGTGAGAGTGGTGTCGAATGCCACGACAAGAACATCCGGTACGTCATTAGGGTCGTCGCTGCATTCCTCGAAGCCGGCTTTCTTGAACTGGCTGACCATCGACGGGGTGCCGAGCATGAACAGCCTCTTGGCTTCAGGATGTTTTTCCTTTATATAGTCGATGGCGGCAAGAGATGTGGTGTACATGTTGCTCTCATCGGCTTTGATTCCCAATTTGTCGAGTTTCAGAAGATAGTCTGCCACTGATTTGGTCGGGTTGTTGGTCAGGAATGAATAGCTGATGCCGGCCTTGGTCATATCTTCCAGGAATCCAGGTGTGAACGGGAACAGTTTGCTTCCCATGTAGATGGTTCCGTCCATATCGAGTGCGATATGCTTGATTCTGGCCAGCTTTTCCTTAAGCTCCGGTGTGAGTTTTTTGTTGTAATTCGTGTCCATTATATGTAAATGTGTCTGTTCAAATTTCAGGTAAACTATCGTATAAACGAAAAAAGAGGCAAACTAACTGAGTTAAGTTGCCTCTTTATGGGGTGAACGGTGGGGCTCGAACCCACGACAACCAGAACCACAATCTGGCGCTCTACCAACTGAACTACGCTCACCATATTTAGGATTGCAAAGGTAAGGATATTTTTTGAATTTCCAAGCTCGGAAACAAAATTTTTCCAAATTTTCTGTATCGTATGGGAAAAAGATATTTCCATTTCTTATATTTGCCATCTGGAAAAACGAAAGTTATAACGTAAAATAATAGTATAATGGCAAGAGAAATAAAATTTTCTCTGGTTTACAGGGATATGTGGCAGTCTTCCGGCAAATATGTGCCGAGAGTTGACCAGCTCGAAGAAGTAGCGCCTGCAATCATTGACATGGGATGCTTCGACAGAGTCGAAACCAATGGCGGAGCCTTCGAACAGGTGAATCTGCTCTTCGGCGAAAACCCTAACGTGGCAGTCCGCCGCTGGACAGCGCCGTTCCACAAGGCCGGCATTCAGACACACATGCTCGAAAGAGGACTCAACGCATTGAGAATGAACCCCGTTCCGGCAGACGTCCGCGAACTTATGTTCAAGGTGAAGAAAGCGCAGGGAACCGACATCGCCCGCTCATTCTGCGGCCTCAATGACCACAGGAATCTGAAACTTTCAGTAGAATACGCGAAAAAAGCCGGGATGATTTCCCAGGTTGCGCTCTCCATCACTCATTCGCCTGTCCATACCGTAGAATATTATATGGGTGTAGTGGACAAGGTAGTGGAATATGGATGTGACGAAATCTGCCTTAAGGATATGGCCGGCGTCGGAAGACCGACATTCCTCGCGGAACTCACAAGCTGCATCAAGAAGAAATATCCGAAACTCATTGTCCAGTATCACGGACACACCGGTCCTGGCTTCTCACCTGCATCAATGCTGGAAGTGGCACGCGCAGGAGCTGACTATCTGGACGTTGCAGTGGAACCGCTTTCGTGGGGAAAGATTCATCCGGACGTGATAACCATCCGCGAAATGATGCGTGCTGACGGCTTCCTGGTCAAGGACCTGAACATGGATGCCTATATGGAAGTGCGCAGGCTGACACAGAAATTCATTGACGATTTCCTGGGCTACTGGATAAATCCGGCCAACCATCTCATGTCGTCCCTGCTCGTAGGCTGCGGCCTTCCGGGAGGAATGATGGGATCAATGATGGCCGACCTCAAGGGCTTCCAGGCTGCCATCAATGCTTCTGAGCGTGCTCACGGCAGACCGGAAATCAGTCTTGACACATTGATGGTCAAGCTGTTCGAAGAAGTGCAGTATGTATGGCCGAGACTCGGATATCCACCGCTTGTCACCCCGTTCAGCCAGTATGTGAAGAACACCTCATTGATGAATCTGCTCAATGTCCTGAACGGCAAGCCGAGATGGACCACCATTGACAAGGATACTTGGAACATGATTCTCGGCAGGATGGGACGGCTCCCTGGTGAATTGGCGCCGGAAATCATTGACCTCGCCAAGGAAAAAGGCCTGGAATTCTACACTGGAAACCCTCAGGACATGTATCCGGACGAGTTGCCTAAATTCCGTCAGATGATGAAGGAAGAGGGCTGGGATGAAGGCCAGGACCAGGAGGAACTCTTCGAATTCGCGATGCACGAGAGACAGTACCGCGACTACAGGAGCGGAGTTGCGAAGGAAAGGTTCAATGCTGAGCTCAATGATCTGAAAGCCAAGGCAGGAGCTCCGATAAACATCGTCCGTCCTGTAGTGGAAATGCCGAAGTTCAATGTAGAGGAATACGCGCAGAAGTATCCGCATGCTGTTCCTGTTCAGGTTCCGGCAAAGGGCCAGCTGATGTGGCAGCTTGACGTGGATGATGACTCTTCGGCTCCGATAGCAGGAACAGAAGTCAAGGCGGGTAAGGCGATGGGCTATGTCCAGACCTATTATGGAATGGAAGAAATCGTGCCTGCTGTCGATGGCCGTGTAGTGGCCGTTACCTCAGCTCAGGGAAACAAGGTCGTGAAAGGCGAAATCGTAGCTTTCGTCGAAGGCGCGGCCGATGCTGCTCCTGCCAATGAACAGGTGACGGAATAGTTTTCCGTCTGCGGGAGAATGAACTGCCCGTCGTTCTTGTGCCAGGTCCAAGACAATTTTATGACTGCATTTCCTTCAGGGAGATAATCCTGAACAGGAAATGTGGTCATTTTATTGATAGTGACGATATTGTTTATGCCGCTGTCCTTGCTGCTGTAGTAGCCGTCGCCCTGACTGTTGTGGACAAGCGAAAAATAGACCGTATCCTTCTGAATGCCGCAATAGGTGAGTGCGGTCTTGTGCTCGATTCCTGAATTCTTATGGGCGAGCCATGTGGCCATGATATTGAGATAACCCCCTGAAATCCAGGCGGAATTCACATTGACCGCGTCCTTCCAGGAATCCATGTCGAACTCTGGCGTGCTTCCTTTGGAAATGTCTGTCGGCACGATGGTGAGAGGAATCTGGAAACTTGTAAGTCGCGCATAGAATTTCCCGCTGTTTTCGTCAATGCAGTCTTCCACTTCGAAGGAGGCGTAGATTCTGCTCCCGAATTCTGCATTGAAATCGGCCGGGGCGGAGGTGAGGAAGTATGTAAGACCGGCGTCAGTGGTGATTTCATTGTCCCCGCTGACAAATCCCATAGTCAAGTCGTTGAAAATCACAGGAATACCCTTGCTGCAGGAGTTGAATGCCAATGCAGCAAGAATGATGGTGATGGTTAAGGTCAGTCTGAGGTGTTTCATTTGTTTCTTAGGTTTCGAAGCTGTGGACAACTTCTATGGTTCTGTACGTTTTTTCGATACCGTGTATTTTCGGCTTGGCCGGCAAACAATCTGTACGTCAACACATTCCACCTTGAGTCCTCTGAATCTTTTCTTTCCCAATGTGGAATCCAGATATTGCATCAGTTCGTCATCTATCACATCCTTGAACGTATTGTTCACGTAGTCGTACAGATGCAGGTGCCTGAAAGTGTTCACGTCGAAATACATCTTGCTGTTGGAACTCATACGGTGATGGTATATCCCCAACAAGGCCAGCTGTGTCAATATGTTGTAAACGGAAGCGACCGTCACCTTGGTGCTGCCGTCTTTGGCAATCTCGGCTGCCACCATATCTGCCGACGCATGCCCCAGATTGAGCATGGCCTTATGTACGGCCAGCCTCTGCTGAGTGGCCTTCAGGTCGTATTTCTTCAGTATTTTCTTGAACTCGTCAATGCTTAGCGCTTTGTGAGCCTTTGAAATCATATCTCAAGATGTTTAGGTGTAACTGGAATCAGGGGGAAGTACTGACATTCTATCGGCATCCGGATTACAAAATTATGAAAATTTCTTTATTTTCAAAACGCTGCTTGGAGTTACACGGGAATTTATCTACTTTCGCCACGGGAATAATGTTTGTAGGGACGGTTGCCGTTATTTGAGATTATTTGACAGATGGAGAATACAGCGGACATATTGTGGAAATCCTGTGCCAATGGAAACAACGAAAGCTTCAAGTCGTTGTTCGATACCTGGTATGAACCGCTCTGCCTCCGGCAACCTGGCCAGGCAGCGTGGGGCTCAAATAAATCGACCACATCGATCCCCTAAAAAAAATCAGAGCCGGCTCATCACCGACTCTGTTTTTTTACCTTCTTATTACAGTTTTTATCATAAAATGATTATCATCTTATGATAAAATATTGTAAAAATTACTATATTTGCTGAAAATCAGATTGTTATGAATCCGTTTATTACGACTGGATACGCTGGGCCAGAATACTTTTGTGATAGAATCGAGGAGACCAAGGCGCTCACTGACCTATTGATGAATGGGAACAATGTTGCATTGATGTCCCCAAGGAGATATGGGAAAACTGATCTTATACGGCATTGTTTCGGACAGAAGGAAATCAGTGAGAAGTATTGTACCTTTATAATTGATATCTATTCCACCAAGTCGCTATCAGAAATGACCGAGAGGATGGGAAAGTCTATCCTTGATACGCTCAAGCCGAAGGGAACGCAGGCTTGGTCTAAATTCGTGAACGCGCTTTCATCGCTCAAGGGAGGTATCAGCTACGATGCCGCCGGGGTGCCCTCGTGGACATTGCAGATCGGTGATTTGGGCAATCCGAAGACTACCCTTGATGAGATTTTTGCTTATTTGAGTAATGCTGAAAAGCCGTGTCTGGTTGCAATTGATGAATTCCAGCAAATTACGAATTATGCGGACAAGAATGTCGAGGCCACATTGAGGACATACATCCAATATTGCCCGAATGCAAAGTTCGTCTTTTCCGGTTCGCACCGCGAGATGATGGGCTCGATGTTCACCTCTTCTGCCAGGCCTTTTTATCAGAGTGCCACTATCATCAATCTTCCTCCGATTAGGGAAGAACTGTATGCCGAATTCTGCAAAAAGCATTTCGCCGCTGCCGGTAAATGTCTTGATGATGAAGTGGTCCCGGAACTTTACAAGAGGTTTGACGGGACGACATTCTATCTCCAGAAGGTAATGAACATCTTGTTTATGCGGACCAATGAGGGCGAGACTTGCGTGAAAGAACGTATTGCTGATGCTATAGACTATATTATAGACTTCAGTGCCGATACTTATGAGGATCTTCTATATCAGCTTCCGGAAAAGCAAAAACAGATAATCCAGGCAATCGCACTTGAAGGCAAGGCCAAGAAGATTACTTCCAGAGTATTTGTCAAGAAATATGGCTTGTCGTCTGCCAGTTCCGTAAATTCGGCAGTCAAAGGACTGCTCGAAAAAGGTTTGCTGAATTGCTCACGTGGCGTATATCAAGTCTATGACATGTTTTTTGCAACTTGGCTCACCGAACGCTATATGAAGTAAATTTTTATCATCTCTGCACTATTTGTGTTTTATGTAAAATACACGTATTTTTGGCAATTAGGCGCTTCTATGGTTTTAATGGCGGTTGTCGCTAATTGTATAATATTTTAAAACAATAGATTATGAAAAAAGTAATTCTTATGTTCGTGGCTCTGGCTGTGGTTTGCGGCTGTGGAGCGGGAAAGAAATCCGATGTGGCCAAGACATTGATCGGAGACTGGGAAATCGTGGAGGCCGGCGGTCTCGCGACAGAGGGCGGCTTCGAAAAGGCTACCATTTCCTTCGATGAAAAAGAAGTTCATGGAAACACCAGCATCAACAATTTCTTCGGAGACTACACTGTCAAAGGTGATGCGATCAAATTCGGGGATCTCGGCGTGACCAAGATGATGGGCCCAACCCCAGAGGTGGAAACTGCTGTGCTTGAAGGTCTTGATGCTGCCGCTAAAGTTCAGGTTACTGATGATGACAATGTCTCGATTCTCTCAAAGGAAGGAAACACAGTCCTGAAACTCAAGAGGAAATTGATTCGTATAGAAGAGCAGGCCTGATGTTATAGAAAAGCGGTCCCGATGAACCGCCTGAATGAACGAAACATAAAAAGCCGGTTAGAGAACCTTTGTGAACCTCTGACCGGTTTTATCTTATATGCCCTTATTACTGATACTGAGTATAGTTGACTCAAAATGCTAAGTTTGTCCGTAAATAGGTGGAGTTTACGGATAAGTTGTTTGAATACAACTTGTCCGTAAGAAGGCGGGTTTTCACGGATAAAATCACATTCTGTGAGACAACGATTATCATGTCTAGTCCTGAAAAAAGTTTACCGATATTGAACAATAAGTAGTTAGGAATTCCAGAAGCGTGACCTGTAAGTCGCTGAGGGACAGCTGTTTAACTGTTTTCAGAGTTGCGAAAATACCAACTCTGAAAACGCCTAAAGCGTTCATAATAAGCGATTTACGCGTTGCGTCAACTGGTGAACTTTTTTCAGGACTATACAAGCGAAGAAGCACCGTCCGAAGGGTTAGCAAGGCATCCTCAGATGCCGGGCCGGAGTTGGCGGGCAGGGCAGCCGTGCGGCGATGGAAAGCCCGTAGGCCCTGATGTGCCCCCTT
>HF995991.1:0-57391 GCA_000432515.1 Bacteroides sp. CAG:545
AAAAGATTATGAAATTAGGAAAGATAGCATGTTTTTTGTCGGCTCTCACCGTCGCCTTCTCCTTCGCCTCATGCGAAGGAAGCGGCGATGATCCGGTGGCCAAAGTAGAGCTCTCCACGACGATCTCACAGATCCCCGAGGGCATCATCTCCTTTGATCAGGAGAACGGCATCCTCACGGTTGACAAGTCCGGAGTCATGACCAGCGCCATCTCATTTGTCGACAACAAAGGCGGCGATCTGGGTGACTACAAGTTCAAGACGAATGTCCCGGCAGCGGACAAGATGTGGTGCCTGGCGTCATGCAGCAAGGCACGCCTGTCCCTCTCCGTGGCGAAGAACACTACAGCGAACCCTCGCCAGACCACAATCGATGTGACAGCCTACCTTAACGACACCGAGGTGGACACCTACACGATCACCGTCATGCAGAACGGAGAGAGCGGAGGAGAAACCGTGGATCCCACGCCAGGCACCGAAACCGGTGCGGCCATCACGCAGTTCCTCATCCCCGGCGGAGGTACCGTGGATCCTACGCCAGGCACCGAAACCGGTGCGGCCATCACGCAGTTCCTCATCCCAGGACAGATCTCAAGTGTGATCAACTACCCGACAATCACCATCACGATGCCCGAAGGCACGGATGTCACCGCACTGAAGCCGGTGATCGTCGTCACGGAAGGCTCGACAGTGACCCCTGGCAGCGGTGTCGCGGCAGACTTCACGGACGCTGTCCGCTACCAGGTCATCAACGAGAAGGCGAATGACAGCAAGACCTACTTCGCCGTCGTGACCACCAACTCCACAGGCGGTGGCGGCACTACACCTGGAACTGGAAAGGAGACCAACCCTAACTTCAAGCCGTTTGACATGGTGACCGTCGGAGCCGGCTCGTTCATCCTCGGCAAGCAGCCAAGCGAGTACTACTTGACCGTCAAGAACATCAAAGACGAGAAAAACTCACACAAGGTCAACATCTCGGCTTTCGAGATCGGACGTTACGAGGTCACGCAGAGGGAGTTCCTCCAGGTGATGGGCTACAACCCGTCCAACGACAAGAGCAACGATCTCTACCCTGTCTCAAAAGTGACACTTTACGAGGCGATGAACTACTGCAACAAGCTTAGCGAACAGAAAGGCTACACTCCGGTTTACACGTTCTCCAACACGAAGTGGGACAGGGAGACCGGCAAGGAATTGCTTGAAGCCACGGTCACAAGGAACAAGGAGGCCAACGGCTACCGCCTTCCTACCAACGCCGAGTACGAGTACGCGGCCAAAGGCGGGCCTGAAAACGAGAAGTATCCTTTCTACTATGCGGGAAGCGACAATCTTGACGAGGTTGGATGGTTCGAGGATAATTCAAAGATAGGAGAGGAGAAGCATGTCCATGTGGTCGGCCTCAAGAAACCTAACGCCCTTGGCCTGTATGACCTCAGCGGCAACATCGAGGAGATGACCGGCGAATGGTACATCTCATTGGACTACGCGAGCGACGCCGAGGAGACCGATCCTTGGGGACCGGAGACCCCTCGCGACATGACCGAACAACTTGTCATCACAAGAGGCGGATGCTACAGCACCTACACCCACAACTGCGCGGTCAAGACCTGGCGTATACAGAACGGGAACTGCAAGACCAACCAGAGCATTGGCAGCGGCCCTGTCGTGTACGACATCATGGGATTCCGCGTGGTGCGGTCTCTCAAATAAGAAGGCACATAACGATGAAGAGGGTGACTAAATAGTCTTGATAGACTTTTTTGTCACCCTCTTTATTGATTTACTGACTAACTGACTAGTACCTGTTCAAAGGTCTTCCGCTGGTCATCATGTGAACCTTTCTCTTGACCTCTTCAAGCACTGCATTGTGCTCTTCGAGAGAAGCAAGCTGCTCCGGAGTCCTTTCTCCCTTGGCCGTGATGGCGTCGAGATGCTCTGAAGCGGAAGCCAAAACGCTGTCAACAAGTTCCACGATATCTTCCATATCCTTCTCCACGAAACCTCTTGAAGTCACAGCAGGAGTACCGATTCTGATTCCTGAAGTCTGGAATGGGGAACGGCTGTCGAACGGAACCATATTCTTGTTTACGGTAATGTCAGCCTTTACCAGCTCTGTCTCAGCCACTCTTCCGTTCACCTCAGGGAAACGGGTACGGAGGTCGATAAGCATCAGATGATTGTCCGTGCCGCCTGAAACCACCTTATAACCCTTGGAAATGAATCTCGCGCACATGGCCTGGGCATTTGAGACAACCTGCTTCTGATATTCCACGTATTCAGGCTGCATCGCCTCATAGAATGCAACAGCCTTGGCAGCAATCACATGCTCGAGAGGTCCGCCCTGGATACCCGGGAACACGCTTGAGTTCAGGATCTGGGACATCTTCTTCACCTCGCCCTTAGGAGTCTTACGGCCCTGAGGATCATCGAAATCCTTGCCCATGAGAATAACGCCCCCGCGAGGTCCGCGCAATGTCTTGTGGGTAGTGGATGTCACGATATGAGCGTACTTAACAGGATTCTTGAGAAGACCTGCAGCGATAAGTCCCGCAGTATGAGCCATATCCACCCAGAGCAATGCGCCTACTTCATCAGCTATCTTTCTCATCCTCTCATAATCCCACTCCCTGGAATATGCGGAAGCGCCGCCGATGATAAGCTTAGGACGATGCTCTTTAGCCAACTCCTCCATACGGTCGTAATCGATGCATCCCGTTTCAGGATCAAGACCATAGGCCACTGCCTTGTAAAGGATTCCTGAAGCATTCACCGGCGAACCGTGAGTAAGATGACCGCCCTGGGACAAGTCGAGTCCCATGAAGGTATCTCCCGGATTCAGGACTGCCATCTCCACTGCGAGATTTGCCTGGGCTCCAGAATGAGGCTGGACATTTGCATATTCAGCATCAAACAGTTCGCAGAGTCTGTCAATCGCAGTCTGCTCGATCTGGTCAACTATCTCACAACCCCCGTAATATCTTTTTCCCGGATAACCCTCCGCATATTTGTTCGTGCAGACTGAACCCATTGCTTCCATCACCTGGTCAGTGACATAGTTTTCCGAGGCTATCAGTTCAAGGCCCTGAGACTGTCTTTCTCTTTCTTTCTTGATTAATTCAAAAATCTGTAGATCCTGTTTCATATAAGAAGCTGTTAAAATCAATGATGTACTACAAATATAGCATTTTTCGGATGAAACAATTTAGAAACCTTTCAAGATTTGCATAAATTTGCAGATAATCGAAATAAAACGATGAAAAACAGGAAACTGCTGAACATAGAACTTGGAAGAGTAACTGCGGAACAGTATAAGGAACTCCCTGACTCAGGAGTATGTGTAGTGCTGGACAATATCAGAAGCGCGCACAATGTCGGCTCCGTATTCAGAAGCGCCGACTCCTTCAAAGTGGACAAGATATGGCTGTGCGGCATCTGCGCCACACCACCGTCAGCAGAAATCCACAAATCCGCTCTCGGCGCCGAATTCAGCGTCGAATGGGAGCACTCCCCTTCCACAATGGATGTAATAGGCAGGCTCAAAGAAGAAGGCTACACCATTCTGAGCGTGGAACAGGCCGAAGACTCCATCAGCCTGGACAAGTTCATCCCCGAAAAGGGAAAGAAATACGCCCTGGTCTTCGGAAATGAAGTCGAGGGCGTACAGCAAGAGGTCGTAAGCAGTTCAGACGGCGTTCTGGAAATTCCACAGTACGGGACCAAGCACTCGCTGAACATCTCAGTCACAGCCGGCATTGTCCTCTGGCACTTCCGCCTCACCGCCGGCATATAGCACAACCGTTATTTCTCAATCGTAAGCAGCGTCACGGTGCCGTCCATCGTTGACGCAAGGACAGTCATCCGTTTCTTGTCGGAAGACACCTTCAGCGGATTCACCAATGCCACTGAGACCTTGTGCGCCCACAGGAATTCGCCCGTCGCAGCGTCCAGAGCCACGATATTGCCCTTGTCCGACGGAATCAGCAGCACCCCGTCTTTTTCCGTCAATGCAGAGGTCCCGATATCGTATCCGAGACTGTCCGCCACCTCCCAGAGCTTGTTGCCGGACGAAATTTCGCCGCCGTCTGCAGGGGCCGGAACATCGGAACGGAACGCATAGGCCTTGCCGAACATCACTTTGGAGAACACGGTCTTTCCGTCCGCACTTCCACAGAGCGCATCCCTGCCGCCATCTACATTGAAAAGACATTTGCCGGTAGCGGCATCTATAGCATAGATCTTCCTGTCAGGTACGGCTACGAATATGCGTCCCGAACCATAGACAGGCACACAATGCGCAGGAGAATACATCCTGGAAGGCTTTTTCACCGTCCATTTCCACTGTTCCCTGCCGGTACACGGATCCAGAGAATAAAGCGTCCTTCCCCAAGTGCCGAAAACCACCCTCTCACCATCACAATAAGGCGTGGAAATGGCATGCCCCTCAACCGGAGAATAAGTCCACACCGCACTTCCTTCTTTCAGGGACAATGCCCTGAACTTGTGGTCAGAGCCGCCGATGTACACCAGACCATCCATGATGACAGGAGAAGCCAGCACCGACTTCTCAGTATGATATTTCCATTTCACGGAGCCGTCTGAAGCATTAAGAGCATAGACATTGCCGTCGGTACATCCGAAGACCAATGTCTTTCCGCTTATCGCTGGAGTCGAATATATCTTTCCGTCGAACTGCCTTGACCAGATTTCAGAGCCGTCCTTCAGGGATACGCACTTGACTACACCACAGGCAAGCGGGAAATATGCCCGACCTCCACGCACAGCAAAACCTGCCACTATATTGGCCTCGAACGAGCGCTTCCAGTTCTCCTTGACCTGAGGATAGCGCACGTTCACGTCATAGCGCATCCACGGATAATCTTCCGGCAGACCGTCATTGTCATACTTCACACTGTCCTGAGGGGCATTATCCGGAAAATGATACCTGTACCACGGAGCAAATTCCACCGCAGTATCTCCATAGATCCGCCTTTCGGAAAAACTGATATTGTCCCCGTTGATCCGGACAATATTATACCCCGGCACAGTCCCTGCCGACAATGACGAGCGGCACAGCACCGCAGGAATTCCCTGATAGTTCTTCACCACATTCCTGTGCCAATGTCCTCCGACACAGAACCGCACCCCGAGGCGCTTGAGCTGCTTGGTGACATCGAAATAATTCAGGACCGACGAATCCATCGGATAATGATTTATGAAAATGCTCCTGCCCTCATTTTCAAGAGAGCCGAGCCACTCCATAGTCTCCTTCGGCACAAGTCCCGGAGCCATACGCATATCCGGGCCGCTGTTGCAGCCTATAAAACGCCATCCCTTCTTGGCGAACGAAAAGTGCTCATAGCCAAACACTTTCAGGAAAGTATTGCAGCCGCTCTCCGACCAGTTGGCATCGTGATTGCCCTGCACCACATAATATGGCACACGCAGCGTATCCATCATGCTTTTGGCGATTCTGATTTCCTCATCTGTACCGAAATCAGTGATGTCACCGCCGAAAAGCACGAAATCCAGAGAGTCCGACTTGTTAATATCTCTCAGGCACGCGCTGAGGTCCTCTATCGCACTGGTATGTGTCGCAAGATGAGTGTCAGTGACAAATGCGAATCTGAGGACACTGTCCCTGTCAAAAAAAGCAGATGCCCGCGCAACGCCGGAAAGCGCAGCCACGGACATCAGTAGAGTGACGAAAAGTTTTCTCATATTATTTCCATTTCATTGTTTCTGATCCAGCCCTGCCTGCCGTCAGACAGCTCCACATTATTCCAGTCTCCCACAGAATCCAGCACCTTCACCTCCGTTCCCTCATGCAGCACGAACAGGTCCTTGGACGCGTTCTCGGAAGGTGAACTCTTCACGGACGATACCGGAGTCATGATTACGGCATTGCTCTGCTTCAGGAACATGCTGCGCTGCCACAGTGCGAAACTGAACGAGGACACCGCCAGGAGGAACACAACAATGGCTCCGTAGAATCCGCCTCTGCGTCCTGCCGCCGAATGGCTCATGAGGAAAACCAGGGCCAATGCCAATGAAACTGCAAAAAACAGCAGCGACAGCACAGCCCACACATTGGAACTGAGCGTATAGCAGAGCTTCCTCGCCCAACTCTTCAGAATGAACTCCGGGACGACATCGATTTTGTCTTTGATTCTGCTTCTGACTATATCCAAGTTATATCTCGCATCGGCGAATGAAGGATTTGCCTTAAGTGTCCTTTCATAATAAAGGACAGCACGGGCATTGTCACCTGACTTGAAATAAGCATTTCCGAGATTGTAATACAGTTCCGGAGAGACCACACCGGCCTTCTCAAGTGTACTCCAAGCCTCTGCGCTCTCGCTCCAATTTCCTGAAGCATAAGCATTTGCACCCTTAGTCCAGAGAGAATCGAGATAAGCCGTCTCCTCAGCCTGCAGACCTGTCTGCAACAAGAGCAGGGAGGCTATGGCCAATGCAGCTGACTTGGCAGCCGACCCGCCTGATGTTCTACGTTTCATGACATAATCGATAGATGAAATGACATCCACAGCTTCTTTATAGTGTGTATTCATGGCTTCGTTTTCGCCATCCGGAGAATACCTCGCAAACTCACAGGCATCAAGCAGAGCCACGAAACGGTCCGCAAGTTCAGCGGAAACGCTGCCTGCGACAAGCTGGGACTTGATATTGTCCTTGTTCAGTTCCTCAGCACCCATGTTCAGTTTGTCCGAGATGAAACCGAGCAGCGCCTTGTGCAGTTCCTCGTAGAATGCGGAATACAGATTCTTGCTGAGGAAGCCTTCGGCTGTCTTGAGACGGGACAATGCCATCTTGGTGGCACGCCTGTTACGGCTGCCCACGACGTCTGCTCTTCTCGAAGCTATCTTCCTGAAAGCCAGCCAGATGACCACAGCACAGAAAAGAATCAACACCAATGCGAACCAATATCCTGCACTGCCCACAAAGAACACGGTCCTGAACTTGTACGAAGGCTCTTTCGTGCGGATATATCTGACATCTTCACCGAGATTCTTCACATCCTTTCTGTCCGGAACCGCCACTTGCATTGACGAACCGGTAGTTTCCGGAGTATCCCCTTTCTCCACATTGAAAGGAATAGGGGCGGTGGTCAATGTTTCATATTTGCCGGTCGTCACATTGTAATACGAATATTCTATCGGCTCTATGATGAAGTCACCATGACTTCTCGGAATGAACGGATATTCAAATGTCTTGCTTCCTGAAGTTCCGCCGCTGTTCGGGGTTGTATTTTCAGAAGACTTGGTATCATAGACCTCCATATCCGGAGGGAAGTTCACCTTAGGAGCCTCGAGAAGCGACACATTGCCGCGTCCTGACACTGTGATTATCAATGAATTGGCTTCGTGCGCCTTAAGTTGAGACTGATTAAGCTTGGCATTTATGGTGAAGTTGCCGACTCCTCCGCAGAATGAAGCCGGGGCCCCGCCAGGGAGATTCTTGACATTGACCCTGACGGACGAAGTCGCTATGCGCTTCCTTATGGTCGTGGTTCCCGTATCGAAGAAACTGTCGAAAATGCTGCGGGCCGAACTCGATGAAGAGCGCACGTTCACAAGGCAGACAAGTTCGGCCGGGTCAATGACGAGAGTTCCGGTCTGCTGCGGTACGAGTACATATCTGCAGAGTGTCGCGGCATTGTAAAGACGGCCGTCCACATCTTCTCTCTGGAAGTTCACATTGTTCGGAGCATACGTCTCCTTGCTCCAGAAACCGTTGAATGTAGGGAACTTGGGGCTTTCATAGCCTGCAACGTCCACTCTCTGATAGAGCTTGAGTTCAGCATTGATCGGCTCCCCTACCACCACATTGGTCTTGCTCAGGGAAAGTCTCAGGAAAATGTCCGATGAGGACACATCAGAGGACGAAGAACGCTGCGAAGTGCTTGGATGTGAAGCAGATGCAGCCAGATTCGACGAAGATCCGCCGGAAAGCACCTCTATCTGCAGAGGGGCGGATGAAATCATCTCACCTTTCACCTTTGCAGTCGCCTGCGGCAATGTGAACTTGCCGGTCTTCTTCGGCGCGATTATATATGTGTAAGTGAACTGGGATGACGATGTCCTCTTTCCATTGATTATGCTTACGCTGGACGAAGAGCCGCTCTGAGGGCCCCACACCAAGGTAAAATCATCTCCCGGTGCCCAACTGAAATTCCCCGGGCGGCTGCTGCCTTCGATTATGAACGTGACATTGAACTGCTCGTCCGACTCCACGATGTTCGGAGCATCCACCTTGATTTCCGTCTGGGCGAAAGCTGTCAGTGTGATGAGCGCCAACAGCATCGTCAATCCTGTTTTTCTTACGATATCCAACATATTCTTCTCCTTCTTCCGTTACCAGTTCTTTTCCTTCTGTCTCGACTTGAGAGCCTCTGCCTTTTCCTTGTTCACCTTGTCCTGAGTCTCTTTTTCCTTAGCCTGAATGGCCCTCAACATCTGCTGGGCCTGCTGCGGTGAAATCTTCATCTGCTGACCGTCCTGCTGACCGCTCTGATTGTTCTGATTGTTCTGATTGCTCTGCTGAGGCTGATTGTTCTGGTCATTCTGATTCTGGTCCTGATTTTTGTCCTTGTTCTGATCCTGGTTCTGGTCACCCTGGCCATTCTGGTCATCCTTGTTCTGCTGATTATCCTGGTTATCCTGACCATTTCCGCCGCCACCGTTCTGCTGATTTTCAAGCATCTTCTTGGCGTAGATATAGTTCTCCTTCGCCTCCAGGTCGCCAGGATTGCGCAGAAGCGACTCCTTGAACGCGGTCACGGCGCCCTGCCAGTCCTTCTTGGCAATCGCTATATCCCCGACATTGTAGAAATAATCAGCGGCATTGGCCGAAGACGGAGCCGAATCCTTGATCTTTTCCATCGTCTTGGCCGCCTCATCATAGTTCTCGGTACGGTAGAGCGTATTGGCAAGATTGAAATTTGCAGTAACCGATGTGGAATCCTTCACAAGGGCCTTCCTGTAAGATATATCTGCGGCCTTCCAGTCCCCCTTGCGGAACTTGCGGTTTCCCGCACGCACATCGTGCCTGTCCACCTGGGCGGACACGGTCAATGACAGTGCACACAGCATTGTCATCACCGCAACAATATTTCTAAACCACCTCATAAACAACCTCAATTTTTAGCGAACAGATTTCCGAACACCTTGCGTTCCCCTATCAGCATCTGGACAACCAGCAGCACAAGCGCAATCGCAAAGAAATACATATACTGTTCGTCATATTCTTCGAAAACGATGGAATTGAATTCCTCGTCATTAAGTTTCCTGATATTGTCGATAATCGGATTCAGTCCGAATTCATCATTCCCCGCATGCACATAGGCGCCCTTTCCTGCCTGGGCAACCTGCTTGAGCGTAGCTTCGTCAAGCTTCGTCACCACGATATTTCCATTGGAATCCTTAAGCAGACCGTCCTTCATCGGGATAGGCTGTCCCTGAGAAGAACCGACACCTATCGTATATACGGATATGCCCATCTCAGCCGCCTGCTTCGCTGCCGACAGAGGGTCGTCCTCATGGTTTTCACCGTCAGTGATGACCACTATGGCACGGCTGTTCTCACTCTGGGCACTGAAACTTCTTATGCAAGTGTTGATGGCGTCACCCATGGCAGTTCCCTGGACAGGAACCGACTCCGTGGAGATGTTTCCCAAGAACATTTTCGCCGACACGTAGTCAGTCGTGATAGGAAGCTGGACAAATGATGTCCCGGCGAACAGTACAAGGCCGATACGGTCCCCGTTGAGCTTGTCCACCAGGCGGGATATCGCCAGCTTGGCACGCTCCAAACGATTCGGAGAATAGTCCTTGGCCAGCATTGAGTTGGACACGTCCAGGGCAATCATCACCTCGGCACCCTTGCTCTTGTGCTCCTTGAGTTTGGCACCTATCTGAGGACGGGCAAGGCCAATGCTGAAGAACAGAAAAGCAAGCGAGAACAAGATTATCCTCGTCCAGCCTTTCGCTCCGGAGTAGGACGGCATAAGGTCCTTCACCAGCTTCTCGTCACCGAACTTTCTTATATTGCGGACACGCCTGTATCTCACCACCCCGTACAGCACCAGGAAAACCGGCACCAACAGGAGGAGAAACAGATACTGTGCTTGTGCAAAATATATCATAACAAATCCTTTCTTTCCGCCCTTTTAAGGCAATCTCTTGATGGCGAAGCACATACATACCTCAAGCAGCAGGCAGAGCAACGCCGCGAGAGCAAACGGCGTGAACATTTCCTTATATACAGGGAAACTGTCCACCGTAGTTTTTGCCTTCTCCATCTTATTGATTTCACTGTATATTTCGGAGAGCTTGGTATTGTCCGTAGCCCTGAAATACTTTCCGCCGGTAGTCTCCGCAATGCTCCTGAGCAGGTCCTCGTCGATTTCCACCTGCACATCCTGCACCTGCACGCCCCACGGCGTAATCACCGGATACGGAGCCGTACCGTTGGCTCCCACACCTATAGTATATACTCTCACGCCATAGGTCTTGGCTATGTCCGCCGCCATCTGCGGAGTGATTTCTCCGCTGTTGTTCACACCGTCGGTCAGAAGAATCACCACGCGGCTCTTCGCATCTGACGACTGCATCCTCGCCACAGCGGTAGCAAGACCGTTGCCGATGGCAGTACCGTCCTCGATGAGACCGGTTTCTATCTCCTTCATCAGATTTATCAATGTCGCCCTGTCGGTAGTGAGAGGACACTGCGTATAGCTCTCGCCGGCAAAGACCACGATTCCCATCCTGTCGGACGGTCTCTGCGAGATGAACTCGATGGCAATGTCTTTCGCAGCACTTATTCTGTCTGGCGTGAAATCCCTGGCCAACATACTGGTAGAAACGTCCATAGCAAGGACTATGTCAATGCCTTCCGTGTCGATCTTGTCCATCTTGGTAGAAGAACGCGGTCTGGCAATGGCTATGATTATCATCACAAGAGCCGCAGTACGCAATATGAACGGCACATGCCTTAGCACCGACATTACGGAACGGCCTCCCGCTTTCCAGAATTTCACGTCTGGAACTCTCAGATGAGGGCGGCGTCCTGCAAGCTCCAGGTAAATGTAATGGGCTATAAGCAATACCGGAACGAGCAGCAGCCACAGAAGATGAGGATATTCGAAAAACATCACTTGGCCTCCTTTTTGTCTTCGGCACCGGACTCGGAGGACTCTTCTTCCTCATATTTCCAGGTCGAGGTTACGAAACGTACGGCAGTAGGGACAGCCTTGACATTGTCCTCGTCTGTAACGGTCATCTTGGCAAACTTGACAAGGTCTGACATAAGGAACAGTCCGCGCGTCTCCTCCATCAGAGGCTGCGGTATATCCTTGTCCTTCAGTCCTTCAAAAATTTCCGCAGTGGTCATTTCCATCGCGCCTATACCGAATCTTGCCACTATGTATTCTCTCAGCACGTCTGTTATTCCGCTGTAGAACTGCTTCTGCTTTTCAGGCGCCCAGAGTTTGTTGCCTCTGAACTTGTCCAGTTTCTTGAGCGCCACGATATATGCAGGCTCGCTGGAACCGGTTTCTTCCATACCTTTCTTTTTGTGTATCATATAAAGCGCCACAGCCAATATTATGAGCACTGCAAGCAGCTGTCCACCAAGCAGATACGGCAGAATTTCCCTAAACGTGACAGGATAGCGCATCTGGGCCTTGATATCGTGAGGCTTGTAGGTCGCCGTGTCCACCGGCATTGTCGTTACATCCAGATGAAGCCCCTTGAAGAAAAGCGTATCAGTCTGACCGTCGGGCAATGTTCTCATGACCGCAATCGGAGGAAGATCGTACGAGCCTTCATCAAACGAGGTGATGACAATACTGCCTTCAATGTCCATCTCCGTCTTCTTCTTCCTGAATTTCAGAGTATCGAGGCTCCAGCCTTCCACCACTTCCACGCTGTCACGGATACCCTGTGACAGATCAGGAAGCGCCAGGGCGGTACCTGCCTTGACATTGTCCAGACGGAAACCATATTTCATCTGGTCCGCAATCAGCACGCTGTCCCGTTTCTGCAGAGGCTTCAGGAAAGCGTCTCCTGCAAACACGACACGAGTGCTGTCAGCATCCGCCTTCGCTAAGAAAGAAGGCAAAGCCAAGAGCACCGTCGCCAATACATATATGTATAATCGCTTCAACATAAATTATCGTTTATCAAAGAACGCCATAAGCCCTCTTACATAATCAGAGCCCGTGGATATGTCCACACTGTCTATCTGATAACGCCTGAGGAGTTTCAGCGCCTTGTCATCCGCATTTTTGGTCGCCTGCGCATAAGCCTCGCGCATCTTGCGGCTGGAAGTGTTCACCCAGGCGCTTTCCCCGGTCTCCGAGTCCTTGACATTGACAAGTCCCACGTCCGGCACCACCCGCTCACGGGGATCATATATCTTGATGACTGACAGGTCGTGCCTGTTCACTGCCACCTTTATGGCATCCTCATAATTGGGATTGCCATCTGCATCGGTATCCATCATGTCCGACAAGAGAAAAGCCGTGCATTTCTGCTTTATGGCATTGGTCAGAAACCTCAAGGCCGCGCTGATGTCCGTACCTGAGGAACTCGGCTCAAGCTCGATGATTTCCCTTATTATATGGAGAAGATGGCTGCGTCCTTTTTTCGGCGGGATGAATTTCTCCACCTTGTCGCTGAAGAACAGGGCGCCGACCTTGTCATTGTTCAGAATCGCCGAAAATGACAGCACGGCGGCAATCTCGGCAATCAAGTCACGCTTGGTGCCTCCGACTGTCCCGAAGAAACCTGAACGGCTTATGTCAATGAGCAGCATCACCGTCATCTCACGCTCCTCCTCAAACACTTTCACGTAAGGGGAACGCAAGCGTGCAGTGACATTCCAGTCCATGTTCCTCACATCGTCACCATACTGATACTCACGCACTTCGCTGAATGCCATACCGCGTCCTTTGAACGCAGAATGGTACTCGCCCGCAAATATCTGATGCGACAGAGCCCTCGTTCTGATTTCTATTTTCCTGACCTTCTTGAGCAGGTCGCTTGCTTTAGAGTCCATTTCTTTCCTCTCCTAAGGAACAATTACTGCATTGAGAACCTGTGATATGATATTCTCAGTGGTAACATTCTCAGCTTCAGCCTCATAAGTCAGACCTATACGATGACGGAGCACCTCGTTGCAGACCGCGCGCACATCCTCAGGAATCACATAGCCTCTTCTCTTTATGAACGCATATGCCTTCGCCGCCATTGACAATGAAATGCTGGCACGCGGGGACGCACCGTACGAAATGAGTCCTGACAGGGCCTTGAGGTTATAGTCTTCAGGTGTTCTGGTGGCATAGACGATATCCACGATGTACTTCTCGATTTTCTCGTCCATATACACGTCACGTACCACCTGTCTTGCCCTTACGATATCCTCCGGCGAAACCACAGGCTGCGCTTTAGGGAACTCTCCGGTATTGTTCATACGGATAATCTGCCTCTCCTCTTCCTTCTTAGGATAGGACACGACCACTTTCAGCATGAATCGGTCCACCTGGGCTTCAGGAAGCGGATATGTACCTTCCTGCTCGATAGGGTTCTGGGTAGCCATGACAAGGAACGGCTCAGGGAGCTTGTAGGTCTCCTCGCCTATCGTGACCTGCCTCTCCTGCATCGCTTCGAGCAATGCTGACTGTACCTTGGCCGGAGAACGGTTGATTTCATCCGCAAGTACGAAATTGGCGAAAACAGGGCCTTTGTGAACTTCGAAACGCTCATTCTTCTGAGAGTAGATAAGAGTACCTATCACGTCCGCAGGAAGGAGGTCAGGGGTAAACTGAATTCGGCTGAACTTGGCGCTGACCGCCTGAGCCAAAGTGTTTATGGCCAATGTCTTGGCCAGACCAGGCACACCTTCGAGAAGGATATGGCCGTTCGCGAGCAGACCTATCAGCAGGTTCTCCACCAGCTGTTTCTGCCCGACAATGACCTTGCCCATTTCCATTGACAACAAATCGACTAAAGAACTTTCACGCTGAATCCTGTCGTTAAGTTCCTTGATATTCACACTATCCATTATATTATTGTTTAATTTTCAACATACCACTATCTTTGTACCATCTAAAGAGCACAAAATGAGATATCGCATACGCCTGTCCTACAATGGTTCAGCCTTCTCCGGCTGGCAGATTCAGCCAAACGCCCCTTCCGTTCAGGAATGCCTGCAAAGAGCATTGAAAACGCTCCTGAACGAAAGCATCACGATAACCGGAGCCGGAAGGACTGACACCAAAGTCAATGCAATAAACTATATCGCGCACTTCGACGCGGAATCCTCCCACGATATCGACATGGACTTTCTGCGCTACAAATTAAATGCCATCTTACCCGCTGAAATCGCCGTGCACGAAGTCTCGGTGGTCAGAGATGATTTCCATTCGAGGTTCGATGCCACGAGCAGGGAATACAAGTACTTCATACATCGGAAGAAGGACCCGTTCATGTCGGACAGGTCATACCTCTTCACATTGCCCCTGGACCTTGAGGCGATGAACCGCGGGGCGGCTCTGCTTCTGGGCGAACACGATTTCAGCTGCTTCGAAAAAGTCGGCGGAAACAACAAGACGTCCGTCTGCAACATCACCGATGCCAGATGGGAGACCTGGACACCGGACCATGTCAGGATGATGGGGTATCCCTGCATTGACGGAGATTATATCGTCTTTACAGTCCGCGCCGACAGGTTTCTGCGGAATATGGTCAGGGCGATCGTCGGGTCAATGATAGAAATCGGACGCGGGAAACGCTCTCCGGAATGGATAGGAGAACTCGTGGACCACGGAACCCGCTCTGATGCAGGCCAATCCGTTCCGGGCCATGCATTGTTTCTCACAGAGTGTGCCTATCTTGAAAACGACTGAAAAAAAGTTCGGAGATGGCTGATTCCCTTTAGGAAAATCAATGAAAATTCGTAAATTTGCACTCCTTTAGGCCAAGTCATCAGACTTTAGGCCAAATGACGGAATAATTGACAAAATAAAAAAGTAACAAAATATGTTGTTCAATCTCTTACAGACCGCAGGCTTGGATTCAACCGATTTCTCAGCCGCAGCACAGGCAGCAGCGCAAGCTGTTCCTCATGAAGAAGAAATGCACCTTCTGGAAATGGCCACAAAAGGCGGCTGGCTCATGCTGGTCCTCTTGGCATTGTCCATAATCGCCATCTACATTTTCGGCAAGAAATGGTGGATGATCCATCAGGCAAGCACCATCGACGCGAACTTCATGCGCGATATCCGCGACTATATCCGCGAAGGCAAAATAAAATCAGCGCAGTCCCTTTGTGAGAGGTTCGACTCTCCGGTTGCGAGACTTGTGGAAAAAGGTCTGTCCCGTATCGGACGTCCACTCTCTGACATCCAGACCGCCATCGAGAACACCGGCAACACAGAGGTTGCAAGACTCGAAAAAGGTCTTCCTATCCTCGCCACGATATCAGGTGGCGCGCCTATGATCGGATTCCTCGGAACCGTACTCGGTATGGTCCAGGCATTCTTCAATATGGCCAATGCAGGGAACAACATCGACATCACGCTGCTTTCCAGCGGTATCTATACGGCGATGATCACCACAGTGGGCGGTCTTATCGTCGGCATTCTCGCATACTTCGGATACAACTACCTGACTTCCAACATCTCAGACGTAGTATTCAAGATGGAGAACGCGACCATTGATTTCATGGACCTTCTGCAGGAACCTGAAGGCAACAAAGAATCTTAGAAACATTTACTGATGGCATTCAAAAGACAAACGAAGAGTCTGCATGAAACGGCGATGTCGTCAATGACCGACCTCGTCTTCCTGCTGCTCATCTTCTTTCTCATAACATCCACGCTCGTGAATCCGAACGCGCTCAAGCTCCTCCTGCCGAAAAGCACGGGGCAAGTGTCCGCGAAGGCTACCGTGAGCGTATCCGTAAAGGACTGGAACAACGGCCAGTTCACCTACCACATCAATGGTGACGAGCAGCCTGTTCCGTTCAATGAAGTGGAGGATGATCTCGTAAACCTTCTTCAGAGCGATGAGGATCCGACTTTCTCCATCTACGCTGACGAAAGCGTACCGGTGAAGGAAATCGTGGCATTGATGAACATAGCCAAGCGTAACCACTACAAAGTCATACTGGCGACGCAGCCTGAATAGTCATGAAAGAATATCGGGAAATACAGAAACGGAGGGAACGTACAGGGACGGTTATTGCAGTAGTCGCCACTGTGCTGTTTCATACCGGACTGATTGCTTTCGGCAGTTTCAGCGGACTCACATACATTTATCCGCCGCCACCGGAGCAGGTTTTCCTTGTGGACTTCAGCGAAGAAGCAGAAAAAGTGCCGGTAAGGCAGCACCTGAGAGGGTCAATGCCGCAGTCAGAGACTCCTGACAGGACCAGGCCAGTGGAGCTTGCACAGAAATCCGAGGCGATGGAGAAAGGCACGAAGAACAATCTTGCCGAAGAATCGAGGGTGGATGATTTCGGAGACGTGGAGAAATACGAGCCTGAAAGAGAAAAGCCGATAAACAAGAAAGCCCTGTTCAGCGCAGCGAAGAACAAGAATGCGAAGGACACATTGGCAGCGCAGACAGCAGCGAAGGTAAGCGACGCGCTGAAAGCCGGACATGCCCAGGGAAATACCCACACGTCCATAAATTCCAATACGCCGAATGCCGTACTGAAAGGCAGAAAGACAGTGGGAGTCATAGCCAAACCAGAATACAGTGTTCAGGAAGAAGGCATAGTAGTTGTAGATATATGGGTGGACAATTACGGCAAAGTCACCAAAGCTCTTCCGGGAGCACAGGGAACTACCGTGAACAATGCCGACCTCTGGCAGGCAGCCAGAAAAGCAGCGCTGAGCACGCATTTCAATATGGATGCCGATGCTCCTGCCCTGCAGAAAGGCAAGATCACTTACATATTCAGATTGAAATAAACGAAAACACGGCGTAAGCCGACAATATATTTTTATACCAATGGCGTGAGCCATATAACAATTAAACGCCCGCAGAGGGCAAAATCCAAATGGAAGAAAACAACAAGAGCGGTTTTACCGCAGAGGGAAGAAAGCTGAGACCGAGACGGCCTCGCATTTCCGGAAAGGTCTATTCATCATCAGAAGGACCTGCAGAAAGAAGATCTTACAGTTCTGAGGGAAGAAATTCATCAGGAGAAGAAAGGACCTATGGAAGACGGTCCTACGGCAGCTCCGAAGGACACGCAAGTTACGGCAGAAGCCAGGACAGAAGAAGCAGCTACGGCAACTCCGACAGAAGGAGCAGTTACGGACGTCCGTCTGAAGGCCGCAGCTACGGTGATTCTTCAGAGAGAAGAAGCAGTTACGGCAATTCTGACAGAAGAAGTTACGGCAGCCAGGACAGGAGAAGCAGCTACGGACGCCCGTCTGAAGGTCGCAGTTATGGTGATTCTTCAGAGAGAAGAAGCAGCTACGGCCATTCTGACAGAAGCAGCTACGGCAACTCTGACAGAAGAAGTTACGGCAGCCAGGACAGAAGGAGCAGCTACGGACACCCGTCTGAAGGTCGCAGTTATGGTGATTCTTCAGAGAGAAGAAGCAGCTACGGCTCATCCGAGAGAAGTTTCGGCCCGTCAGGCAGAAGTTTCGCTCCATCAGGCAGAAGGGCATTCGGACCTCGCGACAGCCGTGACAACGGCGCAGGAAGAGGCGGATTCAACAAAGGCGCAAAATTCGGCGGCAGAGGAGATGCTGCACGCACCCCTGCAAGAGGCAATGCCAAGAGAAGCCAGGCCAAACCAAATCCGTACAAATTCAATGACGCTGACGAGAAGAGCATCAATATGATGCTGAGCAGAAAGCCGCAGCTCGACCAGATACAGCTTTCAGACAATGACTACGTAGAGACACCTATCAAGGAAGTGATCCGTCTGAACAAGTTCATTGCAAACTCAGGCATCTGCTCACGTCGTGAAGCAGACCAGTACATACAGGCCGGCGTGGTCACTGTGAACGGAGAAGTCATCTCTGAACTCGGCACCAAGGTCAATGTCCTCACAGACGATATCCGTTTCAACGGTGAAAGAATCCGCGGTGAAGAGAAAGTATATATCGTCATGAACAAACCTAAGGGATATGTCACCACTGCAAGCGATCCTCATGCAGACAAGACCGTCATGGACCTGCTCAAGAACTGCAGCGCAAGAGTATTCCCTGTAGGCCGTCTGGACAAGAGCACGACAGGTGTACTCATGTTCACCAATGACGGAGAAATCGCTGAAAGGCTCACACATCCGTCATACGACAAGAAGAAGATTTATCAGGTCATCCTGGACAAGCCGCTTGAGCAGGAAGACTTCGACAAGATAGTAAACGGCATCACCCTTTCAGATGGAGACATCAAGGCTGACGAGCTCGAATACATTGATGCTGAAGACCATAGAAAGCTCGGTATCGAGATTCACTCGGGAAAGAACCGCATTGTCAGAAGGATTTTCGAATCCTTGGGCTATGACGTGAAGGCTCTCGACCGCGTATATTTCGCAGGCCTTACAAAGAAGGGACTGAAGAAAGGCGAGTGGAGATATCTTTCTGAAGGTGAATCCAATGTCCTGAAAATGGGCTCATACGTATAAGGTATGAACAAGATTCAGGAACCGGAAGAGCACAGAGCGGGATTTGTCAACATCATCGGTAATCCGAATGTCGGCAAGTCCACTCTTATGAATGCCCTGGTCGGTGAGAAACTGTCCATCGTCACGGCGAAGGCCCAGACTACAAGGCACAGGATCAGAGGCATTGTCAATGGGGAGAACTATCAGATTGTCTATTCCGACACGCCTGGTATTCTCAAGCCGAACTACAGGCTGCAGGAAAATATGATGGACTTCGTGGACACCGCCATCGGTGACGCGGACGTCATATTGTACGTGACAGATGTTGTGGAAAAAGCGGACAAGAACGCTGAATATATCGAAAAGCTGAAGAGGGTGGAATGCCCTGTCATCATCGTGATAAACAAAATCGACGTGAGTGACCAGGAAAAAGTGGTCAAGACCATGTCGGAATGGCAGGAAAGGATACCCGGGGCACTGATCATCCCTGTTTCAGCAAAAGAGAAATTCAACATTGACAGTGTTCTGAATGCCGTTATTTCACGACTTCCGGTATCGCCGGCCTGGTTCGACAAAGACGCTTTCACGGACAAGAATCTCAGATTCTTCGCTTCTGAAATCATCAGGGAACAGATTCTGGAGAACTACTCTGAGGAGATTCCTTACTGCTGCGAAGTAGAGATCGAACAGTTCAAGGAAGGCGAGGAACGCTATGAAATCAGCGCCGTAATCTATGTGATGAGGGATTCCCAGAAAGGAATCATCATCGGCAAGGGGGGAAGCGCATTGAAACGCACGGGCACGAAGGCAAGAATCGAAATGGAGGATTTCTTCCAGAAAAAGGTCTTCTTGTCAATGTTCGTGAAGGTGGATGAAGGCTGGAGAGAGAACCGTAAAGAACTCAGGAAGTTCGGATACGAAGAATAATTATTTGAAAATCAGACTTTATGAAAGAATTTGACGATGACGAGCTGTCTAAGGACGAGCTGGATGATGATGAGAACTTGAATGAAGAGCCGATTGACGACTCTTCGGCGACTCCATCGGACAAATACGAGAAACTCTTGGGAAGTGACAGCAAGAAATACAAGCTGTCGGGCATGTTCAAGGACTGGTTCCTCGACTACTCTTCCTACGTGATTCTCCAGAGAGCCGTCCCGAATATCGTGGATGGCCTCAAGCCTGTTCAAAGACGTGTTCTGCACGCAATGTACGAACATGATACCGGAGCCTACAGCAAAGTGGCCGGAATCGTGGGCGAGGCTATGCATTACCATCCGCACGGAGACGCCTCCATACTTGGAGCTCTCGTCCAGTTGGGACAGAAAGGCTATGCCATAGACTGCCAGGGTAACTGGGGTAACATCCTCACAGGTGACCCTAACGCTGCAGGACGATATATCGAGGCCCGTCTGAGCAAATTCGCGAAGGATGTGATTTTCGACCCGAAGATCACGGAATGGATGACTTCATACGACGGAAGAAACCAGGAACCGGTAGAGCTCCCGGTACGTTTCCCTCTGCTGCTTGCACAGGGCACGGAAGGAATCGCCGTCGGTATGGCATCCAAGATCCTTCCTCATAACTTCAATGAACTGATAGACGCATCCATAGCATATCTCGAAGGCAAACCGTTCGAGCTGCTTCCTGACTTTCCGACAGGAGGATACGCCGACTGTTCCAAATACATGAAGGGAAAGCGCGGAGGCAGCGTCAAGGTAAGGGCGAAAATCGAGAAGATCGACAAGAGCACATTGGCCATCAAGGAGATACCTTACGGAAAGACGACTCACATCCTCGTTGATTCCATCTTGAAGGCGAAGGACAAGGGAAAAATCAAGATCAAGAAGATCGAAGACATGACCACTGCAGAGGCGGATCTTGTCATCCATCTTCCTAATGATGTTTCCCCTGACAAGACCATCGATGCATTGTACGCATTCACGGACTGCGAGACCACGATCGCCCCTAACGCCTGCGTCATCAAGGACAACAAGCCTCAGTTCCTGAGCGTGGATGACATCCTCATCTACGACACGGAGCACACAAGGGATCTGCTCCGCCAGCAGCTCGAAATCAAGAAGAATGAGCTCGAGGACAACTGGCATTACACTTCATTGGAAAAGATCTTCTTCGAGAACAGGATTTACAAACTCCTGGAAGAGGACCAGAAGAGCTGGGAGGCCCAGGTAGGCGACATCTTCTCCAAGATGAAGGAATACCAGGACAAGCTGCTCAGGGAAATCACGAAAGAGGATATCCTCAAACTCGTGGAGAAGCCTGTCCGCAAAATATCCAAATTCGACACGAAAGTCATTGACCAGAAGATACTTGAAATCGAGAAAGAGCTCAAGACTGTCAATGACCAGATCGAACATATCACAGAATATACCATCAAGTTCTTCAAGGGTCTGAAGACCAAATACGGAAAAGATTTCCCTCGAAGAACCGAGATTACCGGATTCGAGACTATCGCCGCCACCAAGGTTGTCAGCAACAATGCCAAGCTTTACGCCAATCTTGCGGAAGGATTCGTGGGAATCGGACTCAAGAAAGACGAGAGCGAATACATCTGCGACTGCTCGGACATGTCTGAGGTCGTAGTTATCAACAAAGAGGGCAAATATTGGATCAAGAAGGTTGTGGAGAAGGACTTCTTCGGCAAGGACCTGCTCTATGTGGGCATCTTCAACCGTGGTGACACACGTACCATCTACAACGTAATCTACAGAGACGGCAAGTCCGACCTGTACTACGCCAAGAGGTTTGCCATCACGAGCATCACCAGAGACAAGGAATACGACATCACTCAGGGCAAGCCGGGTTCCAAGATCGTATGGTTCACTGTAAACCACAACGGCGAGGCTGAGACCGTGAAGATCACGTTCATACCGAGACCGCGACTCAAGAATCTCAGTATGGAGTACGATTTCTCCGAGCTTGCGATCAAGGGCAAACTGTCCCGAGGCAATGTCGTGACCAAGAATGCAGTACGCCGTATCACCCAGAAGTCCAAAGGTGTTTCCACAATCGGCGGAAAGGACGTCTGGTTCGACCCTGACGTGATGAGGCTCAATGAAGATGGACGTGGAGAGCTGCTCGGACAGTTCAGCGGAGATGACAAGATTCTTGCAATCTTCAAGAACGGCACATACTATACGACTTCATACGACCTGAGCAACAGATATCAGGGCGACCTGCTGAGGATCGAGAAATACGACGAGAACAGGACCTACGCTGCACTGTACTACGACGGCTCGGCCAAACTGTTCTACATCAAGCGCTTCTCTTTCACATTGAGCGACAATACTCCTGCCCAGTTCATCCCTGAAGGAAGAGGCAACTATCTTGCTGACTTCAGTGCGGACAAGCACCCTCAGTTCAAGGTGTACTTTACCGGAAGACACGAAAACAGAGAGCCTGAAGTATTTGATGCTGAGGAATTTATTGCAAAGAAGGGTATCGCGGCCAAGGGCAACAGATGCCACAGGCTGGATGTGCTCAAGGTGGAGTTCATCGAACCGCTTCACAAGCCGGAAGACGATGAGGAACTTCAGGAAGTGCATGAAGCCATTTCGGCAAACATAGAGGAGGACTCTTCAGACGATTTCTCACCGGAGGCAATGTACCACGAGCCGTCAGACGAGACGGAAAGCCGTGGAGACATAGGCGAAAGCGACAATGCTGACGAGAGCGAAGAGGAGCCTAATCTGTTCGACTTGTAGGCCATGATAACTCTGACCGGTTTTATGGGGTGCGGGAAAACCTGCACCGCCCAGGAACTGAACCGACTCAAGGGGTGGGATTTCATTGACCTGGATAAAGCTGTGGAAAAAGAGGCGGGACGCAGTATAGGGCAGATTTTCGCGGAAGACGGAGAATCCGGGTTCAGGGCAATCGAAGCAACGGCATTGACCCGGATCATTTCCGGAAACGGGGTGAAGGTGCTTTCGCTGGGCGGAGGGACATTGACTTCGCCGGAATCCGCCAGACTTGTCCATGACCGGACTACCTGCATCTATCTGAGGGCGAGTATAGAAACTCTTGTTTACAATCTGACCATGTGGCCTGAGGACAGGCCGATGCTGAAGGACCTGCCTGACCGGGAGACGCTTGTCAGACGGGTTGAGCAACTGATGGCGGAACGTGAACGGATCTATGAGCGTACTGCCCACATAATCATTGACATAGACGGAAAGGAATACGGCGAAATCGCCGAAGAAATCGCAAGAGCGACTGAGAAATCAGGACAATGAAGTGCGAAACGCGGGACAGGTTCAGCCCGTGGCTATATAATGTCTTCCCGCTCGTGAATATCCTTTATACGCAACTGGAGGGTGGAATTTCCTCTATAATAGTTCTCCACGATGCTGTAGCATACATCGACAGGATTGCCGTTGCGGATATGCTCGAATGAGTCCGCCATATTGAATGCGATGGCCGACACCTGATGGTAAGGCTGCGATTCCTGAATGAGTTCCAGTTTCAGATGCTGACCACCCGGACCGACTTTGCGGCCATTTCCGTCATCATAGACATTCCTGGTAAGGAAAACCGGCGAACTGTTGCCCGGACCGAACGGCTGGAACTGCTTGAGCACCCTGAAGAACTTCGGGGTTATCTGCGAGAAGTTAATTTCCGAATCCACATCGATTACAGGCGTCACCATCTCCTTGGTGATGTGGCTGCTTACATATCTGTCTATCCTTGAAGCGAATTCCGCAAGATTTTCCTCACGCATAGTCAAGCCGGCAGCATAGATGTGTCCGCCATAGTTCTCGAGCAGGTCCGCGCAGCTGCTGATGGCATCGTAAAGGTCAAACCCTCTCACGCTTCGTGCAGAGCCGGTTATGAAGCCATTTGACTTGGTGAGCACGAAAGTCGGCTTGTAATATGCTTCGACAAGTCGGGAAGCGACAATGCCCACGACACCCTTGTTCCAATCCGGGCCATAGACGATTACTGCATTTTCAGAAGTGCAGCAGGTTCCGTTCTGAACCATATCCAAGGCCTCCTTGGTGATTTCGCGGTCAATGCTCTTCCGTTCGTTGTTATTGTCATTGATCTTCGTGCCGATGCTCATCGCGGTCATATCGTCCTCTGCAGTAAGCAGTTCCACCGCAAGTCGGCCTGATTCCATACGTCCTGCGGCATTGATCCTCGGTCCGATTTTGAACACGATATCGTCTATGGTGATGTGCTCCGGCTCCAAATTCGCCAGACTGATCATGGCCTTGAGCCCCACGCGAGGTTTCTCGTTCAGCCATTTCAGTCCGAAATGCGCCAGCACGCGGTTCTCCCCCACCACTGAAACCAGGTCGGAAGCGATACTTACCACCAGCAGGTCCAGCAACGGAAGCAGCGACTCGAACGGAATTCCGCATTTGGCGGAATATGCCTGAACCAGTTTGAAGCCGACACCGCAACCGGAAAGGTCGTCGAAAGGATAATGGCAATCCTCCCTCTTCGGGTCCAGCACCGCCACAGCCGCAGGAATCTCCGATTCCGGAAGATGATGGTCGCAGATGATTATGTCAATGCCCTTGGACGCGGCATATTCTACCTTGTCGATGGCCTTGATTCCGCAGTCCAATGTTATGATTAGCCTGAAACCGTTTTCCGCAGCCCAGTCGATACCCTTTTTGGACACGCCATAACCCTCGTCATATCTGTCGGGAATGTAGAAATCCACAGAAGAAGTCAGCCTGCGGATAAAAGAATAGACCAATGCCACTGCTGTAGTCCCGTCCACGTCATAGTCGCCATAGACGAGAACCTTCTCATTGCCGTGCACTGCCTTTTCAAGACGCTCCACTGCCTTGTCCATATCCTTCATCAGGAACGGGTCATGGATGTCTGACAGGTTCGGCCTGAAAAACGAGCGGGCTTCCTCAAATGTCCGGATGCCCCTGTGGACAAGCAAAGTCGCAAGCACAGGATCCACCCCCAGCTCGGCTGAGAGCTGTTTCACATTCTCCGGATCGGCCGGAGCCCTTAATCTCCATTCTCTTTCTTTCGGCATAACATACAAAGATACCTTAATTATTTCAATTTTAGAATTAAATATGTAATTTTGTAGATGTCGCGAAATGGCGGAGATCATCCGCAGAGATTGGTTGCGTGACACTTACCGAGAATAAAAAATATTGAAATAAAAGATATGGCAAATTTGGAATTGAGCGAGCAGGAACTCATCAGAAGAGAGTCCCTCGACAAACTCAGAGAGCTTGGAATCGAGCCTTATCCGGCTCCGTTGTACCCTGTAAATGCGACTGCGAAAGTCATTGAGGCTGAGTATGATCCTGAGAAAGGAAATTTCCAGGACGTATGTATTGCAGGAAGAATCATGTCCAGAAGAATCATGGGAGCCGCTTCTTTCATGGAGCTTCAGGATTCCACCGGAAGGATACAGGTCTATGTGAAACGTGACGAGATCTGCCCTGGGGAGGACAAGACCATGTACAATACCGTATTCAAGAAACTTCTCGACATCGGTGACGTGGTGGGCATCAAGGGATTCGCATTCCACACGCAGACAGGCCAGCTTACGGTTCACGCCAAGGAGCTCACTCTCCTCAGCAAGTCATTGAAAGTTCTTCCTATCGTGAAGGAGGCTGACGGCAAGGTGCACGACGCGTTCACCGATCCGGAGCTCAGATACAGACAGAGATATGTGGACCTCATCGTAAACCCTCAGGTAAAGGACACTTTCATCAAGAGGGCCAAAATTATCGCTACGATGCGTGAGTATTTCAACAATGCAGGCTGTCTGGAGGTGGAGACCCCGATTCTCCAGTCGATACCTGGCGGCGCTACGGCAAGACCGTTCATCACACATCACAATGCATTGGACATCCCTCTGTATCTGCGTATTGCCAATGAGCTTTATCTGAAGAGACTTATCGTGGGAGGCTATGACGGCGTGTATGAGTTCGCCAAGGATTTCCGCAACGAGGGCATGGACAAGACCCACAACCCCGAGTTTACATGTATGGAAATCTATGTGGCCTACAAGGACTATATCTGGATGATGGAGTTCGTCGAGAACCTTCTCGAAAAGATCGCGATGAACCTCTACGGAAAGACCACAGTGATGAACGAGGGCGTAGAAATCGACTTCAAGGCGCCGTACAAGAAAATCGGTATTCTCGATGCCATCAAGGAATACACAGGTATCGACGTGAAGGGCATGGATGTGGAACAGCTCCGCGAGACCTGCAAGAAACTCAATGTGGAAATCGAGCCGTCCATGGGCGTGGGCAAACTGATCGACGCCATCTTCGGAGAATATTGCGAGAAACATTTCGTGCAGCCGACATTCGTCACGGACTACCCTGTGGAAATGTCACCTCTCACCAAGAGACACAGGAACGACCCGACCCTTACAGAACGTTTCGAGCTGTTCGTATGCGGCCACGAGCTTGCCAATGCATATTCAGAGCTCAATGACCCTATCGACCAGAGGGAGCGTTTCGAGGAGCAGGCCAGGCTCAAGAGCAACGGAGACGACGAGGCAATGTTCATTGACTATGACTTCCTCCGCGCTCTCGAATACGGTATGCCGCCTACATCAGGCTTGGGAATGGGTATCGACCGTCTGACAATGCTCATGACCGGCAACACTACCATCCAGGACGTTCTCTTCTTCCCGCAGATGAGACCTGAGAAGATGCCGAGCAAGAACGAGGCTAACGAACAGGAATAGTCAATGCGGACAGAGACGATAACTTCTGCACAGAATTCTAAAATCAAGATGCTTCTCGCGCTTGGGGAAAAATCTCGTACCCGGCGCGAGAACTCTCTTTTTGTCGTAGAGGGCAGAAAGGAAATCGGGCACTGCCTGGATGCGGGATACAAAGTCAGGACCTTGTTCGCCTGCCCGGAAATCATACCGGAACGCGAATTGGAGAAAATCGCAGAGAGATGCGGTGAGGACTGCACCATTGTCAATGTCCCGGCTCACCTGTACGAGAAAATCGCCTATCGTGGAAGCACTGAGGGCGTGATAGCAGAAGCGGAAATCATTGACAAGTCATTGGGCGACATCAAGTTGCGCGAGAACCCTCTGGTAATCGTGCTGGAGTCGGTGGAGAAGCCGGGCAATCTCGGCGCTGTACTGAGGACGGCTGATGCGGCTGATGCAGATGCAGTGATTGTCTGCGACCCGCTGACAGACTTGTACAACCCTAATCTTATACGTTCGAGTCTGGGTGCCACGTTTACGAGACAAGTCGTGGCGGCATCTTCCGGCGAGACTCTCAAATGGCTGAATGACAACAATATAAAGATATATACAGCACAGCTTCAGGACTCCGAATGGTACTACGATACGGATATGAAATACGGCACTGCCCTGGTGATGGGAACTGAGCACGAAGGGCTTTCCACTTTCTGGAGAATGCACGCTGACGCGCATGTGAAGATTCCTATGCTCGGCCAGATGGACTCTCTGAATGTGTCGGTTTCCGCAGCAATCCTGATGTTCGAGGCGGTGCGTCAAAGAAATTCCAAATTATGAACAGATTCGGTCTGATTGGCGACCCTATAGCCACTTCCCTGTCTCCTGCATTGTTCGAGGCAGCATATTCGGGAGAGTTTTCCTACGACCTGATCCAGGGCGCTGATTTCGGCAGCTCATGGAAGGCGTTTGAGGACAGATACAAGGGAATCAATGTCACAGCTCCGTTCAAACAGCAGGCTTTCTCTCAGGCTGACATTTTCACTGCCGGCTGCAGGAAAATCGGTGCTGCAAATATCATTGTCAAGACTGATGACGGTATCCTGGCGGACAATTCGGACTTTACCGGAGTCATCCTGAGCATTGCCGAGGCCTATGTTCCGGGAATTGTCAGGGAGTTTTACGAAAAATACGGCATCAAGGCCCATATCAAGATTCTCCAGTATGTAAAACAGGCATTGACAATGCTGTTTTCGCGCAAGCCTCAGGCTCTGATCGTGGGTTGCGGCGGGGCAGGCAGGGCTGCGGCTGTGGCTGCGGCTGAGCTTGGATTCGACACGGCACTGATGAACAGGACCGGGGAAAAGGCTCAGAAGATGGCGGACGAGATGCCGGAATACGGCTTCATCGTGGACCAGCTCAGCGATTTCCGCGCTGCCATGAAAGAATGTGATCTCGTTATCTATACGTTGCCTGTGGCATTGGACGGGATTTCGGCTCTTACGGTGGAGGATTTCGAGGGTGAGGACAGATACACTTGGCCGCGTCCGGGAAAGGTCATCCTGGAGGCAAACTACAAGACGCCTTCTTTCCGTGACAGGACATTGGTCAATGCAGCGGGCGCACAATATGTTCCAGGCCTCAGATGGCTGCTGTACCAGGCTCTGACGGGATATTCTGTGCTGACAGGCAAAATGCCTGACCTGGACGCCATGGAATCTGCTGTGATTTCCAGGATGAAAAACCAAGAATAATTGCTAAATTGCAGAACTAATACATATAACTATGTCACTTAACAAAGTAATGCTGATCGGTAACGTGGGAAAAGATCCGGAAGTCCGTTACCTTGAGAACAATCCTGCTCCGCAGGGAACAAATCCGAAAGTCGCACAGTTCACTCTTGCCACCACCGAAAGGTTCAGGGACAGGAACGGAGAGGTGCGCGAAAACACTGAATGGCACAACATCGTGGCCTGGAGAGGGCTCGCTGACCTTGCTGAGAAATATATCAGGAAGGGTTCGCAGCTCTATATAGAGGGCCGCATACGTACAAGGTCATGGAATGACCAGGCAGGTGCCAAGCAATACCGTACAGAAATCGTGGCTGACTCCATTCAGCTGCTCGGTCGAAAGTCTGACAATCCTGCTTCACAGCAGCCGTCCGACAATCATCAGACCGGTTATCAGCCTCAGGGCGGTTACCAGTCACAGGGCGGAGCCGACATGCCTGCCGGATTCGCTCCTCGCCAGGCTTCACAGCCGGCTGCTCCACAGGCTCAGCCTGACTATTCAAGTCCGTCTGACGACCTTCCTTTCTAAGAAATAACAGTAAATTATAAGCAATATGAAACTTGATGTAGTTCTTGGCCTCCAATGGGGAGACGAGGGCAAAGGTAAAATTGTGGACGTTCTGGCCGGAAGGTATCCTGCCGTAGCAAGATTCCAGGGCGGTCCGAATGCAGGCCATTCACTTCATTTCGATGGCCATAACTTCGTGGTAAGAAGCATTCCTTCAGGTATTTTCAGGGATGGGTCCACGAACATCATAGGAAGCGGTGTGGTACTTGACCCGATTACATTCCGCGAGGAGTGCGGCAACATCGCCAAGCAGGGCATCAATCCTGAGGAGAAGCTCTATATTTCCAAGAAGGCACACCTTATCCTGCCTACACACAGGCTTTTGGATGCGGCTTATGAAGCAGCCGCCGGAAAGGGCAAGATCGGCTCTACATTGAAAGGTATCGGACCTACTTATACCGACAAGATCAGCCGCCACGGTCTGCGTGTCGGCGACATACTCGCCCCTGACTTCAAGGCAAGGTTCGAGAAGCTCAAGGCAAGACATCTCCAGCTTCTCCAGGACCTCAAGTTCGAATGCGATCCGGACAAGGACGAGGCAGAGTGGATGAGTGCCATTGAATTCCTCAAGAAGTTCAATCTCATTGACTGTGAATACTTTGTGAACGAATGGCTGGATGAGAAGCCTATGTTGGCAGAGGGTGCGCAGGGTTCGCTTCTGGACATTGACTACGGTTCATATCCGTACGTGACATCTTCATCTACGACAATCGGCGGCGTATGCACAGGTCTTGGTGTGGCCCCTTCAAGAGTGGGCCACGTATATGGTATCTTCAAGGCTTACTGTACACGTGTCGGAAGCGGTCCGTTCCCTACGGAGCTGTTCGATGAGACCGGTGAGAAGATCCGCAAGATCGGTCATGAGTTCGGAGCCGTGACAGGACGTCCACGCAGATGCGGCTGGCTCGACCTCGTAGCATTGAAATATACTGTGATGATCGACGGCGTTACCGACCTCATCATGATGAAGTCCGACTGCCTCGATTCATTCGAGACCATCAAGGTCTGCACATCCTATATCATTGACGGAAAGGAGACGAACCAGTTCCCATTCGATACGGAATGCGAAATAACTCCGGTTTACACTGAGTTCAAAGGATGGAACCAGGACCTTACGGGATGCAGGAAAGAGGAGGAACTTCCTGAGACGTTCAAGGAGTACATCCGCTTTATGGAGAACTACCTGAAGGTGCCTATCAAGATCATCTCTCTCGGACCTGACCGTGAGGCGACAATCGAAAGATAGTTTTCTATAACATACACCAAAAAAAAGCCCGGCTGCTCATCACAGTCGGGCTTGATCATTATGTCAGAACCTTATTAAAGGTCATTCATTTCCTTGAGGTAATCCTCTTTGCTGCTTACTACGATATCCTGGAATTCCTTCTGGCCTGTGCCGGCTGGAATGAGGTGACCGCAGATGACATTTTCCTTAAGACCTTCGAGGTCATCGACGCGGGCGCGGATAGCTGCCTCGCTGAGCACCTTGGTAGTCTCCTGGAATGATGCGGCAGAGATGAAGCTGTCTGTCTTGAGGGCTGCTCTTGTAATACCCTGGAGCACCTGACTTGCAGTTGCCGGGTGAGCTTCCCTGAAGGCCATAAGTTTCAGACCCTGTCTTTCGAGAGAATCATTCTCGTTCTTGAGGTCACGTGCAGAAATGATGTCGCCTACTTTGTAGCGCTGAGAATCTCCGGCTTCCTTGATGTAGTACTTGCCATAGATCTCATCATTGACATCCATAAACTTCCACTTGTCCACAAGCTCCTCAGGCAGGAACTCCGTATCTCCGGATGAAGTAATCTGAACCTTTCTCATCATCTGTCTTACGATGATTTCGAAGTGCTTGTCATTGATCTTCACACCCTGGAGGCGGTACACGGCCTGAACCTCATTGACAATGTACTCCTGAGCCTTTACAGGACCGAGGACATTGAGGATGTCGGTAGGTGAAACGCCACCGTCTGAGAGTCTTGAACCTGCCCTCACGTAGTCGTTCTCCTGAACGAGGATCTGCTTGGACAGAGGAACGAGATATTTCTTCTCGATACCGGACTTGTTCTTGACGAAGATTTCACGGTTACCTCTTGTGATTCTACCCATGCGGACCTCACCGTTGAGCTCGGAAATTGTAGCAGGGCTTGAAGGATTTCTTGCCTCGAACAACTCTGTAACTCGCGGAAGACCTCCGGTAATATCGTTTGACTTGCCGATCGCACGAGGGATCTTCATGATGATGTCGCCGACTTTCACCTGAGTGCCGTCGCTGACAGGGATATGCGCACCTACAGGAAGGTTGTACTGCTTGAGTGTAGCGCCCTTCTCATCAAGAATGAGGATCGAAGGAGTCTTGGTCTTGTCCCTGGACTCGATGATGACCTTGTCCTTGTTGTTAGAGTACTCGTCTGCAGACTCCTCGCGGTATGTCGCACCTGCGATCATGTTCTCGAAACGTACTGTACCGGCTGTCTCGACGATGGTAATCGCATTGTACGGATCCCATTCGCAGATAAGATCACCTTTCTGAACCGTATCGCCGTCCTTCTTGTACAGAATCGCTCCGTAAGGAACGTCGTATGAAGAGAATGTGATACCTGTGTTCTCATCGATAATCTTGACCTCAGTCATACGGCTGACGACAACTTCCTGTGTCTGACCGTCTTCTGTCACTCTCTGAAGAGTTCTGAGTTCGTCGAATACCAGTTTTCCGTTGTATTTGGACTCGATGGAAGAATCAGCTGCCGTGCTGGATGCGGTACCACCGACGTGGAAGGTACGAAGTGTAAGCTGGGTACCAGGCTCACCGATAGACTGTGCTGCGATAACTCCGACAACCTCACCCTTCTCGACCATTCTGCTGGTAGCAAGGTTACGTCCGTAACACTTAGCGCAGACACCCTTACGGGACTCGCAAGTGAGCACTGAACGGATTTCCACCTGCTCGATAGGGAGAGAGTCAATGAGATTTGCAGTAGCCTCGCGGATTTCTTCACCGGCCTTGATGATAAGTTCACCCGTAATAGGGTTGAAGATATCGTGTACTGACGTACGTCCGAGGATTCTTTCGCCGAGTGACTCGACAACCTCGTCCTTGTTCTTGATGGCTGTAGCAATAAGACCCCTGAGTGTTCCGCAGTCTTCCTCATTGATGATGACATCGTGAGAAACGTCCACGAGACGACGTGTCAGGTAACCGGCATCGGCTGTCTTGAGGGCGGTATCGGCAAGACCCTTACGTGCACCGTGGGTAGAGATGAAGTACTCGAGCACTGTCATACCCTCCTTCAAGTTGGAGACGATAGGGTTTTCGATAATCTCCGCTCCTGCTGCACCGGACTTCTGAGGTTTTGCCATAAGTCCTCGCATACCGCAGAGCTGCTTGATCTGCTGTGTGGAACCACGGGCTCCAGAGTCAAGCATCATGTAAACCGGGTTGAAGCCTTTCTGGTCTGCAGAAATCTGCTTCTCCACGATTCCTGTAAGCTTGTTGTCAATGGAGGTCCAGAGGTCGATAACCTTGTTGTAACGCTCGTTGTTGGTAATGAAACCCATAGCGTAGTTGTTCTTGATATCCTCCACCTGCTTGTAGCCCTCATTGATGAGGTCGTATTTTTCAGGCGGGATGAGGACATCGCCAAGGTTGAATGAGATACCTGCACGGAAGGCGCGGTCATAACCGAGGTTCTTGATATCATCGAGGAAACGGGCTGTTCTGGACACGCCTGTATTCTTGATGACCTCAGTAATGATCTTTCTGAGGGCCTTCTTTCCGAGTACGTCATTGACATAAGGAACCTCTACCGGAACGAACTGGTTCACGATGATACGGCCTGCAGTGGTCTTCACCATCTGTGTGCCAGCCTCAGGATGCTGCTTGTCCTTAGGGAGCCTTACATTGATCTCGGCGTGAAGGTCAATGGCTTTCTCGTTGAGAGCCACGATAACTTCCTCCGGACCATAGAAAGACATCTTTTCACCCTTCGCGCCAGGTCTTATCTTAGTGATATAGTAAAGACCGAGCACCATATCCTGTGAAGGCACAGTGATAGGAGTACCGTTGGCAGGATTCAGGATGTTCTGGGAACCGAGCATGAGGAGCTGAGCCTCCATGACCGCAGCGTTGCCGAGCGGCAGGTGGACTGCCATCTGGTCACCGTCGAAGTCCGCATTGAACGCGGTACAAGCGAGAGGGTGGAGCTGGATGGCCTTTCCTTCGATCATTCTCGGCTGGAAAGCCTGAATACCGAGTCTGTGAAGAGTAGGTGCACGGTTAAGGAAAACCGGATGACCTTTCATCACGTTCTCGAGGATATCCCAGATGACTGGTTCCTTTCTATCTACAATTTTCTTTGCAGACTTGACTGTCTTTACAATACCCCTCTCAATCAGCTTCCTGATAATGAACGGTTTGTAAAGCTCGGCAGCCATAAATTTAGGAAGACCGCACTCATGCATCTGAAGTTCAGGACCTACGACGATGACTGAACGCGCAGAGTAATCGACACGTTTACCGAGCAAGTTCTGACGGAAACGTCCCTGTTTTCCTTTAAGGCTGTCTGACAGTGACTTGAGAGCCCTGTTGGACTCGCTCTTCACTGCATTTGATTTCTTGGAGTTGTCGAAGAGTGAATCCACTGCCTCCTGAAGCATACGTTTCTCGTTTCGGAGAATGACTTCAGGTGCCTTGATCTCGATAAGTCTCTTCAGACGGTTGTTTCTGATGATGACACGTCTGTAGAGGTCATTGAGATCGGATGTGGCGAAACGGCCACCGTCAAGCGGAACGAGAGGACGGAGATCCGGCGGAATGACCGGAATCACCTTCATGATCATCCACTCAGGGCGGTTGATGCCGTTGGACTCCTCAAACCATTTGACGATGCTGAGGCGCTTGAGCAGCTCCGCTTTCTTGAGCTGGGAATTAGCCAGACGCATCTCTGTACGGAGACTGTCTGCAAGTTCCTTTATGTCAATCTCCTTCAGCAAGTCATAGATACCCTCTGCACCCATCTTGGCAACGAACTTTGCAGGATCGTCGTCAGGAAGGTTGTAGTTGTCAGGGTACTGGTCGAGGACTGCCAGATACTCGTCCTCGGAAAGGAGTTCGAGTTTCTGCCTGTCTGTCTGTCCAGGACGGATGACAATGTACTTCTCGTAGTAGATTACCGCCTCGAGTTTCTTGGCAGGAACGCCGAGAACAGCGGAAATCTTGTTCGGAGCTGACTTGAAGTACCAGATATGGGCAACAGGGACAGTAAGTGAAATGTGTCCCATTCTCTCCCTGCGCACCTTCTTTTCTGTAACTTCCACACCGCAACGGTCGCAGACGATACCACGGTACCTGATGCGCTTGTATTTACCGCAATAGCACTCGTAGTCCTTGGTAGGTCCGAAAATCTTCTCACAGAAAAGGCCGTCCCTCTCAGGCTTGTACGTCCTGTAGTTCACAGTCTCAGGCTTGAGGACCTCTCCGTGGGACCTGTCAATGATGTCCTCCGGAGAAGCAAGCGAAATGCTGATTTTCTGGAAATTGCTCCTTACCTTGTTATCTTTGTTATTGAAAATAGGCATAATATATCAAATCAAAATTGACTGTTACTATTCAAGAGTCACTTTAAGTCCGAGACCTCTGAGCTCGTGCAGGAGCACATTCAGAGATTCAGGAATACCTGGTGTAGGCATCGGCTCACCCTTGACGATGGCTTCATAAGTCTTGGACCTTCCGGTCACGTCATCAGACTTGACAGTAAGGATTTCCTGGAGAGCGTTTGCCGCACCGAATGCCTCGAGTGCCCAAACCTCCATTTCTCCAAATCTCTGACCACCGAACTGAGCTTTACCGCCCAAAGGCTGCTGAGTAATGAGAGAATAAGGACCGATAGACCTTGCGTGCATCTTGTCATCAACCATGTGACCGAGCTTGATCATATAGATGATACCTACAGTTGCATACTGGTCGAACCATTCACCGGTACCGCCGTCTCTCAGATGAGTACTTCCGTACTTAGGAAGACCTGCCTTGTCAGTATATGCGCAAATCTCATCAAGACTTGCACCGTCGAAAATAGGGGTGCTGAACTTGAGACCAAGTCTTTCACCTGCCCATCCCAAAACAGTTTCATAAATCTGACCGAGGTTCATTCGGGAAGGCACACCGAGAGGGTTCAGTACAATGTCCACCGGAGTACCGTCCTCAAGGAACGGCATGTCCTCCTCTCTTACGATCTTGGCAACAATACCCTTGTTACCGTGACGTCCCGCCATCTTGTCACCGACAGTGATCTTTCTCTTCTTGGCGATATATACTTTCGCTAGCTGCATAACGCCGTTTCCGAGTTCGTCACCGACCTTGACCTTGTCCTGGATCCTCTTGTTTGCTGCGAGAGCCTCTTTGTAGGCGATGCAGTAATTGTTGATGAGGTCACGGATCATGAGGTTGGTCCTGTCGTCGTCAGTCCATCTGTTTGAATTAATATTTTCGAAGTCAATGGTCCTGAGCTGGGAAGCAGTGATTTCTCTGCCCTCAGGAATGATCTCAACGCCATAAAGGTCGCTGATTCCCACACTCTTCTTGCCTTCTGCCAATGCAACGAGCTTGTCGAAGAACTTGGCGTACAAAGACTCGGCTTTCTTGGTGAAATCTTCCTCGATGCTATCAAGTTTTGCTTTCTGCTCAGCCTTGGCGCCCTTGCGGTTACCCTCTTTGGCAGCCTTTGAGTAAAGAGCGGTCTTGATGACAGTACCGCTGAGTGACGGATTGGCCTTGAGTGAAGCATCCTTCACGTCACCTGCCTTGTCACCGAAGATTGCACGGAGAAGTTTCTCCTCTGGAGAAGGATCGCTCTCTCCCTTAGGAGTAATCTTGCCGACCATAATGTCACCCGGCTCGATATGGGCACCTACGCGGACAATGCCGTTGTCATCAAGATTTTTGGTAGCGTCCTCGCTGACATTAGGAATATCGAATGTGAGTTCCTCCATACCACGCTTGGTTTCCCTGACTTCAGTAAGGTACTCGTCCACGTGAACTGATGTGAGGATATCCCATCTGACCATTTTCTCTGAAAGAACGATAGCGTCCTCATAGTTGTAACCCTTCCAAGGCATGAACGCAACCATAAGGTTACGGCCGAGTGCGAGTTCACCGTTCTGGGTAGCATATCCTTCTGTCATCACCTGACCTGCAACTACCTTGTCGCCTTTCTTCACAATCGGTTTCAGGCAGATAGTTGTATTCTGGTTTGTCTTTCTATATATAGGAAGATGGTAAACAGTGATGTCCGGAGAGAAGCTTACGAATTTCTCGTCCTCTGTGCGGTCATACTTGACGTGGATTTCATTTGCGTCCACATATACGACTTCACCGCTTCTTTCTGCCATCACCTGTGTTCTGGAGTCGATGCAGACCCTCTCTTCAAGACCGGTTCCCACGATAGGAGCCTGAGGCTTGAGAAGCGGAACTGCCTGACGCATCATGTTCGCTCCCATCAATGCACGGTGAGCGTCATCGTGCTCAAGGAACGGAATGAGGGATGCAGCCACAGAAGCCATCTGGTTAGGCGCAACGTCCATATAGTCAACCTCTTCTTTGGAGACTACAGGGAAGTCAGCCTCGAGACGGCACTGGATTCTGTCCTCTTCGATGGTTCCGTCATCATCCATCTTCACATTGGCAAGAGAAACGAGTTTGTCTTCCTCTTCCTCTGCGCTCATAAACTTCCAGCCGTCATCGGAAAGATTCACCTTTCCGTTCTCGACCTTACGGTAAGGGGTCTCGATGAATCCCAGGTCATCAATCTTCGCATAGACGCAAAGAGATGAGATAAGACCGATGTTCGGACCTTCCGGAGACTCGATAGGACAAAGCCTTCCGTAATGAGTATAGTGCACGTCTCGAACCTCGAAACCTGCCCTGTCTCTGGAAAGACCGCCAGGACCCAATGCGGAAAGACGACGCTTGTGTGTAACTTCAGCAAGCGGGTTTGTCTGGTCCATGAACTGGGACATCTGGCTTGTACCGAAGAATGAATTGATTACCGAAGACAATGTCTTGGAATTGATGAGGTCAGTAGGGCTGAACTGCTCACTGTCCCTTACGTTCATTCTTTCGCGGATAGTCCTTGACATTCTTGAGAGACCTACGCTGAACTGGTTAGCCAACTGCTCACCTACTGTTCTTACACGTCTGTTGCTCAAGTGGTCGATATCGTCAACCGTAGCCTTGGAGTTAATAAGCTGAATGAGATACTTGATGATCTCGGTAATATCCTGATTTGTGAGAACACGGAGTTCAGGATCAGTGTCGAGGCCGAGTTTCTTGTTAAGACGATAACGGCCGACGATACCCAAATCGTATCTCTTTTCGGAGAAGAACAACTTGTCGATCACGTCTCTCGCGGTTGCCTCATCAGGTGGTTCTGAATTACGCAACTGCTTGTAGATGTAATTGACAGCTTCTTTTTCCGTATTTGTCGGGTCCTTCTGCAGAGTGTTGAATATGATGGCATACTCACTGTCGCTGGCCTCATCCTTCTGGAGAAGCACAGTCTTAACCTCTGCATCGGTAAGTTTCTGAATTGTCTCATCGTTGATGACTTCACATCTCTCGACAACCGGAGTTGTACGCTCGATAGGGATAACCTCACCGGTATCCTCATCAACGAAGTCCTCGTTCCAGGTCTTGAGAACCTTTGCGGCGAGCTTTCTGCCCTCATTTGCCTTCAGATTCTCAGGAGTAGCCTCAATCTCTTCAGCCAGGCCGAAAATGTTTATGATATCCTTGTCCGCATCGAAACCGATAGCACGGAGGAGTGTCGTTACAGGCAACTTCTTCTTACGGTCGATGTAGGCATACATCACATTGTTGATATCCGTGGCGAACTCGATCCATGAACCCTTGAACGGAATGATACGGGCTGAATAAAGCTTGGTACCGTTTGCGTGGAGGGTCTGATCAAAGAACACACCAGGAGACCTGTGCAGCTGTGAAACGATGACACGCTCTGATCCATTGATGACGAAGGTTCCGCCAGGAGTCATGTACGGGATGTCACCCAGATAAACGTCCTGAACTTTAGTATCGAAATCCTCGTGTTCGAGATCACTGCAAGAAAGGCGGAGTTTTGCCTTAAGAGGCACGTTGTACGTGAGACCTCTCTCAAGACACTCTTCAATCGAGTACTTAGGAGGATCAATGAAATAATCTATAAACTCGAGCTTATAGTTGTTCCTCGTATCTTCGATTGGAAATATTTCCTGGAATACTTGGTAAAGACCTTCGTTTTTTCTGTTCTCAGGGGTGGTGTCAAGCTGGAAAAAATCCTTGAATGATTTCAGCTGCACCTCAAGCAGATCCGGATAATCCAGGATTTTTGATGTGGCGAAATTTATTCGTTTATTGGTAGTCTTATTTGACATATTCTGCCTTTGAAATGAGAAAAACTTAAATACGACAAAAAGGTTTAGAGCCTATAATCCGACTCTAAACCTGATTTCGTTCCCAACCAGGGGAGAAGCGAAGTTATTTAACCTCAACTTCTGCACCAGCTTCCTCGAGAGTAGATTTGATCTGCTCTGCTTCTGCCTTGGATACTTTCTCTTTCAAAGTTGCACCTGGAGCCTTGTCAACAAGTTCCTTTGCCTCTTTAAGACCGAGGCTGAGGAGATCCTTAACGGCTTTGATAACGTTAAGTTTAGCGTCACCAGCTGACTTGAGGATAACGTCGAACTCTGTCTGCTCTGCTGGAGCTGCCTCTGCGGCTGCTGCAGGACCTGCAACTGCAACTGCAGCTGCTGCAGGCTCGATACCATACTCTTCCTTGAGAACTTTAGCAAGTTCCTGAACGTCTTTTACAGAAAGGTTAACCAACTCTTCTGCGAGTGCTTTTACGTCTGCCATAATTAATGTAGATATTTAAAATTGTTAATATTATTTCTCTTCTTTTTCTGAAAGGGTCTTGACGATTCCTGCAAGTTTTCCGCCTGCTGACTCGAGAGCAGAAATAACGTTGCGTGCAGGAGACTGGAGAAGACCGATGATGTCTCCGAGGAGTTCCTCTTTAGACTTGATAGCTGCAAGTTCGTCAAGCTTGTCTGCACCTACGAATGCGCACTCCTGAACATAAGCGCCTTTGAGAACTGGTTTCTCAAGACCGCTCTTCTGAAGCTTCTTGATAAGCTTTGCAGGAGCATTTGCAACCTCAGTGTACATGATTGCGGTATTGCCTACGAGTGTCGGGATAAGGAGATTCATCTCTTCATTGCCGAGCTCATTGAGTACGTGAGTGAACAATGTGTTCTTCACAACTGTAAGCTTGATACCTGCCTCAAAGCAAGCACGACGAAGTTTTGTTGTATCTTCAGCATTCAGACCTGCGATATCTGTAACATAGAAGTTCGGGGTCTCTTTGATCTGTGCTGAGATAGATTCAATTATCTGGGCTTTTAATTCTTTTCTCATAACATTGAATATTTATTATTCAGCACTGAATGCTTTAACATCGAGTTTGATACCAGGGCTCATAGTAGTGCAGATAGCTGCGCTCTTGAGATATGTTCCCTTAAGTGTCTGCGGTTTCAATTTGAGGATCGCTGACATCACAACCTTTGCATTGTCATAAATCTGCTCAGGGGTGAAAGAAGCTTTTCCGATAGCGGTGTGGATGATACCGGACTTGTCAACCTTGAAATCGATCTTACCAGCCTTAACCTCTTTAACAGCGCTGCCGACAGCCATTGTGACTGTGCCAGTCTTAGGGTTCGGCATAAGGCCTCTTGGACCGAGGATACGACCGATGATACCGACTTTAGCCATAACTGATGGAGTACAGATGATGACATCCACGTCAGTCCAGCCGCCTTTGATCTTCTCGATATAATCGTCGAGACCAACATAGTCTGCACCAGCCTCTTTAGCCTCAGCTTCCTTGTCAGGAGTACAAAGAACGAGAACTCTTGTGACTTTACCGGTTCCGTGAGGAAGTGTAACGACGCCACGGATCATCTGGTTTGCCTTACGAGGGTCAACGCCCAAATTTGCGATAAGCTCTACTGAAGCATCGAATTTCGTGAAGGTGATTTCCTTAAGGAGACCACACGCTTCAGAAAGGCCATACTGCTTTGTCTGGTCAACTTTGGCCAGCGCAGCTGTCATATTTTTTGAAAGTTTACTCATGATGCGCGTGATTATTTAACATCCTCAGGGAAAGTTCCTGAAATTCTGATACCCATACTTCTTGCTGTACCTGCGACCATCTTCATAGCTGACTTGAGGGTGAAAGCATTCATATCTGCCATCTTGCCTTCTGCTATGGTTTTTACCTGATCCCAAGTAATGCTTGCAACCTTCTGTCTGTTAGGTTCGCCTGAACCCTTCTGAATTTTCGCAGCCTCTTTGAGGGAAACAGCAACTGGCGGCTGTTTTACAACGAAAGTGAAAGACTTGTCTGAAAATACGGTGATTACTACTGGAAGCACTTTACCTGCAGACGCCTGAGTGGCTGCATTGAACTGCTTGCAGAAGTCCATAATGTTCAGTCCTTTCGAACCGAGAGCCGGTCCTACAGGAGGCGCAGGATTCGCTGCTCCACCTTTGATCTGGAGCTTAATGAATCCAGTTACTTCTTTTGCCATAACTTGTTATTCTTTAGTTACTTGATTAAAGTTGAGCTCGAGCAGAGTCTTTCTGCCGAAGATCATAACTATTACCTTTATTTTGCTTCTGTCAACTGCAATCTCATCGACTGTTCCATCGAAGCCGCTGAATGGTCCGTCAGTAATCTTGACTGAATCGCCAACCTGATAATCCACTTCTGTATCAGCTACAGTTTCGGTCTGCTCGTCCTGCTGTCCAAGAAGCCTCTTGACTTCATCCGGATGCAGAGGCACTGCAACTTTCTCGCTCTGGTTTTTGCTGTCCTTCTCGGAGAGGAAACCTGCGAGACCAGGTATGACGTGACTGCGGATGAGGTAATCGGAATCCTTGCCAAGTTCTGCCTCGATAAACACATAGCCAGAGAAAAGGATTTTCTCGGTAGCTACGCGCTTGCCGTTCTTCACGGTATATTTTTTCTCAAGGGGAACAAGGACCTGCGAAATTTCTTTCTGCAAATCTACGCTCCTCTCGATCTCTTTGTCGAGGTACTCTTTGACTTTCTTCTCTTTGCTTCCTGCAGTCCTAAGGACGTACCATTTTTTCTCGCCCATGGTAATGAATAAAATTACAACGTGTAAATTGCTGTCATCAGATACTGGAAAATGTAGTCAATGACGAACAGTACAGCCGCGATGATGACAGTAGCGACCATAACAAGGAGAGCAGAACTCTGAAGTTTTGCCCAGGTCGGCCATGTCACCTTCTTGGTGAGTTCCTCATACGACTCTTTCAGATAGTTAATGAACTTACTCATCTTTTCTTTTAATGGACACCACTTGTTGGAAGCAGATGCGGTGTCAGTTAAACATTACCAAATCGTAACCTTTGATATTAGCAGGGGCAGAGAGATTCGAACTCCCATCAATGGTTTTGGAGACCACTATACTAGCCCTTATACTATGCCCCTGTAAATGGGTGCCGGATGTCCGGCACCACTTGTATTGTCTTATCGAAAATTAGTCGATAATCTTTGTAACCTGGCCTGCGCCGACTGTACGACCACCCTCACGGATTGCGAAACGAAGACCTTCGTTAAGTGCAACTGGAGTGATGAGTTTTACAGTGATCTCAACGTTATCGCCTGGCATAACCATCTCAGTTCCCTCTGGAAGAGTGATCTCACCTGTCACGTCAAGTGTACGGATGAAGAACTGTGGACGATAGTGGTTGTGGAACGGAGTGTGACGGCCACCTTCCTCTTTCTTGAGGACGTAGATCTGAGCCTTGAAGTCAGTGTGCGGAGTGATTGAGCCTGGTTTAGCAACAACCTCACCTCTCTTGACGTCCTTCTTGTCGATACCACGGAGAAGAAGACCAACATTGTCTCCAGCCTCTCCCTGATCGAGAAGTTTACGGAACATCTCAACACCTGTTACAGTTGTAGATCTTGGAGCGTCACCGAAACCTACGAGCTCTACCGGGTCGTTAACGTGGATAGTACCTGTCTCGATACGGCCGGTAACTACAGTACCACGACCTGTGATAGAGAAGATATCCTCGATAGGCATAAGGAATGGTTTCTCGTTCTCACGAACTGGGATAGGAATGTATGTATCAACAGCATCCATAAGCTCCATAACCTTCTCCTCCCACTTAGGGTCTCCGTTAAGAGCACCGAGTGCAGAACCACGGATGATAGGGCAATCCTCATCGAAACCGTAGAATTTGAGGAGGTCTCTGATTTCCATCTCAACGAGGTCGAGCATCTCAGGATCGTCAACAAGGTCAACCTTGTTCATGAATACAACGATCTTAGGTACGTTCACCTGACGAGCGAGAAGGATGTGCTCACGAGTCTGAGGCATAGGACCGTCAGTAGCAGCAACAACGAGGATAGCACCGTCCATCTGAGCAGCACCGGTAACCATGTTCTTCACATAGTCAGCGTGACCCGGACAGTCAACGTGTGCATAGTGACGATTTGCTGTTTCATACTCGATGTGTGAAGAGTTGATGGTAATACCACGCTCTTTCTCTTCTGGAGCATTGTCGATCTGATCGAAAGACTTGACTTCGTCAGCTTTTGTAAAACCTTTCTCAACGAGCACCTTGGAAATGGCAGCTGTCAAGGTAGTTTTACCGTGGTCAACGTGGCCAATTGTACCAATGTTGACATGCGGCTTGGTTCTTACGAATGTTTCTTTTGCCATAATATTATGTTTTTAATATGTTATTGCTATGAATAAACACGTATAGAGCCGGTGATGGGAATTGAACTCATGACCTCATCCTTACCAAGGATGCGCTCTACCCCTGAGCTACACCGGCGACACTTTTCGAAAAATTTGAGCGGAAAACGAGGTTCGAACTCGCGACCCTCAGCTTGGAAGGCTGATGCTCTACCAACTGAGCTACTTCCGCAAGTGTGAGTGGGAGAAGATGGATTCGAACCACCGAAGACATAAGTCAGCAGATTTACAGTCTGCCCCATTTGGCCACTCTGGTATTCTCCCAATATTTCACCGGAAAAGGCCGTTTCCGGAACTTGAGCCGATAGAGGGATTTGAACCCACGACCCCGAGATTACAAATCACGTGCTCTGGCCAACTGAGCTATATCGGCAATATTTTGTGTCTTACGTTTCGTAAGGGATTGCAAAGATAGGTAATAAATCTTATTCTGCAAACATTTTTTAATTTTTTTCGACGTTTTCTATCATTTTCACTGCTTTCCCGGCTATGCCTTCCGCATCCAAACCGCACGCAGCACGCTGTGAGGCCTGTTTGTCCTGTACGATGAACTCATCCGGGATACCGAGCCCCTGAATAGGTATTGCAATTCCTTCAGATGCCAGGTATTCTGCCACGGCACCGAAGAGCCCGCCTTTGATACAGCCTTCCTCCACAGTAAGTATCATTCCTTTTGAAGCCGCATCCCGTACCAACTCCTCGTCCAGCGGCTTTATATACCTTATATTATATATGGCAGGCGTAACTCCTGTCCGTTCCGCCACCAATGCGGCAGCTTCCATAGCCCTGTTCGCCTCCGGCCCTGCAGCGATTATCGACAGGATCTTTCCGTCCTGGAGTTTCTCGCCTTTCCCGAGTTCAAGGACATTGACCTCGGCATTTTTCCAGTCCACCCCTTCGCCGCAGCCGCGAGGATACCTTATTATGAAAGGACCAGTCTTGGTGCTTGCCGCCGTGTACATGAGGTTCTTGAGTTCAGTCTCATTCCGGGGAGCGGAAATTATCACGTCCGGAATCGAACGGTAAGCTGCCATGTCATAGCATCCGTGATGTGTGGCGCCGTCCTCTCCGACCAACCCGGCCCTGTCGAAACACAGGACTACAGGCAGATGCTGAAGCGCCACGTCATGGATTATCTCGTCGTAAGCCCTCTGCGAAAATGATGAATAGATATTGCAGAACGGCTTCATTCCTCCTGCAGCAAGACCTGCGGAGAATGTAACGGCATGTTCCTCTTCAATGCCGACATCGAAAAACTGCCCCGGAAGTTCCTTGGCCAGCAGATTCATACCGCAACCTGAAGCCATCGCAGGAGTTATTCCGACAATCCTGCCGTCCTTCCGCGCCAGGTCGAGAAGCACCTGACCGAAAACGTCCTGATAACGGTCAGGCCTGCCTTCTGATGAAGGACGTTCGCCTGTAACCGGATCGAACTTGCCCGGAGCATGCCAGACAGTAGGATTCTGTTCAGCCGGAGCAAAGCCTTTTCCCTTGCGGGTTATGGTGTGCAGCAGCCTCGGTCCCTTGAGATCCTTGAGCCTTTTCAATGCGTCTATAACAGCGCCCATATCATTGCCGTCCACAGGACCGAAATACCTGAGTCCGAGAGATTCGAAGAACGCACCTCCGAAATCATCCACGAGCGAAGACTTGGTAGAACGCACCAGGTTCTGCATCTTGTCACGAAGCCAGCCCTCCCCCATCGTATTCCAGATTCCTGCCTTGATCTTGTTATAGGTCGGGTCCGTGGTAAGTCTCAGCAGGTGATTGTGAATTCCTCCGAGATTCTTGTCAATGCTGCAGTTGTTGTCGTTGAGTATTATGAGAATGTCGCTCTTGCTGGCCCCGACATTGTTCAGACCTTCCAGGGCCAGGCCTCCAGTAAGGGCTCCGTCACCTATCAGAGCGACCACTTTCTCGTCAATGCCCTGCATCTTCGCTGCAACAGACAGGCCGAGAGCCGCTGATATGGAGGTGGAAGAATGTCCGACACCGAATGCGTCATATTCGCTTTCTTCCCTTTTGGGAAATCCGCTGAGCCCGCCTTTCATCCTGTTTTTGAGGAATGACTCCCGCCGGCCTGTCAATATCTTGTGAGCATAGGCCTGATGCCCCACATCGAATACGATCTTGTCAGCAGGGGTATTGAATACATAATGAAGTCCGACAATGAGTTCCACAGCACCCAGACTCGATCCGAGATGCCCCGGATTCGTCGCACAACAGTTTATGATGTATTGACGGATTTCGGCGCACAACTGTTCGAGCTGCGCATTGTCAAACTTTCTTATATCTTCCGGTCCATTGATATTTTCCAGCATAGCAAATCTGTTTCCGTTTCGAAATTGCTGCAAGTTACAAACATTTCCCGACATTTCATCTTCCAATAATTTTGAGGTTTATGATTTATTGAATAACTTGCGGGCCTATTTTTCCGCCGCCCGCGTGCAGCAGGCCAATGATGAATACAAATAGTTTATAAATATGTCTAAAGCGCAAAAATTAATGAATGACAGTGCGGTAGCCCGCTGGTCAGTTCTCGTGTTAATCGCACTGATGATGTTCTTCGGCTACATGTTCGTGGATGTAATGTCACCTCTCAAGTCTCTCGTGGAAGAGAAACTCAAATGGGACAGCACCGTATTCGGAACATATGCAGCTTCAGAGTTCTTCCTGAACGTGTTCTGCTTCTTCCTGATTTTCGCAGGAATCATCCTGGACAAGATGGGTGTCCGCTTCACAGGACTGCTTTCAGCCTCTCTGATGGTCGGCGGCGCCGTCGTAAAATATATAGGTATCAGCGACTGGTTCCAGGCTACAGCTTTCTGCGGCTGGCTTGACAGCTGGTGGGTAGCCCTTCCCGGAAGCGCAAAGATGGCCTGCCTCGGATTCATGATTTTCGGCTGCGGCTGTGAAATGGCCGGAACTACAGTATCCAAGGCTATCGCCAAGTGGTTCAAAGGCAAGGAGATGGCATTGGCAATGGGCCTCGAGATGGCCATCGCCCGTCTCGGCGTGTTTGCCGTGATGTGGATTTCTCCTATGATCGCTTCCAAGTTCAACGGCTCCGTGGTCGCTCCTGTAGGATTCTGCACAGCACTTCTCTGCGTAGGACTCCTTTTCTTCCTTACATTTACATTTATGGACCGCAAGTTCGACAGCCAGCTTGTCGAAGCAGGTCTCATGACAGCCGAGAAATCACCGGAAGACGAATTCCACCTCAGCGACCTCGGCAAGATCTTCAGCAGCAAGATGTTCTGGATTGTCGCTCTGCTCTGTGTACTCTATTACAGCGCAATCTTCCCATTCCAGAGATATGCACCTAACTACCTCGAGATCACCCTCGGAGTATCCGCTGAAACCGCTTCACGCCTGTTCAGCTGCTTCCCGATTCTCGCAATGGTACTTACTCCGTTCCTCGGAGCATTCCTCGACTTCAAGGGCAAGGGCGCGTCAATGCTGATGTTGGGTGCCATCATCATGATTGTCTGCCACCTCAGCTTCGCATTCCTTCTGCCGGCATTCCCGAGCAAGGCATTGGCACTTGTACTGATCGTAACTCTCGGAGTATCATTCTCATTGGTCCCTGCCGCTCTCTGGCCGTCAGTTCCTAAGATCATCGACGAGAAGATTCTCGGTTCAGCATATTGCCTGATTTTCTGGGTACAGAACATCGGACTCTGCCTGGTTCCGCTTCTTATCGGCGCTACACTTCAGGCAACCGGAGGATATATGGTTCCGATGATCATCTTCTCCACATTCGGAGTACTCGCCTTCATACTGTCATTCATGCTCAAGTTCGAGGACAGGAAGAAGGGATACGGCCTGGAGCTTCCTAACGTCAAGGAATAGTCCCGATGGCTACAGATACAGCAAAGATCCGCAACATCACACGTTGGCTGGCACTCGCCTGCCTGGTGGTTCCGATGTTCGGATCTTACTTTTTCGATGATATGTTCTCATCCCTGTCACAGCTTTTCCGCTCACCGGAACTGCTGGAACTGGGATGGGATTCTGCCGACTACGGCTTCTACGCAGGCGGTTACTCATTCCTCTGCGTATGGGGCGGTCTGATTGTCTGCGGAATGCTCTTAGACAAATGGGGTGTCAGGATAACCGGTTCCATCTTCGTGGGACTTATGGCATCAGGCGCCGCCATCGTGACTTTCGCGATAACGTCAGGGATGGCTCCTTCATCTTCATTGCTCACGGCCTATGCCGGATGCATGATATTCGGTCTCGGCAGCGAAATCGCAGGCGTGGCAGTGACACGGTCCATCGCCAAATGGTTCAAGGGCAGGAATATGGCTCTCGCAATGGGACTGCAGCTGGCCATCGCCCGACTCGGTACAGCCCTCGCACTTATACTTTCTCCGCTTCTTGTTACGGCTAAACCAGCCGGAGAAGCCTACACATTGGCAGAAACCGCCCGCCCCGCATTCGCCGGACTGGTTATCCTGATGGTGGGGTGCATCGTCTGGGCGATTTTCGTGGCAATGGATGCGAGATTCGATTCAGTGACGGGCGAGACTGACAGGAAAGAGACTTCAGAAGAAGACAAGTTCAAGTTTACCGACATATTCAAGGTACTGGGCAACAAGTACTTCATAATGTCGGCGCTGCTCTGCGTGTTCTTCTACTGCAGCATCATTTCATTCAAGAAATTCGCCACCTCCATATTGATCCCGAGATTCGACCTTCCGGTGGACAGCGCAAGCCTGATGGTGTCAATGATTCCGTTCTTCACGGTAATCTTCGCACCGCTTTTCGGACTGCTGGTGGACAAGGTAGGCAAGGGAACCAGATGGATGATAACGGGTTCCGTCCTGGTCCTCGTTTCCCATCTGATGATAGCATTCGCGCCTCAGGGCGTTCAGGCTTATGGATATGTGGCTATCGCAATGTTGGGTGTCGGCTACTCTCTCGTTCCTGCCGCACTCTGGCCGACCATTCCGAAGATCATTCCCGAGAAGAATCTCGGCACTGCATATTCTCTGATTTATTGGATTCAGAATATGGGCATGCTGCTTGTTCCGATTGCGGTCGGCTTCATCTTCAGAAATGAGGTGACAATGCCGGGAAACGCCGCCCAGGAACAGAGCGCGGCACTGCATGCTGAACTGATTTTCATCACGCTCAGCATTCTCGCCATCTTAGTTTCAGTGCTGTATGCAAGATATTCGGACAAGTCGCCTGAATTAGGCATTGACAAGGCGATAAAATAGTGTGTGCAGATGGGTTGGCGCTTGCTTATTTCCCATCCAGAAGGCGGAAACCTGTAATTTTCATCACACGTTCCGGAGTTTCAGGGGTTCCAGTCATTGGGGCCCCTTTGTCCATTGACCTGATTTCCAGCATTTCTGCCGGCGAAAGTTCGAAGTCGAAAACATCCGCATTGGCCTTGATTCTTTCACGGTGGACGCTCTTCGGGATGATGATGACTCCGCATTGGAGCTGATAGCGGAGGGCGACCTGACGGGTGGATTTCCCGTGGCTGGCAGCTATCTCCAACAGTCGTGGAGACTGGAAGAGTTCGTCCATGCGGCCATGTCCGAACGGCATGTAGCCTTCGTGCGCGACTCCGAGACGCTCCAGCCACTCGTGCTCTTCCAAGCGCTGAGCATAGAGGTTCGTCTCGATCTGATTCACTGCCGGAACTACCTCATTGAAGTTCATCAGGTCAATGAGCCTGTCGGTATTGAAGTTGGAGACTCCGATGGCACGGACCAGACCCTCGCGGTTCATAGCTTCGAGGTCGCGCCATGCGGCATAGATGTCGCCATAGGGCCAATGCAGCAGGACAAGGTCAATGTAGTCTGTGCGGAGTTTCTTCATTGACTCCATCAATGATGCGCGCGCATCGGTAAACCTTGTCGGCCACACTTTGGTGGTGATGAATATGTCTTCACGCGGGACGTCAGAGGATGCAACCGCCTGGCCGACAAGTTCTTCATTATCATAGAACTGCGCCGTATCTATCATCCTGTAGCCGAGTTCGAGGGCATCTCTTACGCTCGTGAGACATTCCTTCGGATCTGTGGTTTTGAATGTTCCCAATCCGAGGACCGGCATCTCCACGCCATTATTAAGTGTAACCGTTTTCATATTTCCGTGATTTTATTGTCTGTTTTATAGCCGCAAATTACAGTCACAAAAATAATAAAAATCCAGTACTCGAAGCTGACTCGTTTTTACAGTTTATCCGTAAAACCACCCCTTTTCACGGATAAGTTGTTAATTTTGAGCCACTTGTCCGTGAGATATCCCTTTTTACGGACAAACTGTGTTTTGCGAATCAACTACCATCAGGAATTGTTGTCAGCGATGTTTGGAATGAGATTTGGGTGTTTAGACTTAGTGGCAATCCAGATTAAGCATTCAGTAAATTTATTTTTGCGATTCTGTGAAAAAATTTTGCGGATATTTCAAATTATCGTACATTTATTCGGATATAGTAACTGGAATAAATACTGGAAATAAAGAACAAACAATAATAAGATAAGAGGTATGAAAATGAAACGCATCTTAGCATTACTCTGTGCAGCTGCAACATTGACATTGAGCTGCAAAAAATCTTCTTCCGCCCCTGCTCCGGGCCCGGAAAGCAAAGATTTCACTATCGAACAGACGGACCTCACACAGGGTTCCTTCGGCGTTCGCATCACACCTAAGGACAATGAAGGCACTTACTACTTCAACGTCATCTCCAAAGAGGATTTCGCCAAATTGTACAGCAGCGACTCCGACAAACTTACAGCAGCCTACAAGGCATGGTTCGAGCAGATTGCCACGGCAAACGGACTGGCATTGCAGGACATTCTCAAGGAAGCACTTTTAAGCGGAATGCAGAATAAGCCATATACTGCACTCGTACCGAACACTGAATATGTATTCTTCGTATATGGCCTCGACCTCGACGGAAACGCCACTACCGCGGTGAGCTACTATGAGTTCAAGACACTTGAGCCAAAGCTGGATGAGACGGTGACATTCAACATCACACCGACCGAGATAAAGTCCACCTACTTCGTATTTGATATCGAGCCGAGCAACCCTGACATTTTCTATTTCTTCGACATTATGCCGGCTTATGAATATGAAGACCAGTGCGCAAATAACCCGGCCAACATTCCAAGTTTCGTAAAAACATTCATAACATCTCTCAAGACTGAAAACGACACGTTCAAGGCGATGAGCTGGGCAGAATTTGTCACATACCTTACAAAAAGAGGCAAATACACATACGACACCCAGACATCAGAAACAAACAACAGCCTTCTTCCTGAGTACGACTATTATGTGTATGCTATCGGCATCGCCAATGACGGTTCATTCTCGACAAATCCTACAGTAGTAAAAGTCACTACAGGGGAAACACCGCGCAACGAATATACCGTAACCAAGTCAGCCATCAGCGACATCACATACGAGTTCAACATTCTCGCGGCATATAGCGAAGCATTCGCCGTGATGATGGAAAGAGCCATCTACTTCGAGGGAGAAACCAATGAGCAGATGGTAGCAGACCTGGTAGCCGCAAATAAAGGCGACATTTCCGCATATCTTTTTGCAGACAGGGCAAAAGGCTCATTTACGGACCTGATCCCGGATGAAGATTACTACGTATTCATCTTCGCATGCAACACGAACGGCACTCCTAAGACAGGAGAGAAGGCCAATATCGTAAAAAGCCATATCAGGACCAAGACAGCAAGTCCGACAAATGCAACCTATACGATCAAAGTATCCAACATCTCCAAGACTACAGCCAGAGTCAATGTCTCAGGAGACGACAAGGCTACAGGACAGACATTCCTTCTCAACTATGTCACAAAAGCAGAGTTCGATGCAGGTGTGGCAGCCTCAAGCGAGAAAGAATTCCTGCAGAAGCACATGGACGCAAAGATTGATGCCAGCCTCAATGAATGGAATGAAAGCCATGCAAAACTCGACAGGAAAGAATTCCTTTCCCGACTGCTCCCAGGAGAATCAGTGTTTGGAACAGGAAGATACGTGAATTGGGATGGACTTACTGCCGGCACGGAATACTATGCTTATGTGATCGGCATCAAGGCTGACGGCACTTACACGACTGAGCCATTCAAGACCTCATTCAAGACCATCGAGGAGAAGAAGAGCAAGGTATCAGTATCAACTGCTATGAAAGCATGGATGCTTGATGAAAACGCAGACTCATGGATGCTTGAGAAATACCCTGCTAATAAGACAAACTATAATCTCAGCTTCGATGCTGTGCCATATGCTTCAGCCGGAAAACTGTATGTGAAAACTTTCACAGGCAAAGACGAGTGGGCTGGAAAGAGTTCAGAGGAATTGGTGACATTACTGTTGAAGGAGACTCCTACATTGGCACAAAAAGATTATTACGGATATATTACATGCCAATATAGATACAATCCGTCTGTTACACGCGGAGAGATGTTCTACGTATATGCTATCGCATACGACACGGATAACATCCCTTCAGATATTCTGAAAGTAAGCCACTTGTCAAAAGAAGAAGGCTCATTGAACACAGGAATGTCAACAGACGTAAAAATCGACAAGACTGAAACTATAGCTGTTGCACGATAATGAAAAACTTCAGCAGATTCATAACATTGACACTTGCGGCAGTTGCCCTTCTGGGCAGCTGCGGCAAGAGCAATGATCCAGACACGCCGCAGAAGCCGGACGAGCCGGATCAGCCATCAGCACCAGTTTATAAGGTAGGTGACTACTATGAACAGGGCTTTGTAAAGGGCATTGTCATAAGCGTGGACGAAAAAGGCGAGCACGGAATGGTGGTTTCGCTTAATGAGACGGAAGCCGTATGGTCCTACAGATACGAGGAGGCTATGGGTTCCCAGCCCGGGACAGGAAAATACAACACTGAATGTATCTATAAGATGAACGACTGGAGAAACCAGTATCCGGCATTCGACTGGTGCAGCAGAAAAAATGTAGGTTCGCTCAAGGACTGGTTCATACCTTCAATGAATGAACTTGCACATCTCTACAAGGCATATACCGGTCACGAAGCCAATGACACTGAGCAGGGTACCGGTTCCATCAAGTCCAAGGCTGATGACTCATCAAGCAAGGCCTGGTTCAACAAATGTCTGACCGACAAGAAAGGAACGGCATTGACAGACGGCATATACTGGTCTTCAAATGAGACCGGTCTGAGAATCGTATATGCTTTCGACATGCAGTCGGGAACCTCCGTAACAGACCCGGACAAACTGGACAAAAAACAAAAACATCTCGTTAGGGCATTTGCCGAATTTTAATCTTTCAGAAATAATGAAACATAAAATATTCTCAATATTGTTATCCGTTATGGCCATTGCAGGCTGCACAAAAAGCAACGAAGAGCAGGGCGGAAATAACGGAGCGCTTGCAGCACCTGATGTTCAGATAATCGCAGAAGCCACTTCGCTGACGGCAATGTGGAATCCTGTCAATGGAGCAGACGGTTACAGAATCGAAATCACATACCTCGCTGACGGTACCAATGCCGATGTAGTGAAGGAGAACATCAAAGAGACAAACTATATCGCAAAGGGTCTGCACCCTGGCAGGACATACACAGTCAGAATCGCTGCCACAAAGGACGGCAAGGCATCGTCAAACTGGTTCTACAAGGACGTGACCACCGACAACAAGGCCATCACATTCGAGATTACCCCTTACGAATGTTACGACAAGGAAGGCGGTTATCTGTATTACAGCGCATTTGTAAAACCGAGCGATGAGGGCATTTACTACTGGGTAGGTGCTGTGGCATACAGTTCAAAGGGTGATGCAAAATCCTGGATTGAGACAGATATCCAGAACCATATCGACAAAGGCGAGACATGGGAATCACTTGTAAAGGACAAGTATATCATCCAAGGAAATAGCCAGTGCGGTTTCGAATTCGACGGAGCTGATGATATGATGTTCACTGCTGCAGCTGTGGAGAAGACCAAGAAAGGCATTGAGATCATCTCAGACGTTTCCATGAGTTATCCTTTCTATGCTATAAACCACGGTGCATCCAAATCTCACCCTGCCACATTTGATGACTTTGTAGGAGAATGGGTCTGCATGCCGAACGGACAATATTCAAGAAAGGAAGACAACACATTGGAAGTGGTGGAAAGCAAGCCGTTCAATGTGACGATAGCCAAATCTGGCAGCAATACATTGACAATTACCGGCTGGGGCGGTGACAGGAACAGATTCAACTCTAGCCCTATCACCATCGACTACAAGAACGCGACCGACGAAATCGACGAGCATTTCACGATTACTCTTCCTCAGACGATCAAGACCGAGGGCGAGACAGAATGGGCATACACTTCCTGGTTCGTATTGTCATCAATGAAAGACGGTGTTACTACGAGTCTCTATCAGCCATACGACAAAGAGTATGCAGTGACAGTAATGCCATCATGGAAAGTAGGCTTCCACGGCTATATCGGGAACAAGAACAAGACTGTCATAAAGATTGAAGGGGAAAGATATACAGGAAGCGATCTCGGAGCAGAGATGACAGGCTTATGGCCTTGCGGAATGAATGCAGAGGGCAAGTTCTCCAAATTCCTGAACGGCTCTGAAAAACGTAATGATGATCCTATCTCCATGTACTACCTGGCAAGAAAGGATTTCGCAGAAGGAAAGATTTTCCAGGCACCTGATGTAAGCGATGAGATCATCTCCAGCGCATCAGTAAAATCTGCGGGAGCTAAAGCATTGACATACAAGCGTGTAAATCAGTAGCAGACACCTCTGTCAGGACATTGGCGACAGAGGACTGCACTACATATATGAAAGAAGGTGACCAGAATTCCGGCCACCTTCTTTTGTTGTTCAGTCAATGTTGTTATCCGCAGTAGAAATACTTGTCCACGAGAGCCTTGACCTTGTCCGGATCTTTCTGAGCATCGGCAAGCAGACCCTTGTCACCGAAAGAGCGCAAGGACCTGATAATACCGTCTATCATGCGAGGAGAGAAGACATTGTCCTGCTCAAACACGCTGCGCACCTGCTCGAGAGCATCGGCAGATTCACTGCAGCAGCCCGGCAATTCAGCAAAATCCTTGGACCCCTTGGTATGGATATTCAATCCCGCATAAGTGCGGCCAGTAAGTTCAAGAGCCTCTTTCACAGGCATTTCCAAGCCATAGCGGCAAGCGGTGCAGAGACCTGCCATGAGCTGATATATATCCGCTGAACTGTCAGGAGAACGCATCTCTACAGTCTGCTTGGCTGAGGCGTCTGAGACCTCGTAACCGTCAGAATACTTGCAGTGGTTCTCCACCGGATTCGCATCCGCGCACATGTCGTTGGCAGTGGACCAGCCCAATGGGACACGCACGAGTGCAGAACGGTTGCAGTCACCCCAGCAGATATTGGTCGGGGCCTCCTGATGAGGAACCAGACGGAAATATGAAGTAGGATTCTTGTTGCCGAACGCGGTTATAGCAGGAGCGAGCGTCATCATGCCGGCGATGGCTCTGTGCGCGATTTCTGAAAGCTTGCCGCTTTCGGTCATGCAGCTCTTGCCGTCCTTCATGATTCTCATGTGGATATGCATACCTGAACCGGCCTCGCCTACGATGATTTTCGGAGCGAAAGTGACATCCAGGCCATATTCCCATGCAAGAGTGCGGATTACCCATTTGGCAAGAAGAATCTGGTCGGCAGCCGTTTCTATAGGAACCGGAAGGAATTCGATTTCGTTCTGCTCATAGGTTTTTCCGTCTCTGGTGAAATTGCCGACCTCGCTGTGACCGTACTTGATCTGTCCCCCGGCCTGAGCGATACGGGCCATGCATTCCGTCCTGAACTCATTGAGCTTTGCAAACGGAGCCGACTCGTGATAGCCTTTCTGGTCAGTTCCCGGGAAAAGTTCATCCTCGTCAGCAATCACATAATACTCGAGCTCTCCCATAGCGTCGAACGTCATGTCGGTAGCCTTGGTGAACTGCCTTGACGCCTTCAGCACAGTAAGGTACGGGTCGCATTCGAAAGGTCTGCCGTCCTTGTCATAGAAACTGCAGAGCATATCCAGAGTAGGAATTTCGGCGAAAGGATCCACAAACGCCGTCCTGAAACGCGGAATCACGTACAGGTCGCTGCTGCCCGCCTCCACAAATGAAGGGAACAGGCTGGATCCGTCCACTCTCTCGCCCTGACTGAGAATCGTCTCGAGATATTCGAGACTATTGATGATGAAGTTCAATGTCTTTACTCTTCCGTCCTCTGCAGGATACATGAAATTCACCATTTTGATACCGTAAGAACGGATAAACTCCACGATATCAGCCTTGGTAAAGGACTCCGGCGACTTTCTCAGATATGTCGCTACAATGTTTGGAGACAACTCCATCTTTTTATCTGCCATATTGTTATCAATTTAGTGTTATTACTTCGCATTTTTCTTCCAATCAGTAAAATTACTGATAATTTATCGGAAAAACAGTATGGCAAACTTAAGAATTTAAGTCCACAATAAAAAGCAATTCTCAAGAATTGGTAAAAATAGTTCCATACAGATGATGGAGCGGCTCCGGATCACCTGAGGAAAGGAGCTTCACGTGAGGCGAAGACGGGACAGCAGAGGCATTTCGGGCCAATGCAGAAGACGCCTCCCCGGCACTGAGCATCCCGTCCCTTTCCAAGACATGCACCAGCTGACGCGCGACAGCAGGAGCCGGGTCAATGAATCTGATATCCGGCCCGGCAACTTTCTGAAGGACAGGGAGAAGAAACGGATAATGCGTACAGCCCAGGACTATTATATCCGCTCCTGCGGACAGCAGTGGACCAAGGCTTGCCTTCACCACATCTTCCGCTTCGCTACCGGACAGTCTGCCCTCTTCCACGAGCTCCACGAAGCCCCGTCCGACATGTTCGAAGACATTGACCTGATCATCTACACTTTCCTTGGTCTTGAGATATTTGGAGCCTTTGAGCGTGCCGGCTGTGGCAAGAACTCCGACTACGCCGGTGCGGGTGCCGAGCGCGGCAGGTTTGACCGCCGGTTCCATTCCGATAAAGCAGATATGGTCATGCCGGCCTCCAGTCAGTTCTCGAACCTTGTCGCGCACCTCCTGCGAAGAAGCATCAGAATACTCAGCCCGAAGCACGGAAATCGCCGCAGCAGTAGCTGTATTGCATGCCACGACAATAACGTCCGCACCTTCTTTCAGCAACCGCTCCGTTATCGCACGCGCACGGTCCTGAATGTACTCCGGTGACTTCTCCCCATAGGGGCAATGCGCATTGTCAGAGTAATATACATATTCTGCTTCAGGAAGAAGACGGGTTATCTCCTTGAGGACTGACAACCCGCCTTCACCGGAATCGAAGACTCCTATCTTAATCATAATGAGAATGTTGACTACTAATATCCGTAGTTGTTGTAAGTTCTGGACATCTGTCCGTACATCTGACCGAGAACTTCGAGATAAGGCACGCCGCCGACAAGAGTCAGCCTATAGACTGTGTCATCCACCCTGTAATACTGAACTCCGTTAAGAGTGATTATATCATAATCTTCCGGGAGGCTCTGGACCAATGCTCCTGCAGGAGGGACTATGGTCTGGTACTGTCCGTTGCCATTTACAATGTAGAAGATACCGTCCTGGTAGAAATAATTGCGGTCAGCGAAAGCATAGCTCTGGACAAGTCCCAGACGGCTTGCTATCTCATAGGAAGAAAGCGCCGCTGTAGGGTTCATGGCAATGGCATTGTTCTGAGCCAGGATTGTCGCATTGTTCTGGGCGATGATACGGTTCTGCTGGTCAATGTACCTGTTGTTCGCATCTATCGCGCTGTATGTGCGGTAAACATTGTTATAATAAGCGAAGTTCACTGCCGCGAATGTCATATCGGCGACAGCCGCAGTAATCGTGACACCGAACGGCGGACGGCAAACGATGTAATGTCCGTGGTAAGGTCTGTAATACACATCGTTATAGATGTAGTAGTCCACGCCGAAATATCTCGCTACCCTGTATCTCGGAGGCAGGACCTCAACTCTGAAACCGAAGCAATGAGGGTGATGATGGTCGTAGAAATGTCCCGGACGGTCGTAAGGCATGAATCCGCGGTCACGTGGCGGGATACGCTCCACATTATGGTCGTTGATCCTGAAGTCATCAGCATTGTTCATTCTCGAACCAGGCTTGCCGCCTGAAACTCTGGTATTGGAGCCGGACTGTGAACGCATCTGGCTGGTAACTGTGCCGAGACCGCCTTTGGTAACATTGGTATTGCTCCTTACTGAGCTTGAAGAAGAGGAACGCACCTGCGAACTCTGCCCGGAAGATGAGCTGGAGCCACGTACCTGGGAAGAGCTGCCTGACTGACGAGTCTGTGAGGATGAGCTGGAACGGCGCACCTGGCTGTCTGATGAGCTTTCTCTATTTATCTGATTTGAGACATCCACCTGATTTACGTCTTTTACTATATAAGTATCGGACTCAGAGCCACGCACCTGAGTGGAATTTCCTGACTGGCGCACCTGTGAGGATGAGCTGGAACGGTTGTTCGAGCCGCGCACCTGAGACGAAGAACTCGAGCCTGAGGTTCTTGTACCGGTAGAACGGGACTGGGATGAGGAGCTGGCGCCACGAACCTGTGACGAAGAGCTTGAACCACGGACCTGTGACGAGGAGCTTGAACCACGGACCTGTGATGAGGTACCGGAACTACGTGTCTGTGAAGAACTTCTTGAACTTCTTACCTGAGAAGAAGTGCCCGAGCTGCGGGTCTGGGATGAGCTCGAACGGGACTGGTAAGAACTGCCGGAACTGCGTGTCTGCGAACTTGAAGAACGCACCTGTGATGAAGAACCGGAAGAGCG
>HF995991.1:57424-114885 GCA_000432515.1 Bacteroides sp. CAG:545
TAAGAGCGCGTCTGAGAGCCGGTCGAGCGTGTCTGTGATGATGAAGACCTGGTCTGCGAACCGGTAGAACGGGTCTGTGAACCAGTAGAACGGGTCTGGGATGAAGAACTGCCTGAAGTATTGCGCTGCTGAGTAGTAGTCGTAGAACGTCTTGTCTGCGCAAGAGTGTCATCTGTCACCGCGAACAGGGAAAAAGCGGCAAGTGATGCCAATGCGATGTTAGTTAATTTTCTCATAACGTATCAGTGTTTTGGGTGCGGCACAAAACCGCAACCGTGGTTATTTATAGAGGTAGTACCTCCTGGAAAGAGTCTTGAAATCCTTTACATCCTTGTTCCAGTAGTCTATGATATCTGCGACCTCAAGTCTCTCTGAAAAAGTCTTTCTTACATAATCCGTACCACAAACCTTGTCGAACATTCCGGTCCTCGACTTGGAAATCTCGAACGGATTGTGCTCGGGATAAAGCCTGTTGACCGCCTGCATGACATAGAATTGGGTCAATGTTATCTGCGCCTTCGCATAGTCGGTATAATGGAACTGGACACCATGCACCAGCTTTCCCTGAGAACTTCCGGCAATCGGTTTGTAATGGATCGTACGGAAAGCCACGCCTGGAAGGGCATAACTGTCAAGTTCGGCTTTAAGTTTCTCAGCATCAATCCATTCGGCAGCGAAAGTTTCGAACGGAAGAGTGTAGCCGATGCCGATATTGAGATAGCCGTTGAACTCGCCGGCAATACCGGAAGACGGATAGTTTATGGCAGACTGCGGATACGGTATGTTCGGCGAAGGGAGCACCCACGGCAGACCGGTTTCGACATAAGTCATATTGCGCCGCCATCCGTCCATCGGGATGACACTGAGCTTACATTTGAGCGGACTTTCATATCCGCGCTCGCCACGGCAGAGACCTTCTTCATTGATCATGATGGCAAGTTCCCCGACCGTCAGGCCATAGATGTACGGGATGCTGAATTCACTGACGAAGGAATAGAAGCCGGCCTCGACATTGCACCCCTCGACTTTCTCTCCGCCGAGCGGATTCGGCCTGTCCAGCACCATCACCTCGATTCCCTTCATGGCGCATGCCCTCATCATCAGGCCCAATGTGCTTATGAATGTATAAGAGCGGGTTCCGACATCCTGGATATCATACACTACCACATCCAGCCCGTCGAGCATTTCCTGGGACGGCATTCTTGTCTTGCCGTACACGGAATAGACCTTGACACCGGTCTTGGGGTCCACTGTATCAGCGACTTTGTCACCGGCATAGGCATCACCGCGCACACCATGTTCCGGAGCGAAAAGTGTCACCAGTTCCACGCCAGGCGCCTCGTTGAGGATGTCGATGGTGGAGCGCAGGTTTCTGTCAATGCCGCTCGGATTGGTTACCAGGCCCACACGTTTTCCCACGAGCCCGGCAAATCCACGTTCCTCAAGCACCTCGATTCCTGTCCGAACTACCGTCTTACGCGCTGCAAAAGCGGAGAACACAGGCAGAATAAGCAGCAATGCGCTGACTACCAAGGCATTGGTCTTTTTCATAAGCATCAGTCGTTAATGGTTCCTATTTTTCCTACAAAGAGAATTTCATCGGCCTCCGAATTGAAAATGGAGAATATGAACGGTCTGTCCACAGTCATTCTGAACGGAATCGGCTCCGGACGTACAGAAGTAAGTCTGACACCGATGGATGTGACTGCGGCAGCTTCCGCACCCTCTTCATTGACCTCGACAAAACATTTCTGCTTCACTTCGTCCACGGCTACCGACGACTGTATCATATTGCCGAACTCCGCCGCAGGGGTGAACGCGCGATTCACGCCAAGAGACTGGAGCACGCTGTTGAGTATCAATGTATTGTCTATCTTGAACTTCGGCATTGACAATGCCACCTCGCGATATTCGGCACCGGCGACTGCCTTCGAGAACATCTCTGAGCTTACGGAAGAGACAAGTTTCTGGATATCAGCGCCTTCGTCCGGCAGACAGATCATCATCTGCCATGCGCCGCCTTTATATGGCAATATCACGAAGCGTCCGCCTTCATATTCCGCGCAGCTGAACTGTCTCTTTATGCGCATGAAGTCCACTTCCTGATCGCCTGAAGGGCTGTGGAAAGTATCTTTTATCGTGCTGTTTTTGTCGAACTGATCTTCCCACGGAGCCTTGAAATACAGGGCATTGAGTATGAACATCACCATTTCCGGAGAAATCTCATCGATGATTTCAGGTATTCTCCTGTTGGTCTTGTCCGAGCACCATCTGTTGATTTCCTTGACCGTGGCCGGACTGCTGAAGTCCCTCGAATTTATCTCGGCCGAATATGAGCCGGTCAATAATGACTTGTAAGCGGGAAGCACGCTGAAACCGTCACGCAGCCAGATGGAATTGGCACTCGAAAGCTGACAAGACTTGTCACCTTTAAGTTTGTCGCCTGCAAAAGATGCGTGGTTCAATGCAGATGTCAGCTCTTCCTTAGTCTGTCCCGAGGCGCCTTCTGCAAGCATTGACAATGCCATTCCCGCACTGTACGGAGAGACTACGACATTGGCAGAGAGGCTCTTGCCGGAAAGAGAGGCATTGAACAGAGACAGGGCGAAAGCCACTTTTCCGGTCTCGGCGGAGGCAGCGGACTTCACTGCGGTCACGCTTTCAACTGGTGCGACATCCGACTTGTTATCTGAAACTGTTTTTCTCTGCGCTCCACAGGATACTGCTGCAAGAGCTGCGAGCGCAAGTGCAATTTTCTTCATAACTAACTGTTTTTCGACACTTTACCATATTCGGGGTCCACCTTGATGAGTTTGGTCACTGCCACGGTTCCGAGGCAGCAGACGATTACCATCCAGAAGAACATCTCATAGCCCATCCATTCCTGGAGGTAGCCTGCAAATGCACCAGGTATCATCATGCTGAGAGCCATGAACGCGGTACAGATTGCATAATGGGATGTCTTGAACTCCCCTTCTGAGAAGTACATCATGAACAACATATATGCCGTGAAGCCGAAGCCGTAACCGAACTGCTCTATGGCCACGCAGATGCTGATGATTATGATGTTGTGAGGCATTGCCATACTCAAATATACGAAAGTCAGGCATGGAAGTGTCATGCAGGCGGCCATCGGCCACAATGATTTCTTCAGTCCCCATCTGGAAGCTGCCATGCCGCCGATGATGCCGCCGACTGTGAGAGCGGCCACGCCGATGGTTCCATATACGATTCCGACCGTCGATGTGGACAATGCCAGGCCGCCGTTTTCAGCTGAGGAAAGCAGGAACGGATTCACCATCTTGAGCAGGAACGCCTCAGGCAGACGGTACAGAAGCATGAACACGATCGCTATCCAGACGCCCGGCTTCTTGAAGAATGACACGAACGCCTGGGCAAAACCGCCTGCAAATGAGCCGGTTGCCTCCACAGCCGCCTTGTCGCTCGACGGAGAAGGAATGGTGAAGGTATGGTACAATGTAATAAGCGTGAACATAACCGCGGTCACTGCCATCGTTATCATCCACGCTGTCGGGATGTTGCCTGTACGCTCTTCCAGAATGCCGGCAATCACGACCAGCACTCCCTGTCCGAAAATGGAGGAGAGTCTGTAGAACGTGCTCCTGATGCCCACGAAGAACGACTGCTGTCCATGGTCGAGGGCGATCATGTAGAATCCGTCGGCCGATATGTCGTGAGTAGCTGACGCAAAGGCAGTTATGACGAACAGAATCAATGTCATGGTGAACATTGATATAGGCACTCCGACGGACGCTATCATCTCGTCAGAAGGACGCGGGATGCTGAAGATGAGCAGGACAAATGACACCGACATCAATATCTGCATCATTATTATCCACCACCTCTTGGTCCTGTACAGGTCCACAATCGGGCTCCAGAGCGGTTTCAATGTCCACGGCAGATAGAGCAGGCTGGTAAAGAGCGCCATCTGGCCGTTGGGCACGCCCATCTTGGTAAACATCGTAACGGAAATGTTGTTCACTATGAAGTAAGGTATTCCTTCTGCAAAGTACAATGTGGGTATCCACCACCACGGAGATTTCAAAGAAAGAGGTCGGTTCATTATTGTATCATGTGTAGTTTCTGATTTAAGTAACATTGGTCCGGGGCGCTCACTTCAAATCCTCCTGACGGGCACAGACGCTTCCCGGATAATAGTGAAGCAGAATGTCCCGGTAACTATAGCCGCGCACTGCCATCATCGCAGCGCCTATCTGGCACAGACCCACCCCGTGGCCCCATCCGGCGCCAAGAAGCGTAATCGTATCATTTTCAGCATTATTGTCAGGCGACTTTTCTTCGCGGACGACAAAAGCCGAACTTTTCAGATGAGACGTGGACAGGAACTTCCTGATAACCAGTTCCTTGCCTATGACCATAGAACTTTTCGAGCCCTCTATCGACAGCAGTTCGATGCGTCCGGAAGGGCCTCTCTTCAGCGGTTCAATGCTTTCCAGCAGCCCGATATCCTGACCGGAACGTGTGCTTATCAATGCAGAGAGTTCCCCTCTCGTGTACCTGGTCTGCCACCTGAAGAAATCCCGCGTCTCCATATCGTAGTCGTTCAGCACCTGTGAAAGGGCTGCCGCATCCGAAGTGTTGCAGAATGACTTTTCAGCCTGCGGGATCTCACCTGTAATCCATTTCTCTACATTTTCCTCTACTGTCAGATCGGGTATCTGCTCCTCTTTTGGAGTGTCCGGCAATGCCTTCAGATATGGAAAATCCTTATCTTCCCAGCACGTGCTGAACTTTTCCATCATACCGCCGCAGCATTTGGAGAAACGGGCGTCGCACAGCTCTCCATTGTCAGTAAGAACTTCTCCCCAGGTCTCGTCCACGGCCTTCCTGACATTGTTCCCGACAGCCGCCGTAAGTCCCTGATATCTCTGGCAATGGTCGTCTGCGCAGACATCGAAAAGCTCATGGTCCTTGTGGTCATACCATCTGACATAATGCCTTGTTCCCTGCTCCGTATAGTCTTCTTTTACAGAGTTTCCGCACGCGGTTCCGCCTGCTTTCCGTCCCTCTATCTGGGCCAGCAGCCAGGAACGGGATATGACAGCATGCGCCTTGAGCAGTTCCAGAGAGGAAGAAGCCTTCATCTCGGAAGAAATCACGCTCAGAAGATAGTCCTCGACGCCTACTATATTGACAGCGATGATTTTATCTTCATTGACAATGAACTTCAGCGAGCCTGCGAACTTCTGCACCTGCTTTCTTTCCCAATGGAATCCTACGCCGATGGTGACGTCATAAAGCATGAACGTCGGCTCGGCGAACATCGACGACATCGTGATGGAATCGAACAGGAGTTCGTCGTAGAGCGCTCCGTTATACGATATGCGGCCGTTTTCGTAAACCACTTTCTGTTTTCCTGCGCCGTCTGATATCATCTCGAAGCAGATTTCCTTACCGGACATCACGCCCACATGCACTTCGCGCTGGGTACGTGTAAGTTTCCAGATAATGTTCTTCTCAACCGCCTCACTCACAGAGACTTCAGAAAGCATTTCTTCCAGGAGAGGGGCATTCAGTTTGGCATAGTCTTCCTCATTCGGGACAATGAAGAGGCCTGCCATATCCGCACAGCCGGGACTCATGGTAAGGTGGTCCGGACCGTCCGAGAAATAATGGTGCGAACGGTGTTTGTCACGGGCAAGCAGTACTGCCCTGTATTCGCCGAACCGGCCGTGAGAGATGCCGAGCAGCTTCTGTGAAGGTGACTTGCGGTACCAGCAAAGGAGATTGAACATCGGTTCCGTCTCGTCTTCGCGCTGCGGCAGACAGTCCACCAGACGGTAAAAGAGTTTCGCCATAGACTTGGAGGTACGCGCAGTCAACACAAACACCCCACGGGTGAACTTGCCGTAATGATACAGATTCGCATCTTGAACTGACGTCACATAATCCAGCGCCTCCGGAGTCTCGCCGGAAGCCTGCATCAGGTCAATGTTCTTGTCAATGTCGGCTTCCAATGGCATGAGTCCGTGCGGACAGGCCTGGAAATGAAAATGGTCAGGGGCGGATGCGCCGCATTTCGGGCCGTTGTAAAATATGGTGAATGAGGGATGATGTCTTGCCAGATCGGTCATGTCCGTCATCCTGTGCCATATGGACTGAGGCGTATGGATATTCCGGGCTATCACCAGGTGGTTGGGGAATATCGGATACGGATTTATCAGAACGTCATACTTGCGCTCTTTTCTTCCTTCAAATTCCAGATGGCGCTGCTCCGGCGGCCTGTTCTCAGCACACAAGAAGCATTTTCTCGCCTGGAGGGAGGCCTTGTCCACCTTTGCTGCGGAAGAACGGATTCTTGCAGGGTTGTGCTGTAGCCTGACTTCCAGACCGTCTACCGTCAAGGAGCGCGTCTCCACATTTTTCAATGCCCTGAAATTTGCGGCAGCGAGTGGCCACACCGAGAGCTGGTCGCCCACGAATTTCTCTATCAGTTTATCTTCTTCCATCTATTTGCATTTGGCGGAGTTCATGGCGATACGGGCTTCCAGTTCCCAAGTACGGATGCTGTCCTTGTAATAATTGTTGGCATTGACCTTGGCAATGTCCAGAGCGGCATCGGAGTTTCCGTCCCATCTGCGGCAGCAGTAGAGCGACTCGTAGATTCTGCCGATGCGGTATTCGCGGCTGATGCGCAGACCGACCGCATAGTCCTCTCCGTAATTGCAGTTAGGAAGGTTTATCTTGCGAAGAAGCGGGACATAGAATGCGCGAGGAGCACCCAAGCCATTGATTCTCAAAGCATTGTTTCTGCCGTTCTCGTCGGTCCATTCTTTATGGTCAATGAGTCCCGGAGGTAGCAGGTTCATATTGAAGTCTGTCAGTTCGTACGAGCCGACCACCATTCCGCAGCCTTCGAGTTCGAATACATTGACAATCTTCTGGAGTGTGTTTTCGTCTTTATACACATCGTCGCTGTCGAGCTGTACGGCGTAAGTTCCGCACCTGCTGTCGTGTACGGCCAGGTTCCAGCATCCGCCGATGCCCAGATCAGTACGTTCAGGAGATATCACGACCAGACGCGGGTCCGCTATCGAAGAAAGGACTTCGGATGTGCCGTCGGTAGAGTGATTGTCAATGACAATGACATTGTACTGGAAATCACAGCTTTGGGCCAATGCGCTCTTTACCGCGTCGGCTACCGTGCGGACTCTGTTGAAAACCGGAATCACTACAGTCGCGAGCACGGTCGCGTTCATGGTCACGTCCTTCTCCACCTTCTTGAATTCCGGAGCGAGGTATGCGCCGATGCGCTTGAGGTGCTCGGTACAGATTTTTTCCATCTCTATTTGTACTTCACGGTTTTTCGGATTTACGTAGTCGAACTGTTTTTCACCGGATTTGCGGGTGTCGTCCTCTACTTCCGTGTAAAGATATTCGCCGATATGGACTATTTTTTCCATTCTCAGTCTGAGGTCATACATCGCGCCGAATGAGTATTCCACATCCATCTGTAAAACCGCCTTTCTGAATGATTCTGAGCGGAATACCTGCACAGGGCCGAAGTCAAAATCGTCTCTCAGCGCTCCTTTCTGGCAATCTATCGCAGGATGACGTTTGCGTTCTCCGCCTACGAGTTCGTAATGGTCGGAGTAAAGCATATCGGCACCAGTATATTCGGCAACCTCGGCAAATCTGTCGAGGGCCAGGTAACCCAAATCGCAGTCAAACTGCCTGGTATTCACCAATACGAAGTCTTCTGTCAATGCTGAAGCTATCTTGCGAAGGTCAGCGGTAGTCTTTACCGGAGTACCGGATACAATTTTGAATGTGGCCATAATCTTATGTTATTTACGGGGAGCCCGCCTTTCCTGTAATCCTTAAAGCAATGCTTCCAGGGATTTTCTGATTTTGCGGAACTCATTCTCAAAGTTAGGAGTTAGAATGGATTTTCCCAAACTTTCCTCTATCTCTGACATTGACCAATATCTTCCTTCAGATACTTCATCCTGATCAGGATGTGGTTCGAAATTGCCGACTGCTGCAAAGATGTTCACGAGTTCGCGCTCGGTATCGCTCTGGAAAATGTAGTTCCCGAGCCATATGGGGTTGTATTCAGTAAATCCGAGTTCTTCTGAAGATTCTCTGAAAAGCGCTTCCTGCACATATTCGCCATAGGAAATGTGGCCGCCTACCGCCGTATCCCAATATCCGGGCAGAAGCTCCTTTTTCATTGACCTTTTCTGGAGATAGAGTTGGTCATAGCGGTTGAGGATATGCAGGTGCACCACCGGATGCAGCAACATTGACCCGCTGTGGCAGTATTTTCTGGACGCCTGCGCATAGACTACGCCGTTCTCCTTGATTACGGGCAGCATCTCTACGGGCGAAACGTTATTCTCCGACTTAGGAGCATCCGCCGTAGGAAGCGGCAGCACCACGGCCGGAGAGATAGGATATAAAAGATCGAACATTGTTATAGCGTAAACAATATTATGAGCTGGGCCATCAGCACCCTCAAGAACATCGTCAGAGGATATACGGTAGCGTAACTGATTGACGGATAGTTCGTTCCATAAACTTCCTGAGAGAATGCGAGTACAGGAGGGTTGGTGGTTCCGCCTGAGATGAGACCGCATATCTGATAGAAATTCAGCTTGAACACCAGTCTGGCAAGCAGGATCACGCAGGTGACTGGGACCAATGTAATCAAGGCGCCGTAGAGAATCCACCAGTAACCACCGTTCATGATCGAGCTGATGAAGTTTTCTCCTGCTCCAAGTCCCACAGCCGCAAGGAAGAACGAGATACCGATTTCACGGATCATCATATTGGCACTCAATGTGGTATATGTGGTGATTTTCAGCTTAGGGCCGAAATATCCGAGAAGAATCGCTATGATGAGCGGACCGCCGGCAAGACCGAGCTTGATAGGCTGAGGAATGCCCGGGAACTTGATCGGAAGGCTTCCGAAGATGACGCCGATCACGATGCCGAAGAAGATAGGAATCAGGTTCGGATGGCTGAGGCTTGCAGCCTTGTTTCCGAAGAGTCCTGCCACCTTGTCCATAGCGTCTTCCGGGCCGACTACCAAGAGGCTGTCTCCTACGTGCAGATAAAGGTTAGGGCTTGCGACGAGCTCAACGCCTGACCTGAACACACGGGTTACTGACACTCCATATATTGACCTGACATTCAGGTCTTTAAGACTTCTTCCGGTGATGGAGGACTTGGTGACGGTGATTTTTTTCGCAACGAGTTTGCTCTCAGGGTCTTCCCATTCCTTGAACGGCATCTCGATCTCGTCTCCGAAGAGAATCTTCACGAGGTCTTCCGCATCAGGAGAGGTGACAATCAGGAGTTTGTCGCTCTCTTTCAGCACCATGTCTGATGACGGCACGCACAGTTCTCCGTTACGGAGCAGACGTGAGATGACGAAGCGGTTTCCATTGTCCTTGGTGACTTCACCTATCTTTCTGCCGAAGATGGCAGGGTTTTTCACCTCAAATGTGGCACGGATGGCGCCGGTTCCGAGTTTCCCTTCATTGTCAAGTATTTCTTTCTCGTTGTTCAGGTCCACGTTGAAAATAGCCTTGAAGGCCATCAGGAGGATGATTACTCCGAGCACACCGATAGGATAGGAGACTGCATAAGCTGATGCGATGGCTGAAGATGCCTCAGTTGCCGCTGCCTGTGTCGCTCCGTCTGCAATCATTGCGTCTGACAATGTCTGCTGGGCGGCACCGAGTCCAGGGGTGTTGGTGACGGCACCTGACATGACGCCGGTCATGGTATGCAGGTCTTCGCCTGTCACCAGGTGGATGATGTATGTAACCAGCACAGCGAGCATGACCAATGTCACTGCGAGCATGTTCATGGTCAATCCGCCTTTACGGAATGAATGGAAGAATCCCGGGCCGACCTGAAGTCCGATGCTGAACACGAACAGGATAAGGCCGAAGTCCTTCATGAATGCCAGAATATGCGGGTCTCCCCTGAAGCCGAAGTGGCTGAGGAGAATTCCGATAAAGAGAATCCATGTGGAGCCGATGGATATTCCCTTGAACTTGAATCTGCCGAGATAAAGGCCGAGGGCAATCACCACAGCAAAAAGAAGGATGGTATGCGCGATACCGGTTCCCAAGAATAAGTCTCTCATATTATCTGTACAAATTTATTTTCACACAAAATGCGGACTTTCCATCTGTCTTTCCGTCAATGAAATAGGTCACTTTTCCGTCTTCCGCTTCCTGACGCACCTTCTCCAGGGCGATTTCTTCTCCGGCGCGTGTCTCGTGGTTGAAGGTCACCGTGACGTCACTCACCTTGCAGGTGCGAAGTTCCTCAAAGTCAATGCAGTCCATGGCCCATACGACGTATCTCGCATTGTTGGTATGGCCTAAAAGGTCAATGTCCGAGAATTCGACTTTGTGTATGCCTGCAGGCTGCGGTTCCACTCCGCGTGGCATCATGACCTTGTCTGCCGGCTTCTCGATGGCATTGTCCGTGCAGACTGAGCCTTCGGGCACAAGTTCCAGGACTTCCGAGGTTCTGCACATTGTCCTTTTGGCGACATCGAGAATAACCCAGGAGCTTGTTCCTCTGACAAGTGTCTCCCCCGCGGTGTTCTTCAGGTTGAAATCCCTGAGGTAGAACGGGCCGTAGGGGCCTTTGTGCCAGGTGTAAAGCTCGATTGCTTCGCGCCACACCGGATGTCTGAGAAACTCAAAATGCATTCTCGAGAGCACCCAGGCCTTGCCTTCTTTCTGCAGTGCGTCATAGCCGAAGCCGAGCGCCGTGGCTGCCTGATATGCGATTTCCTGCGCCAAGTCCATGAATGCTGCAGGTTTCATTCTCAAATTCGAGTCCACGTCATAGCACGGAACTTCCGATGCGATAACGTATTTCTTTTCTTCTGTGTAATGTCCGCTCATATATTCCAAATATTTCACAAAATTACAAATCTTGCCTGACTTTATCAAAAAACGTCAGGCTTTACAGAATAAGGATGCCTGGGGCAGCCTGCGGGCGACGGGGGCAAAAGGCGGGGTTTTGTGCACAAGATTTCTGTCACGGGGGCAGAAAGGCCTGATTTGCCCCCGTCGCCGTTCAAAAACTGCATGACGTGTGCAGAAAGGCCGTATTTGCACACGTGAATCCAATGACGTAGGCAAAAGAAGCTATTTTGCCCCCGTGGTTTGAAGCCCACCACCAGCCAGCCTATTTGAACTGCAGCTCAAACGTTAGACAAAACCAAACGCTTGACTTGTGTCATGTCGACAGGCAGTCCGTCACGGCGGAACTCACTCCGCGTTGCTTCGTTCGGCCCTCCTACCGTCTCCTGCGTCCTCGCTCGCGCGAGAACTTGTATCCGGCAGGCACCTCCCACTTCCCGAGGCCGTGGGCTGGCCACGTCCGCCGTGGCTGAGCGCCTGTCCGGCTACGCCTCGTCATTGTCCTTTTCATCTTTTGAAGGCTTGATGGAAGCTTTGAAGTCTTAATGGAGGCTATGACGCTCTTCATGGCCTTCCTTGTCACTATCTGGGTGTCAGAGCTGAAGCCGGCTGAACCGTGATGAAAGAGCGTTCTCCTACGGGATCTTCTCCCCCGAAGCGCTTCTCCAGATCCTCAAGAGTGCCGAGGCGCTCTACGTACTTGGTGGACGGCTTTTAAAGTGTTAAACTACAGGAAATAATGTGTACCAATTTGGTACTTGTTTTGAGAATTACTATATTTGTGCAGTAAACAAGAAATATTATGGTCGTAGTAAGTAGCAGAGAATTCCGAGCCAATCAGCGAAAATACTTTGATTTGGCTCGCACCAATGATGTCGTGATTACTTCAAGAACTCACGGCAGCTATCGTCTTGTGCCTGTTCAGGATGACGACACCATCATGAACAGCACAACTTTGAATGCCAAAATCCGTCAGGGCATTGCCGATTACGAGGCAGGAAAAGTATACAGAATGAACGAAGGCGAGAGTACCAAGGACTTTATTGACAGAATGATTAGCGAAGACTGAAATGTACACCCTTGTTTTTACCGAAGACGCTTACAAGACGCTTACATGTCGACTAATACAGAAGGCCGAACATCCAGAGAGGAATGCGGTTCCCATAGCCGGTTTCTATGCCGTCAATCGCCAGATAACTGTCCGGAACATTCGCAATCTGTTCGAAGTCTTTTCCTTCGCCGCCAACTTCGAAAAGGTATTTTCCATTAACCAGAAAATCTCCCTTCTGAGGCATTTGAACGGTTCCGACGGAAGATAATTGGTCAATGAAAAAAGTCTCGCGCATCGTGCCGACATTTATAGTCGGGGAGAAGGCGTACATGAGATTCGTATTCCCGAGATATATCTTCTCAGGGTTTACAAGTCTTTTATAATTTTTAAGTTCCACTGTAAGAAGTTCCAGTATCTCGGCCTCATCCAATTTGTAAAGCAGATTGAGAAGAGTGTTCCTTGTGGTACTCATTGACGCAGCAAGTTTCTCCGTATTCGGCTGGAGCGGAACATTCTCGGCAATTATCATAAACAGTTTCTTACATTTGTCCACTGTTGTATAAGATATTTTTTCCACTGCCGGCAAATCACTTTCTACCACGAGTTTCACGACATTTTGCAGTACAACGGGGAAATCAGTTCCGGCATCTCTATAGAACGGATATACGCCATAATGAAGATACTGGTCGAACTTGGAAAGAATCTTTGTTTTTCCTACAATTTCCATAGCTACAGCAACGTGTACGGACAGCAATTCATCCAATGACAGCGCCCGCAGTTTCATAATCCCCTCATATTCAAGGAATTCTCTGAAAGACATACCTTTCAGAATATATGGAATCTGCCGCCTGGACATATCCGTCAAGGAATTGTCAATCTCCAGCATTGATGAACCGGTATAGACAATGCGCAAGTCCGAGTATTGGTCATACAGATTCTTCAGTATCTGACTCCAGTTAGCGTATTTATGGACTTCATCTATGTAAAATTCGCATATTCCCCTGTTATACAGAAACTCGACAAGTTCCTGAAGCGAATGGGTGTTAAACCAGAAATGGTCCAATGATATATAGATAGTATCATCGGGGTTCTCGTATTTTTCTTTTATACGCTGAAGCATCATGGTAGTCTTGCCGACTCCACGCTCTCCTCGGATTCCGATTACCCGCGCATCCCAATTGATTTCGCCATACAGATATCTTTTGAAAGACGTGGATATCTGTGCCAACTTACTGTGATAGAATTTAATAAGCGGAGTGATTTCTGTCAGTTCCATAATTCTGATTGTTTTCACAAATATAGAAATTCATTTTTGGAAAAACGAATTTAATGCGAAAAATCGTTTTTGGAAAAACGAAAAGCCGGGGCATCCGATGGTGGAATGTCCCGGCGAGGTGTTTATATCAGTTTACTATTTGAATTTCGAGTCAAGCAATGCTGCGCGCTGCACGGTGAGGTCCTTCATCCGCTGTATTTCCAGTTCGTATGTACGTGCAGGCATGTTCGCCTCATCACTGTACTGATAGTAGAAATCCCAGATACTGAAATTGGCGGCAATGGCCTTGCGCATCTGTTTAGGCTTTTCGTCAAGTTCAGAAAGGACTTTGGACTTCAGCTGCTCCTTTTTGGAAGCCCACCTCCTGCCGACAAACTTGCGGAACTCCGCATCCTGCCAGAAACGGTGGAACCAGTCAGGATTGATGTAAGGAGGCATATAGAAACCGCCGTATATCATGAGCTGGTTGAGAGTGTTGCCGTGCGGAGTGCGCTTGTCATTGTTCCAACCCTTGTCAAGGTCCCAGACCGGTCCGAAGAAGATTTTGTCCACTCCGCGCCTCTTGTAGAAATATGTGCTGGTATAGCCGTCCATATCACCTGCGAATTCCTTCACGATGATGAAATCCGCCAATGTCTTCTCATCGAACCACTTTCTCCAGCCATTGACAGGATCGGTGAAATTGGATGAATACAGGGCTGCTTCAGCCTTGCGGATGAAATCTTCTATATACTTGTACTGGGAGATGTCCATGTCGTCATCTTTCGGATATTTGTGGTCCATATAGATGCCCTTGCTTGAAGTGAATGACACAGGATAAGGCTCGTCGTGGTGGATGTTCGTCTCAATGAGATGCCCTCCGGTGATCTTAACCGGATCGGAGCCGTCGGCTGCAACAAGTTTGTCGAGATCTATGCGTCCCTTGGCGACCTCCATCTGGTCAGACATCTGATATACTCCGTGATAATTGTCTCCGGAATACACGTTCACCATCTGGGAGCACGGTGTAAAATCAAGAGCCGCCTCGTCGTGGTACTTCTCTGATGAACTGAACAGAATTCGCGAAAGTTCGAAGCCCAGATGATTGCGCAGCAGGGACTTGTCCATGTCGTGAGCGAGAAGCACCCAAGACTTCGCCTTGGCATGGTTCAGGCCTATCGGACTGAATTTCTCCGGAAATTTGATACGATACGGTTTCTTCGGAAGGCCCCAGGTGGAGTTCCCTCTTCCGCGTATTTCAATCTCCGCATCAGATGCAGTCCATCTTCCCTCATCGGAGCCCGGACGATAGATGTCGAACTTGGTCTTCCTGTATGTCTTCTTGTCCGTTATGCTTGAAACCGGAATATGGATTCTTATAACCGGAAGTTCGGTATTGATCTGCGGGCAATTGAAAGATACACGATAGGTGTTTTCTTCACCGTTCTCGGCCTTCACTACCAGATCGAAATCATCAGCGAACGAGATGGCTGTCTGACCGGAAACCACCGGTTGACCATTTACAAGGACAGTCTCCCCATCTGTAACAAATTCCGGAATGAGCATCTCGGGCTGAGCCTTGTCTATCCATTTGAGATACTTGGCACTGAATGTCTTGGTCGCCTCTTCGTAGCTGAAAACCAAGTCCTGCGAGAGACTGTTCTGAGCCGCTTTCAGGACAAGGGATGTGAGGCTATTGGTGGAAGCCTTTTTCCTTTCCTGTTTGACGACAAGACTCCGGCTCTCACACTCAGGAGCAGAAAGCACGATGGTCGCGCTCCTGTCTTCATTGAGATCCATTGCGGCGACATTCACGATGAGCACAAAGGCGTATTCTTCCTCAGTGGAAGATATCATTGCCTTACACCAGTCCTGCTCAGGAGAGATGCTGAGGCTGACCTTTCTGGTAGAGCGGAAGTCAAATTTGAATACGCCTCCTTCTGAAGGGGCGACAATCTCTTCTTCATCTAATATGAGTTCAGGCCTGATCTCCGGCTCATCAGGTTCTGAAGGATTTGTCGGGTCAATGATTTCATGAGATTTCTGACACGCAGAAAAAGCAATGAACATAAAAAGAAGCACCGACGACAGTGCCGACTTGATTCTGGTCATAAGTATGTGATTTTACATACATATAGACGACTGAAACGCCACCTTTTACGCATCAATGATAAAAAAGGCAGCTGAATCGTCCTCGCAGGACTCTCCAGCCACCTTACATATAGACAATCTAATTTATAGATTCATTAGTTTTCAGGAAGAGAAACAGCCTCGAACGTGATACCTTCGTCTCCCTTGTTGTCGTTACCCTGCTTGCGCACGTTCAACTCACCATAGAGAGGGTTCTTGCCGCCATCTGAGACGTTAGGAATTGTATTACCTTCGCCTGAAGCAACTTTCCAGTAGCACTTGAGGCCTTCCGAAGCAGGATCCACTGTATAGAAGTGGTTCTCAGCATTGATTTCCGCCTCAGTAAGAGTCTTCTTCCAGATACGGAACTCTGTCATCAGACCAAGGAAGTCACGATTGCTTTCATAAGAGTAACCAATCCAGAAGCAACGGTTGCCGGACGGCTCATAGCTCCAAGATGGAGAAAGGTCAACCCATGACAATGTAGTGGTACCATAATACACCTGCTTTTGGAATGTATATTCCCCGATTTTAACTCCATTGAAATATGCGGTTGCAATTTTATCACCAAATGTGATGGCCACATGAGTCCAACGGTTTGCAGGAAGCTCTTCAGGTATGTTCCAGTTACCTGCTGTAGTAGCAATCTGAATCCTGTTAGGAGAATTGCCGACATCACCGAAACGGAGAAGGAACTGTCCCTCGATACCCATAATGGTCATAACGGCTCCTGTCTGCTTGAACGACTCAGGCTTGATAAGGCACTCGAGAGTGAAGTTGTAGCAAGTACCAAGTCCTCCGTTCTCCCACTTAGGGAAGAGACGGTTTCCGTTCATACGGACAGCCCAGCGTATAATAGCATTCTGCTGTGTGATGGTAACCTCTGCAGAGAGCGGAGACTCACCTTCTTTAGCATCTGTCTGTGTGAAAGTTATCTTGGAAGAACGTTTCTGTCCGTCGAATGCGCTGATCTCGAAATACTCGCTGCCGTCCTTATACTCCTTGTGTTTAATCCAGGATTTGGCATCCTCAGCAATATTGATTGAATACTTGACATTGGCGGTAATGCCGATTGCGATAGTCTCACCATCGATCTTGACAGGATACATCTCTTTTGCAGTAGCAAGAACATGCTTTGCCTCCTGGAGAACTGAAACCTTGACAGGCTCTACACCTTCAGCTGAAATTGTAAGTTCAGCGCTTCTGTCATCAAGACCTTCAAGTCCCTTGTACTCGAACACAAACTTAGCCTCTCCTTCATTTGCGCCTTCGAATGTAGCCTGATACTCAAGCCATTCGCCTGCACCTTCGCTGAGAGAGAAAGTAAGGTCACGATAGTTGATTGAAGACTCTGCGATAACTTCCAAAGTACCTTTCTCGTAACCGAGAACGACAGAGGCATCGCTGACAAGTTTCAAGTGGTCAGGAACAACTTCTGTAGGAAGAGAAGTGAGTTTGAAATTATCGGTTGTCTTTCCGCAAGTGAATGTCCAGTCGGAAACCAGAGCTTCCTGACTGAGGTTCGGCTGCACTGTGAATTCTACGATATCACCATCTACACCTTTCTTTACTGAAGGGGTAACCCATGCGCTATAATCCGCCTTGCCTTCAAGTGTCCATTCTGCAGAACTTGACACGATCACCTTGAAGCTTCCGCCTGTATTAGGAACAGATGCAGTGTGCGGAGATACAGTAATTTTTTCCTGTACTGGTGGTGCGACCTTCACATTCTCCGGTTTGCTACATGCAAACAAAGCAAGAACTGATGCCGCAGCAACTAATATCTTTTTCATATTCTTGGTTTTAATTATATTTTGATGTTATCATGGTAATCATTTTAAAAGGAGTCAGACTCTTCTTAAAATGATTACCTGTGGTTTCATTAACGAGTGTGACGATTAGGGTCGTATTTTCCTTCACCGATTTTGTTCCAGACACCTGTAGGTTCTACCAGATTCTGATCGTAGAAGCCTTTAGCTGCTGCCTTGATGTAAGAATCAGATCTATATCTGTTGCTGCTTACAGAACCTGTACCCGAAGGGTCAAATGCGAACCACATGCACCAGCCGTAGCCCTGGTTTTTCATATTTCTCGCAGAATCCTCTGTGATTGAACCATAACCACGGTTCAATTCGATAGACATTCCAGAGCAATTGGCCTTAGTGAGGTCACCATAAGGAGATGTTGTTCCGCCATAGTTGGCTACGCTGAAGTCAAGCCATTCTGAGATTGGGTGATCAACCTGAGTCTCCTGGTCTTTAACAGATGTAGGAAGAGTATAAAGCTGACCGTAAGCGAATGTAGAAACTTCTGTTTCCCATGGGCAAGTAGCCTTGAGAGCTTTCTTGAGTTCGTAGCAAAGTCTTGCTCCGGCTGCTGCGCTTCTGTTGGTAAACCAACGGTTGCCGATGATAGGTGAGCTTGAGTACTCGTCATCGAGGTTCACACCGTCAAGTTTGTATGTCTTGCATGCATCAGCAACTTCCTGTGCCCACTGGGCAGCACCCCAGTCTGAAAGCTGGCAGAGACCTGCAGCATCGTGGTTTCCGAGAAGACCGAGATAAACCTTGATACCCTTCTTGCGAAGTGGCTGGAGATAAATCTCTGAATCGTCGAGAAGCGCCTGGACGTTAGGATTGTTTGCAAGGTAAACAACATCCTCGGCTGTGTTGTAGTTGATGTTGGCAGCGAAGAGGATAACTGCATCAAAGAATGGAGTGCCATCCTCGAGCATATACTCTATCGCGTTAAGAGGGTTACAGTCATTGACCTCGAAGTAAACGACGTTCTTAATCTGCTTAGGGTTCTTCTTTCTGACAATCGCATTGACACGGCAATCTGCCTGTTTTACGGCAGCATTCTGTACCGGCTTGAGATAAAGAGGAAGAAGGTAAGCAGAACCGAGAGAAAGGCCTGAAGCGTTGAGTTTGACCTCTACTTCAGCAGACTCTTTCTGACCTGCCTTGATGACGATTTTACCATTGCCAGGGATGGTGACTGCTTCCTTCGGATAGAGAACAGCCTCACCGTCTTCCTTGTGAAGGTAGTTGTACTCACGAAGATATCCCTCGTCGTAGAAGAGTTCAACCTCTACATCTGAAGATACGGCAGCATCGATGGCTACTTTCACCTTTACAGAAGTCTCAGCCTCTGTCTTGACAGCGATATTCGTCTCGCTGGTAGCGGTGAGCTTCACAGCTGCGCCCTCTGAAGGTGTCGGTTCAGGAGTAACTTCGCCTGTTCCGGCTGCCTGAACTACGTTGATTGAAACCGGCTGTGCTACGCCTGCTTCAATACGGATACGTCCGATTCTCTGTTCTGTGGTTGTGTTCTCTTTTGCATTTACGCTGAGAGTTCCTTTCTCCATGTTCGGAGTGAGTACGATCCACTCTGCTGTTGGAGTTGCTTTCCATGCGTCAGCGTTTGTGGTGACGGTAAGAAGCACGTCAGAGTTGTCTTTCGCATTGAAAGAGATAGCCTCTTCCGGTTTTACTGTGAGAGTCTCGACAACTTCGTTTGGAGACTTCTCGCAAGAAGCAAGGGTAAGTGACATCACTGCGATGCCGAGCATACCTTTCAAAAATCTTTTAAACATAATTTAAGGTTATCTTTTTAGTTGGTTTATTTATAAATAATCTTGATGATTTTCACATTAAGGAAGGGTTACCGCTCTCCAGAGGATATCATGGTCTGCAGTGAGGTTGTTTCCATAAGAGGAGTAATCCTTTGCGGTCTTTCCTGCCGCATCGTCAAATTTCCAGTAAGCAAGCAGGCTTGCGTCAATGTCAGACGGGTAAAGCTTGTAGAAATGGTTCGGAGCATTGATTTCTTCTGCTGTAAGAACCTTGTTCCAAAGACGTGTCTCTGCAATCATTCCGTCGAGGCTGCGCTTGTCATCATATGAGTAGCCTACCCAGAAGCAGCGAGGCTTTCCGTCCGACTCGTCAGAATGAGGTGCGCTGAAATCAACTGACTTGAATTCAACTGGAACCTGGACACCGTCTCTGACAACTGTTCCGATTACAGAGAGGTCTTTTTCCGCGCGCAGACGGCCGTCAATATAAACCTGGATGACACCCCTGTTGAATGTAACTGCAAGATGATACCATCTGTCAGCCTTAAGCTGCAACGAAGCGTCTGAAAGGTCTGCCCTGAGAGTTGAATTGCCCTCGACGTCCTTGTACGCACATGCAATCTGAATCTGGTTTGAAGGGATGGTGACATCACCGATTCTCACGAGGAAATGGTCCTCAACGCCCATGACAGTGAGAATCTTGCTTTCATTGTTGAATGCATGACAGTTGATGAGCGTCTCCATAGTGAATGTCTCAAGATTCTTGACAGCAGCCCAGTTGTCCCAGACTGGCCATGCACGGTTTCCCTTGATGTCGGCAACTGCATTTACGAGAGATGCTTCTTTCACTACGTAATACATTGTCTTGGCTCTCTCGAGCACCTCAACTCCATTCGGAGCGATAGTGACAGGGAGCACATATACCTTGCTGTAGTCAAGTTTGTCAAGACCTGTAAAAGTCAATTCAATGTCTTTGCTGGTAACATCTCCCTTGCGGAGAACTGTAGAAAGACCGTCAAGACTGCAATTTGCATCCGGAAGAAGTTCCGCCGTCTCATCATACCATGCCTTGCGGTAGGTGTCGAGCAGCTCAGGAGATTTCACGACTGTCACGTCAATGTCATTGTCGAGAGGTTTGGCGACTGATACCGACAGGTTTCTGGTAAGAGTCTTTACACCCTCGTCTGTCGCAACCCTGACTTCAGACCTGTAGTTGTCAGCATTGATGAACATCTTGTTCTCAAAGCTGCCGTCCTGGATCGAACACCCTGTCAGGGCGAGGGCTGCTGCAAAAATAAATATGCCTGTTCTTTTCATATCTGCATTAGTTTTCTTCTGTATTCTGCGACTGATTCATTATTGAAATCGCCTTGCGCACATTGCAGAAAGGATAGTTTTTGTTGAAATAATCGTCATATGCATTTCCTGCCGAGAGTCCGCATGCCTTGAATGTCGTGTTTTCGGATTCTGAAAGTACCCAAGAGGCACCGGCAATGAGTGAAGCACCTTTCTGTTCAGGCTCAGCTACAGTAGGAACGGTCAATTCCATAATGACGTTGTTGTTCACCGGATTCCTTCCGAGAATACGGCCTACAAGTGCTGTGAGCTTCTGCTCCTCTCCGGCAACAAGGATGATGTGCGAGCAAGTCTTGAGGAAATCCGTATCTACCACATTACGGGCACTTCCCCTGAATACAACCTTCAGTTCGGGTTTCGCTGCACAATATGCCTTGATTGTTGCGATGAAGGCTTCGTGGGAAGCTTTGGCATATTCTGTAGCCGTATTTCCGACAAAAGAGGCTACGACTCCATGGAAACCATACTCGCCACATTTGTCGAGCTGCTTCTGGGTCTGCTCCTTGAAGAACTGTGCAGCTTCCGCAGCAGTTCCTGCCGGTTTTCCTTCGTCAGCTCTTTTATCCTCAAGAAGTCCCCATGCTGTATGAATTCTCGCGTAATCTATGAAGAGAAGCGCCTCTGTGCCTTTGCGCTGAAGAACCTGAGGAATCTCAGACACGACAGCTGCGTCAAGTGCCTCATCCATGTCCACAATCACGAAATCCGCACTGTCAGGCATCGCCATCAGATGCTGGTTCTGGCTTGACGGATGGTCAGAGGTGCCCTTCATTGTGACGAACATCAGCTTGTGCTCCGTCTTCTTGTATTCCCTGATGCCTGAGAGATATGCCTCATAAGCCGCAGGGTCGATCTCCTCCGGAGTCTGGTGACGGAAATCGAGATTTTCCGGTTCGGTCCATTCACTGCAAGACGTGAAAACGAAGAGCAATGTCGTGAGGACGGCCTGCGATATATTTATAATCTTTTTCATTTCAGTAAATCTGTTTCTGAATTAATCTTAATCCTGTCTTACCAGTTGAGATTACTTTATCACAACTGCCGGATTGCAGTCCCACCAGAGGCGTGTGCCCATCTTGTCCGGGCCACTGAGACAGGAAGCTACGGCTGCGTTCACATTCTCACCGTTGTTCGAGTACTCAGCAAGCGGATAGACCATACGGCGTGCGCCGAATTCGTTGGACACTGAACCGCCGCTCTTGTTGCCTGCGTCTGTTGCAGGGAAGAACTTAGGATAACCTGTACGGCGATGGTCAGACCAAGCCTCGATTCCATTGTTGAAGTTCGCAATCCACTTCTGGATCATGATTCTCTCCTGTTTTTCCGCTGCCGGTGCTGCATCATTCCATTTTACCGTGATGGCTGAGAGCACTCCGGCGTAACTGTTGAGACCAGCAGGGTCGGCATATGTTGCAGGCTTATTCTCGTTGTCCTCTGCATATTCAGCATAGCCTGAAAGACCGAACTGCTCGAATGAGAGCTTGATACCTTCATTGTAGAACTCTTCTGCAGTTCCGGTACCCATGTTGAAACCGAACACTGCCTTCGCCTCTGCCTTGAGGAAAGCAACCTCAGCCGCATTCATCCATACGAGAGGGTCCTCTGTAGTGACATTGACTCCGGAATACTTGCGTCCCACGCTGTTCAGAGACGGTTTTTCAATGCTGATTCTGATACCGGCATAGTCAATGCCGTCAAACTCCGATTTGATGAAGTATTTTGCACGACGAGGGTCGTTGTATCCGTTCATGTAGCAGATGATGTCTGCTGCCGCATGGGTATCACCGCCTGTCACGCTGCCTGTAGGCTGGTTGTATTTGATAGCCGTGTAGAGAGGATTTCCCTTGTCACCGAAGGCCACTTTCTGAAGAGCCGCATTGTCAGAATTGTCAGTGAATACACCGATTTCGTGGTTCACTGCCTCCTCGGCATACTTCTTCGCTTTCTCAGGAGCAGCATAGACAATCCTCATCGCCATTCTGAGTTTCAGGGAGTTGGCAAACTTGCACCATTTTACAGCTGTTCCGTCATATACAGGATCCGCTGTGGACGGAATGCCTGAAAGTCTGTTCTCCGTCAGGGTCTTGATGCAGTCGTCAAGCTCAGCGAACATCGTGTCATATACCTTCTCCTGTGAGTCGTAGGCTACGGTGATTTTTCCGCCCTGACCGATCTGTGAGTAAGGAATCGGACCGTATGTATCTGTCACTCTGAGCATTGCAGTCACCTTGATGATGGTTGCGATGGAAAGTGTGACAGGGTCGTCAGTTATGCTCTTGAGCTCCGAAAGGTTGGAGTAAAGTGTAGGGATAATCCTGTCACTTGCGAGCAATACTCTCGTCCAGTCGTCTGTCGCATTGTAATTGTCAATGGTCTTTTCGAATGCGCCTGTCGTGGAGTAATATCCTCCCATCGGGCCTCCGAGCAGACAGTCCGTGAACTGCGCGGTATTCACATCGGTAGAGACTACCGCTCCGCCCATTGCAGCAATCGCCGCAGCAGTCGCATATCCGTCAGTGAGGGTCTGTTCGCGGTTTACCTCATACGGATTGGTATTGATATCCAAGTAGTTGCCCGTGCATGAAAGAGTCATGAGCCCAAGTGTTATGACTCCTGCGAGCGAATGGAAATTTCTTGTCATTGTTATTTTTCGCATAATCATACCTCCTCGTAATTAGAATGTTACACGTACACTAAATCCGAAATTGCGGAGAGAAGGCATCATGAAATGATCGATACCCTGATAGTAGTTGCCGGTCGTGGCGATTGACTCAGGATCGAACGGAGCCTTGTTGTAAATCATCCACAAGTTGCGTCCTACGACGGAAATGTTCAGGTCGCAGACATTGCCGAGCATCTTCCTCGGGAAGGTATAGCCTACAGAGGCTTCCTGGAGACGGACGTTTGTTCCAGAATAGGTATATTCCTGAGGAAGCGGGTTGGAACCGCCGACAGAGCTGTACCATTTGTTTGCGTCAAGTCTGTCGCCGCCATTCAGGTACACGCCGCCGTTGTCACGTGCAAGCGCTGAGGCCTCGGATACTCCATAGTAGTCGAGAATCGCCTGGGTGCTTGAGTAAACGATACCGCCGAGTCTCGCCGACACGAGGAATCCGAAGTTGAATCCTGCGATATTGAAGTCATTTCTCCAAGACATGTTCGCCTTAGGAAGAACACTTCCAAGCTTGACATAATCCTTTGTGTCTGAGAATGTTCTGGTTGCCACCGTTCCATCTTCATTGACAATGATGCGTCCGTTGCTGTCGTAGTTGAAATCACCAAGCGAGTACAGGTCACCGAGGGAGCCGCCTTCGCGGAGGATGAAATGGGCAAGGCCGAGGCCGTTCATGTCAAGCTGCGATACGGAGAATTTCTCGCCTGTCGCAGGGTTGGTGACATTCTCGGCAAGGGACATGATCTTGTTCTCGTTGAATGAGAATGTGTAGTTGCTGTTCCATGTGAACTTGTCCCAAGTCTTGCCAAAGCCCAATGTGAGCTCCAGACCCTGGTTCCTGACGTCTCCTGACTGGATGAATATGTCGGATGAGCCTGAACCTGTGGAAATCTGAGGATTGAATGTCTGGTTCCTGGTATTTGTATGATAATAAGTCGCGTCAATGTTGAAATACTGGAGGAACCTCATTGACAGACCGATCTCGAAGGAATTGGTAAGCTCCGGCTTGAGGTCATATACAGGATACTGTGTCTGGGTATTCCAGCTGAGACCGCTTGTGTTCCAGCTGTACATAGGGTTGGCGATGTAACGCTCGAAAGCGGTACCTACTGACGCATATGAGCCTCTGATCTTCAAGTACTCCAGTTCCTTAGGCATATTAGGGATGATCTGTGAAAGCACCACTGAGCCTCCGATTGAAGGATAGAAGAATGACTTCCTGTTGGAGTGAGGACCAGCAAGCTGTGACGGCCAGTCGTTACGGGCTGTGAGGGTGAGATAGTATGCTCCCTTGAATCCGATTTCGGCTGAACCGAAGATTGACTGTGTCTGCTCACGCCATCCTTCCTGAAGTCTGGTGGTCTTGGTGGAGTTGCTGAGGTTCTGAACGTTGAACACGTTGGCGATACCGGCGCGCTCCGCAGACATCTGTCCGTCCGCGATAGGGCCACGGTTCTTCAAAGCGTCATAGTACATGTCCGAGATGGATGTACCGAGGTTGACCTGAAGGTTCCAGTCCTGGCCGAAACGCTTGTTGATATTTACGAGAAAATCCGCATATATCTGGCGGTCAGTCATTTCTGAAATGCCATAGAGACCATTCTGCGAACTCTCCGTGAGCTGGGTGAATGTAGAGGCATAGAATTTCTCGGTGTATTTGGTGGCAGACTGGTCCATCTTCACACGACCTGAAATGTTCAGCCAGTCAAGGATGTCGTAACTCATCTGAGCGTTCAGCATGAAACGGTCCTTGCGGTTTTCACGGAGGTTGCGGTAGTTGATCCAGTATGGGTTCTGCATTGTCATACCGGCATCTCCGATTGGCCAATACTGTGTGGACAGACGGCGCACGACATCATATCTTTCATACATACGGACAGCATCCCAGTCGTTTGAGCGAGGGAAGATGTATGCACCGACGAGAGGGTTGTTGTATGTACCCTGGTTGGTCATGTTCTTGTCCCTCTGGCTGATGAAGCTGGCACTGAAGTCAAGATGCATCTTGTCCTTGAGGAAAGATGTGGTATTGCGGAATGTGAAGTTGTAGCGGTTGTAGCGGTTGTTGGGAACCATACCGTATGAGTCGATCGAGGAACCTGAAAGATAGCTCTGGTTCTTCTCATTGCCCATTGATACGGAGACTGTCTCGTTGTGGGTCACTCCTGTCTGGAAATAATCCTTCGCAGGGTCGTATTTAGGGTTGTTGGCCTCATTCATGAGATTTCCCCAGCTGCGTACATCCGAGCCGATGGAGGAATTGAGGTCGCCCGTTCCGTAGCGGTTCTGGAAACGTGGCAATACGAATGGTGTCATGAACTCCACAGACGCTGAAGCTGTTGCCGTGAGCTTGCCTTCCTTGCCTTTCTTTGTCGTCACCACGATTGCACCATTGGCTGCATCCGAGCCATAAAGAGCCGCAGCTGCAGCACCGGTAAGAACCGAGATGCTTTCAATGTCTTCCGGGTTGATGTCCGCAATCGGATCCGTAGAACCCTGTGAAGCGAACTGTGTACCGCCGTCGCGGGCGGTAGTGTACATAGGGACACCGTCAATGACATAGAGCGCGTTTGAAGACTGGCTGATGGATTTCATTCCTCGCATCACCACCTTTGACGCGCCGCCGACTCCTGAAGAGGAGGCATTGATATTAAGTCCTGCAACCTTACCGTTGAGGGAGTTGATGAAGTTGGCATCCTTGTTCATTGTCACTTCATCAGCATTGACCTGCTGCACATTGTAGCTGAGGGCCTTCTCTGAACGCTTGATGCCGAGAGCCGTGACGACAGTTCCCTCCATCATGATCGCGTCGCTTGTCATTGTGATATTGAAGACTCTGCGGGTGCCTATCTTAAGTACCTGGGTTGTGTAGCCGAGGCAGGAAAACTCAAGAGAAGAGTTCTCCATTCCCTCCGGCAATACAAAAGAGAAATTTCCGTCCAGGTCCGTACCGGTTCCGATGGTGGTGCCCTGAATGATGACACCCACACCTATTACCGGAACTCCCTCTTCATCAATGACTACGCCACTGATCTGTGAGGATTTGGCACTCCCCGCCCCGTCTGCTTTAGGCTGGGCGGCCTTCTTGGAAATGATAATGTGTCCGGAATCAATCTTCCAATTGATGTTCTTGTCCTTGAATAAGATATTCAGGGTCTCGGAAAGAGTTTTCCCGGAAATGCTTACAGACACTTTTTCCTGTACATCCACATCTTTGTTGAGGAAAACGCAGTTGGTCTGTTTTTCAATCTGCTGCATCACTTTTTCCAAAGCGATTGCTTTCGCTTCGATAGTCAACGTCTTCTCTGTCTGCGCATAAGCGGGAAACGAGCAGAAAACGGAGATTATCAGGGGAAGCAACAGTGTTCCAATTTTGGATAATACTGTCTTCGACATAAATGCTACGTGGTTTATTATTATCGTTTTAAATTCAGTCTCACAAAGCCTTACGGGGGACGGATCCTCCGAAGAACGATGTCGGATCAAATTCTATTGTGTGTTATCTTATTGTTATCGTGTTGGTTTCATAATTTTCAGTATAAGTGAACTTACACTCATGCTGAAGAAGCTTCAGTGCGAAATGTACACCCTCGGAGACACGGATTTTTCCACTCTTGTATCCTATCTCTGGCATAGTTTCTCTCTCTATCACTATTTTTACCCCGTAAACGTTTTCAAATCTGTGCATGAGAGATGCGAAATCAGTGTCCGCGAGATTGACATAGCCCTCTGTCCAGGATATCAGATTCTCGGCATCGACCTTCGTCACCACAAGGTGATTGTTCACGAATCTCACCATCTCATCCGGAGCCAGAACTACCTGTTCCGCTGTCTCATCGTTCGTGGTCACCTTCACTTTTCCATCTACAAGAGTTGTGGAAAAATGCTCAGATGCCTCATCAGCGTAAACGTTGAACCTTGTTCCGAGCACTTCGACCTTGGATGCGAATGTCTCTACTATAAAAGGATGTCTTTCATCATGTTTGACCTCAAAGAATGCCTCTCCTGAGAGTTTCACATTTCTCTGCTTGCGGGAGAAGATGGCAGGATATTCGATCCTCGAGTTCCCGTTCAGCTGTACCTGAGTGCCGTCACTGAGAGTAACCGACATTCTCTGGCCGGCAGGAACTTCAAGCACATTTGTCTGTGCCGTCATCTTGTTGTAATTGATTTCTCTCTCTACAAATACACCTGAAAGTCCTGCAATCACTACTGCAGCAGCTGCGGCCGCGTAACGGTAAACCAGTCTGCGGACCTTGGATTTTCTTGATGTCTTTTCAAGTGCGCCAGGTGTCGTCATCTTGGACAACTCGTCTGAATGCAGAATCATGGCATTGAAAAGATAGTGGGCAGAGTCAAACTCGCTTTGTCTGGCCGGATCTTCCTCCAGCCACTGCTCGATCTGAGCCACTTCCTCGGCGGAAGCCTCATTACTGAAATATCTGAAAAGCAATTCGTCTGTCATCTTTCGCAATTTTTAACCGTTGTTCTGCGCATTCGTAATTATAGACGAGCATCGATTACACGTTTACAGTAATTATTTGATTTTTTTCGAAATCGTAATGTTTTGCCACCTGTCCGTTATGACTTATGGTTTTATATACTATATTTGCGGAGTAACTGTTAGAACTGATAACATAACTGCATTAAGTCGAATTACTTTCAGGAATCAGATATGACAGAAGAAGGAAAAATTTCCAGAGACCTGACAGAAGAAGAATTCGGAAGAATATTCTCCCGATGCAGACAGATGTTTGTCAAGATAGCCAATTCCTATATTCACGACGACAGCGCAGCTGAAGACATTGTCAATGAATGTTTTATCAGAATGTGGGAGAAGCGGGCGACTCTCAATACGGAGAATTACGAGTCCTACGCCTTCAAATCCATCATAAACCGCTGTCTGGATTACCTGAAAGTCGAAAACAACCGCACTCGGATCCATAAGAATTTCTATGAAACCGGCAGCAGGATGCGGACATATGAGATCAATTCCCTGAACAGTCTGGATCCCGAGCATCTTTTCGCCGACGAGATCAACACATTGGTGGACAACTGTCTCAAGCGCATGCCGGATGTGACGAGAAAGGTGTTTCTTGCCAGCCGCATTGATGAGAAGACATATGGGGAGATTTCTGAAATCTATGGAATCCCGGTGCGTCAAGTCACATCACATATCCAATTCGCTCTCAGGGCATTACGCTATTCTCTCAAAGACTACCTCCCTCTGATTCTGGCGCTTGTCATGTTTCAGCCGACGATGCCGGACAAGAAACACGACAACATCGACAGGATAGTCAATGAGATTGTCCTTCATTCCATAAAATAAACGACGGACAGAATCGCTTCTGCCCGCCGTACGTAGATAGTGTATTATATACTGATATGAAAATGTTGTCTGTTTATACGTACAGGAAACGCTTGATGCTTCCCTTAGGAGTTTTTGCAAACGGCTCAAGATGAATCTCGTACGATGAGACCACCGAGTAGGCCGGAATCATCTTGTTAAGTCCGGCGAGGTTCGCATCCATTATCTGCTCCAGACTTTCCGCATCCGTACCGGCCTCGCCAAGTTCATTCTGGTCAGGCACGATCAGGGCCACGAGTTTCTCGTTCCTGCTGACGATCAGCGACTCAGCCACGAACGGCATATTGTTCAGTATAACCTCGATTTCCTCAGGATAGATATTCTGTCCGTTGGAAGAAAGAAGCATGCTCTTGCACCTTCCCACAAGGAACAATGTCCCGTCCTTGTCAATGGTACCCAAATCTCCTGTGCGGAACCATCCGTCCTCAGTGAATACTGCTTTCGTAGCCTCGTCATTCTTGTAATAGCCGGAGAACACCACGTCGCCACGGACCAGCACTTCACCCGCAACATTCTGAGGGTCAATGGAATCTATCTTGACATTGACATATTCCGAAGCATATTCGCCGACAGACTTAAGTTTGTAGCTTCCTACTTTTCCGACGCTGATAAGCGGGGCCGTCTCAGTCATTCCGTAACCGGTCACGAACGGTGTTTTCAGTTTTACCGCGAGAAGCTGTTCGATCTTGTCAGGGATGGCCGCGCCGCCGGTCACGAACTCCTCGATTCCGCCGCCCATTCCTTCCATGAATATGGTCTTGAGGGCATCACAGTAATCAGGATTGTTCTGCCAGTCTTCAAGTTTAGCCTTGCCGGTCTTGCTGTTCACGAACTCTCCGATAGTATCGTCTATCATCTTCTTCAAGATGAGAGGCACTGCGAAGAACACTCTCGGCTTGAACTCGCGGAGCACCGGCTTGAGGTTGGACGGGACAGGAGGCACATACAGCACCACCAGATGCATACCCAGGCACAACGGGGCAACTCCGTCGAATGTCAGACCGAAAATATGTGCATAAGGAAGCACGCTGACATAATTGTCTCCCTCCTTATACGGACAATGTATCGGAATCATTTCGATATTCGCACTGAAGTTGCGGACCGAGAGCATGACGCCCTTCGGAAATCCTGTCGAGCCGGAAGTGTACATTATCGCGCAAAGATCGTCCAACGGTCTGTCCGGATAGCAGATATCCTCAGGCTTCAGACCTCCGGGATATGCCTCAGCAAAAATACGGTCGCGCTGCTCATAGACCATACCGAAAGAGCCTCTGGATGCGAGGAGTTCCCCGCTTTTCAGGTCAATGACTCCGAGCAATTTCGGCATTGACTCGAAATCCATATCCTTGAACAGGGTCTTTTCCGTAAACAGCAGACGGCTGTCGGAATGGTCCACCAGGGCCTGGGCGTCACGCGCCGTGTAACCGTTGAAAAGTTCGACTGCCACATAACCGCCTGACACTGCTGCCATGAAGGTCTTGATCCAGTTCGCGCTGCTTCGCGCATTGATGGCAATCTTGTCGCCTCTCTTGAGCCCTGCCGCCTCGAAATAGGTATGTATCTTTTCAATGTCTGACGCCAGCTGCCCATATGTTTCACTCGATGTCCTGTACTCGTCCAGCGCCGGAGAGTTCCAGCACCTTCTGACCGTATTCTCGAATGTCTTTACAAAATATTCCATACTAAGTGTTTTTATGTATTGCGAAGTTCTTGTCAACCTCAACCAAGTTTAACCAAAAGTGCCGCAAATATAGAAAACGAAATATGGAAAAGATACAAAACGGACAGCCGTACCGTGCCGATTGCGAATAAAATATAACTATAAGTCACTTATAGTACATCCGTAGGATAAGATCACCGGACCGGCCGGGCACAAAAAAAGAAGTCCATTTCTGAACTTCTCTATTGCAAGTCGGGATGATGCGACTCGAACGCACGACCCCTACGTCCCGAACGTAGTGCGCTAGCCAACTGCGCTACATCCCGCTACTTTCTAAACTTACGCGAGCTTGTTTATATAAACAGAGATTCCGCTCTTAAGGTTGGCAGCTTTATTCTTGTGGATAATGCCAACTTTAGCAAGTTTGTCGATCATTGCATATACCTTAGGGGCATTTGCCTCGGCAGCCTTCTTGTCTGTCGTATTTCTGATCGCACGGATAGCATTCCTTGTGGTCTTTGCATAATACTTATTATGCAATCTGTGCCTTTCGCTCTGGCGAATGCACTTTTCTGCAGATGCGTTATTTGCCATTGTTTTTATTTTTTAATATTTAGTAGTGGGTAGGAGAATCGAACTCCTATTGCGAGAATGAAAATCTCGAGTACTAACCGTTATACGAACCCACCAGACTTACCCAGCAATCTCGTTAAGAAATTTTAAGGGATTGCAAAGGTATGTATTATTTTCTAAATCGCAAAATATTTTCTTTACGATTATGCATTTTTTTACTCGCGGCCACTTCTCGCCCTCCTCAAATCGAGTCAGGCAAACCGCAATTCTTCTTCCTCCCTAAGACATTTTCACAGGAAGGATGAAGCCGTTTTCGTCGAATTCGAGACGGTCAATGCAGACTACGCGGTTGTCTCCGTCAGTGGAACCGAGCGGATGACGGTGGTAGATGATGTAGAAATCATCGCCGCGCCGCACAACGCTGTGATGTCCTGCGCCAGTTCCGTGCTCCGGATCACTTTCCAGTATGGTTCCGATTCTCTTGAACGGACCATAAGGGGTGTCTGAAATGGAATAGGCTACACGGTAGTTGTCCTCGCGCCATTTCCCCTCGCTCCACATGAAATAGAACTTGCCGTCACGCTGGATCATAAACGGCCCTTCTACATACCCCTCAGGCGTGACTTCCCGGAAAAGGCTTCCGTCTTCGAACGGGACAATGGATTTGAAATCATCAGCGAGTCTGACGAGATTGCAGTGTCCCCAGCCGCCGTAGAACATCAGCCAGTCACCGGATGCCGGGTCCTGATAGACGAACTGGTCGATAGGCTGGGCCCCGTTGACGATGTCGTTCAGAAGCGGTTTGCCGAGAAGGTCTTGAAAAGGGCCTTCAGGCTTGTCAGACACAGCTACGCCAATGCCGCCCGTATCTCCTTCATAAACATTGTTGCAGGCGAAGAAAAGAAAGAACTTTCCGTCTTTATGCACGATGGCCGGAGCCCAAAGGGCCTTACGGAGCCAGCTTATCTCTTTGTTGGTGATGATGTTGCTGTGCTTGGTCCAGGTCTTCAGGTCCTTGGAGGAAAAGGCGTCCATATAGAGCTGCTCCTCAAATGGATGCGATGCAGTCGGATATATCCATAGTTCATCACCGATCATTATCCCTTCAGGGTCGGCATACTGCCCCTCGAAAAGCGGGTTTGTCCATCCTGTCCATTCCGTTGTTTTCGGTGCACAGGAGAGCGTAGTGAAAAATGAGACTGTCGCTAATAATAGAATTGTTCTGAATTTCATACAATTTTTGTTTACAATAGTGGCTGATACCGCTGTTTGGAATCAGCCACTATATGTTACTGATCAGTGTGTCATTTAGTAGTCAAAGCAGGTATCTCTTCTTCCTCAGACTGCTTGTTTCCGGAAGGGTCGTCAGCCCATTCAAATGAGTAGAGAACTGCCTCCACCTGTCTGAGATACTGGCGCTTGTCATATTTAGGGGCATAGACGAAGCCGTCCAGGACAATGATGTCCTTACCGTCACGGCTGTAGAATGAATGTGACACGAAAGGGCCGCCCATATAGTCTCCGAAGACCTCCCACAGGCCGCGGGTCTCAGCGAACTGACGGCCGCGGAAACGGATGAATTTTACCTCCGGAGTGGCTATCTCATTGGTAATCATATACGTATTGTCGAACATTCCCGGCACATTCTCCTTCAGGAACTGGTTTCTGTGAGCGATGATGTTCTCCTCCGTGAAATTCTCCACCTGCGCTGCAGGATACTTGTACACGAATACGCCCTGCGTAGTGTATTGCTTGTCGTCTGAAATCCAGATGAAATTGTCCGTCTTCTTGCGGACCTTGTAACCCATCGGGAAGCATGGTGAACCGCCGGTCATCTCCTTGACCACAGGCTGAACGCCCGGAGCCTCATATTTCTTGGCATTGACAATGATCCTGTCCCTCTCGGCCTGCTCGATGGTCGAAACTATGCGCTCGCTGTTCTTCTGCAGCAATGTGGCGGCAGAATCGGCAGACGGTGCGGAAATCTGGATCACGCACTGAGGATAGGCCCACTGGTCATTGCGATAGATCACGCCGCTCTTCCTCACGTCCTGCGATATATTATATATAAGTATATTCCTGTGTATCTTGAAAAGGTCTGCAAATCCCGTAGGAGGAACATTGACAATGGAGAACGTCGGCTCTCTCTGAGGCAGGAAAGGATAGTCCGCCGCAAGCACGCCACGGGTTTCTCCGCCGAGGTTGCCGTCCCAGTCGCTCTTGTCCATCACCACTATCACTTCGCCGGCTTTTCCGCTCACATTCGGCAGAAGAGGCTTGTCAGAGCCACCGCGGCAAGAAGCCAGGACCATAAGCATTGACAATGCAAAGGCATTTCTTATCTGATAAAATCTTCTCATAACAGGTAAATTTTACATTAACGGAACAATCGCATTATATCATTGCCGAAGGCGAAAACCATTATCGCCATCAGCAGGAACATACCCAAAATCTGGGCTACCATCATAAACTTCTCGCTCGGTTTGCGGCCGGTGACCATCTCGACTATCAGGAACAGCAGGTGACCGCCGTCCAGACCCGGTATCGGGATAAGGTTCATGACGCCGAGCATTATCGACAGCATCGCAAGCAAGTTAATGAATATCAGCCAGTTCCAATGCGACGGGAACACCTGTCCTATCGCTATGAAGCTGCCGACAGACTTGTACGCCCCCGTGCTCGGTGTCGCTACAAGCTTCAAATCACGGACATAGCCGGAAACCATATTCCATGTATATTCGACGCCTGCCGGTATGGCCTGGGCCAATGTATATTCACGTTTCTGCATGCCCGGCACCTGCAGCATCACTCCTATACGTCCTGCCGAGTCCACCTGCAACGGAACTGCCAATGTATCAGCTCCGCGCAGCACTTTCGCAGTGATCTGTCCGCCCGCCTTCGCGGCAAGCAATTTCCATGCATCCTGCACATAAGCGACAGCTACCGTGTCAATGCCGATGACCACGTCGCCATGCCTCAACCCTGAGCCGGCATTGACAGAACCTCTTGCCAATGAATCGATTGCGAACGGTATCGCCGGCGTGAACATCCCCGGAGAGTTCAGCATCTCGCCCACCATGCGCTTGTCCATATAGAGCACCACGGTATCTTCTCCACGCAGCACGGTGGCTGTCCTTACGGAGCGTCTTGCAAGATCCGCCTGCAGCATTGAGAAATCCTTGGGCTCATAATCGTCGAACTTCAGAATCCGGTCCCCATTGCGGAAACCCATCTCATAAGCAAGTTCATTGACATAAATCTTATTCTGCTCGTTGCTCAAATAGTCACTCCCCCAATGCGCCAACATGAAAATATAGACGCAGATGGCGAAGAGGAAATTGAACAGCACGCCTCCAGCCATCACCAATGCCCTCTGCCATGCCGGTTTGGAACGGAACTCCCACGGTTTCGGCTCGCTGCCGAGCATGGACGTATCCAGCGACTCGTCTATCATTCCATTGATTTTACAATAGCCGCCGAGAGGAAGCCAGCCGATGCCATATTCGGTATCCGCGTCCTTCATTTTCGGGAAAAGCTTTGTAAACCAGCCAGTTGTCTTCGTACTGAACAGTTTCACATCACCAGCGTCGAAAAAAAGGAAAAACTTGTCCACCTTGATTCCGAAGATGCGGGCAAATATAAAATGTCCGAGTTCGTGTATCGCTATCAGCAGGGACAATGCAATTATCACCTGGAGTGTCTTCATCAATACTACCATTCTGTTTCCAAATGCTCAAGTTTCGTTTTCAACTACCTGTTACCGTGCGAGTTTCGCACACATTTCAGCCGCGGCACGGTACACCTCCGCGTTGGTGGAGAGCAGATCTTCCACCGTCGGCTTCTCTACAAAATTCACTCCAGCCATACAAGCGGATATGATCTCGGGAATGTCATAGAACCGGATGCTTTCCTTCAAGAACGCAGCCACAGCCGCTTCATTGGCAGCATTCATGGCGCAAGGGACATTGCCTCCCTTCCTGATAGCCTCGAACGCGAGCGACAGACACGGGAATTTCTCCATATCGGGCTTCTCGAAAGTCAGCCCCTGCAGCGAAGCGAAATCCAGTTTCTTATTGTTCAATGTGAGTCTTTCCGGAAAGCTGAGCGCAAACTGTATCGGCTCCCGCATATCCGGATTGCCGAGCTGGGCGATGACTGCAGCGTCCGCAAACTCCACCATGGAATGGATTATGGACTGCGGATGGACCACGATATTGATCTTGTCCGGAGCCGTATCGAACAGCCACCTGGCCTCAATCATCTCGAATCCCTTGTTCATCATCGTGGCGGAATCAATGGTTATTTTCGCTCCCATTGTCCACTGCGGATGCTTCAGCGCCTCATTCTTCGTGGCAGCAGCGATCCTGTCCCTGTCCCATGTACGGAAAGGCCCGCCGGATGCCGTGAGATGGATGCGCGAAATAGGATTGCCAGTCGCCCCGAGAAGGCATTGGAATATGGCCGAATGTTCTGAATCCACAGGCAGAATCGGCGAATTGTACTTCTTGGCCAGATCCATGACAACAGACCCGCCGGCCACCAGAGTTTCCTTGTTCGCAAGAGCGATTATCTTGCCCGCCTTGATCGCGGAAATCGTAGGCCTGAGCCCGCTGAAGCCGACAAGTGCAGTAAGGACAATGTCAATGTCTTCCGCCTCCACGAGCGAGCAGACCGAATCCATGCCCGTAAATACCTTTATATCATTCGGTTGCAGAGCATCCGCAACTTCCTGGTATTTGGCTTCATTACATATGACTACGCTTCCGGGGCGGAATTCCATCGCCTGTTCTATCAGAAGAGCCGAACTGTTGTTTGCCGTAAGCAGTTCAACCTCGAACAAATCCTTGTGCTGCCTTACTACATCCAGAGCCTGACGGCCGATGGAACCGGTAGAGCCCAAAATCGCTATGCGACGTTTTTCTGTCATTAGAAATTAATGTATTTGGTAGGGTCCACAGCCTCCCCCTTGTACCATAACTCGAAATGCAGGTGCTCACCTGTGGTCAATGAGCCCGTGTTTCCTACTATAGCTACCGGCATTCCGGCCGTAACCTTGTCCCCGGTCTTCTTGAGGAGCTTCTGATTGTGCTTGTAAACGGAAATTATGTCGCCGGTATGCTGTATCTGAAGTGTATAACCCGAATCATCGCTCCACCCGGCCCCGATTACCGTACCGTCGAGTACCGAAAATACGACCGAATTCGCAGGAGCGGTTATGTCAATGTAAGGATGCAGAAGCTGGTCATATCCCTGTGAGACCACTCCCTTCAGAGGAGTGAAGAAATGAACGCCCTCGATAGGGAGTCTCCTTTCATTGGCCCCGGACAGGCCGAACCTCTCCTCCGCACGGACATTGGCCCGGAGCAGCGAGTCCTTGCTGTCGAGTTCCTTACGCTCTGTCGCAGACAGTTCCGCCGTGGCGTCCTGAGTGCGTATCACGCTGTCAATCAGCACAGGATCAGCCCCGTCCATGACTTTCTTCAGGTTTTCAGTGTAGAACTTCCATGTATAGATGACATTCTGAAGAGAGTCTATCGTCAATGCATTGTTTATCGCCGCACGCTTGGTGTGCGCGTCCGGATAGCCCGGAATGAAGGTCTTGATAGGCGTAAAGGCAATGAGCGAGTAGGACAATGCCATTATCACCATGACGACAGAAACTATGGACACGAAAAAAGTAGTGCGGGTAAATCTCATCACCCACAACCGCTTGTGAGTCATGTCATCTATGAGAGACATTCTGAAGTGCTCGACCTTCGGTGCCTTGGACTGTTTCTGTGAGGCCATCTGCAAACCCTGTTATAAAAATTATTTGTTAACTTTGCACGATTATGGAGAGAATTATCGGAATAGACTATGGACGAAAGAGAATCGGCTTGGCTGTAAGCGATCCTTTACGAATTTTCGCATCCGCTCTGGAAACCGTACAAAGTGCAAAGATAATAGATTATCTTAAAAATTATTCCACCGGCGAGACCATTGTCCGGTTCGTTGTCGGATATCCGATCAATATGGACGGCAAGCCGTCAGAGGCAGCTGCAGACGTGGATGTTTTTCTGAAACAGCTCGCCAAGGCTTTTCCGGACGTACCGGTAACGCTTGAAGATGAGAGGTTTACATCGGTGCTGGCACATAGGGCCATGATTGACGGCGGAATGAAGGCGTCCGAGAGAAAGGACAAGGCTTCCGTGGACAAAATCAGCGCCGCCATAATACTGCAGAGCTGGCTGGACCGCGAAAATGCGTCACAGAACGGTGGCATATCTTTTGCGGCGAACCCCGCCGCCATTCAGATTCCTGAGACATTGTCCCGAAACGCTTCCGGGAAACGCCGCAGGAAAAAATAATTCAGAATATGATACAACCTATATATTTATACGGCTCGGAAGTCCTCAGGGCAAGAGCTGAAGAAATCGACATTGAGGACAAGGAAGGCATTGCTTCACTTGTACAGGATTTGAAAGATACATTGAAACACTCTGACGGCTGCGGCCTGGCCGCACCCCAGATAGGCGTCAGCAAAAGGGCATTGATAGTGGACGGCACCGGCATGACCGACGTCTATGACTATCTCAAGGATTTCAAGCGCACCATGCTGAATCCGGTCATTCTCGAACAGAGCAAGGAGGAGACCGACTATTCGGAAGGCTGCCTGAGCATCCCGGGAATCTACTGCGAGATAAGCAGGCCCAAGTCAATGACTGTGGAGTACTATAATGAAAACGGGGAAAAGGTGACGGAGAAGTTCGACAAGTTCGCCTGCCGCATGGTCCAGCACGAGATGTCGCATCTGGACGGAGACATGTTCGTGGACCACGTCTCCCCTATCCGCAAGAAGATGATTTCCAAGAAATTGCAGAACATTGCCAAGGGCAAGGTATCGACACATTACAACACTAAAATAAAATAGATTATGGGAGCATTCCACGCTTACGATATCCGCGGAATTTATAACGTGGATTTCGACAAAAACACTGCCTATAAGGTAGGATATTTTCTTCCTGAACTTCTCGGTACTGACAAGGTGCTTGTCGGAAGAGACTGCAGAGTCTCATCTGACGAGATCCACGAGTACCTTCTGAAGGGTATCAATGACGCAGGCGCCGATGTTTACGATGTCGGCCTGAGCACCACGCCGATGGTATATTTCGGCACCGCGAACTATGGTTTCAAGGCTTCCGTACAGATTACGGCGTCCCACAACCCGAAAGAGTACAACGGAATGAAGGTTTCCTGCGAAAACGCATTGCCGGTAGGTTATGACACTGGACTTGGACAGATAGAGGCCTGGATCAAAGAGAACAAACCTACTCCTGTAGCTGCCGAAAGAGGCAAAGTCTATCAGAAAGACATTCATCAGGATTATCTGAGCTTCCTTCTCAAATACAAAGGAGACTACAGTGACCTGAAACTCGCGTTCGACCTTTCCAACGGAATGAGTTCGCTCTATGCGAAGGAGATTTTCGGAGAAGGCCCTGAGTATATTTTCGACACGATGGACGGAACTTTCCCGAATCACGAACCTAACCCACTGATACACAAGAACGTAGTGGCACTGGAAGAGCTCGTGAAGAAATCAGGCGCTGATGCAGGCGTCATCTATGACGGCGACGCTGACCGCGTGATGTTCGTGGACGAGAAAGGCAATTTCGTTTCTCCTGACCTCATGATCGCATTGCTCGGACACTATTTCATCGACGAGCGCCACGAACCGGGCATCGTCATCCAGGACATCCGCAGTTCGAAAGCAGTAGGCGAATATCTCGAGCCTATGGGAGCCAAGATGTTCACATGGAAAGTCGGCAGGGCAAACGCAGCCCGCAAACTGCGCGAACTTGACGGCGTATGGGGCGGCGAACTTGCAGGACATTACTATTTCCGTGACTTCTTCTATTCCGACAGCGGTCTCCTCGCGTCCATCCTGGTACTCAGAGTACTTGCGAACATGAAGAAGAAAGGCATCACCTTCAGCCAGCTTATCGGGAAAATCGCAAGATATCAGAACTCAGGCGAAATCAATTTCCGTCTCGAGGACAAAAAGGGCGCTATGGATGCGGTCAAGGCACATTTCACGGCGAAGGAGACTCCTACAGCCTTTATGGATTTCGACGGATACCGCGTAGAATTCAAGGACTGGTGGTTCAACATAAGGCCTTCAAACACAGAGCCTTACCTCAGATTTATCTGTGAAGCCACTTCCAAGGAACTACTCGAAGAAAAAATCAACGAAACGAAAACTCTGCTCAAATCAGAATTCGGTGCAGAGTAATCAACAGTATAAACATATGAACTTCAATAAAATTCTTACTGCCGGAGCGGCATTGCTCGCTCTGGTTTCTTTCCGGAGCGAGCGTGCAGCCGCACAAGATACATTGATGACAATGAGCAGGGCATCTCTGCTCGTACCACGGACAGCACTTCAGCCTGTCAAATCGATTGACAAGTCATTTGCTTATCCGATTGACACATTGGACACGGGCAATCCGGCAGTGAAAATTTTATTGTTGGAGGATTATACCTGGAAGTACTACAAGGACCCGAACGTGGCGGCTTCCGCCCAGATTTACAAGGATTATTGGAACGAAGAGCTTCCGAATCCGTACAGGCTGGACACGAAGGACCTGCAGGATGACATCTCGCTGTGGGTAGTGGATACATTGAGCGAATATCATTGTCCTTATCAGACAAAGGTTTACTCTCCTTTCGGATACCGTCACGGGCGCAGGCACATGGGCGTGGACCTGCCCCTCAAAACCGGCACACCGGTCGTGGCAGCCTTCACCGGAAAGGTCAGACTGTCAAAGTATTACAGAGGCTATGGCAACTTGGTGGTCATCCGTCACGACAATGGTCTGGAGACTTTCTATGCGCATTTGTCCAAGCGTCTGGTTTCCCCTGGCGACTGGGTGACTGCCGGACAGGCCATCGGTCTGGGCGGTTCCACGGGACGTTCTACGGGAGCGCATCTGCATTTCGAGACAAGGTATTGCGGTTTCGCATTCGACCCGCAGTGGCTTATCGATTTCGAGAGCGGCACATTGAGACACAGGCTTTTCATCTTGAAAAAGCGGTTCCTGGATGCAAGCAGCAAGTATATCCAGGAAAGCGACGAGGAGGACTACCTGATAATGAAGGCTGATTCCACGTATTATGCCGCAAGGGCTGCCGAGCAGGAACTGAGGGAGAAAGAGGAAGCGCGCAAGGCGGCTGAACTGGCCAAGGCCCAATACCACAAAATCAGGTCGGGAGACACTCTCGGTTCACTCGCCGTGAAGTATCACACGACAGTCAAGAAACTCTGTGCATTGAACGGAATTTCGGCCAAGACCACGTTGAGAATCGGGCGCTCAATCAGAGTACGGTAAGCGTGTACGGATTACTATACAGGGCTGGGAATCAGTGATTTATGATTTCCAGCTCTTCTTGTGTATAGAGGATCGAGTCAATGAAGTCCGGCGCGATATGGGCGAGGATGACGAAGCCGACAATGAAGGTCACGGCCAATGCCGCGATGGCTACCGCCGTCCAGATCAATGCTTTCCATCCCTTCCTGCTCTTTTTCGCAGGCTCTGTCCGTGGATGCTCCGGTTCATTCGAATTATTCTGCTCGACCGGCACGTCCGGCTCATTGTCAGATTCCGGTTCCTGCTGCGGCTCATTCTCCTGTTCGCCTTCTGCCTCAGACTGCGAGTCGTTTTCAGACTGGTGGCCGGACTCTTCGGCTGTTGCCTGCTGCTCAGGCTGCAGTTCATTGTCGGACTCGGCCTCTGCCTCAAGTGAGGACTCAGGCTGCCCGTCACCGGTCACTTCAGGCGCGTCTTCCGAACTTGAAGCTTCTACGTGCTGTACTGTCTCCTGTTCGCGTTCCTCATCATGCTGAGATTCGTTCTCAGACTGGTGGTCTGACTCCTCGGCTGTCGCCTGCTGCTCAGGCTGCAGTTCGCTGTCGGACTCGTTCTCTGCCTCAAGTGAGGACTCAGGCTGCCCGTCACCGGTCACTTCAGGCGCATCTTCCGGGCCGGACACCGCTTCAGACGGCTCTTCACTGCCGGACTCCGCCTCAGGCTGTTCACCACTGCCGGACTGGCTTTCCGTTTCCTCCGGATTAAGGATATCCTGAAGCGCCGCGATAGTCGCTGAAACCTCTGCCGGAGTCTCCTCATGTGTCTTAAGGGAAATCGGCTCGAGCCCGAACCCTTCCGGATAAATATCCAGGTCCTCATCGGCCACGAAGAAGAAAATATTCTCCTTGGTCGCCCTGAGTTTTCCCAAGCCCGGAAAGACAATGGACTTCCTGAGTTCGAGGACCTTCTGCATCTCCGACAGGAAATCGATGACAATCTTCGAAGCAGTTTCCTTGTCCACATTATTGGACTTCGCATAGAAATCTATCAGGACATTGTCAGAGGCGTCTGCTTTCTTTCTGAAGCTCAGACGTTTATATGGAGGATTGATAGTGTAGCCCTTATCCGAAAATGAGGATGGAACAAGTTCTGCCACGAAAGAACCGACTCCCGGCAATGACACTTCATCATTGTCAAGGATAAGTTCTTTAACCATTTTTGATAAGAGATCGATATCCATATAAATAAGGTTATTCTTTATTTGGCTGGCACATATCCTCTAAAAAAACTGAAAATCAGCATCTTCCAAAATAAGTCCAACAGATGTCCTAAAATATCTTGACAAAGTTAGCAAAAAAATGCAGAAAAAAATTTGCAGGAAACAGAAATTGTTGTACCTTTGCAATCCCGTTACGAAACAACAGGAATAAAATTCCTGAATAGCTCAGTTGGTTAGAGCATCTGACTGTTAATCAGAGGGTCCCAGGTTCAAGTCCTGGTTCAGGAGCAAGTTTGTTTGGGAGCATAGCTCAGTTGGTTCAGAGCGTCTGCCTTACAAGCAGAGGGTCGGGGGTTCGACTCCCTCTGCTCCCACCAAAAACACCGCAGCACATCCGCCGCGGTGTTTTTTTATTTTTGTCGCAACTGACGACAGTTTCGAAGATTGGGGGTCAACGAAAAATCGGGTCAACGAAAAATCCCGGTTGATTTGCATTTCATAGTGCGTCTGAGGCACAAAGCAAGCGGAGCAGCCCTTGGGCTGAGCTGCGCAGTTTGCTTTGAGCAGCCGGCCGGCGTATTTGCCGGCTGCGGTGCCGTATGTTAGGCAAAGATTGACAAGGCATCATCAGATACCGTGCAGGACATCCTCTTGTCGATGGATATCTGAGCAGCGGCATAGCCCGCGGCGAATTGCGAAGCACCTGAGCAAAGCGGGCTTTTGCCGCTGGCAGCGTAATTTCGAGACACGTTTTCTTCAGAAGATCCTTGTCTCCATCTGCGTGATTGCCTATGACGTGAACTTCATAGAGGATAAAAAGGGCATCGTCATAGGTGATTTCTGAACCAATGAGCATCCAGACGAACCCGTAAATACCCATATAACAAACTGACATTGACAAATCTGTAAATACCCATATAACAACCTGACATCCAATCGATTATGCCGATTTTAAGCAGAATGTAAATATGCTCATCACCCTGTTTTTTTATGGGAGTTAGCATATTGAGAAATAGATTAAATCCATATAATAGTCTATACTTCAATAAGTTATAGGTGTTTCGCAGTTTTGGCGATATGCTCATTGGTTCGAAAATACCACCGCAAGCAGATATAATAAAATTCGTAATAACCGGCGGAGACCCGCGAGTTGCCGGCTGCGGTGCCACACAATCTCCCATTCCTCGAAACCGCTGATGTGAATCCATTGAATACAACACGACGGGAAGAAAAATCTACAGGGATACTCTTCTTCTCGTCCAAATGTATATGAATCTCCTCTTCCTTTGGATAATGCTGTATCGATACGATGTCAAAGTTCTCAACGATATGACGCCCGGAAAGATTGTCTCTAATAATGTCTTTGTTACCATACCATATAGGTAACAAGACTAATTTCAACCTACTTTTTACGTTGACCCGGAATGTAATTCGGCGATAACAGATATCAAACGAGAAGCCCGTTCAGGAATCTGAACGGGCTTCTGTAGATTCGTATCTGCGTTTTGGCGAGATCTCACATCTGGCAGTACAACGCGATACCATAACTAAACACTACTAACTAACCATTATAATAACCAACCAATAATATTATTCACTTGACCGACTATTTGCATTTATCGTGCCAAACTTGACATTTCACTGCAAACACGTCCAAATGAAACCTATCATTGGCATCGGCAAAGTTAGTATTGGTCGCTCTACTAAAAAAAATTATTCAGCCAACCAGCGGTTTTCGGCTGGCAATATCATATTGGCTTCAACGAACCCTACGCATAACTGTGCATTCCTCCCAGCAAGAAATTGACCCCGAAATACGTAACCAGTACGCTCAGGAAGGCCAACAGGCAATATAAATGGAAAAATTTCGGCGACTGGAATTTCTTGAGTGAGGTAAAGTGGAGCGGCGCTGCATAAACCAGCATCGTGATAAGAGCCCAGACCTCTTTCGGATCCCAGCTCCAATAACGCCCCCAAGAGACATTGGCCCAGACGGCACCGATAAATATACCTATACATAGCAGGAACACGGCCGGATACAATAGCAGATGTGACAATGCCGCAAGTGCTCCGGCCTTTTCCGCTTCTGAACGGACACATAGGAGCGTCCCCTGAAAACTGATCAAAGCAATCAGGCCAAAAAGCGCATAAGAGAACATCAGCACCATCACATGAACAGACAGAAGCGGCGACTGCAATACCGGCATGAGCTGGGTAATCTGAGGATTTCCGCTACCTATCATTGCCACGAGCAGAGCAAACGAAGCGAGCAACGGCCCGAAATTCAGTATGATACGGAATTTCCGACAAGTAAGGATGGTCACCACAAGCACAGACCAGGAAAGGAACTGCATCGTCTCGAAACCGTTGGAAAGCGGCACGTGTCCGGAAACAATCCAGCGCAAAGCCAGCAGAACCGAGATATGGATGAGCATTGTCAATGCCAATACCGCTCCGCCCCAAGAGCATACTCTCCCCCACAATCCAGATACATACAATACGGCCAGGACAAGCGCCACGGTCAAGTAGATCATTACAGGAAAGCGCTGCGAACTTAGCGTACCATAAATCTGCTCCGTATGGACACGACATTCGGAAGGGATTGCCTCGCCAGCTTTAAGCCGCTGATAATCGACGATTTTACCTAACAGCATCGAAGCACGTCCATTATCGCCCGACGCAACACATTCACTGATATAGTCCATTGACTTCCTCACAAACATCCACTCTCCTTCCGGCAGTGAAACTTCCACTGTTCTCTGTCCAGGAGAAAGCCAATTGAGCTGTCCGTCCGCATTTCTATATGGATATATCTTGAGCAGTTCTCCGTTGTAGAACATCCTGATAATGTTGAATTTTTCATCCGCATCACGCAGATGCTTGACCATCAACTGGTTTCCATCCCGCCAAGCGTCATTGAGAGGAGTCTTGAGCTTATATTCCCCTTCCTGAGTCCAGAAGTCATCATATGAAGCCCACTTTCCATTGATTCCCAGCATCTTGCGGGCCACCTTGTCTTTAATCGCAAAAATCTCTGCCTTCTCCCATTCCATAGGATTGAATGTCCATCCTGCGAAAATTTCCATTGCCGAATAACCGTTCCAGGCAGATTTTCCGGAAAGTTTGGTGACAAAATCATCGGCAACTGTGCTGACGGGGCATACGCGGCCGTGATACAGAACACAGATACGTGAAAAGTCATCTACAATCACCCTATCAGGAACGGGACAGGCGGAAGACTGTGCATTGGCAGCCCCTGCATTGACCTGAAAGGCGAAAACCAGGGCAGAGGCGACGGCGAGAGCCTTGCGGTACCATGTCCGGATGGAGGAAGAGCGCGAAACCAGCACCAGAATGATGGAGAGCAGCAGGAGAATATAGCCCGCATAGGTCAATGTTATTCCCCACGGGTCGTACAACACCCCGAGACGTACTCCGCCCATATCGCTGTCGTAGCCCGCTTGAGTAAATCTGAAGCGCTTATGCGTTCCGATATGATTCATGGACACCGCCAAGTCCTCCCCTTCCGTGAGAACGTGAGAGACATAGTCGGAAGGCGAGTCTGTTCCGGGATAGTATCTGATCTCAAAGTCCTTGAGTGTCAATGCAAAGCCGAGGTCTGCCCTGACACCTGAAGAGTTGTAGTACTGACTTACAGGCTCATCCTTGCGCAGATGCACCTCGCCCCTCTCCGAGGTAAGATATGACAGGAGCGCTCCGCAGAGAATCACGACAAACGAGACATGCAGCAGGAAGACAGGCAGTCTCCGATACAGTTTCGTCTTGATTATCAATGCGATGCCGAGGCCTGAGAATATCGCCCAGAGCAGGACGAACCACCATGAGCCATAGACATATTCCGCAACGAACCCGGAGCCGCGCACATTCTCAATGCAAGTCGCCGCTGCCATAATCAGAATCAGGACAGCGGCAACTATGACCGTAGAGTTTAATATGTAGCGCTTAGATGGATTCACAGAAGAAGATGACTGCATCTCGCTGTTCTTTAGTCAGTTTACGGAAGCTCTCAATAGAGTTGCGTGCATCACTCTGCGCGCTTCCGTGCCACATTATGGCCTCCAAGGTATTTCTTGCACGACAGTCATGGAGTCTGTCTTCCGCTCCTGTACAGAGTTTGCTCAATCCACGTCCCCAAAGCGGTGTGGTGCGGCACCAGCCTGTACGTATGTCATTCTTCATATGAAGACGGTGCTGAACGAAATCGGAATAAGGCCAGATAGTCTGGTTCGGATAGCGTGGCATGTCCTCATTTGAACACATCATATTCGGGTCCTGGATATTGTCTTCACCTGTCGTCCATGACGGACGATGGCATTCGGAGCAATGCATTTCGGTAAAGAGACGCTTGCCTTCCTTGAACTTTTCGGTGTTTACGTTACGCGCTGCAGGTACTGCCAGACCACGGTGCCATACCATCAGATTTTTAAACTGCCTGTCTGACATTTCAGGATCGAGCGTCTTGCTGGTCAGATAGTTATAAATATTCTGAGCAACGTCATCGGTGTGCCATTCAGGATGTTTCTTGTCCGGATCCACTTTGGCTATGAATTCAGGAAAGCCGTCCTGGACATCCTTGTCGTTCATTGCCGTTTGTGCATAATATACACCTGCGAGGTCAAGATAATGATAACGGCGGTCAGAGCGCGTCACATTGGTGATGTTCCAGATGGCATTTGCACCGGCTCCGTCCAGGACAGGGCCACGTGTAAGACCATAAGTATAACGGCGCACGTAGGATTTCTTGTCACCATTCTTGTTCACATACAGGCTCGCCCACTTGTTTCCGGCCTGGTCCCAATATGCCGGATTCAGCGCTTCTGATTTGCCGATGGAATTGAAATACTTGCTTTCTGACTCCCACTGGGCGGTTATCTCGTCTTCCGGGATAGCATCCACCAGACCTGTACCGTAGATTCCGATAGTGGATTCCAGCAGCACTCCTATCTCATCAGGAATCTGCGAGGCCGGAATGGTAACCATCTGTCCGTCGCGTTTGACCACCATCGGGGCATAATAAGCATCCGCAGGAATCTTGACTTCCGGATAAAAAAGGCTGTATGTCTCTCCATCGTCGAACTTGTTGCCCCATTCATCCACATACGGTTCCCATTTGATCTTAATTTTGGTTTCATCAATCGGTGCCTTGAACGGTTCCTGGGCTATCGTCTGAGGCATTCCGGCAAGAGACATCACATAGGAATCGGTTTTCTTGTCGTAAACGACGAGAAGATAACCGTTGCCCATATCTCTTGCACGGTAGCGTTCCTGGCGCTTTCCATGTCCGTAATTAGGATGGCAATACAGGCAGCCCACACGGACAGCCAGAGGTCCGAGCCCGGTAAATGCCCCCTCGGTATTGTAATTGAAATCCCTTTCGAAAAGGGTTTCACCGTTCTGGAACTCCATATCCAGACCTGCATTCTCGACAGCTTGAGTCGGCTGCTGATATGCATAGGCATTGACAAGAGCCGTAGTACCCAGTTTTCCTCCGGCATAGTATTCATCCGGATTGTCGGCAGTCTTGCCAGGACCGAGTTCAGTTCCTTTATAGGCATCGCTACATCCGGCAAGAAGCATTGAAGCGGCCACAAGGACCGCTGTCTTATATGTTTTCATATTCTTATTCATAAGATGCTATAAGTTCATCAAGTGCATTGAGCGATTTTTCCAGGCCATCCAATGCCGTCATCGCATCTTTTGCAGATTGGTGAGTGTAATTCTGCACAAAAGGCTTCTTCATATTGGCAATAGCCTTGAGCGCGGCCTCCATATTGGTCTTTACATTCTCTGCCGCAGCCTCGAATTCCTTGACATCGAGACATACGCCGATGAGGGAGTTGGCCAAAGGCTCTGTTCCTGATACTGTCAATGCTCCGTAGAGGGTATGTTTACAAGACATGATATTGTCATAGAAATCCTGGATGGAGTTGTGTGCATGAGGAGATTCAATGTAATTTACATCTTCTCCTGTAGCAGGGGACCCGATTTTGGAATCTCTCACCTCGCCGATGATGTCGTTTGCTCCGGCAATGATCTGACGGGTTGCAAGAACGATGGTAGAATAACTTGAGCCCGGATTGCCGGCATTCTTGAAATCTGCGCCGTAATCCTTGGACGCGAATTCTACTTCATCAAGGAGTTTCTGCTCATCAGCAGACACTTCCCCGCCCCAGGCAGAGACCAGTTTCAATGAACTGAGATACAAATCCTGAGCAGCTCCTTTGGCAAAATAGATTTCATCTGCAGTCATGTCTGCCAACTTGCGCGCATTTCCATCTCGGAATATAAGGTACTCTACAGCATGGAAGCCAGTGAGGTTCTGCCCGTTAGCGATGGCATCATCAATGATGGCCGCATCCGACTCATCTGTTGCAGGATGGAATTTGGCCATGTATTTGTCAAACTGTGTCCTGTCGAAAGGCCAGGTATCAGTATGAGGGTCAATGCCGTAGTCTCCGGCAGGGCCGAACAGAAATGCTTCCGACCACTCCCAATCCTGACGTGCAACTTTCCATAGGTCACAGGCTTTCTGGACATCAGCATCTGTCTTGAGGGCGCTGAGCTGCTCTACCAGTTTCTTGTCATTGTCAGCAAGCGCACGATAGGTAGGTTTGACTGTCTTTTCCACAAAATCCGCGTTTGTGGCTTTGAATTTGCTCTCAAGAATGGTGAGAGCTTCGCTCTTCTCGTGAGATGACTCACAACTTGTCGCACTGATTGCGACTGCACAAAGAGCAATCAAAGAATAATTGATAATCTTTTTCATATTTGTTTGGATTTATTTTCTGTTGAACCAGCCCACGAACATGACGCCGAGCGAAATGGACGGTTCGTCATTATATGCCGAATCCAGATATCTTTTCGCCCATTCCGCTTTCACTATAATCTGAGGTATAGGTTTGTAGTTGATACCGAATGACATACGCTTCACGTGATCATACGTATAGGCGACTTTCTTGTTTCCTGTCGCATATGTGTTGTAATCCTCATATCGGCCGAAAACATAAAGTTTCTGCTTTTGCCTGAGGGCGTCGAAAATGCTGAACACATCATATCCGGCTTCACCGCCGAATGAATATGCACTGCTGCCGATAGGCGAATGCTTGGAAGGTGAACCATCCTGCTGAGTATGCTTCGGATACGCGTTGCAAAAGGCCGTAATACGCTCGGCATCAGAGAGATTGGCATAAGTGGCATTGCCCCTGACGATGAGATTCCATCTGTTCAGTTCAAATCCGAAACTGCCTATGGCCAATGCACCGTGACAGTCATCATATGAAGCACCGGCCTTCCGTTCAGTGTTCCTGAAAGTATATCCATAGTATCCGCTCAGACTCAGACGAAGCCCCTTCACGGAATAATTGTCGATTCTGGCGGCACCTGCATAGACATTGGCCAGTTTATACTCATATGGACTTGTCGCACCATAATGGACAAAACAGTTGTGTCCGAATCTTTCCGCATCCAGACCTGAGGTAAAGATAGCTTCGTAACGCCACTGCGGAAGGCTTCCCCATAGGGACAGTCCGACCTGGTGCCACGTGTTCGGGAGCAACTTGGCTTCTCCCTCGGAACGATATACAGAGAAGAATTCGTTCGGAAGATGATGCTGGTTTATCTCTCCTACAGGGATTATCAGTTCTCCCGCCTTCACATTGAACCGACCGCCCGAGAAGGCCTTGTTGATCCAGAACTGCTCGAGAGCGACTTCTCCGCCCTTTTCAGTCTCTGCCTCATACTCACCGCTTTCATCTGCATCAATCTCTACAGCCGATTCGGTACCTCCATGTTCAAATTCGATTTCCATCCCCATTGTCCAGCCTCTTCCGAAGTCATATCCGAGATTCAATGTGACGTGCGGAAGGTCGAACCGGCCGTGAGATTTGTCATCTTTGTAGGTGAGCGGATCGCGGTAACGGTTGAAATGTTGACTGTAGAAGTTGCGTGACATCACAGCTTCACCATATCCGCCCACTGAAAGACGACTCAGAGCATTGGCAGTCTTCTCCTGGGCTGACACGGTAAAACCGGTCGCCAGCAGCGCCGTCAATGCCGATAAGATTTTTTTGTCCATTGTCAAGTAATTTGCCTGATTCGCCTGCAAAGTTATTATGGACAAAACGAGCGCACAATCCCAAATTGTTGGGATTGTGCGCCTATGAATTTAACTATTATTTGGTATTGTCCGCTGCAGCCCGCTGCTTCACGAAAACAGTTCGTGGAGGACCTGCAGGGAGCGGATGTTGATGGCGGACTCGGTATGGAATTCCAAGTAGCGGATTATGGAGGAGGCTATGTCGCCACGGACGCGGCCGGTTAGCGGAATCAGCATTGCCGAAGCCAGGTCAGAACGCATGAACTGAGCCACAACAGCCTGGTTCTCATCAGTAAAAGGCAGCAGGTCAGCCACTTCCGGACGGAAGCCGAGGGCAATGCAGAACTCCAGCAGGAAATAGATGTGGAAATTGCTGAAATCCGACTGCAGGGCATCCAAGGTCAATATCTGATGCTCACACCATTCATACAGGCCGTCCTCTGCCGCTCCGTCCTTTACTGTACGGTAGATCACCTCCGCCATGAACAGGGAGATTGCATTCTTGAATACATTGTTCCTGATTCCGAGCAGAGGATATTTCGCCGCCACGGGGCTGGCATACCATAAATCCGATTTGGGGTTTTCAGTGACAGAAAGTTCCAGGATATTGAGCGGAAGATAGAATGCCATCTTGGCCTTCGCTCCGGTTCTGACCAGAAAACTCTTGCGGCCATAAGTCCGGCTCAATGTATGGACAACTATGGAATTGTCCCGTATCTTCGTGTAATTCAGTATTATAACCTGCTCATCCATGGCATTGTCACCGGTAGGGCTACTTGGCCGAGTGCTCCTGAAGCCACTGTGCCATTGACCTCAACGCCTTTCCCCTGTGGGAAATCGCGTTTTTCTGGTCATCTGTAAGTTCGGCCACCGTCACGTCAGGATAATCGTCGGCAATGAAAACCGGATCATAGCCGAAGCCTCCGTTTCCTACCCTCTCGTAAGAGATCCTACCTTCCATAGCTCCCTCGAAAAAGTGCTTCTGGCCATCCAGAATCAGGGTTATCACGGTCTTGAACCTTGCTCTTCTCGTGGCCTTGGGCGTAGCGATGCCATATTCTCTGGCAACAGATGCCTCATACTCTTTTCTGGCCATCTCATCGAGGAGTTTGTCAATGTTGGCGCTGAAACTCTTGTCCGGACCGGCATATCTAGCCGAATAGACTCCCGGAGCACCTCCGAGAATGTCCACCTCGAGTCCAGTATCATCCGCAAAACAATCCGCACCTGAAGTGTGGTCGAAGATGTATTGCGCCTTCTGTAAAGAATTGGCACGCAGAGTCGTGCCGGTTTCAGGGATATCTTCCGTAATCCCCTTTGAGGCCGGGGTAACGAGCTCAAAGCCCCCACCTAAAATTTCTGATGCTTCACGCAGTTTACAGCTATTGCCCGTTGCAAAAATAATCGTCATACTGCTTTAATTTTACCTTATATATTCGGGTGCAAAGGTATCAATTTCACGGACAATCACAAAAGGAAATCAAAATAGATTGCTATCTTTGTCAGTTGCAACAAAATAATTCATTTATAATGAAACGCACTGAATTGATAGCTGCAATCGCAGCATTGGTCATATCTGCAGCCCCTTCTTTCGGGCAGTCAAAGAGTTTCAAATTGGGGCAATGGGTTGAAATCCAGAATGCTATCCTCAAAGAACTGAACAAATCATACGTCGATTCTCTTCCTATTGACAGAATCGAGAAAGCCGGCATCAATGCGATGCTCGAGTCGCTCGATCCTTATACCATCTATGTTCCGGAGGAGGACAATGACGATTTCGAGTTCATGATCGGCAAGACCTACGGGGGTATCGGAGCCATCATCTACAAACCCACGAAGGAGAGCAACATTGTCATCAATGAACCATACAAGAACTCCCCTGCAAGCAAGGCAGGGCTGAAATGCGGAGATGAAATCACGGCGATAGACGGGCTGTCCGTCATCGGGCTGGATGCCGGCGAGTCCACTTCCAAGATGAAGGGAAAGCCTGGCACAGCTGTCGTTTTCGACGTAAAAAAGCTCCGCGGCGGTGAGTCGTGGAAAGCCGGGGACACCGTCAAAGTCACTGTCACACGTGAAAGAATCCACCTTCCGGACGTGGAATACGCCGGTATGGTCAATGACACGACCGGTTATATTCTCCAGACCGGTTTCACGGAAAATGTATCCGGAGATGTGCGCAATGCGTATTTCCATCTGAAAAAGCAGGGGATGAAACAGCTGGTTTTAGACTTGAGGGGTAACGTAGGCGGTCTGATGCAGGAAGCAGTAAACATTGTCTCTCTATTCGTCCCGAAGGGCTCCCTCGTCGTCACTTCCAAGGGCAACGGAAACGTGACCAAAGATGAATACCGCACATTGACGGAACCAGTGGACACGCAGATTCCGATAATCGTCCTGGTGGACTCAGGCACTGCGTCATCTGCAGAAATCGTGTCCGGAGCGTTCCAGGACATGGACAGGGCCACTGTAATGGGTTCGAGGACATTCGGCAAGGGACTTGTGCAGAGCATCCGCCCGCTACCTTATAACGGACAGCTGAAAATAACCACGGCCAAGTATTACACTCCGAGCGGACGATGCATTCAGGCCATTGACTACAGCCACCGCAAATCCGACGGTAGCGTGGGTCATATTCCGGATTCATTGACACATCAGTTTTTCACTGCGCACGGGCGTCCGGTCCGCGACGGCGGCGGCATCATGCCTGACGACACATTGACAGAGAGACAGTACAGCCGACTGGTATATTCGCTGGTCCTCAACGGCATCATTGACAGATATTCTCTGGAGTACGTGAAGAAGCACGAGAGCATTCCGTCTCCGGAAGATTTCCATTTCTCAGATGCTGATTATGAGGACTTTATCCAGTACGCAAAGGGACAGGATTTCGATTACAGGTCAGGAGCCAAGACATTGTACGACCAGATGAAGAAGGAGCTTGAAAAGGATGGAATGGCCGGGACAATGAAGGATGAGCTGGATGCGCTCGCGAAAAAGCTGGACATGGAGAAAGAGCAGTTCCTTCTTCTCAAGAAACAGGAAATAATTCCGTTCATAGAGGAGGAAATCGCTACGAGATATTATTATCAGGAAGCAGGCGTGCAAGTTCGTCTGAGATATGACAATCAGCTGCATGAGGCATTGACAAAACCCCGCATCAAATATTAAACAAGGAAAACGCCCGGCAACAATCCGGGCGTTTCCCGTCCTCGACTTCCATCTCCCGATAGCGCAGGTTGTCAATTCCCTTACCCATCTCAGGATTTCTTTTTGGAAACGGACTTGGACCTCTTTATGGCCTGTTTTACCTTAGCTTTCCGTGCGGCTTTGTCTCCTTCTCCAGGAGCGGCTTTCTTTCTGGAAGTGCTGTCGAAGACCTTTGCCGCAGGACGACGTTCTTCATATTGGCCCGGAATATCCGGAACAGAGTCCTCTCTGCGCTCATTTCCGGTCTCAACCAGTTCATAATCCAGCAGCTTCTGGTCCAGATTCGTAGCTTTCACGCGTATTTTCACAGGATCACCGAGGCTGTAAACCACTTTGGTACGTTTCCCGACTATCCGGTAATGGTCCTGGTCGAACTCGAAGAAGTCTGACTGAATGTCTCGCAGCGCAACCATACCTTCTATCTTTGTCGGCTCTATCTCCACGTACATTCCCCACTCGGTAAGTCCTGAAATATGTCCTTCATATTCTCCGCCCACCTTGTCTTGCATAAATTCCACGAGCTTGTACTTCGTGCTGGCGCGCTCGGCTTCTGCTGCAACTACTTCACGTTCAGATGCATGCTTGCACTGTTCCTCATAATAAGCCTTGTTCTGTGAGTCGGCTCCGTCCAGATACATCGCGAGCAGCCTGTGCACCATCGTGTCAGGGTAACGTCTGATAGGCGATGTGAAATGAGTGTAGAACTTGAATGCAAGGCCATAATGCCCGATATTGTCGGTGCTGTAGCAAGCTTTCGCCATTGACCTGAGCGCAAGCATTTCTATCGCTGCAAACTCCGGCTTGTCCTTTGCCTCAGCCAAGAGCGTGTTCAATGCCTTTGCGAGTTTCCTGCCGTCGTCGGCGTCTTCCATCTTGTATCCGAAATTGCCCGCAAAATCTCTCAGTCCATTCACTTTATCCGGATTAGGCACATCGTGGATACGATATACGAATGTCTTGGCATTCTTCTTGGCAGTACCGTTCATCTTGCCGTCTGTAGCGATAAATTCAGCCACAGAGCGGTTTGCCAGAAGCATAAACTCCTCGATAAGCCAGTTGGCCTCCTTGGAAATTTTCTGATATACTCTTACAGGGCGCCCCTTTTCATCTACTTCCACCTTCATTTCCGGCCGCTCGAAACTGATGGCTCCGGAAGCGAATCTGCGTTTGCGGAGAATCGACGCGATCTTGTGCAATGTCAGGATCGCCTCTTTCAGTTCACGTGGAATCAGGCAGCCTTCATACACGCCTGCGCCCATCATTGCCTCAGTCTTCGCGCGACGAGCCGCAGCTTCAGGTGAAGCCTCCAGAATAGGGTCCTTGACTACAGAATGAATACCGTCCGTACCGCCCCTGAGTTCCATATTGTAGGATTCCTCACCATTGTCGATAATCTGCTGGGCAGTCTCATAAGCGAATCTGTAATCGGAGCGGATGACTGTCCTTCCGAACCAGTGGCTGACAATCTTGGCAAGAGGCGAGATTTCGAACACCGCCGAGAAAGTGAGCTTGTCTTCGTTAGGCCTGAGCGAACAGAGTTTGTTGGAAAGCTTTTCCGGAAGCATCGGGACTGTCCTGTCCACCAGATACACGGATGTACCTCTCGACTGGGCCTCCTTGTCCACGACAGACCCCGGAGTGACATAATACGAAACATCGGCAATATGTACACCGACCTCGTAGTTTCCATTGTCCAGTTTCTTGAATGAAAGCGCATCATCGAAGTCCTTCGCATCCTCAGGGTCGATGGTAAAGGTCAATGTCTTTCTGAAATCCTTTCTGCCCTTGAGGTCCTTCGCCGTGATTTTATCTGAGATGCCGTCTGCAGCGTTCTCCACTTCCGCTTCGAACCTGTAAGGCAATCCGTATTCGGCCAGAATCGAGTGCATTTCAGTATCATTCTCACCCGGCTCGCCCAAAACATCCACGATATAGCCATGCGGATTCGGCTCTCCCCTGTCCCAACTGTCCACAAGCGCTGCCACCTTAAGTCCGGTGTGGACCTTAAGTTCGCAGTCTTTTCCATCCACCGTTTCGGTAACTCCCGCCACAGCAAACTCCTTGTTGCCCAGAGACTTGAGATATCCCGTCTCCGAGACGGCGCCTTTTCGCCGCATAAGCGGACGACCTTTTTCGTCAGTTATGTCAATGCTGATGTCATATGGCATTACACGGCTCTGCATGAGGACCCACGCCTGGTTGCCGACGACGTGGAGGACTCCCACAAACGGCTTTCTGGACCTCTCCAGGACGCAGATGACCACGCCTTCCTGACGTTTGCTATCTGTCTTCTCCTTGGTTACGGCCACTTTCACGGTATCACCGTTCAATGCGCCCTTGGTCTTTCCGTTGCGGACAAATATGTCATCCTCCATTCCTTCGACCTTGACAAAAACGAATCCGTCCCTGGTCATCTGGACAGTTCCCGTATAGTCAGGGCATTCCTTCAGAGGCTTTTCATTATCTTTTCTGCTCATTTTTCCGGAAGCGTCGCCTCTACGACCGGACATGCGTCCTTTTCCTCCGTCTCTTCTTGAATCTTCGCGTTTTCCGCCGCTGCGTTTTCGTCTGTCGAATGCCATATTCTCTTATCTGTTTAAATTCCAATATGCAAAATTAAATAAAACATTATGATTAGCATAAAAAGAGGTAGGGTTTTTGTATCTTTGCGCGCGGAAAACAAATAGTAACAGATATGAATAGAAAAGTTCTTCTTATGATTCTTGATGGCTGGGGCGAGGGCAAGCATGACCACTCGAACGCCATCTACACAGCCGGAACACCTTTCATTGACTCTCTCAGAGCCAAATATCCTATGAGCCACCTTCTCACTTGCGGCGAGGCTGTCGGTCTTCCTGACGGACAGATGGGCAATTCTGAGGTAGGCCACATGAATCTCGGTGCCGGACGCGTTGTATATCAGGATCTTATGAAAATCAATAAGACCTGCCGTGACCACAAGCTTCTCAGCCGTGCAGAAGTCAAGGGCGTATATGATTATGTAAAAGAGAGCGGCAAGAAACTTCACCTGATGGGTCTCTGCTCTACCGGCGGCGTACACAGTTCACTCGACCATTACTACGAGTTCCTGAACGTTGCCAAAGAATATGGCCTGGAGAATGTCTATGTACACTGCTTCATGGACGGCCGTGACACAGACCCGCACAGCGGAAAGGGCTTCGTGGCTGACCTCGAGAAGCACATGGCAGAGAGCACCGGAAAAGTTGCCACAGTCTGCGGCCGTTTCTATGCAATGGACCGAGACAAGAGATGGACACGCGTAAAAGAGGCTTATGACCTTCTCACTGAAGGCAAAGGTGCCGCTTTCACCTCCGCAACTGAAGGTATCCAGGCGTCTTATGACGCAGACGTCACCGACGAGTTCATCAAACCTATAGTTGTTACAGATGCTGCAGGCGCTCCTCTCGCAAAGATAGAGGAAGGCGATGCTGTCATCTTCATGAACTTCCGCAATGACCGCGCACGTGAAATCACTTCCGTTCTCACCCAGCAGGATATGCCGGAAGAGGGCATGCACGTCATTCCGAACCTCTACTACTGCTGCATGACCCCGTACGATGCCGCATTCAAGGGTCTGCACATTCTCTTCGACAAGGAAATCGTGAAGGACACACTCGGAGAAATCGTATCGAACGCCGGTCTTCATCAGCTCCGTATCGCCGAAACCGAGAAATATGCCCACGTGACATTCTTCTTCAATGGCGGCCGCGAGACTCCTTTCGAGAATGAGGACAGAATCCTGGTTCCTTCTCCTAAGGTTCCTACATATGACCTCCAGCCTGAGATGAGTGCCCCTATCGTAACCGAGAAGCTTATCGGGGCTATCGACAGCGACAAGGAAGACCTCATCATCCTCAACTACGCAAATGGCGACATGATCGGCCACACCGGTGTCTATGACGCTATCGTGAAGGCTGTCAGATGCATTGACGGCTGCGTCGAGAAAGTTGTCACAGAGGCCATCAAGCATGACTATGTCATTCTCATCACTGCCGACCACGGCAATGCCGACCACGCAGTTAACGATGACGGCACTCCGAACACCGCCCACTCACTCAATCCGGTTCAGTTCATTGTTGTCAATGCCGGTGACGAAGTAAAGAGCGTGAAGGACGGTGCCCTCTGCAACGTGGCTCCTACCATCCTGAAGCTGATGGGTCTTCCACAGCCTGCAGACATGGATGCAGAGCCATTGATCTGATGATTTGAGAATCAACTGTATTATACCCCCTCGGTTTCCACCCGGAGCCCGAGGGGTTTTTGCATATTGTGCTCTTCCATTCGCACACAGCTAGAGGAAAAGTTCAAGAGTATCAACGGCGAACTTTACAAGCGTATCCCCTAAACCAACCACACCACCAGTTTCGACTTTTTCGCATATTTTCCAAACACTCCTGAAACGGTCGCCAAGTCGAAGAAATCATCGCTGGCTTTCTGCTTGATAGCGACTCAGTCTGAAACCAACACCAAGTCGAAGAAGAAGTCGCGGGATTGAGAGAGCTCCGCCACAGGTAATTTCCGGTAATCTCTGGTAATTTCCGGTAGTTTCCGAACTAATGAGCATCCAGACGAATCCGCGGATATCCACACAACAAGCTGGCATCCAATCGATTATGTTAAATTGAAGCAAAATGTAAATATGCTCATCCCCCTGTTTTTTTATGGGAGTGAGCATATTGAGAAACAGGTTTGAATCTATATAATAACTTGCAATTCAATAAGTTACAAGCATTTTTACTATATTAGCGATATGCGCATTGGTTCGATAAAACCTTTGCAAGCACCTTACCTGAAAAGCTTTTTATTTTCGCGCAGGAGCGAATAATCATTCTCGCGTACCAAAATTTCATTTCAATCAACACAGGAAAGCCGCAAAAGCCAGGTTACCCACTTTTCACATAACCTGCTTTTGGTCTCTCATTATATCTTCTTAACTCTCAATAATATAGACCAAATCACGACATGCAGGTTGTTCG
>HF995992.1 GCA_000432515.1 Bacteroides sp. CAG:545
GCACTTGATAAAGCGTATTAGAGTTTAATTTTATTAGTATTTTATGAAGAAGCAGTATCTACATTCTGCTGGAAGCATCAGGTTTAGTGCTTCCTTCATTAACAGAATGCTGTTGCTTTGTTTGTTGGGCATTGTAATGCCCCAGGCTATTTATTCAGCAACAAGCTATTCAGTTCAACAGAGAGAGACAGTTAGTGGAGTAATTATCGATGCAAACACACAGGAAACGATTGTTGGTGCAAGCATTATGTTAAAAGGTAGTTCTCAAGGTACGGTAACAGACATCGACGGTAAGTTCTCGCTGTCGGTAAGCAAACTTCCTGTAACATTGGTGGTTTCATATGTGGGTTATCAGAAGAAGGAAGTAAAGGTTTCCTCTCTGGATGGTGCCCTTACCATCAGTCTTACTGAAGACACTCAGATGATGGACGAAGTGATTGTGACAGGTTATGGTACTTTTAAGAAATCAGCTTATGCCGGTTCCGCGGCAAATGTGAAGGCCGACAAGATAGCCGATGTTCCTTCGGTATCTTTCCAGGATATGCTCCAGGGTAATGCCACTGGTGTGCAGTTTACATCAGCCTCTGGTCAGCCAGGTGCCTCTTCAAGTATCAATATTCGAGGTATGGGCTCTATCAATGCCGCCAACACACCGCTTTATGTGATTGATGGTGTGCCGATGATTAGTGGCAACATCAGCTCGCTGGATTCTGATTCAGGTCTCGACATTATGTCGACCATCAATACCAATGATATTCAGAGTATTACTGTCATCAAAGATGCTGCCGCAGCATCACTCTATGGTTCGCGTGCAGCCAATGGCGTCATCATTATTACTACCAAGCAGGGACAGCAGGGCAAGCCAAAGGTTTCTCTGCAGGCAGACTGGGGATTCTCTGACTTCGCCATGGAGTATCGCCCAGTAATGAGTGGCCAGCAGCGACGCGACTATATCTATAATGGTCTCTATGCGGGTGCGCTCCGTGACGGTGAGAGTGAAGAGGATGCCAAGGCCTATGCCGACGAGAACATCGATACTTATGCACCCGTGCCATGGTGTGGATTTGTAGATTGGGACGATGTGCTTTTCAAGAAAGGAAGTCATCAGCAGTATGAGGCATCGCTGTCGGGCGGAACGGATAAGTTCAAATATTATTCTTCACTGAGCTATCTCAAGCAGGAGGGTATCACACAGCGTTCTGGTCTGGAGCGTCTTTCGGGCAGACTGAATGTGGACTACAAGGCCACCAACAAGTTGACTCTTGGTGCTAACATCCTCTTCTCAAGTGTCAACCAGGACGTTTATAGCGAGGGATTCACCTATACTTCTCCTTTCTATTCTTCGAGAAGTGCAGTGACACCATCTGATCCTGTATATAACGAGGATGGTACATGGAACCGCGCACTGATTCGTATCGGCGACCGCAACCCGGCACTTGCCAATGAATATGATTCTCAGCGTGAGTATGTCACCCGTACTTTCAATACCATTTATGGTCAGTATGAGTTTATCAAGGACTTGAAGTTCAAGACCACCTTCAGTTATGACTATATCACGACAAAGGGAAAAGACTGGGCAGACCCACGTACCTCTAATGGTGATGATATCAACGGTGGTATGTCAAAGAAGTTCTATGAGCGTCGCAAAATGATGTGGGGCAACCAGCTTACCTATAAGCAGACTTTTGCAAACGTACATCATCTGGATGAACTCTTGGGTTATGAGATTGACGATCAGTATCGCGACTATTTGTCAGGGTATGCTACCAACTTCGCCACTCCCGATAAGAACGACATCTCTAATGGTAAGAAGACGGAGTCGGTAGGCGGTTCTGATAGTCGCACACGTATGGTTTCTTATATCGGACGTGTAAACTATGATTATGACAACAAGTACTTCCTCGGACTCAGTTATCGTGTAGACGGCAGCTCTCGTTTGCAGCGTTCTCATCGTTGGGGTAACTTCTGGTCGGTATCTGGTGCATGGCGTATCATCGACGAGGACTTCATGAAACCAGTATCTGACTGGCTTACCGATTTGAAGCTTCGTGCATCTTATGGTGTGAATGGTACTTTGCCTTCCGATTATTATGGCTATATGGCATTGAGCAGTCTGAGCGACGGCTACAACGAGCAGCCTGCCATCATCATCTCGCAGCTTGCCAATGACAACCTGAAGTGGGAAACCAACTATAACCTGAATTTAGGTCTCGACTTCTCTCTCTTCAATCGTGTGAACGTTACCTTGGAGTATTATCTGCGTAACACCAAGAACCTTCTCATGGACAGTCCGGTGTCTATGACCACAGGTTTCAGCTCTTACCTCATGAACGTAGGACAGTTGAGAAATCAGGGCGTGGAATTGGAAATCAACTCTACCAATTTCAAGACCAAGGACTTTGAGTGGAAGACCACATTCAATCTTTCGCACAACACCAATAAGGTAGTCAACCTCGATGGCGATCAGACAGAGATAGTGAGTGGTACACAGATTCACAAGATAGGTCATTCTTATCGTACCTTCTATATGATAGAATTTGCCGGCATCAACCCCGAGAATGGTAATCCTCAGTTCTATAAGAACGACTTGCTGGAGGATGGATCCTATAACAAGGAAATCACCGAGAATGCAAGCGAGGCAAAGTCGATTATGCTCGACAAGCATGCAGAGCCTAATGTCACTGGTGGTCTCTATAATAGCTTCCGCTACAAGTGGTTCGACTTGAGCTTCCTCTTCAACTATCAGTTTGGTGGTTGGTCGTACGACACCTGGGCGCAGAAGACCGAGCATGGTGGCTATGATATGGAGGCCAACATCCCAACATATTATGCTGACAGTTGGAAGAAGCCTGGCGATGTCACCAAGTATGAGCAGTTCTATGAGAAGAGTTCCCGTGTGGCAATGCACAAGATTACCAACAGCCGTCGTCTGCACAGCACCGACTTCCTGCGTCTGAAGACCTTCACCCTTGGTTTCACCTTGCCAAAGCAGTGGCTCTCTTCTGTAGGCTTGAGCAATGCCCGTATCTATATGTCTGCCAATAACCTGTGGACATGGGCAGCCTGGGATTATTATGATCCAGAGTCTGTGGTCAATGGTAGTGCCACACAGGCCACCCCACCACTCAAGACAGTTACTTTCGGTTTGAATGTTAATTTCTAAAAATGAATGATTATGAACAAGATATATAAATATGTAATGATGGGAATCGTTGCTATAAGCATGTCTTCGTGTGGCAATGACTGGCTCGATCTTGATCCATCAACATCTGTACCTACCAAGGTTACCTCAAAGTCTGAGGTTGACGCCACTCTGAACGGTATATATAGCACTATGCAGTCTCCTTACGCTTATTCTGGTCGTTTGGTGTATTATGGCGATATGACTGGCGACGACATGCAGGCTGTCAGCTCTACCAAGCGTACTGCATCGGCTTATCTTTATGGCTTTACCAAGAGCAATGTGCCTTCTTCTTATTGGGCTTATCCATACAGTATTATTCAGAACTGTAATGTGATTTTGACCAATATTGATAAAATTGAGGTTGCGGATGCCGACAAGCAGACCATGAACGACTATAAGGGTCAGGCTCTTGCCCTCCGTGGTATGTCGCTTTTCGATTTGACCAAGCTCTATGGTTATCCCTATACCTATGACAATGGTGCCTCTCTGGGTGCCAGCATCGTAACTGATGTGGTGGATAAGGACTATATGCCTCAGCGCAGTACGGTGGCTCAATGTTACGAACAGATTATTAATGACTTGGAGGCAAGTATCAATTTGCTTGGCGAGAAGTTCAATAAGGGCAAGATCAATAAGTGGGCTGCCCTGACACTCTTGAGTCGTGTGTATCTCTATCATGGTGACAACGAGAAAGCGCTCAATGCAGCCAAAGCTGCCATAGAGGGCGCTGAAAGTCATCAATATCAGCTGTGGACCAACGCAGAGTATCCCACAGCATGGTCGAACGATGTGAGTGAGGCTTCTACCAATAAGGGCGAGGTACTCTTTGAGATAGTCAACCTTACTACCGATTCTCCAGGAAAGGAAAGTTTAGGTTATCTCTATTCTCCCAATGGATATTATGACGGTTGTGTCACAAAATCGTTCTACAATTTCCTCAAGAAAGACAACGATGATGTTCGTCTGAAGATTATCAATGTGGCTACCAAGGCTCAAGGTTATTCTTCATCTGTTTATGGACGTGGATATGTCAACAAGTATCAGCCACAGCAAGGTGAGGGTGTTGAGGATGCCAACATTCCTTTGATTCGTCTCTCTGAAGCCTATCTCAATGCTGCTGAGGCTGCAGCCAAGTTGACAGCAGCAGGTAGCGACCATAATGCTGAGGCTGTGAAATATCTCGGTGCTATCGTCAGCAGAGCCAATCCTGCTAAATCGGTCGATGCATCTTCTACGGTTACAGTAGACCAGGTGCTTGATGAGCGTCGCAAGGAGTTGGTGGGTGAAGGACATCGTATGTTCGACCTGCTGAGAAATGGCAAGAAGGTGGTGCGTGTAGAAGAGAGCAACAGCACTTTGAGCAAGACCAAGCATACTTGTGGCAAGGATTTTATGACCATAGGCGAGGGAGAAGACAATTTCTACAAGATAGTACTTCCTCTGCCATTGGCAGAACGCAATGTTAGTCACTTGCAGAATAATCCTGGTTACGGAGAATAATCCTTGAACAGGTAAAAGTAAATAAAGGAAATGAACAAAAACAATAAGTTTTTATTGGTAATGATGATGGTGATGCTGACGATGTTCAGCATCACCACTTCGGCTAAGGAGCATGCCGACGACAAGAAGTTGTCGTGCGATGGTCCCTATGTGGTCTATCAGACTGACGGTAGTGTAAGAGTTATCTCGGTAACTGAGAATGGCGAGGTGAAAGATACTGTCTATGCAGTCTTGCCAAAGGATTTTACTCTGCATGTGGCTGACCATGAGGGGAAATACCCTTTCTCTGTACGTCTGCATCCTATAGCTCGTCAGCCATGGAAGCAGAGTCAGGCAAGGAAAACCTTTGTGATGTCCGATCCTCATGGTAGGCTCAACTTGGTAGTCAGCCTGCTGAAGGCCAATGGTGTTATTGACAGCCAGTTACGCTGGGCTTATGGCGACAATCAGCTGGTGGTTATTGGCGACATCTTCGACCGAGGTTATGATGTGCCTCAGATTTTCTGGCTCTTCTACAAACTTGAGGCCGAGGCTGCCGAGTGTGGCGGTCGTGTTTCTGTGTTGTTGGGCAATCACGAGCCTATGGAGTTGGCTGGCGATATGCGTTATGCCAAACCTAAATATAAGATGCTTGCCGACACCCTGGGAATTTCTTATCGCCATCTCTTCGGTTCGAATACTGAGCTGGGCCGATGGCTTGCCACACGTAATGCGATGCAGGTCATTGGCCGCAACCTGTTTGTCCATGCAGGAATCAGTAAAGAATTCTATGATCGTAACTTGAGTATCCCTGTGGTCAACGACACTATCAGCAGTGTGCTCTTTATGAAGAGCAAGCAGCGCAAGGCTCATTCTGAGTTCTGTAAGTTCCTTTATGGCAATCGTGGTCCCATTTGGTATCGTGGCTTGGTGCTGAAGACCAAGAAATGGTCGCCATTGGCAAATGATTCTCTTGACATGGTTCTTCAGCGATACGATGTGGACAGAATCTATGTAGGTCATACGATATTCAAGGACATTAAGCGTTTCTATAAGGGAAAAGTCATCGCCGTGAATGTCGACAATCTGGATAACTACAACCATCAGCGTGGCAGGGCTGTCCTGATAGATGAGGATAAGGTATATGTTGTCGGTGACAAGGGAATTAAGCGCAAGCTGTAGATAGTGTTTAGTATAGACTATCGTTATTGTTTTAGCATACTTT
>HF995993.1 GCA_000432515.1 Bacteroides sp. CAG:545
GCTCTCTGCTCTATCCTGTCTGCCAACTGCACCACGTTCGCCGTGTGGATGCCGAAGAAGATGTACAAGATTTCCGTCAGCTTCGTCCGGGCCTTGACCCGCCTCAGGTCGTAGTGCTCCTTCTGTGTGCCGAACGAGCCCTCCATCGCTGTCGCCCTCACCCTGGCAAGTTCCTTTCTGACAAGGTCTTTCTCCTTCTTCTCCTCGCTGAACGGCCGTCCTCGCTTCACGAACGAGGTCTGTATCCCATTCTCCTTGCAGTAGTCCCTGTTTTCGGTTCCGGCATAACCGGTGTCTCCTCCCACTTTCTTTGCTTCAACTCCGAACAACCTCTTATGCATCTTCAGGCAATGTATCAGCCTTGTACCCTCATTGAAGGCATTGAAGGACAGTTTCTCGATGAATGAGATTCCGTCGACCAGTATGTTGTTCACCTTCGCTCCGAACTCCACGCTCTTTACTTCCTTGCCCCTCACTATCGGTCTCACATACGGCTTGCTGATGCTCACTATCCTGTTCGGAATACTCTCTCTGCAGTCCTTGCTCTGGAAGTGGTTCTTCTGCTGGCGGTACATCTTCGTGATGATTTCCAAATCACCTTTCTCCCTGGATGTCAGCAGACTCTGCGCGTCCTCATAGGCACGTTCCATCTTGCGGATCTCTTTCAATATCTTGCCCAATAGTTCCAGAAGCCTACGAGTTATCTTCCTTGTCTGGCTCTTGCTATGCTTGCGTTGCTTCCTGAATGCCAAGTTCGCCTTCTGCACGTCAATGAACTTTGTTCTCGGACGATGGATTCCCAACCTCCTGCTCAACTCGCACATCGTCTCGTAACTCTTCTCTATCCCTTCCCACAACAGCTTCGGGTCCATCGGATACCTCATCTCGCTCTCATAGCAGGTCGCATCCGTGTACATCGTATCCAGGTTCTGCATGTATGGCTTCCACTGTTCCGCCAGGATGTCCTGCAACTGCTGTATCTTCAGTTTTCCGGCAAGCTCCAGCATTATGTCATCCAATAGTTAGTAGTTTGTCAGCGGACGAGCCGGATCTATTATCACGTCGCAGAACATCTGGTAGTGGATGTTGCCGTTCAACTGCTCCATCAACTTCGGACAACTCAGACCCGTGTACATCTTCAGGAACATCAATGCCACTTTCCCCTCATGTGTGAAGTACGACTTGCGCCCCAATTTCGGTCTCATGCTCTTGCTGACAAGCCCGAAGCTCTCTGCCATCTCATGGAGCGGAAGCAGCTTCTTCATCCTGCCCAATTCACTCTTTTCAAACGTTGATCTATAGAGGTCATAAAAATCGAACTCCGAGAATCCGATATTTGGTGCTATTTCAGCAAAATTTCGTACCTTTGACATGCAGATTTATTTTGCGATTCCTCCAAATTCAGCTTTCCACGGCCTGTTGGAGGAATTCTTTTTCTCCATATCAAAGATACAAAAAATTTAACACATTAGCAATCAATTCGTTAGGAAAAGATTAACATTTCCCGACAGTCCCTATACTATTTACACCAAAAATAAAATTTTCATTTGAACTTTCCAAATCAGCATAATAATTATCTGAATTAAGATAACTATATTTGCAACCGAATTTGAGTGTTTGCACTCTTTTCGGACATACAGCCTAATCGTCGTCGAACTACCACAACAAGGCCATAAAGGCTGATAATCAACTTACCCAATGGGTGAAGTGTGTCCTGCGTCATAGACGTAGAACCGCTCCTATGGGTAAGTTGGCTGTGGTAGGCCATGACGACGTTAGGCAGTGGTTCTACGTCTTTTTCGTTTTTTACCGTTGCCGTTTTACAGATTATTGTCTAACTCAAATAAAATGTAGAATGGAAACAAAAGCATTTAAAACATTCCTTTTGACGGCATTATTTGCCGTTGTTAGTTTAATGAGTTCCGCACAGATTATAAGTGCTGATACGTTATCACAGCAAGACAGTATTACTGCCAAAGTAAATAGTACACCGCAAACTGCTGCGGAAAAGCGCAAGGCAATGCTTACTCCGGAGTATTACACTAAATTCTTAGGAGCGTCGTTCTTCACTATTGCAACCATAGAAAAAGAATTTGATGTAGTTCCTGTCCGTATTCTGGACTTGACATTCTTCTATGACTTTGGAGATTGCTTCGTTGGAATGGAATCCAACACAAAAGGCGTAGTAATACAAATGACCTTGAGGTTATTCTCAGACGCAGCTGAGGAGTTCATACAGAAGGCTATTGATTACGGTTATAAATACGTGGCCAACGGCAAGAATGTGAATGTACGTTCCAATACAGGAAAACTACTACCCGATGTCTATGGCACTAAAGTAAAATGCTATCGTAAATCAACTGATAACGGAAATGTCTATTTAGAAGTTTCTACGAGTAGTAAATACGCTAATGAATATGAAATAGCAATCTTTAGAGCCCAATAGTTGTAGGTAATGACCTCATACTTCTGCAAAGAATAAAAGAGGAGGCCGACCCAAAGGGTCAGCCTCATTCGATTTATGTTCTTCGAGCTAAGTAACCGGTAAAGATAACCGAATCCTTAGCCGAAAAGTGATTACAACTGTGGACCAGCCTTAACGAGAGCCTTGCCTGCGCGGTTGCCTTCGTATTTGCCGAAGTTCTTGATGAACCTTGCAGCGAGGTCCTTAGCCTTAACTTCCCAGTCAGCAGCATTTGCGTATGTGTCGCGAGGGTCGAGGATGTGAGTATCAACACCCTTGAGCTCTGTAGGAACTACGAAGTTGAAGTAAGGGATAGTCTTGGTAGGAGCGCTGTCGATGCTGTGATCGAGGATAGCGTCGATAATACCACGGGTATCACGGATAGAGATACGTTTTCCAGTACCGTTCCAGCCAGTGTTTACGAGGTAAGCCCTTGCACCGCTCTTCTTCATGTGGCGAACGAGCTCCTCAGCATACTTTGTAGGATGGAGTTCGAGGAATGCCTGTCCGAAGCAAGCAGAGAATGTAGGAGTAGGCTCGGTGATACCGCGCTCTGTACCTGCAAGCTTAGCTGTGAAACCTGAAAGGAAGTAGTACTTTGTCTGCTCAGGATCGAGGATAGATACTGGAGGAAGTACACCGAATGCATCAGCTGAAAGGAAGATAACCTGTTTTGCAGCTGGAGCATGTGATACAGGACGTACGATGTTGTGGATGTGATAGATAGGGTAAGATACACGAGTATTCTCGGTAACGCTCTTGTCTGCGAAATCGATCTTGCCGTTCTCGTCCACTGTTACGTTCTCGAGGAGAGCGTCACGGGTGATGGCACCGTAGATATCCGGTTCTGACTCCTTGTCGAGGTTGATGACCTTAGCGTAGCAACCACCTTCGAGGTTGAAGATACCGTTGTTGTCCCAGCCGTGCTCGTCGTCACCGATGAGGAGACGCTTAGGATCTGTAGAAAGGGTTGTCTTGCCAGTTCCTGAAAGACCGAAGAAGATAGCGGTGTTCTCACCGTTCTTGTCGGTATTTGCAGAGCAGTGCATAGAAGCGATGCCCTTGAGAGGCAGGAAGTAGTTCATCATAGAGAACATACCCTTCTTCATCTCACCACCATACCAAGTATTGAGAATAACCTGCTCGTGTGATGTTACATTGAAGAGTACAGCAGTCTCAGAACGGAGACCGAGCTCCTCATAGTTCTCAACCTTTGCCTTGGCTGCGCAATATACTACGAAGTCAGGCTCCTGATCGAACTCTTTCTGGTTCTTAGGACGGATGAACATGTTAGTAACGAAGTGAGCCTGCCATGCAACTTCCATAATGAAACGAACCTTCATTCTGGTGTTCTCGTTTGCACCGCAGAAACCGTCAACTACGAAAAGTCTCTTGCCGGAAAGCTGTTTTACAGCGAGCTTCTTGCAGGCTTTCCAAGTCTTCTCTGAAGCAGGATGGTTGTCGTTAGGATACTCTGGAGTGTTCCACCATACGGTGTCCTTAGAGGTCTTGTCCATAACGATGTACTTGTCCTTAGGAGAACGTCCGGTGTAGATACCGGTCATAACGTTGATGGCACCGAGTTCGGTCTCCTGACCTTTCTCATAACCGGTAAGCTCCGGTCTTGTCTCTTCGTTGAAGAGAACTTCGTAAGATGGGTTGTAAAGGACTTCTTTTACACCTTTAATTCCATACTTGCTTAAATCCAATGTTGGCATAATGTAAATAATATGTTTAAAATATTATAACTGATTTCTTTTTTCAAATCGCCTGCAAAATTAAGACAATTTTATGATTACTGCCACATTTGCAGACTTAATTTTTCGTATTTTTGTAAAAATTCCAACCCCAAACGTATGCAAAAAATTTGCCATATGAAGAAGATAAGGAATATAAATTGTTTTACCACGACTTTCCTAAGTAATAATATATTATGGAGCCGATAGACATACTTGAACAATACTGGGGATATTCCTCGTTCCGTCCGATGCAGGAGAATATAGTGCGCACGGCATTGTCCGGAAAAGACGTGCTTGCCATCCTTCCTACAGGCGGCGGAAAATCAGTCTGTTTCCAAGTCCCGGCTCTTATGAAAGACGGCATTGCACTGGTCATTACGCCGCTTATCGCACTTATGAAAGACCAGGTGCAGAACCTGAACGCCAGAGGCATCAAGGCCGTAGCCATCTATGCCGGAATGACCCGCTGGGACGTGGACCTCGCCCTTAACAATGCCGCATACGGTGACGTGCGCTTTCTGTACATATCCCCTGAGCGCATAGGCACGCGACTCTTCCAGTCCTACATCCCGGTCATGAAATTCAGTTTCATAGTCATTGACGAGGCGCATTGCATATCCCAGTGGGGCTACGACTTCAGACCAGACTACCTGAAAATCGGGGAGTTGCGCGATCAGGTGGACTCGCCGGTGATAGCATTGACAGCGACAGCGACGCCGGAAGTGGCCGACGACATCATGGAAAAACTCAAATTCCGTGAAAAGACATTGATCCGAAGCGGATTCGAACGCCCTAACCTTTCATATATAGTGCGCAAATGCGAGGATAAGATGGGTCAGATGCTGAATATCTGCAACGGCGTGAAGGGCACCGGAATCGTTTACGTCAGAAGCCGGAGCAAGACTGAAGAACTCGCAGCCGCGCTTTCCGCCCACGGAATCTCAGCCTCATTCTACCACGCCGGACTGGGTCACGAACTGAGGATGCTCCGTCAGGAAGAGTGGAAAAGCGGGAAAACCAGAGTCATGGTCTGTACCAATGCCTTCGGAATGGGAATTGACAAGCCGGATGTGCGCTTCGTCATTCACGCGGATATGCCCGATTCTCCGGAAGCGTATTTCCAGGAAGCCGGAAGAGCGGGACGTGACGGCAAGGGCTCATACGCCGTGCTGTTGTGGAACTCTTCTGACGTGAAGAGGCTCAGACAGATAGAAACAGTCTCATTTCCGTCATTGGAATACGTGGAGGACATATTCCACAAGGTGTTCGCGAACAGCAATTTCGCTTACGGACAGGGACTTGGATGCCAGGTGAGGTTCGATCTCATAGAGTTCTGCAAACGGTTTTCGCTGAACCGTTCCTCTGCCTACTACGCGATCAAATATCTGGAAAGAGAAGGACATTGGACTTATACTGAGGACATTGAGGCCCCGACAAGAGTCCGCATAGCCGTAAACAGGGACGACCTGTACGATGTGGAATTCAGCGACAGGACAATGCTGGACGTCCTGGAAGTGCTTATGCGCCGCTATGACGGAATATTTTCATTCTCGGTCCCTATCGAAGAAGACTACGTGGCCCAGCGGTGCTCAATCACGGTCCCGAACCTCAGGCAGACATTGTACAACCTCTCCCTCGAGCACGTGATAAAATACATTCCGGGGCAGCGTGCAGATGTGCTGACCCTTCATAGTGAACACCTTACGCCCGGCAACGTGAAGCTTTCCCCGTCCCGCTACAAGATGTTGAAAGAAACTTGGCACAAGCGTATGGAAACCATGGTGGAATACGTGAGCGAGGAGAATACCTGCCGTTCCCGCTTCCTGCTTTCGTACTTCGGCCAGACCGAGTCCGCGAACTGCGGCCGTTGCGACATCTGCCGCGAAGGAAAAGCCTCTGAGGACGCTGCCCAGCCATCCGGCGGTGCCAATGAAAAAGTCAATGAAAAAGTCAATGAAAAGAATTTGACTGCCGAGGCGCTTACTGCTTTTGTCAATGAAACAATGCAAGGCGCCTACACGCTCCGTGACATCAATGCCAGGTTTGCTGATCCCTCCGCATCCTATTCTCCTGATTATCTGACCATTCTGCGCGAACTCATAGACACCGGCAAGGTGCCTCCCTACAAGAACTGACAGGCGCAGAAGGATTCCGTAAGGAAGAAATGCAGTCCGTCACAGAACCCTATCCCTCGATGACAAGCCCGTCGAAAGCCGGCTTTATATCAATATCGGGAGCCAACTCCTGCAACTGTCCGCAGAACTCCGGATATGTAGGAAAAGTATGAGACAGATGAGTCAGCCAAGTGTGCTCCGCTCCGATTTCCCGTGCAAGGTCAATGGCTTGATACAGAGAGAAATGCGAATGATGAGGCTTGTAGCCTACCGTATTGAGCGTAACATGCTTCAGCCCTTTCAGCTTGCACAGCTCGCTCTCCGGCAGCAGACTCATATCCGTTATATATGCAATGTCACCGAATCGGAACCCCAGGACCGGCATCTTGTCGTGCATTCCTCGGATCGGAATGATCTCAACCCCCTTTCCAGTAGGAGAAGAAAGCCCTCCGTGAAAGTCAATGTCATCTGCGACACTGGCAGGCGTTGCATTCCTGTTGTCAGTCGGGATGTGGTTCCCGTCCGCATCTACATAACAATAGCCGACATCATGCACCCAGACCAGTTCCCTGTCATCATCTCCAGGCTCCACGAAAAACGGCCTCTCATCTATCAGATGCACGTGCCATTCAGGAGCGCCAGGATATTTCTTCTCAGCGAAAACATAGTCGTAACTCTCTCGGAGTGAGTCCAATACCGGCTCTTCGCAATATATCTCGGCAGCCCTGCGGTCGATGTAGTTCAATGATCTGACATCATCCAGACCACCTGTATGGTCCCTGTGGCTGTGCGTGAGCAGTATCGCATCCAAGTGCGAAACCCCCTGCCTGAGCATCTGCATTCTGAAATCAGGACCCGCATCCACCAGGATAGTCAGCCCTCCATACTCCACCAGAGCAGCTGATCTGAACCTTTTGTCGTGCTGGTCAATGCTTTGGCATACAGCGCATTTGCACCCTATGATAGGCACACCCTGCGACGTTCCGGTGCCGAGAAAAGTCAGCCGCGCCTTCATAAAGTCACCTCCACAAGTTTTCCCGCGAGCGATTCGTCCCAATTCCGTTCCACCCTTATATAGTTGCCGGTGTAACCGCTCATCTTCCCGTCAGTGCAGCTCTCCTCGAAAAGCACCTTCTCCTTCACACCTTTCTGAGACTCAATGAATTCCTCATTCAGACTGCGGCACAGCCCCTCAAGCATCTCCACACGTTTGGTCTTGACGCAGTCCTGCACCTGGTCTTTCCGCATTGCCGAGCGGGTCCCGGCCCTTCTCGAGTAAGGGAAAATATGTATGAACGCAGGTCTGATCCTGTTTTTGAGGAAGTCGTACGTCTCCTGGAACAGTTCGTCAGTCTCACCGGGCAGACCGGCTATGACGTCTATTCCGAAGAACACCGAAGGCTTCAAACTGCCGTCAGGATATGTCTCGCCCGGCTCAGGATTCATCTTGCTGCGGATATAGTCTATCTTCTCAGCGAAAAATTCTGTGGTATATTTCCTTCCCACATCCTTCAGAACCGTGTCGCTGCCACTCTGGAGCGGAATATGGAAATGCGGCTGGAACTTGGTCCCTGACGCGATCCAGTCGATGATGTCCTCTGTCAGCAGATTCGGCTCAATCGATGAAATCCTGTATCTCTCAATACCTTCCACCGCGTTCAGCCTCTTCAGCAGCTCCAGGAAACTCTCCCCGCTTTTCCTGCCGAAATCACCGGTATTGACCCCGGTCAGCACAATCTCCTTCACACCTGCTGCCGCAATCTTTTCAGCTTCGCTGACAGCCGTGTCAATGCTTATGCTCCTGCTCCTGCCACGTGCAAACGGAACAGTGCAGTAGGCGCAGAAATTGTCGCATCCGTCCTGCACCTTCAGGAAAGAACGCGTGCGCTCCTCGCCGCTCGAGTAAGCCGCGAAAGTGGCGCTGTCAGAAGGCATTGTCCTGTACTCATTTTCATCAGGTCCGGCCGAGGCTTTTCCGTCAATGAGATCCAACGTCTTCTTTACCAGCGAACTCTTCTCATCAGCGCCGAACACCAGGCTGACGCCTTCCAGGGCCTCCACTTCCTGACGTTTGAGCTGGGCATAGCAGCCTGTCACGACAATAGTCGCCTCAGGCGCGGTCCTGTGGATCTTGCGGATGATGTTTCTGGATTTCCGGTCGGCATGCTCCGTAACTGAACACGTATTTATAATATATAGGTCAGCCTTGCTGTTCCATGGAACGGATTCGTAGCCGGCCCTGATGAAATTTCTTTCGTATGTAGAGGTCTCGGCATAGTTCAGTTTGCAGCCGAGAGTGATATATGATGCTTTTTTCGTCATAGCAGTATGTCAATGTCCTAAAAGGGATGCCTCAATGTCCTAAAATGAGGAATACGCATGGCCTCTTACCTATGACCTCGTTCTTGCCGGCAGCGAATTTCTTCCACTCCGCAATAGTCTTGGTCCGGATAAATGCGTCAGGCATAGTGATATTCGCCGCAATACACAACTCGGTATTGTTCTGGCAGATGTTCAGTATGTCGGCAAACAGAGACTCGTTCCTGTATGGCGTCTCTATGAAAATCTGAGTCTGATGCTCAGAGGCAGAACGCCTCTCAAGCGATTTCAGCGCCTGTCTCCTCTCGTCAGTCTTGGCCGGAATGTAGCCTGAAAATGCGAATGCCTGCCCGTTCAGTCCTGAGGCCATCAGTGCCAGCATCAGGGAGGACGGCCCCGAGCACGGCACGACCTCTATACCTTCTTTATGGCAGAGACTTACAAGCTGGGCACCGGGATCAGCCACTGCAGGAAGACCGGCTTCTGTAATCAGGCCGACGTCCTTTCCGTTTTCAAACAAGGTCAGCAGAGCCCTTACCTCGTCAGGCTTGGTGTGCTCGTTAAGCTCGTGAAAATCAAGTTCCTGTATATGTCCTTTCAGCCCTGCAGCCGACAGATACCTTCTTGCAGTCCTGGTCGCCTCCACCACGTAAGTGTCCAGTTTCGGCAGCATTGACAATACTCCTTCCGGTATGACTTCCTTCGGGTCGTTCTCCCCGAGCGGTGACGGTATCAGGAACAGTCTTCCCCTGTCATTTTTTCTTTCCATTTGTTCTCTTTTTCTTAGGCTCCTGAGCCTCTATTTTTATTCTGACTTTTCTTTCGTTCTGTATCTCCTGCTGTCTGGCAGCCTCCAGTTCCTGCTTTTTCTTCTTGCTGCGGAACAGGTTGCGCAGAAATTCGCCTATGGAATCGTACTCTTTCTGGTAGGTCAGACCGACTCCGTTCCTCTGCGAATTGTCCAGATAGTTAGTGTACTGGTCCGCCGAGTGCGAGAACAGGTTCAGCCTGAGCGCGCCCGGTTTGTCGAGTTTCACGTCAATGTCAAGGTCTCCCACGACCTCGCTTCCGGATGTGTTGGAACTGTACTGCCGGTTGCCGATGGTGCCGTTCACGATTACCCTGTTGTTGAACAGTGCAGTGGACAGAGCAACGTCGAAGATGTCGCTTCCACTTGCATTCTGCTGATAGTCAAGTCCGAAATCGACCGGAATGTTCAGTTTCTGCAATATGTTGTTCAGCTGCGCGGACATGATTTCCGAGACATTGGAATAGAGCATTGTTGAAGACGTGTTCGTGATGCCCGATTGCTCGTCCGGCAGGAAACTGTTGCTGATGAGCAGTGCCAACAGCTGTTTCTGGACCTTGTCCTGCGTGTTGAGGGCACTCTCCACCTTGTTCATTGTAGTCGGGTCGAGGTCCGGGATGTTTATTGAGAAGCCCAGTCTCGGGTTGCGGATCTTGTCGGTTATGGAAATGCCGCATTCGACTGTCCGCCTTGCCGTGGACGTGGTATCAGCGATAAGCGTGCCAACAGAAGCCTTGGTCTTGTATAATGCATTGATATTCAGGTCGCTGTCCATAACGTCGCCGTTGAATCTGACGGAGCTGCCGTTCTGTATGGTGAAGTCCCTCTTGGCGATGCCCAATGCGACGAAATGATAGGTTCCGCTAGTGATGATGTAGTTTCCGTTTATGCTGAACGTCCCCGCTGAAGGCCTGATGTCCAGGTCAATGACTCCGTTTCCGTTGCCGCTCAGGATGTTGCCCGCGTCCTTGTCTATTTCAATGCTGGCAGTAACGTCCGGTGTGGCATTGATATGAAGCCTGATGCCGAGGCTGTTGGCCTGTTTCTCCTTTTCGCGCAGCCTTTCCATCATCGCCTCATAAGGGTCAATGAAGATTTCCCTGTACGGTTCCTTGAAAGTCAGCAGGTTGGACTTGCCGCTTGAGGACGATGAACTTGTCGGAATATGGAATTCGCCACGTCCTGCGGTTCTTGCATCGGCTGACAGCAGAATCGAGTTGAGCGGTCCGGTGACAGACAGGTTTCCGGTAGCGGAAAGGCCTCCGTAGAAGAACGGGTTGTCCTTCTCGGCCAGGTTCAGGACTTCCATCTCGTTGAAATGTATATTGGTGTCGAAAGTCATGTCTCGGAAATGGTTCCAGCTGATGCCGCCGCTCACCGTACCTGTCTTGCCGAATCTGTCATTGACCTTTACGTTCTGGAATTTCACGCCGTTGCTGTCCAGTGATACCGGGCCGTCAGTGATGTAACCGACATTGGTAAAGTCCACTTTCAGCAATGTGTTTTCCAGCCTGAGGTCTTTGCTGCTGATATCCAGTGCACTGTAAGGGCCGCTGAAGGCGATGTCGCCGGATATCTTGCCGTCGATTTCGCTGAACAGGGAACTCAGGAACGGCATGGCATATCCTGCATTGAGGCCGTCGAGCGAAATGTTTCCCTCCACCTGCCTGCTTGACGGGTAGAAATTGCCGAATGCATCGAATGTCTTCTTTCCGTCCAGCAGGTTGCGGCATACGTAGTTGAAGCCCTGCCTGCCCTCGTCCCAGACTCCTGCCACCTTCACTTTCCCGGCTCTCTGGCCGCCGAACATGGTCGAATCGCAGGTGAGATTCAGCCGGATGCCGGCTTTCCGGATGCTGGACGATGTCACCATGGCGCGCCCGGTCAGCAGTCCCTGAATGTCCATTTCCCCGTTGCCGGTGAAGTAGTTGGTCAATGAGATGTCGAACTTGTCCAGACTCACCCGGAGCGTGTCCGGTTCTGCTGACGACCAGCCTCCGTCTATATTGATCGCCTGGTTGTCCCCGACAATCCTGAGCGAATCTACCTTTATATGATTGTCGTGCAGGTCAATGTCGGATGATGCGATGTTCCACAGCTTGGATTTGAGGTAAATGTATGATGGTCTGAACATTGTCTTCAATGACAATGAATCGTCCTCGTCCCTGTACAGCATTCCGTCGAGGAAAAGCTCGCCGCGGCTGGCGAGTTCCTCTTCATTGTCATAACTGATGCCGACGCGGAGAGAATCATTGTCGGCAATGAGTTTTACGCTGGACTTGCGCATCAGTGCCGGTCTGGCCATAATCTCGTCGGCGAGAAGATCTCCGCTAAGTTTTCCGTCAGCGTTATTTATCCGTAACTTGATGTTCTTCAGGTATTTGTCCCTTAACGCTATTCGTCTGGAGTTCAGCGAGGCGGACATTTTTCCGTCTCTGTCAATGCCGAGTTTCAGAGCCGTGCTGTCGGCCACATACACTCCAGGTGCGAAAAATGAAAGCACATCCCGTGTGTCGTGGAGCCTGAGCGATACATCGTATGAGTTGCCGGTCCAGGTCTCTTCGTTTTTCCGGTACAATGACGGGAGCTCCCGTCTTGTGGTCGCTGTCTGCAGATCCCGGATGAAACTGTTGAAGAAGCGGCTTCCCACGAAGGAGCCGTCCGCGAATTTGGATTTAAGGCTTACACGGTTCACGTCGTCGCTGGCGTGTGAGGAAATCTCGATGTTTCCCACATTGTGAGCCCCGTGCTCGTCCTCAAGCACCATATTGTCAATGCGGATGTTTCCCAGGATGTCTTCTCCGCTGACTCTCGTGAAGTTGGCCTGAGTGCGCAGGCTCATGCGTGATGTCTTTCGCTTGTCGATGTTGAGGGCATGCAGGTCTGCATATCCGAGGTTTGCATAGAACTGATACAGAGCGTTTTGTGTCTTGGATGACAGCGAGAATATACCCTGGAACAGGAAGTTCAGGTTCGGGTCGCTGCATACTATACGTCCGTCGAAAGCGCTTTGGCTGAATGTGCCGGCTGCCGCAATGTTGGTGTATTTGTAGCCGAGCACGTCCAGTCCGTCCACTTTAAGCGAATCTATGGTTACACCGAGCGTGTCTGCGGAGATGACGGCGGAAAGTCCGGTTCTCATGTCGCATTTTCCTACCGGAATGCCCTCGCCTAAAATTCTGCTGATGTCCAGGTCTTCTGTGGATATTGCCCCTCCGAGCGTCAGTGGACGGAACTTGTCGATGACATTTCGGATGTCTGCATCTGCATTGACCTTGCCGAAGCCGGAATTGAGTGTTCCTCTGACTTTCAGGCGGTTGAGCGGTCCTCTGACTTTTCCGTGGAATGAGACTCTTTCGCCTTTGCATATTTTGCGTATGTCCAGTTTCACTCCCGGCGCCCATCCTTTTATGAATGCTTCCAGTCCGCGGGACGTGAAACTCAGTTTCTTCACGGCTGCTTCAGTGAGCATTGTCCTTGTGTCCGGGATGCCGATGAGTGAGCCGCTGAGTTCTCCGGCAATGCCTCGTCCCTTGTGCCCGTCCCAGTCCACGAAGCCGTCCGCGTCGCAGGTTTCGAATTGTATATCGCTGAGCTTCAAATCATTGACATAACCTGTCACTTTTCCTTTTATCTTGGCGCTCATACGGAACTGGTCGAGTGCAGGTGCGAAATATTTGAGTGTGCGCAGGCTGACTGTACTGCTGCTGATATCTCCTTCCATCCTTACCTGGCTGATGAATTCAGACCAGGCGTCGGTGTTCTTGTAGATCAGTTTTATGGACGGGATGTCGATGTTGGACCATCTGTCGATGAGTCGGAGGTTGTCCACTATGGTCTTTCCTCTGCCTACCCGTGCGTCTCCGGCAAGCAGGAAGCACTGGTACCCGCTTTTTTCGGTGAATGACATGCGGTCGCAGGTGCCGTACATGATGCCGCCTTTCATCCTTAGTCCGCGTCCTTTCAGGTTGATGTCGTGGACGTCGAGGTCAAACCAGTTCATCGAGCCGTCCGGAAAATCGGATGCGTCTTTGCGGAAGTTCCTCATTCTGAATGACATGTTCTCCAGTTCCACGTTGCCGATGCTGAAGATTTCCTTCTCTGAAGGCTCTTTGTCCTTTCCTCCGCCGAGTTTGAAGATTCTCTTTATGTTGGTGGTCCCTGAGGTGTCCGCCTCGGGTGCGCAGCCCCTGTTTTCAGGTTCTACAGTCAGGAAAAACAGTCCGTCAGTGACTTTTGCGGAGGCAATGCTGATGCTGCCGCCTTTCAGTATGCTCCTGATGCTGAAGTTGGCTGTGACGTATCTTGCCCTGAACAATGTGTCCACCACGTCGAGTGAGTCCCTGAACGGGTCGGCATCCAGAACTACGAGGTCGCGGAGTACTATCGCCTTGAACGGGTCGATGTGGACTTTGCCTACGCTGATCTTGCCATTGATGTAATTTTCAATGCTCTGCAGGGCTTTCTCCGCGAGTCTGGTCTGTACGGCAGGAGTCTGTACGGCAATCAAGGCAGCGAAAAATATCGTTGCCGCAATGACCGTCATATAGTAAAATATCTTGGCCGTAGTCCGCATAACTTACAAATTTAACAATCTTTTCTTAAATTTGCAGGTTGAATTGAAAGACGATTGAAATACGATGGAACGATCAGATATAATTCTCGGAATTGAGTCATCCTGTGATGATACATCCGCTGCAGTTATCAAGGACGGATATCTTCTGTCCAATGTCATTGCAAGTCAGCAGGTTCACAAAGATTATGGCGGAGTGGTGCCTGAGCTTGCCTCCAGAGCTCACGAACAGAACATTGTCCCTGTAGTAAGCCAGGCATTGGCAAAGGCCGGCGTGAAGCCGGAGGAACTTACTGCGATAGCGTTCACCAGAGGCCCGGGCCTTCTCGGCTCGTTGCTGGTGGGCACTTCTTTCGCGAAGGCGTTGAGCGTGTCGCTGGATATTCCGATGATTATGGTTAACCACCTTCAGGGACATATCCTTGCCGATTTCGTGAAGCAATATGACAAGGAAAACCATCATCCTGAGTTCCCGTATCTGTGCCTTCTGGTGTCTGGAGGCAATTCCCAGATCGTGAAAGTGAACAGTCCGCTCGACTATGAAATTCTCGGCCAGACCATCGACGATGCGGTGGGCGAGGCTTTCGACAAATGTTCCAAGATGATGGGACTCGGCTATCCGGGCGGCCCTGTAATTGACAAATTGGCTAAACTCGGCGATCCCGACAGGTTCAAGTTCGCCAAGCCTCATATCCCTGGCCTGGACTACAGTTTCAGCGGAATCAAGACGTCGTTGCTCTATTTCGTGAGGGACGAGATGGCCAAGGATCCTGATTTTATGGAGAAGAACAAGGAGGACATCTGCGCAAGTTTCCAGAAAGCCCTCATTGACATACTCATGGACAAACTTGTGAAAGCTGCGAAATTGACCGGAATAAAGGAGGTTACCATCGGCGGCGGCGTGTCTGCGAACAGCGGCCTGCGCGACAGGATAGTTTCCGAGGGCCAGAAACGTGGCTGGAATACGTATCTTCCTGAGTTCAAGTTCACTACGGACAATGCCGCTATGATTGCGATAGCCGGCTACTACCATTATCTTGCCGGTGAGCGCACTCCGCTCGACGTGGCTCCGGTTTCCAGAATGGCAGATTTCTGATTTACGAATAAGATGATAGAATTTGAAGTGTCCTGCAGAATGGGACGTGAACCGAGATTGGATGATATCAGGATGGCTGCGGCAGAGGCGTTGCGCCTGAAGCCTAATGCTGTGATCAATGTCATTGACCCGACAAAGTCTTACCAGCCTACTATGGTCAATGCTGATGCGCATTGTCATATAGTACACAGGTCGATAGACGCAAGAGGCGATGTGAAAGTACGTTACAGGGTGGAGGCCTACCGTAAGGATGAGCCTTATGAGGAATATCACCTTCCTGAATACAAGGATGTGCACGACGCTGAGCCTGTGATTGTGGTGGGCTCTGGTCCTGCCGGAATGTTTGCTGCATTGAAACTCCTTACATTGGGTCTGAAACCGGTGGTCCTGGAGCGCGGAAAGGATGTCAGCGGCAGAAAACCGGATATCGCGAAACTTTCCCGCAAGGGTGTCGTGGATCCTGATTCCAATTACTGTTATGGTGAAGGCGGCGCCGGCACGTTCTCGGACGGCAAGCTGTTTACCCGTTCGTCCAAGCGCGGGGACAACAGGGAGGTGCTCCATCAGTTCGTGAATTTCGGTGCGGATCCGTCTATTCTCATTGACGCTCATCCTCATATCGGTACGGACAAACTTCCTCGACTGGTGGCAAATATCAGGGAATGTGTGCTGGAACATGGTGGAGAATATCATTTCCAGACCCGCGTGTCAGATATCTGTCGAGGCGAAGACGGTGTGATTACTGTGACGGCTGTGGATGACAGTGCAGAGGCGGCAGGCAGCAAGAAGACGTTCAATGCAAAGGCAGTAATCCTCGCTACAGGCCATTCAGCAAGGGATATTTACGAGCTGTTCGACAAGAAGGGCTGGGAACTGCAGGCCAAAGGATTTGCAATGGGAGTGCGTGTGGAACATCCTCAGGATTTGATAAACAAGATCAGATACCGCGGACAGTGGGAGCCCGGTATGCCGGCTGCCGAGTATTCTTTTGTGGAGCAGGTGGATGACAGGGGAGTGTTCTCTTTCTGTATGTGTCCGGGCGGAATCCTGGTTCCGTCATCTACGGAGGACGGCTATACTGTGCTCAACGGCATGTCCAATTCTGCCCGCAATTCCAAGTGGGCCAATGCTGGTGTAGTCGTTTCTGTGGAGCCTGATGATGTGCCTGAAGAATATAAGAAGTACGGTACTTTCGCATTGCTGAATTTCCAGCACGACGTGGAGAAGAAGATGTTTGATTACGCTGCTGCCCACGCTGTTCCTGATGAAAACGGGGAAGTGAACCGCTTTGCGGCGCCTGCCCAGAGGATGGTGGACTTCTGTGAGGAACAGATGTCTGAGGACCTTCCTGAGACTTCTTATCGTCCGGGAGTGGTTTCTGCACCATTGTACGAACTTCTTCCTGAGTGCGTGGCATCCCGTCTCCAGAAGGTTTTCCCGCTGATCAACAATAAGATGCGCGGATATTATACGGAGGATGCGCTTCTTTTGGGTGTGGAATCCAGGACTTCTTCTCCTGTCAGAATCGTGAGAGATGCCGATTCGTATCAATGTCCTCAGGTGCCTGGCCTTTTCCCTTGCGGTGAGGGTGCAGGATATTCTGGAGGAATCGTTTCTTCCGCCATTGACGGTATCAACTGCGCAGTGGCAGCGGCAAAGCTTCTTGCATAACAACATTTTGGGCGACCTGTCTGTCCGTGGCTGATTTCAATGGCATTGACAAAATGTCAGTCTTGTACGATGGCAGACAATTTGCTGAAACAATAGCGGGCAGTTTGTTGATAACCCAGCACAAACTGCTCGTGTTATATGTTGTGGGTGATTATAATAGCGACTCTGTGCGGGTTGTTTTCGAAGAAATATAAAAGGTTGAAAAGATATGAAAAAGCAAAAAGACGAAGAAATAAAGAAGAAAGAAAAGCAGGCGGAAAATGAATGTCAATGCGAAGGCACTGACAAAAAATCCGATTGTCATTGTGACAAACCGGAGGAAGAGGAGTCCTGCGGAAAACATTCTGAATGCAAGGAATTGACAGAAAAGCTGGAGGCTGCCCAGAAGGCTGAGAAAGAGGCATTGGACAAGCTCGCCAAGGAGAAGGACGACTATGTCCGTCTGATGGCTGAGTTCGAGACCTTCCGCAGACGTTCGGCTGAGGAGAAACTTGCATTGGTTTCATCGGCTGCATCCGATACCATCAAAGGTCTGCTTCCTGTTCTGGATGACTGCGAAAGGGCAATGGAACTGCTCCAGAAGTCCAGCGACGAGGCGGCCAAAGAGGGAACCGGACTCATATATGACAAGTTGATGAAATATCTGAAGAGCAAGGGGCTGGAGCGTATCGAGGCCAAGGGACAGAAGTTCGATACTGATTTCCATGAGGCTGTGGCTCAGGTTCCGGTAGAGGAAGAGGACAAGAAGGGCCTGATTTACGATGTGATCGAGACTGGCTACACTTTGAACGGCAAGATTCTGCGTTACGCAAAAGTTGTAGTTGGAATATAGTCGGTCCGCTCTTTCGTGAGAGAGGGCGTTTTGCTTGTGCTCTAATATAGGAGATGTAAGGAATATGGCAGAAAAAAGAGATTATTATGAAGTGCTCGGCGTTCCGAAGAATGCCAGCGCGGATGATATAAAGTCGGCCTTCAAGAAGATGGCATTGAAATGGCATCCGGACAGATGGGTCGGCGGTACCGATGCGGAGAAGAAGACCGCAGAGGAGAATTTCAAGGAGGCGTCCGAGGCTTATGAGGTCTTGAGCGACCCTGACAAGAGGGCAAAATACGATCAGTTCGGATTCAATGCACCGTCAGGCGGCTTCAGTTCCGGCGGTTTCGGCGGGTTTGATATCAATGATATTCTCAAGGACCTGTTCGGTGCCGGGTTCGATTTCGGCGGAGGCAACTCCGGCGGTTTCGGAGGGTTCAGCGGCTTCGGCGGTTTCGGCGGTGGCCAGAGGGCCCAGCGTGTGCCGCGTGGACGTGATATCCGTACCAGAGTGAGACTTACCTTGGAGGAAATCGCGAAAGGTGCTGTGAAGGAGGTATCTATCGACCGATATGAACAATGCCCTGACTGTGGCGGTAAAGGTGCCGCAAATGCTTCTGACATACAGACTTGTCCTGTCTGCCATGGTACAGGCCAGGAACAGCGGAGGGTAAGAAGCATCTTCGGTGAGACTGTTACCTATACTACATGTTCAAGATGTGGCGGAGAAGGCAAGATTGTCAGCAATCCTTGCCGTTCCTGCGGCGGAACCGGTCTTGTGCGCAAGAGAGTGACTATCAAGGTGAATATTCCTGCCGGTGTGGAAGATGGTATGCAGCTCACGCTTCAGGGACAGGGACATTCTGCCAAATCCGGCGGCGTGAACGGAGACCTGCTCGTGGTCATTGAAGAGATTCCTCACGATTCTCTCAAACGTGACGGCAAGAATCTGTTCTACACCAAGATAATATCAGTGACTGACGCCATTCTCGGTGGTGAGACCACCGTCCCTTGTCTTGACGGCAATTACAAGATCAAGATTGAACCTGGAACCCAGTCCGGCACGATTGTCAGACTCAGAGGCATGGGCCTGCCTGCTGTCAAGGGATATGGCTCCGGAGTTGGTGACCTGTACGTGAAATATCTCGTATGGCTGCCTAAGAAACTCAAGAGTGACGAGAAGGCCGCACTTGAATCAATGCGTGGAAGTGACTCCTTCGTGCCTAATCTCAGCAGGGAAGACAGAAATCTTTTCGATAAAATGAAAGAAAATTTCTAAAATAATACATCAATATTATAATATCGAGTTCCCAGATCACTGTAATGGTGATATGGGAACTTTGATTTTAGCTTGCTATGTAGTTATCGCATTCGTGTTCTCATTGTAAATGATTTCGCAGTGTGTTTGATTATTGCTATATTCGTGATAAATAAGAGAAGTGGATATGACGCGAGAGGAACTTATAGCGAAGATTCAAGACATCGAATGGGATGACTTTGAGGCAAAGGAGGCTTTGAATGAGCTCCCATGCCGATTACTTTTCTCCGATGCATCCTACTGTACGCGTGTTCGACAATCGCATCAGTTTCCAAAATCCTGGCAAAATTGTTGTTGATATGGTGCACCTGCGTGACCGTTATCAGTCGGCACCGCGCAATCCTTCTCTACTGAAGTTGTTCCGATACACGAAGATTTCGGACAATGCAGGTTATGGAATGGATAAGATCTACTCATGGGAACGACTGACAGGTGAGAAAGTTGAGGTGGTGACTGACGTAATGTGTTCCGAAGTAACTTTCTGGCGTCCGAAGATCGGGACATCCATCAAGCGGAAAGAAGATGGTGATGTGGGTAGTGCTGCGTCCGAAACTACCCAGAAAACTACCCAGAAAAATAATGAGGAAACTACTCGGAAAATGAAGGACAAAATACTCCGTATCCTGAGCTCTTCACCAACTCTAACAATTAAGGAAGTTGCTGATTTATGCGGACTTACATATGATGGTGCCAAGTATCATTTCACGGCCTTGAAAAAGTCTGGCAAATTGGAAAGATCAGGTGGCGACAAGTGCGGTTTCTGGGTAGTAAAGAAGTAGAAAACTACCCGGAAACAGCAACACTGTAACCATGTGAGGTGCTATTGAAAGCTTCGGCTTCTTATCTCTTGTGAAGATGCCAACTTTCTATAAACAATCACAATATTAACAGTTACAGTATGATTTACGGTTACATCAGAGTCAGCAGCGACAAACAGACTGTTGAAAATCAAAGATTTGAAATCAATAATTTCTGTTCACGTGAGTCGATGAAAATTGACGGGTGGATTGAGGAGACCATCAGCGGTACGAAGAGTTACAGCAAGCGGGAATTGGGAAAACTCCTGAACCGGGTGCAGAAAGACGATTTGATTATCTGTGCCGAGTTGTCCCGGCTGGGGCGTAACCTGTTTATGATTATGGAGATTCTCAATATCTGTATGACGAAAGAGTGCCGTGTCTGGACCATCAAGGACAATTACAGGCTTGGTGAGGATATTCAGAGCAAGGTGCTGGCCTTCGCTTTCGGCCTTTCGGCAGAGATTGAGCGAAATCTTATCAGCCAACGGACGAAGGAGGCGCTTGCAAGGAAGAAGGCGGAGGGCGTGGTCCTCGGGCGTCCTGTTGGAAGGAAGACAGAAGAGTGCAAGTGCAAACTCTTTCCCAAGCGGATGCTCATAGTGGAGCTGCTAAGGGCAGGCGTTTCTCAGCGGAAGATTGCTAAGATTTGCAAGGTCGATCGGAACACTCTGGGAAGGTATATACATTCGTTTCTGAAACTATAGGAGCGATTATGTGCAGACACACGCGGTTTCCTCCAGTTTC
>HF995994.1 GCA_000432515.1 Bacteroides sp. CAG:545
CAAAAATAGTAATTCCCAACGGCATAGACACCTTCCATATCTCAATGACTTCCGACGAACTCATCATACAGGGTGGCTGCTTCATGTAATTTATTCCTCATATAATTGACGGCTTGCCTTGGATAGATGATCTTGACACCTGGGCCGTAACTCATGAACACCGAGTACATTTCAACATTGATCACGACCTCAATCTGAAAGACACAGCTGCCTTCCTCTTCATTCATCTCCAGAAGTTTCTGCGACGGATGGATAGGCTTCGTGCTGATATATCGGCTCTGCTCGCGCGTCACCCGGAACCTTACCTTCCGCGGGGAATCCTTCATATTCTTGCTCACCCCAATCACATCGTCAAAGAAATGCTCAGAATCGAAATCCGGATTCTCCCGGAAAGGGATGTCTGCAGGTTCAATGCTTACTATTCTGTCAAGAGCGAGATTGAACAGGACAAGATCGGCCGCACGACTGCCGAAGAGGAACCAGCGGTTACGGAATTCCTTCAGTAGATATGGGCACAATATGTATTCCTGGGGCTCTCGCGCAGAAAAAGACTGATACGATATCCGGAGCGTCTGCTTATGGGCAATGTAGTTGTACAATGGATTAAGCAGTTTCAGCCCTTTCAAGTCCGGCACATTGTCAAAATGCACGATGGGTCTGCGGTTGTTCTTCGTAACGGCCAACTTGTCCTGGAGACTGCTTACGACATCGCTCATTTCTGAGAATTGGTCAAAATCCTGCAACTGGCGAAGCATGTCGACCGCTTCCTGCATAACCTCATAGTCATTCTGGGACAACGGCATGTCCGTTATGCTGTAATCCGGGTCAGAATACCGGTAATACTTGTGGTCATAAACCTCAATAGGAGCATTGTAACCCAATTTATCTGAACGCATCATCTGGATATCTGCCTGAACCGTACGGGGCCACTTGATAGGTGTGTGGATGCTGCCGGGGAGATGACCCAGAATCTGAAGCTCAAAAATATGACCGCAAAGTTTGTTTTCGTGTCGCCAAATGGCTGAATGCCATACCGATGACGGCAGCACAGGCAGCTGAGGACATGAATCCGAAACGCGGCATGTGGGTACGTATGATCCGTGCTCTCCGTTTAGGTGAGTATTCACGCAAACTGGGCATGGAGCATCTGGCAGAGATTCTTGATGTCTTCTACAAGCAGGACTACTCTACTTGGCAAGGCCGTGTGGACAAGGCCCGTTCCGAGAACGATGCAGACAAGACCATTGCACTGCTCAAGGAACGCCCCGGGATGTTTGCACGTTGCCTGTTCGCCACAATGCTTCGTTTCGGCAGCGAGAAAACATTGGCTGCTTTCGACGAAATCGCAGACAGACTCCCTGCGCGGTTGTTATTGTCATTAGGCAATGCTGCCGAGACCTATTTTGATATAAAGGTGCCACGAGTTGCGCGCCCAATTACAGGGATAACTCACCGTATCAATGCAAACAAGCTACTCGGCCTATACAATGACGAGGCCAGAAAGGAGATGGTCAAAAGTGTCAATGAAATCTACAAGTCTTCTATGGAACGCCGTTTCGCTTCCAAGAAGACTGAAGCCAAGACCATCTACATTGACCCATCTCTTTACAATATTCCTGTAAGTGTGGGCGACCGCACATCGACTGTTCAAGACGCATCCTGCGCCTTGATGGGGACCCGTTTTCCTGTAGACGGGGAAACTGTACGCTTGTTCCTCCAGTGGGGAAAAGGATTACATGCCCAGCATCTTGACATGGATTTGAGTTGCCGGATAGCACTGCCGGAGGGGAAAACCGGTTATTGCTATTTCGGGGATCTTACCTGCCATGGAGCAAAGCACTCCGGAGACATCCTGGAAATTCCGGAAATGGTCGGCACTGCTGAATATATTGACCTTTCTATTCCTGAACTGGAGGCGGAAGGAGCAAAGTATGTGACTTTCACATGCAATGCCTACTCTTGCGGTGCACTCTCCCCTAACCTAGTCGTCGGCTGGATGGATTCAGTCTGTCCAATGAAAATCTCTAAAAGAACAGGCGTAGCATACGATCCGTCATGTGTCCAGCACATGGTGCGAATCAGCGAGGCGAACTTGTCCAAGGGATTGGTATTCGGTGTCTTGGATGTCGCGAAGCGTGAGATCATCTGGCTTGAGATGCCTTTCACGTCTCAAATTGTCCACTATGCCGACAGCAAATCAATCGAGGCGCTTCTGCGCCGCTTGGAAGAAAAGATTTCAATCGGCGAACTCCTCGAATTGAAGGCCAAAGGACAAAACTTAAAATTAGCAGAGTCTTCTGTCGGGGCCGACGAGGCCTATACCTACGACTGGGCATTGAATCCCGGCAGAAGTAAGCCGTCTGCTGAGTGCTTGATGCCGCTTGCGGTACCGCTCGGAAACGCTTGCCCTCTCGTGGCGGGATGCGGCCACGGTTAAATTTATAACTCATTGATAATCAGATATCATTTAACCCCAAGCGTGGAATCGCAGCCGTTTTTTGGCCACAATTCCACGCCCCATTTCATAAAACACTGAAACCAACGCATTGCAAAACAAAACGTGGCCGCGTCCAGCCAATTGAAATTTCACTATATTTGCAGAAGCACAAAACTAAAATTACAATGAGTACACCTCCTATTAAAATCAATGATAGCCTTTTCTGCCTTGCCAATGATTGGGAGAAAGGCGAACACCGTTATTCTCTTGAGTTATCCAAGACAGAGAACCCCAAGAACACAATCCTGGTCGTAGGAGTCAATCCTGGTGGAAAAACCGACCCGGAGGAGAACTATATTGGCCGAACCATTCGCCGTGTGTGCGATTTGGTAATTGACAATGGAGAAGGAGACACAAAATATGATAGCGCACTTTTCGTAAACCTCACGCCGAAAATTGCGATAACCCCATCTGGTTTAAAGGATTCCGATAAACTACAAGCCCTCCCAAAAAAGAATATCAAGAAAATCAAAGCCCTTATACAAGAACGAAAAGGCCGCATAAGTAATGTTCTTTTCTGCTTTGGCAATTCATTCAAATACGGCAAGGACAATGGTTTATTTACCAAAGTTATCGATGCCATAAAAGAGGAATTACCTCTACCAGAATCAAAGTATTGGTGTCTGGGGATAAGCAAAAAGGGATATCCGATTCATCCGCTTTCACATATAAAAGACATGAGGCTGACGGAATGTTCAATCAATCAAGATTTTACGTTTTCCCTAAAAGATTAAAGCATTATTCAAGGAGTTAAATCAGAGCCACCATAACTCCATAATGGTCTTTCCATAAGCCAGCCGCTGAAGTTCATAGAACTGCTCGTCGGACTCAATTCCAGTCGGATTGCCGTCGTTTATCCAGTTCTGGTAGGCCAGATCTTCATCCTTGGTTATTCCAATATCCTCGGCATACGCAACATAGGTTGTCAGCTGTCTGTTTTGGTGCTGGTATCTGTACTTGGACAGAATATCAAGCAATTCAATCTTTTGGCCATCCTCAACCCTGTTATAAGGGCTGTCAAGGATGGACTTTGCAAAATCATTGTTCATATTCCGCATTTTTAATCATTTCCAATGCCTTCTCGTGCTTGGCGTTTATGCGTTTTAGCTCTTTGATCTTGGCCGCATCGTTTGATGCGACGGCTGCTTCATAAGACACTTTGCCACGCTGCAGATTGTGGTGGAGGTCATTGAGTTTGACATTAATAGCCAGGCGATTCCCTGAG
>HF995995.1:0-12343 GCA_000432515.1 Bacteroides sp. CAG:545
ACGTAAAGGCCATGACAACAGCACGTGACACCCACAATCAAATCGAGTACGCCAAGAAGACAGGACTTGAGGAAGGCCTTGTGAAAGGGTTTGAAAAAGGACGTGCTGAAGGCCTTGAGGAAGGACTCGAAAAAGGTCGCGAAGATGCTAAACAACTAATCGCGATTAACTTTCTTAAGTTAGGGACCCCTTGTGAGGTAGTGGCGAAGGCTACCGGCTTGTCTTTAGAGAAGGTTACAAAGATTAAAGAAAGTTCAGAACGCTGATGTCGTCAGTTTAGTTGGTCCTTCAAAATAGTGTCAAGACGAACTGCGATAACACAACCGAACTTCGCGCAGTCAACTGTTATCAGACAGTTTTCAATTAAGATAATGCAGGTTATTATCTGAAAGTCGCTATATTTGCGGCGCATAGATGATTTTTGCGTTATGACACTGGACGAAGACCTGTTGGAATCCTTATTCTACCGATACAGTCAGCGGATGGAGAATTTTGCTGCGCACATCCTCGGGGATGCTGCGGCGGCAGAGGATGTCGTGCAGGATTCTTTCGTCAAGTTATACAGCAAATATCGCGGAAAGGACGAGAAAAACTTCGCCCCGCTCCTTTTTACAGTGCTTAGGAATTCCTGTAAAGATACCCTCAGAAGACGTATTTCCAAGGGCAATGTCATTACTACGGATTTCTCCGACATAACCGAAAGCGAAAAACTTTACTCTTCGATCATGCTCAACGGCAGTGGGAATGCCCTCATTTATGATGAACTGGTAAAGGAGGTGGAAATCGCGCTTTCATCACTTCCTGAACGCTGCCGGGAAATCTTTGTCATGAGCCGCATTGACGGCCTGAAAAACAAGGAGATAGCTTTCAGGTTGGGTATTACGGAGCAGGCTGTCAAGAATCAGATTTCAAAAGCCCTCAAGATACTGAGAGCCGCCATTACGCTCATTGGCCTGCTCTTTTTCATAGGCTTGTTCTAAAAATTCACATTTCGGAAGTGTACTATATCAGGTGGTTTGCGTTATATATTATGGAGTGCGTCTGCGGACGTCTGCGTAGTAACACTGTACTGATATGGACAAATCAATGCAAAGGCTGTATATGAGATTCCTTGAGGGAGAGACAACCATCGAGGAGGAAAAGACTCTATACGAAGCCCTTACAAACAATCCTGCACTTAAAGAGGAAATGGAGGCACTCGACGACCTCCGTTCCCAGTTCTACAACCCTTCTGCTGATAGAGTCCGCTCTTTCAGAGCAGTAAGACGTCGGATCAATAAGGGACGCATATTATGGGGAAGCGTCGCTGCAGCCTGTGTTGCCGCTTGTTTCCTTTTGATGTTCTTCATTTCCGGAAACGACAAGGAAGCCGCTCCTTCACCGGATATCATCAGACTCTGCACAGCCCGGGGAGAGATCCGTACTGAAACGCTTCCTGACGGCAGTACAGTGCGTCTCAATTCCTCATCCACAATATCTTATGCGGACAATTTCGTGTCCAAGAGGGAACTGAAACTCTCGGGTGAGGCTTATTTTGTTGTAACTGCAGATCCGGAGCATCCTTTCAGCGTGCATGTGGGAGAGAGTACAGTTACAGCCAAAGGTACCAAGTTCAATGTCTCAGCCTATCACTCGGACCCGGAGATAAAGACCGTGCTCGTGGAAGGCAAAGTCGAGTTCTCAAACAGCAACATGTCCCTTACCATGCGGCCGGGTGAGGTCCTTTCCTATGGGACTGTCACCGGAAACGTCTCCACGTGGAGCGAGAACGTGAACCAGTATCTGAGCTGGATGAACGGACATCTGAATTATGACAGGATATCACTGGAAAGACTTCTTGTGAGACTTTCCTCCATATATGACATGGACATCAGGTACAGTCCTGTAAAATATGCGGATTCATCATTCCGCATCAGCCTGAACACAAGAGAACCTATCGAAAACGTCCTTCAGGCGGTAGCCACCATCACTCCTATTTCATGGAAAATCGACGGAAACATAATATCCATTAAAGAAAAATAACATTTAAACTGATTGCAAATGAAGCGACTGATCAAATTTGGGGTATCCCTGTTGTCAGCGCTGTTGCTGTCGCTCCCGCTTGGGGCGCAGATGGTGACAGCCTCTTTTGACGGGACTCCACTCCCTGACGTGATTGCCAAGCTGAAGGAGCAGACAGGCTGTTCAGTGATTTCGAGCGACAAGATTGACCTCGAATCTTATACAGTTACAGCCTCGCTGAACAAAACTCCGCTTTCTGAGGCACTCTCAAAGATTTTCAAGGCCCCGCTGTCGGCAGAACTCAAGGGCAATGTCATTGCCATTTCTCTTACAGGAACAGGCAAGGATGGCCAGACTGCCCGCAAACTGAAGATTTCCGGTTTTGTCCGGGATGAAAACGGAGACCCGCTCCCGGGAGCAGGAGTCGTTACCGATGACGGAAAAACCGGAACAATGACTTCTTCCAACGGACGTTACGAGATTACCGTTTCGGACATGCAGCATATTCTCAAGTTCTCTTTCTTGGGATACACCACGCAGGAAATACTTATCAGCGGGCGGACTACCATCAATGTGGACCTTGCACCTGACATGAGCAATGAACTCAATGAACTGGTGGTCATCGGATACGGCACTGCCCGCAAGAGCGACCTGACCGGTTCCGTGTCCACCGTGAAGATGTCAGATATTGCCCAGGCACCTAATACATCACTCGACCAGGCTCTTCAGGGACGTCTTGCCGGTGTGGACATCATGTCCACCAGCGGTGCGCCGGGGGCCAATACTTCCATCCGAATCAGGGGAACCCGTTCCATCAACGCTTCCAATGAGCCGCTCATAATCGTGGATGGCGTGATTGACGCAGTGCATGATATCGGAGATGTGAACCCTGCCGATGTGGAGTCCATATCCATCATGAAGGATGCCTCCTCTACTGCCATTTATGGTTCCAGAGGTGCCAACGGAGTAGTCCTCATCACTACCCGCAGAGGTGTCACCTCCCGTCCGAGCATTGTCGCCAAGGCGGAGTTCGGTGTATCACAGATAGCCAAGACTTTGGACGTGATGAACAAGGATGAGTTCATACGTTATATGAATGACCGTTATTATTTCATGTACGGCCCGAATAAAGCTCCGGTTTACGATCCGGCAGATTATACCAATGACACCAACTGGATCAAGGAGATAACCAGAATCGCCCCTTACCAGAATTACAGCCTCTCTGCAAGTGGCAAGGTGACGGACAAACTTTCATATTTCGGCTCCGTTTCATGGAACGATACCAAGGGTATCATCAAGGCCAGCGGAATCCGCAAGATGACAGGCCGTTTCAATATCAGTTACGACTTCGCCAAGTGGCTCAATGTAGCCCTGAAAATGTCCTACTCTTTCCAGGACAGGGACTTGAACAAGGCCAATATCGGCGGAACCGCCTTCTGGGACGGCGCCATCTACCTGTCTCCTATCATTGGTCCGAATGACAGGTACAATCCTTTGTATGAGAACGGCAATGCCATCAATACTCCTATCGCGAACATCAACATGGTGTCCAACGAGAGGGAGATGATCACCAAGAATGACGTGGTGGAGGTGACACTGCGTCCGGTGAAAGGCCTTACCATCAAGAGCCAGAATTCCCTGATGGTATATCAGAGACATGACTATCAGTTCTGGCCGAGCTATCTTCCAAACAGGATAGAAGGCGAGGGCGCTGACGGATACCGCTACGAGGGTGATGCCCGCAAATGGAGTACGGAAAATACTGCCATGTATGCACGCAAGGGCCGTGGACATGCCTTCGATGCACTGCTCGGTTTCTCGGCTTCTGCCAATGATATGAACTATTTCTCTCTCAAGGCGGAAGGCCTCCTTACTGACGAACTCAAGTGGAACAATCTTCAGGGAGTCACCAATAAGGAGAATCTCACCCCGTACACCACCAATGAACATGTGGTGAAGGAATCTGTTTTCGCTAGAGTGAACTATAACTACCGCCAGAAATATTACCTTACAATGACTGGCCGTTTCGACGCATCTTCCAACTTTGCTGCCAATAACAAATGGGGTTTCTTCCCGTCCGCTGCCCTCAAGTGGGCCATCAAGAAAGAGAACTTCATGAAGGGAGTAAGATGGGTGGACGACTTGTCTCTCAGGGTGAGTGCAGGCCGCACCGGTAACGATGCCATTTCCTATTACCGTTCACTGGACGCAAACTCCATTGTCAATAAGGCCTGGCTTACCGACGGCAAGGTCGCAACCGGCATGGTGCCGTCAAGAGTGGCCAATCCGGACCTTACTTGGGAGAAGACGAACCTTTACAACGTGGCATTGGAAGCATCCCTGTTCAAGGGCAGGCTAAACGTGGCCCTGGAAGGTTACCATTCATTGACAAGTGATCTGCTCCTGAATCTACAGACCATACAGACGACCGGCTATACTTCACGTCTCACCAACCTTGGAAAGACTTCCAATACAGGTGTCGAACTTACCCTGAACGGTAGGATTATTGAAAAGAAGAAGTTCGGCTGGGAGTCTCAGCTTACCATTTCGCACAACAGGCAGATGGTGAACGACATTGGTCAGGAAGATTATGTGGCGTCTCTGATGAGCCCGGGCAACAACTCTTTCATGATGTACGGCTACAAGAAGGGCTATCCGCTCAACTCTCTCTGGGGCTTCCAGTATGCCGGAGTATGGCACAATGTAGATGAGTTTGAACGCAATAAGTTCACGCACAGCTATATATCGAACACCACCACGAACAATGCCACTTCCATTCTCGGTTATCCGAGATATGTGGATCAGAACCATGACGGAATCATGTCTGATGCCGACCTGATCTATCTCGGCAATTCGGATCCGATACTGTATGGCGGTTTCCAGAATACCTTCACTCTCGGAAACTGGAGCATCGGTGCGTATCTTACCTATTCGCTCGGCGGAAAACTCTATAACTACGCTGAATTGTCAATGTCAGGAACCTATTCGGCCAACCAGTACCGCTATATGCTGGACAGCTGGCATCCTGTAAGGAATCCCGAGTCCGACATTCCGCGTGCCGGAACGGAGATGAGGATGTCTCCTTCCAGTTTTCAGGTTCACGATGCTTCCTACATCAGGCTCAAGAATGTCAATATCACATACCGCTGGGATTTGAGCAAGAAGAGCAAGTTCCTCAGGGACGTGACTTTCGGCCTGTCAGGACAGAACCTCTTCCTCATTGCTGACTACAACGGATTTGACCCTGACGTTTCCACCAACAGCGGCGACAGCACCCTGCGACGCGTGGACATGGGCGCATATCCGCAGTCAAGGATGGCAGTTTTCAGCATTCAGGTACGTTATTAAACAGGAAAAGCCATGAAAAAGACTTATATCGCAATATTGGCAGCGCTTTTTGCAGCCGTATCTTGTTCCCTCAAGGAAGTTCCTTCTTCCTTTGTCAACAGGGACCATTACTATGGAAATGTAACCCAGTGCGAATCAGCGCTGTATGGTGTATATACCCCTCTTACCGCCATCTATCAAGCCAACTTCATGCTCATGACAGAGGCCTGCAGTGACATCTGGTATTCCCGTTCCACCACTGTGGACGCCTGTCTGGACGTCACTCCTGCCAAGCCGCAGTTCGGAGCGACTGTATGGCGTCAGGGATATCTCGGTGTGATGAGAGCCAATGAGTGCATCGAAGGCATTCTCGCATCGGAACTTGACGAAAAGGAAAAGATGCCGTTGGTGGCGGAAGCTAGAGTGCTCCGTGCAATGTACTACTACGTGCTTACCTGCACGTTCAACGGTGTCCCGTTCTACAAGAATATGGTCGCCGATGACAAGACATTGCAGGAAATCCGCAAACTTCCACGCACAGACGCGCGGGATATCCGCGAGGACCTCTACTATGACCTTAAGGACAATGCTCTTCCTTATTTCACCGAGGAGAACGGCCTCAAGGTCAGGACATCTGAGGTTCCTCATTATCGTGCGGGATATGCCCTTGCGCTTATGCTCATGAGCAAGTTCGCCATGTGGAACGAGGATTGGGCGCTTGCAATGGAGCCGCTTATGGCATTGAAAGACATATACGGTGAACTCACGGAGGAAAAATATCCTTTGGAGCAGACTATGTGGCGTTACAAGAACACGCCTGAAAGCATTTTCGAGATTCAACATGACTGGAGCCGTACAGATGTGCAGTTTGCCGGGAACGTGGCGGCCATCATGACACCGCAGCATGGCATAAACAAGGAAACCGGAGAGTATCTCTTTGACGGAGTGAGCCTTCCGTTCATGGGTGAAGACCAGACTTCATGGTCGGCGCTGGTAGCCACCAACACTTATGGCATCTTCCGTCCGGCTCAGGGCGGTACCAAGACGGAAAACGCGAATTATCAGAACTCATTGTTCGATCCGATGCCTCTCACCTATGATGACGAGTATGACAATGTTGATGGACGTTATTATACCAGGCTCGACTTGGACGCGATTGCAAAAGGCGAAATCCGCGGCAAGAAAATAGACCGCAGAGTGCTTCTTACATTGGGACTCGGCAACCTCGAGACCGGAAGCACATTCACCTATGCCAGACGTTATGGAATCGGTTGGGCAGGTCCCAAGTTCTGGTGCCCGGGCATGACACTCGCGCAGGATTCGAACAACTACAAGGTTTTCCGTTATGCGGATGCCGTCCTTATGCTTGCGGAATGCTGCTGTAACCTGGAGGATGCTGACGGAGCCATGCAGTATCTCAACATTGTCAGGAAAAGAGCTGGCGTGGATCCTGTTGACAACTTCACCGGATTCGAGTCATTGACCACAGTCATACGCGCAGAGAGAGCGCGTGAGCTCGGAGGCGAGTTCCAGAGGAAATTCGACCTCGTCCGCTGGGGAATCTGGTATGAACAGACTCTTGCAAATACTCAGAATCCGGCTCTGCGTGAGAGAATCAAGCCTTGCCACAGGTTCTATCCTATCCCTGACACGCAATGTGCCCTGTCGGGAGGAATACTTACCAATGACGAATACGTCGCAGAAGGGATGTAGGACCTTAAGAATAGATATGACATGAGAAAGATTTTATACATATTCATTGCAATATTTGCCGCCTGCAGCTGCAATCAGCTGTATAAGGAGAGTTGGGAGCTTGCTGTCGACTCGGACCTTTACAAAGTCAGCAACACGGTGACCAAACTGCCTATTACAGTTTATTGTACATCGCCTTGGAATGCCGAACTGGTTTCCGGACAGGACTGGGCTGAACTCGACTGTACTTCAGGCTCGGATGTGACCACTATCCATCTTCTGTTTTCAGAGAATGACGCTCTTAGCCGCCAGGCAGTCGTGAAGATCACTTCAGCCTCCGGCGAGAAGACTATTACTGTCATCCAGAATCCTGGAATCAAACTCCCGCAGATAGTGTTTGAGGAGGAATCAATAGACTATCCTTCAGGAACTTACAATGTTGAGGCGTCTGTCGATACCAATATCCCGGAGAAATATTTCCATGGCGTCGCTCCGTCTGTCGTCTATGCGGACAGCGGATCAGGATGGATTGGTGACATTGCCCTCGGCTCTGAATCGGAGGCTCTTCCGGAAGATTCGGAAATCCCTGGCGGCGTAAGGAGAAATGTCAGTTTCCGTGTTTCCGCAAACGACAGCGGGAAAACAAGAAGTGCCAAGATTTTCCTTTCAGTGGAAGACGGCACAGGTGAAGTCTATAAGGACAGCATCACCGTATCACAGTCAGGAGATGCGGTTTATCTTCGTCTCCCGGAAAAGGAAATTGTCTCCATCGAAGGCGGAGAACGCCGTCTGGCCATAGAGACCAATCTTGGTGCCGAACTCAAGAACGCCGAACTCAAGATAGAAGGAGGCGACTTCGTTTCAGACGGTCGCTTCGACGAGTCCGCCATATATGTTACGGTATCCCCGAATGAAGGGACTGAAAGACGTCATGCCACCGTTTCGCTCACTTATACTGATGCTGCGTCCGTAATCACGAGCGCCTCCACTGACCTCGAACAGAAGATGAAGGTACAGCCGAGAGAAGTCACATTCGCAAACGTAAGGGAAACCATGGCCACAGGCGGAACCTGGCTTGACGGAGAAGATTATGAAGACTACATAGAAGGCATAGTGATCGGCGGAGCAGGGAACCCGAATATGGACCAGAATATCAACTATGGTGTCACTGTGGACGGCCTTTCAGCATCCCGCGACGGCTCCAATGCGAACAATATGTACACAACCGAAAATGACAGGACCTCTTATATCGAGTCTCTGGACGGCAGCCTCGGCTTCCGCCTCAAGTTCGCCGAGCCTTCACTCAATACTCTTTCAAGAGGTGACAGAGTCAGGTTATTCCTCGGTGGAGTAAAGGTTTACAAGGAGGAATCACCTCTGCGTTACACACTTGCGAACTTCGACAGAATCAATGTGGTTTCATCCGGCAATGCGCTTCCTGTGAAGAACCGAACCATCGCTACATTGACACCTGAAGACGTATATACGCATACTACGCTTACGGACATGGAATTCTTCGTCAAGGACGGTTCATTCTCCAATATCCGCGAACATAACGCCATCGTGAACCCATACACTCCTTCAGCCTGGTGGAATGGAAAGACATACAATGCCAATGTGTCTTCAGCGCAGAACAGGCGGGCTATGGACGGTGCGGCAAACCTTCTGTACGATGCCGCAGGAGACGGTATCTATATGCTGGTCAATGTAGGGTGCGAATGGAGACGCAACGGAAGCGGTGTCCCTAAGGGTGTCGGTCCGGTAAGCGGAATCATTGTCCATCAGGAAATGCCTCGCTGGGGCGGCAATGTGGGAGAATATTCAATCCGTCCGTTTGACAGGGATGACATCGCCATAGCTGAGGCTGAAAGTTCTTCGTGGAAGACACTCGCACAGTGGAAACTTACAGCAAAGCATGTGAGCGTCGGACGCTACAAGTGGGTTGGCGGAGCCTATGTTCCGGGAAAGAATGCTGATACCCAACTGGTTCAGAACAAGATGATTGCGACATCATCAGATCCTGATGCCGGAACACCGGTGTTCTACAGCGAGAACCGCACTCCGGCAGGCGCAATCGGCGACAACCAGTATCCGATATCCATCATACACGGATACCGCGGAACTGACGTAACATCCTACAAGTCCGGATATGCAACTGCGGCAGACCCTCCTTTCTTCAGTGCTTCCAGCTATACTGTGCTCGCCATCTACGGTTCCGCCCATGCGTGGTTCCAGTGGAGCGGAAATGCATGGAACGGCAAGACCAACGGTCTCGTGTGGGAATTCTCCACAAAGGGAATGTCCGGCAGCGCGGCAGCCATGGAATTCAGCATCGCTTCAGGCCGCCATACTGCGAGTGAAGCTTTCTGCTCATGGACCAACAATACCTCTTATCCGGTTTACTGGAAAGTTGAGGTCTATACTTCCGATGACGGCGGCACTACCTGGAGCACGGCTCTGAACTGTGTCAATGCGGCAACCGGAAAGACCGGCTTCGAGATGAGGTCTATTCCTTTCGCTCTCTCCGGAGGAGTGAAACCTTACTACGGTCAGGCCTCCGCTACCTGCTATACGGGAATGGACTTCGGCTTCGGACTTGTCCCTTACCGCTTTACTCTGCCGTCCTCAGTGTTCGGCCATTCATTGGTAAGAGTAAGGATTACCCCGGCCTCTGACATTATAGCAGCGCTCAACCCTGGCGGATCCGGCTGGACCAAGCCTCAGACGGCGACAGGCGCCAAGATGCCTTCGAAAATGTCCGGACACACAGCCACACTCTACATTGAAGATGTCACCTTCCAATACAAGTAAAATATGGATACAAGACGATATATACTTATGGCAGCAGCTTTTTTCGCTGCAATGTCCTGCAATGTTTTTGACGATGCCGAATATGCCGACATCCGGGAGCTCGCTCCGTCACAAGGAGAAATACTAATCCCGAAAGAAGGCGGAAAAGCCGACATAAAAGTGTATTCCAACGGTAAAGTCACTGTCAATGTCCTGGGCGACGAGTCCGGAGAATGGTCTGAAGTCGCGCCTTTGGAATTCGAAGGCGACGGCGAGATAAACGTGTCGTTCAATGAAAATCCGTCATTCCGCAGAATGGTGAAACTTGCACTTGAACTGGATGGCGGAGCCAAGAAAGACACCATTTACGTCCGTCAGAGCGGCGTGATGCCATATTTGGAGTGTGCCGCGCCATACAAGAACGTAAGCGGCGTTTCCCCTGGCTTTGCCGAATTCTCCATTGACACGAATATTCCTCTTTCCGATCTTTCTTCGACGGTAGAATATATCTCGGGAGGGACTGACTGGATAACCGGCGTGTCTCCTGAACTCGGGAACTTCGTGGCAGAGACAGCTGCAAGTTCTGTGGAACATACCTCGAAAGCAAGAATCACTGTTTCCTATGTGGACGGTTGGGACGAGACCCTTTCTGTAAACCTGTATGTGACCAGCTCCAACAAGGACGGGAAGTTCGGCTCCAAGATAAGCCTGGCAGACGTGCGGAATTATGCCGGCAAAGGCGTGATCGAGGATGACGTCTATTTCGACGGAGTGGTGATCAGCGACTTCCACAGCATGAACATGGCTCTGAATCCGAGCACTACCTATAAAGACGTGGACGTGACGGAAAATCTCCGCACCGCCTATGTGCAGGCAGAGGACGGTTCCGTCGGCTTCTGTCTGAAATTCGACAATACAAAGGACAACATACTCGTTGCAGGAACAATGATATCCATAGCTCTTCCTGGTCTTGAGGTGGTCAAGGAAGAGGAACCTGTCCGCTATGTCATAAAGGGTGTAGGCGGAGAGAATATGGTGGCAAGTTCCGCCGGTTCAGTGCCTCAGCCTAAGATCAAGAAAATATCAGCCCTTACTGATGACGACCTCTACACCTGGGTGAGCATTCCGGAAACCGAATTCGTTTACAAAAGCGGCTCATACGCAAACGTTTATGAAAACTATACCCTCGTGTCCGGCGTGAACAGCATGAACACCAAGAACAACAACCGTCTGGACGGCTGGGCCAGCCTGCTGATGGATTCGGAAGGAAAGGGTATCTACGCTCCGGTAAACATGCTTTGTGAATGGAGACGTTCAGGAAACGGAGTCCCGCAGGGAGTGGGCGCAGTTACAGGTATCCTCGTTCATGAAGATATGCTCCGGTACGGAAATCTCGGCCGATATCAGATCCGTGTAGTGGATGAGTCCGGATTCGGTCAGGAATGGAAAGGGAAATCCCCATATCGCGACCTTGCAGAATGGGATGGCGCGCCTTACCAGTACCGTTACGGCCTCTGGGCTCAGATTGACCCGAAATTCGCTGATCCGGGAAACAAGGAAGCAAGGATGAATTCAAGAATCCCGTCAGACGACCTGTCCATTTCCAACCCTGTTCCTCGCGCATATATGACCGTTGAGAACAAGGTTCCGGGACTGATAGATTATCCGATAAGCAGTTCTGCTTCTTATGCGGCCCTGACAGCAGACGACAAGGGAATAGTCTCTTCCACACCTCAGGACCAGTACAGGAAGAGCCTTACCATAACGGCGGAAATCAAGGGCTGGTTCCAGTGGGAAGACAATAAGATAACCGGCTACAACGGCCTCAGGATGGATCTCTCCACTGAGGATATCACCGGTACATCCATGTATGTGCACTATGCCTTCAGTGTCGGAGCCATTTCCGCAGTGACTTCCCAGTTCTTCCCGGCCCATTGGTGTCTGGAATACTCCATTGACGGCGGAAAGACATACAAAATCTGTCCGGACATTGTCACGGGAGAGGAATATGTGCATCTGAGGACTCTGCCTTGGTGGGATGTGAACATATCCGGAGTCAAGTACTTCACCTGCTCTACCTGCGGACTGGGCTCCACCGACCATGTGGCCATGATTCCGTCGGATGTGTTCGGAAAGAAGGATGTGGCCATCAGAATCCGCCCTTACGACAACAGGATGGCCGTGTTCCCGATTGAATGGAACGGGGCCAATGAGACTGGAATCGTGATGCACAATACCAATGTGAACAGTACAAGGATCAACTTTGAATGTATAGAAATAAGATACAAATAGTCCTTTTCGCCATGATGCTGTTGTTCCTGCCTTCGTGCAGGGACAATGGTCCTGGCGATAATCCTGTTGCAGGTGAAACTGTTCTTCAACTGAAGACACCTTCCGGAGTAGATTTCGACTGGAAAGCTGCTCCCAATGCACTTGTGAACGGAGCTTCCTGTAAGATTACATTGTCGGAAGGCTCTCCTGCAATCGGAGTTGAGGCCTCATCGGCTGGGGAATATGAAATCATTATTCCTGC
>HF995995.1:12375-37574 GCA_000432515.1 Bacteroides sp. CAG:545
TTATTCCTGCTGAAGCCTATTCCAGGGTAAGGAAGTGTTTCGTGCTTCCTCCGGCGCAGATTCCATCTGCATCCGGCGCTGCTGACCCACGTTTTTTCCCTATGCATGCACGGACAGACGCTTCCGGAGAAGTGTGCTTGGAACCGCTTGTCGGAATAGTGAAAATCAATGTGAAGGGTGCAGGAAGGCTGATGAGCGCATATCTGTCTGCTCCATCGCTGAGCGGCACATTCGGCTTTGACGGAGAAAGCCTTTCGGCTGACTCTTCATATCCTCTCTGCCCATTCACTGTGGTCAATGCGGCAGGGAACGGTTCAGGGCTGGAAACATCCGGACTCTATGCCGCTGTTCCTCCGGGAAACTACTCTGACGGAATCACCGTAAGGGTGACTGACAATAATCATCATGTAGGCTATGCTTCAGTCGGAGCAAGAGAAATCAAGGCTGGAGATGTGGTCGAAGTGAATGTGGATTTCGCGGCGAGTGCAGATATCCTCTTTGCTGAACATTTCGACAACTGTGCCTGGGGAGGAGACTGTCTTGAAGGGAAGGGAGGCTATGGCCCTTCATCCGGTACAACGACTGTGTGTGATGCCGCCTGCACCGGAACGGAACCTGCATATTTTCCGAAAGAGCCCGGTGCTGCCGGAACTCCTTTCTTCGAGCTGACCGACTGGAACACAGCACCTTCCGTAAGTTCATCCCTGCAGGTGTCCAAGACTCTTCTTGCCAATATGGGCCTTTTGGACTGGTCCAAACTGTTCTATGTGAGGGCTTATCAGGGTTATATCGGCTGTGATCCGTCACTGTCTTATTCCAATCGCCCGATAGTGTTCTTCCCACCGATGAAGTTCCACCCGTCCAAGTGCGACGTGTCGCTGCGTTTCCGTGCGGAGAAGGGCTGCGGGACGGATTTCGGAATGCAGGCGTTCCAGAGTGTCCTGGAATCTCTCACCGTGGACGGCAATCCGGTGGATGTGGACCTGTCCACAAGCAAAATCGTCAGCCACGCTGCTTCCATGTTCCATCCGGTGGTGAATGTTCCGTCTGCCATGTTGTCTGACGGGGAGTGGCATACATTGACATTCCGTTATGCCGCATTCGGCTCGGACGCCAACTTCAGAATCACTCCGACAATGGTGCGGAACGTGAAGAACTGCTTCTGGATAGACGATATTGTGGTCAGGGAAGTGTCTTGTGACGGCAATGATTTCGTTAAGAACTGCAAGATGGTCTCTCCTGTCACGCAGAAGGGCAATCCGTCCGAAGATGTCTCAAACATCAGGCTGCAGCCTTCTTTCTGCACGTCCATCAAAAACTCCAGCATCTATTCAGTCTGCCCTTCGTTCGGCATGGACTGGATGTGCGGCGGCCTTCCGAGTGATGAGTCGCAGTGGAAAAGTCATGTGGCGGAAGCGCTCAGTTACCGTGAGACTTACGGGCCTGCGGCCAAGATATGGTGTTCCCATCTGCCTTACGGCACGAGGGTAGCCACACGTAACAGAGACCTCTGCGTTCCGGACGAAGCGCTCCGCCGACAGAGCGTCGAATTCTTCAAGCGTGCCATTCGCGCAATCGCCCTAATGCGTCCTGCCAATGTCCTGGTTCATTGTAACCAGACTCTTCTTTTCAATGACGGGAGTTCGGTGGAGAGCCTGGTCAAATCCCTTGCCGAGATAGTTCCGGTGGCGGATTCCATCGGTGCACACCTGGTAGTTGAGAATATGGCTTACGGAGTGGGCGCAGATGCCCGGGAACTTTCGGATGCCATTGACAGGGCCAATGCTCTTGCGAAGCCGAAGCTCGACATCAGGATTTGTATGGATACAGGCCATGCCAACCTCTATCTGCATACCGTGACGGGCAAGGGAACAATCGTGGACTGGCTCAGAACTGCCGGAACTCGTGTGGGCCATCTCCATATAGCAGGCAACCGCGGAAAGGCCAATGTAGTAAGGCCGGACTCGATAACAGCATACGACGACCATCTTTTCCCGGGATATGAAGGCTATATGTCCGGCATGTATGACCTGATCGGAAGGGACAAACTTTGGGGCGAGTTTTACAGGGTGCTCCTCAAGGACTGTCTTTACAGAGGGCCGTTCAACTATGAAGTGTCGTCCTATGACCCGTTCGCAACAGTTGCAGGTGATCCGAGATATGACCATATCTGTGCGGCTTGGACCGTATTGGACAACTACGACAATTACATTTATCCTCAATATAGTAAACAGAAATGAAACGGATAATTTTGGTTATCAGTATAATGGCATCCATAGTCGGATTGCCGGCCGGGGCCGGCGCTGAAGGCGTTGAAGCGCTGCGCAGGATGTGTGCTCCGGGAAGTACACTCGTGCTTGAGGGGCCTCTGACTGTTTCTGGAGTCGTGGTCAGCGACTGCCGCAGCAAGAATATGGAACTGAATCCCAATATCACTTATGCCAAGGTGGACCTTTCCCTGAGTGACAGGACGGCTTATATACAGTCACCTGACGGAAGCGCAGGCGTAAGGCTTGTATTCGACGATGCTTCTGCAAATACTCTCCATTTTGCGGACAAGGTCACGCTTGATCTGGCAGGTTGTCTGCTCGAGCATGAAGTGAATCCGGACAGGGTGACCGTGCGCCATCTTGGAAGTACATCAGTCCTGGAGCGCTCGCCAGGAGGTGATGTGCAGGCAAAGGAAAAATCTGTCAGAGAACTGACGGATTCGGACATTTATACGTTCGTCACATTGACCGGTATGGAAATGGTGTTCAAAGATGGCTGTTACACAGATATTTATGAACCTTACGGTCAATATGTGGAGTCCATCCATCATGATTATTATGATGTGAACGGGAGGATGGACGGATGGGCCTCACTGCTCCGTAACCAGCAGGGACAGACCATCTACATGCTGGTGAACACTTCCTGCCCGTGGAGAAGAACAGGGAAACCTCTCGTAAGGGGAACTGGTACCGTAAGCGGAATCATAGTACATACACCTATGCGCCGCTATGGCGGAAATATGGGGCGTTACAGCATACGTCCGTTGGATGAGAGCGGACTCGGTTTCAGCAAAAAAGGAAAATCTGTTTGGAAAACCCTTTCCGGCTGGTGCCTTGACGGAAGCAACGGGCAGGTCCTCGAGTTCGAGATGTTAGGAGAACAGACAGGCGTCTGGAAGGACGGACGTAAAGGCGACCGCCTGGTTTCTGACCGCGGCAGGGCAAAGGCCTTCTTCTGGACCGACAGTGATTCGTTCATCCACATTGACTCGGATGTCAATGCCCTCGACGGGCAGGGAAAAGGATATGCCATCAACGGCGCCATCTTCTTCAAAGGTCCTTCGTGGAAGTGGTTTGATTTTGCTCCGGACGGTTCAGCCGAAGGAAAATCCTTCTTTGTGGAGGTTGATGCCACCAAGGCACAGGGCGAGGAGATGACACTGAACTTCGCCTGGTATGCCGGAACTCAGGACGGGAACGATGACTGGGGCTATCCTGCCCAGTGGAAAGTCATGTACAGAATTGACGGAGGAGCGTGGAAACTCATTCGGGAGACAGCTACAGGTGCAGAATCCATATTCTTGAGGTCGCTCCCGTGGTGGGACAAGCAGATCTGGCTCGGCAACGGGACAACGCCGTATCTCAAGACCAGTTACGACTGTGGTCTGGGCTCTCAGCAGAGAAGCTATTCGGTTCCTGCCGAGGCATTCGGTCATAAAGTGACCTTCAGGATTACACCTGCCTCCAATCTCCGGTCACTGATCAGGTCAAATCCTGCTGATGACTGCATATTGGAGACAAACCGTATAAAAAACAGGGACGACGGTCTGAGAACCCTAGTGCGTTTTGGAGATATATTTATAGATTACAGATAGTATGAAAAAGCTGATTATCATTGTTTTAACTATACTTTGCGTAACATTTGCCATCGATGCTAAGCATTGGAAACCTCAGCCTACCGAGGAAGTCTATGCGGGAATGATTGCAAAGGCGAGGGAATTTGCCGAGTTCGCCAAGGGGACGCCGGCAGGGGAGATTGTGGAGAAATTCCTCTACAAGGTCGAGCCGGCTCATCTGGACAATCCTTACAGATGGATAGGCGATACCTATGCGCTCGTGAAAAATCTCGAAAAACTGCAAGGCCCGGTTGTGGATAAAGGAGAATCCGATTTCGCCTCCATGCTCCGCCGCTACACGCTCATGATGGTGGACTTTCCGCTTCATGTCAATGACAAGAATCCTTCCATGAATCCAGTCGAGAAACAGGAATACCTGATATCGAGGAACCGATACCTGGAAGGAAGCTGCAGGCAGGCCATCAAATGGCTGAAAAGCGTATCTCCGGCAAAAGGCGAACTTGCTGTCTATAAGGTCTATAACATGGGCTACATTTTCAAGACCAGCGAAAGGGCCTTCGGAATCGACATACGCTGGTGGGGAAGCAGGTCGGATGCGAAGAAACTTGCCAAAATGCTTGATGTCCTGTTCGTTACCCATCCGCATGGTGACCACTATACCAATGATATGCTCGAAAGCATGATAGAATGCGGAAAGACAATCGTCCTTACGAAGGATCTGCTTCCGAAGACAGAGTCCCCGTCCAAGATTATCCTTTGGGAGGACAGGACCGAGCCTCTGGATATCGAAGGCATAAAGGTCAGGTGTTTTGCCGGAAACCAGGGCAAGAATATTCCTTGTGATGTATTCCATCTCCAGTTTGACGGATGGACACTTGTCCATAATGGGGACAACAGCGACCGTGCCCGAGACAGGCGCATCTCGGAACTGGAGGCGCCTGATATACTGATAGCCGCAACATGGAATCATTTCCAGGTGATTATGGAGGCGGCTCAGACTGCCCGGGGAGCAGCGGACAAGCCTATGTTGTTCCTCCCTGCCCATGAGAACGAAGTCGGCCATACTATAGACCATCGGGAATCCTATTGGGAAGCTTTTACTATGGAAAGCCGCTTCGCCAGTCCGACATTCGACTATATGCCGTATATGCTTATGGATGTAGGTGAAAATGTGGTGGTTTCCAAGGAGTTCATTGCCAGGCACAAAAAATAGATTCTCCCCACATATTTCGGAATTGGCGGGATAATTGCTATATTTGCGGAATATGTCGGCATTTAAGAAATACAGATTGAATCCGGAGACGCTGCTGTACGAGATCGAGAAGGTTTCGGCACGCTCCAGAATACTGAAAGCGGTGATGCTTGTTTCGGCAAGTTTCGCCCTTTCTGTCGTATATCTGTGGCTCTTTACGTCGGTTCTCGGCCTGAAACTGCCTAAGACAGTGCTGCTTGAGCGTGCCAATGCCAAGTGGATTTCCAAGATGGAACTTATGAACAGGCAGCTCAATGCCTATGACCAGACACTCAACGGCCTTGAGAACCGTGATGACGAAATCTACAGGAATATCTTCGGTATGAACGAGATTCCTGACGAGGTGCGTAACGCCGGATTCGGCGGCGTGAACAGATACGCGTTCCTCGATGTCCTTCCTGAGAATTCCATATTGAAACGCACCACCATACGCCTGGATGTGTTGACCAAGAAATCGTATGTCCAGAGCAAGTCGTTCGATGATGTGGAGGCATTGTCCAAGAGGGCAGGCGAAATGGCATCGTGCATACCGGCGGTCATGCCTATACTCCCGGACCGTTCCAAGTACCGTCTTTCCAGCTCTTTCGGCTATCGTTCAGACCCTATATCGGGTAAGACCAGGATGCATACGGGATTCGATTTTGCCTGCAAGCCGGGGAATCCGGTCTATGCCACCGGTGACGGGACTGTGATGACAGTATCGTTCGATCTGTTCAATTACGGAAACTCGGTGGTGATAGACCACGGCTTCGGATACAAGACCAGATATGCCCATCTGAAGACAGTCTTCGTCACGGAAGGCATGAAGCTCAAGAGAGGCGAGTGCCTGGGAGAGAGCGGCAATACCGGCAAGTCCACAGGTCCGCATCTGCATTATGAAGTGATGTACAAGGGCAATTACGTGAATCCTGTGAACTATTTCGACCTCGATATGCCTGTAAACGAATATGCCGATATGGTGCATAAAGTTTCAGAGGAATCTGACAATATCATGGGCCGTGACATTCCGAAAATCAGGCCGAGGAGACGGGAGGACGGCAGATGAACAAATATGTGCTCGACAAGGACTTCAATCTGAAGAAAGTCACCCGTTCGGTATGGGGCATTCTGTGGACCTGCCTGAAATGGATAGTCGCGACCGTATCTCTTGCTGCATTCTCATATCTGATTTTTTCATTTGTGCTCAATACCGAAGAGGAAAAACGGCTGAAACAGGAAAACAGGATGTACGAGAAACTGTATCCTGAAATGCAGAAGAAGGAACGTCTCGTGTCCGAAGTCATAAAGGACCTGCAGGCAAGGGACGAGGAAATCTACAAACGCATCTTCAATATGCAGGCCCCGTCAGCGGACCCTCAGAATTCCGATCTCTTCGTGTTCGCAAGCGACTCCGTAGGGGATAAGGATATAGTGGAATATGCCGAAAGGAAAGCCTCTGCATTGACCGGAATGGTGGACAGCATCGACAACAACTTCAAGCAGATCTTCTCTGCGGCAAAGGGTGGCGCCCGCGCTTTTCCGCCGATGCGGGTTCCGATAGACGGGCTGAAGTTCGCGCAGGTCGGGGCTTCGGTCGGGATGAAGATGAATCCTTTCTACAAGGTTATGACAATGCACGAGGGCATTGACCTGATTGCGGGGCAGGGGACTCCGGTCCTGGCGTCTTGTGACGGCGTGGTTTCGCTGGTGAAGCGTTCTAAGAAGGGACTTGGCAATGTGGTGGAGATTACCCATGCGAACGGCTATATGACCAGATATGCCCATCTTGCGGATATTACCGTGAGGGAAGGGGAAAAGGTGCAGGCGGGAAGGCGTATCGCCAATGTAGGGATTACCGGAAATTCGTTCGCGCCGCATCTGCACTATGAAGTGCGCCGCGACAGTCTGCTCCTGAATCCAGTGAATTTCTTCTTCGCGTCGTTCAGCCCGGAAGACTATATGAAGGTGGCTTATATGGCAGCCTCGACCGGTCAGAGCATGGATTGACTTGGATAACTCTCTCAGATATGGAAAAGTTGTATTACACTATTGGTGAAGCTGCGGAGGTGATCGGCGAAAGCGTTTCGCTGGTCCGTTACTGGTCTGACAATTTCAGCCGTTTTCTGAAGCCTCACAGAAATGCCAAGGGCAACAGACTCTACACAGCCGATGACATCGAAGTCCTGAAACAGATATATCATCTGGTGAAGGTGAACGGGATGACACTTTCCGGCGCCTCCAAGAAGATGCTCGAGGACAGGAAAAGTGTGGAAAGCCGTGTCAAGGCGGTGGACAGCCTGAAAGCCATCAGGCAGCAATTGGTGGAAATACGAAAAACCCTGTAGTTTATGAAAGTAGGTGAAATCATTTCAGCGATAGAAGAGTTCGCGCCGCTGTCAATCCAGGAGAAATGGGACAACAGCGGACTGATTATCGGCTCGCCGAACCAGGAAGTGCACAAGCTGCTTATCGGTTTTGACTGCACGCCGGAACTTGTGGATGAGGCAGTCGCATCCGGCGCGGACATGATATTGACCCATCATCCCCTGATATTCGGCGGTCTCAAGAAGATCTCTCCGGAGGACCCTGTGGGGCTGACAGTGATGAAAGCCGTATCTGCTGGCATTGCCGTCTATGCGGCGCATACCACAGCCGATAAGGTGCTTGCGGGGGTAAGCGGGGCGATGGCTTCGCGCTTGGGACTGGTCAATGTCTCGATCCTCGAAAGCGAGGGGGACGGAAGCACGGGGCTCGGAGCCGTGGGAGATTTGCCGAAGCCGCTTTCCGCTGAGGAAGCCGTGGCTCTGGTGAAGGAAAAGTTCTCGCTCAAGGCCGCAAGATGTTCCAGACTTGTCAATGTTCCAGTATCCCGGATTGCCATGTGCGGGGGCAGCGGTTCCTCGCTGATCAGTGAGGCGATGGCAAGCGGCGCCCAGCTTTATCTCAGCGGAGATATCTCGTACCACCATTTTTTCGTGCCTGACGGGTTTATGGTGATGGATATCGGACATTTCGAGAGTGAAGTGGATATAGTCGATATTTTATTTTCCTTCTTAACGAAAAAATTTCCTAACTTTGCATTTCTTAGGAGTGTCAGGCTTGCGGAGAGCAATCCTGTGCACTATTTATAATATGACGGTAAGCCGTGCTGCGTTTGCAAGCGGGTGATGCAGAAGAAGTTAAGTAAATTATATATATAATATAAATATGGCCAAAAAAGTAAAGAAAGTCGAAACTCCGATAGATCAGAGGGAGACCTTCGTATCCATTCAGAAAAATTTCGCTGACTCTGAAATGAGTGTTGAGGAGAAGCTCAAGACATTGTATTCTCTTCAGGAAGCAGATTCTGCGATAGATAAAATCCTCCAGCAGAGAGGTGAACTTCCTCTCGAAGTGGAAAAACTTGAAAATGAGGTGACTGAGCTTAAGGCTAAAGCTGCTCAGATCAGCGCGGACATCGAAGATGCAAATGCTGCCATCACCGAGTACAAGCACAAGATTGTAGAGTGTGACACCGCGATGGAGATATACAAGATCCAGATGGACAGCGTCACCAACAGCCGTGAATACGACTCCATTTCCAAGGAAGTCGAGAATCAGGACCTTCTCAAGAAAATCGCAGTGAAGAATGTGGCGGACACCAAGGAAGCCATTCTTCAGAAGAAGACCGAACTTGCTGACATAAAGGAAGATATCGCTGTGAGAACAGAGGACCTGAAGGCAAAGAAGGACGAACTTGCGAATATCGTTGAGGCTACAGCCAAGGAAGAGAAGACCTTGAGAACCAAGAGAGACGCCTGTGCAGCGAAGATTGACGCCAGGACAATGAGCGCTTACGAGCGTATCCGTCAGAGCGAGAAGAATCACCTTGCGGTAGTAAGTGTCTATTATAGCAGCAGCAAGGAAAGCGACGGCGTTGACGCCAGAGACATTGACGTGAGAAAAGGAATCAGTGACGGTTCATTGAGCGGCGCCTGCGGCGGATGTTTCAATACCATCATTCTCCAGAGACTTCTCGATATCTATTCAAACAAGAAACTTGTCATCTGCGAGCACTGCGGACGTATCATCGTCAGCGACGAAATCGCAGGTAAAGCATAGTGTCCTGACAAGTTATCTGATGTCTTATGCCGGAAGTAAAGAAAACTTCGAAAAGCAGAAAGGACAACAAGAACATCAATCTTGACGAACTGGGCTTGGGAATGGGGAACAAACCGCCTCAGGCCGTAGATTTCGAGGAGGCTGTTCTCGGTGCCCTGCTGATTGAACCGCGTTGCGTGGACGAAGCGATGGAGGAACTGTCTCCGAGCTGCTTCTATGATCCTCGCAACAGGATGATTTTTGAGTCAATGTTGGCGTTGGTGGACGAACATGTTTCCATCGACCTCTTGACCGTATCCCAGAAACTCCGTCAGAAGAACGATCTCAAGGACCAGTACGAGAATAATCTGGAGGCAATCGGCGGTGCGAAAAAGCTGGCCGACCTGTCACAGAAAATCGGTGCTGCTGCCCATGTGGAGTACTACATCAAGGTCTTGAAACAGAAATCCATTCAGAGAGAGCTCATTACCGCCTCTTACGAGATTCTGAAGACAGCCTATGACGACTCCACGAATGTCGATGACCTTATCGACAACTCGCAGACCTGGATTTTCAGCGCCATCCAGAACAATATCAAGAAAGACGTCCAGGATGTCGGTTCCGTGCTCAAAGTCGCACTCGATGAAATCGAGCAGATGCAGAGCCAGTCCGGAATCAGCGGCGTTCCGTCAGGGTATGCCCAGGTGGACAAATACACGCTCGGATGGCAGAAATCGAACCTCATCATTCTCGGTGCGCGACCTTCTGTCGGTAAGACTGCATTGTCCCTGAACTTCTTGAGAAATGCGGCGCTCGACAACAATATGCCGGTGGCGATCTTCTCGCTTGAGATGTCAGCCATAGAACTTGTCAAACGACTCATGACCACGGAATCAGGTCTGGAAGCCGACAAGATCAAGGGTGGAGAGAAGCTCACCCGCGAAGACTGGGACCATCTGGATTACAGTCTCAAGGCATTGGCCCAGGCCCCGATCTATATAGACGACACTCCGGGCATTTCCATCAATGAATTTCGCACGAAAGCGAAACGTCTTGTGAAATCGAAAGGAGTCCGCTTCATCATAGTCGATTACCTGCAGCTTATGCAGGGCCCGAAAGAACTCAAGGGAAACCGTGAGCAGGAGGTGGCCAGCATCTCCAGGTCGTTGAAAGCCACAGCCAAGGAACTTGAGATTCCTATCATGGCATTGGCCCAGCTGTCCAGAAATTCAGTCCAGCGCGGAAACAGCAACAACAGACCTATCCTCAGTGACTTGCGAGAGTCTGGTTCCATCGAGCAGGATGCGGATATCGTAATGTTCGTGCATCGTCCTGACGCTATCGGCATGGGTGACACTGTGGAAGACAAGGAGTACACGGAAATCATCTTCGCGAAGAACCGTAACGGTCAGATAGGCACTATACCTATGAGGTTCAAGGGCAATCAGATGCGTTTCGTGGAGGACAATGACGGCCTGATTTCCACTTTCCCGTCGGCCATGAATGACGATGCGGGAGTACAGGGGCAGGGACCGTCTTATGACCAGCCTCAGGATCCGTTTTCACAAGGTCCTGACTTCGGCGCATATCCTTCAAGTTCCAACGGTGAGTTCCAAAACTCAGGATTCTGATTATGCCCCGTTCTTCAAAAAACATAATTGCGGCAGCCGCTTGTCTGTTTCTTGTTTTTTGTGCCGGCGCGACAGAACCGCTGAAAGGGCCTAACTGTATCCCGGTCAAGAGCCTGGATGAAGGTAAACTTGCCTTCAAGGGAGGAGAAAGCCTCAGTTTCGTCATACATTACAAATGGGGCGGCATAAATTCGGATGTGGCCAGTGCTACGGTAAAACTGGACACCACCACATTGAACGGCGTGCCGGTATTCCACTCCAGGGTTTTCGGAAAGACAGCAAGGTTTTACGACCTGTTCTTCAAGGTCAGGGAGGATTTCCAGTCCTGGTTTACCAGGGACGGTGTCGTTCCGGTAAAATTCTACAGGGATTCCCGGGAAGGAGGATATTATTCGGTGAACAGATATGAATATATGTGGGAGCCGGAGGAGAACAAGCATATCCGTGCGGAAATAGAGACGTCAAGAAGGCCGCTGAGGAACGAGGAACTGCCTCTGTCCGGATGCACCTATGACTTGCCGTCGCTGTTCTACATGGCCAGGAACATGAATTTCAGCAAGGTCAAGCCCAATGTGAAGTATCCGATGACATTCGCGATAGATGACGACATTTACAATGTCTATTTTATCTGGCTCGGCCGTGAGAAGAAGTATATAAAAGGAATCGGCACAGTAAAGACAATGAAATTTGCCGCAAAGCTGATAGTCGGTGACGTATTCGGCAGCGGACAGGACATGTACGTCTGGATTACAGAGGATGAAAACAGGATACCGGTTTATTTTCTGGCTCCAATCAGGGTCGGCGTGGCTTCAGGCTGGCTCACAGGCTGGGAAAACCTCAAATATCCGTTCGATTCGATAATATCAAACTGAGCATGAAGGAGGAAGTTTCACATAAAGGAAGAGTGACTGAGGTCAATGCGGATTCTGTCAAGGTGGAGATCATTTCGAGTTCCGCCTGCGCTTCTTGTCACGCCGCTTCACTGTGTTCAATGTCGGAGGCGGTGAAAAAAGTCGTGGAAGTGCGTATATCCGGCAATGAAAACTATGCTGTGGGCGAGGAAGTCCTCGTCGTGCTGAAATCTTCACTTGGAATGAAAGCGGCTGCGGTCGCTTATGTCGTTCCTCTGGCAGTGCTCCTGGTGGTTTGCGTATCCCTGTCCTATACCGGGATCCACGAGCTTTATATAGGTCTGGCCGGACTGGGCAGTCTGGCAGTGTACTATCTGGTACTCTACCTGCTCAGGGACAGGATGGCTTCAGATTACACATTTTGTATCAGAAAGGAAAACAATCTCAATTCAATAAAATGATGACTTCAATTATTATTTGGACAATTGTGGTGATTGCCGCTCTTGGACTCGTGCTTGCAGTCATCCTGTACCTTGTGGCTGAAAAGTTCAAGGTGGAGGAGGACCCGAGAATCGAGCAGGTGGAGAAGGTGATGCCAGGCGCCAACTGCGGCGGTTGCGGTTTTGCCGGCTGCCATGCCTTTGCAGAGGCTGCAGTGAAAGCTCCGAATCTGGACAACAACTTCTGTCCGGTAGGAGGCAATGACGTTATGCAGAAGGTTGCTGCCATCCTCGGTTACGAGGTTAAGGAAAAGGCTCCGATGGTCGCAGTGGTACGTTGTAACGGTACCTGTGACAACCGTCCTAAGATCAATGAATACGGCGGATTCAAATCCTGCAAGGTGAAGGCTGCGCTCTACAGCGGAGATACGGCCTGCTCTTACGGATGTCTCGGTTGTGGCGACTGCGTGGAAGCCTGCCAGTTCGGTGCTCTGTCAATGGACGAGAAAACCGGTCTTCCGGTAGTGGACGAATCTAAATGTGTGGCATGCGGCGCCTGTGTGAAGGCATGTCCTAAATCCGTCATTGAACTCAGGAACAAGGGACCTCGCGGAATGAGAGTCTATGTGTCCTGCATCAACAAGGACAAAGGTCCTGCTGCACGCAAGGCCTGCAAGGCAGCCTGCATAGGTTGCGGACTCTGCGCCAAGACATGTCCTCACGATGCCATAACAGTTGAAGGAAATGTTGCATACATTGATTATAACAAGTGCAAACTGTGCCGCAAGTGTGTGGTAGTATGTCCGACAGGCGCTATTCACGACGTGAATTTCCCAATCCCGGTGGACCGCACCAAGAAACCTGCTCCGGCAGCAAAACCTGCTGTAGCACAGGCACCTAAACCGGCTGCAGCGCCTGCAGAAGCAAAGCCTGAGGCACCGGCTGTTGAAAAACCTGTAGTTAAAGCATAAGGAGAACCGATATTATGAAAAGAACATTTTCCATAGGCGGTGTTCATCCGGCAGACAATAAGATTTCGCGTGGCTGTGCCATCGAGACCCTGCCTACTCCGCCGACAGTATATATCTCTGTATCACAGCATATCGGAGCTCCTGCGAAGCCGATTGTCGCTGTAGGAGACAAGGTCCTGACAGGTCAGCCTGTCGCAGAACCGGGCGGATTCGTCTCAGCATATATCCATTCATCTGTTTCCGGAACAGTGAAGTCCATCGGACCTCGCAAGGACCTCGCCGGTAATATGCAGACCTGCATTGAAATACAGGTGGAAGGCGACGAGTGGGTAGAGAGCATTGACCGTACAGACACTCTCGTTACAGAATTCACTGACGACAACAAGACCATCATGGACAAGATCAAGATGGGTGGCGTCGTCGGTCTCGGTGGAGCTACCTTCCCGACTCACGTGAAGCTTTCTCCTCCTCCGGGAAAGAAATGCGATATGCTCATCATAAACGGTTGTGAATGTGAGCCTTACCTTACTTCTGACTTCCGTACTCTTCTCGAAAAGGGAGAGCAGGTGGTAGTGGGCGTCGCCATCATCAAGCAGGTGCTCGGAGTGGCTGAGGCTACCATTGCGATTGAAGACAACAAGCCTGAGGCGATTGAGCATATTCAGAAGGTGATCGAAAATCTGAAGAAGACCTCTTCCAAATTCGAAGGCATCAAGGTTCTCAGCCTCATGAAGAAATATCCTGAAGGTGGTGAGAAACAGCTGATTGACGCTGTCATGCACCGTCAGGTCCCTTCCGGAGCGCTTCCTATAGATGTAGGCGCTGTGGTTCAGAATGTGGCTACTGCTCTTGCCGTCTATGACGCTGTGCAGAAGAACAAGCCTATCATTGACAATTCTGTTACCGTCACCGGAACATGCGTGCCGATGGACAAGCAGCACAACTACCTCGTCCGCGTAGGTACACCGCTCTCTTATATCGTTGACCAGATGGGCGGAGCTCCTGAGGATGCAGTGAAGGTCATCAGCGGCGGTCCGATGATGGGTAAAGCCATCGCTAATCTGGATGCTGCCACACTGAAGGGAACTTCAGCATTGCTCTTCCTCACAGCAGAGCAGACGGAACGTCAGCCGGAAGGCAACTGTATCCGTTGCGGCAAATGCGCGGAGGCTTGCCCTATGGGTCTGGAACCGTTCCTTCTCCAGAGACTTGCCCGCCACAACATGATGGAAGAGCTGGAGGCCAACGCCGTTCAGGACTGCATCGAGTGCGGCTGCTGTCTGTACAGCTGTCCTGCGTACATTCCGCTGCTGGACATCATCAGACTGGCCAAGGGACAGGTCATGGGCATAATCAGGGCAAGAGCCGCTGCTGCAAAAGCTGCCGCTGCCGCCGCTCAACCTGCTCCTCAGAAATAAGTTGAACCATAAAACCAATTATATACAATGAACAAACTTTTGGTTTCTCCCTCACCGCATATTCACGCGGCGGTTTCCACGAAATCGCTGATGAGGGATGTAGTCATCGCGCTGTTGCCGGCAGTCATTGTCTCGGTCGTGTTCTACGGCTTCAAGGAACTTGTCGTTCTTGGCGTGAGCGTGGCTTCTTGTGTGTTGATTGAATATCTCATCACAAGATACCTGCTCAAAAAACCGTCCACGATCTGTGACTATTCCGCTGTCGTTACCGGTCTGCTCCTCGCATTGAACCTGCCTTACACCACTCCTTGGTGGGTAGTATTCATCGGAGCGCTGTTCGCAATCGGCGTAGTGAAAATGACATTCGGCGGACTCGGCCAGAACATCTTCAACCCTGCGATTGCAGGTCGTGTGTTCCTGCTGATTTCATTCCCTACATATATGACCCACTGGGAAATGCCTGCAGGCCTGTTCGGTGCAGATGCCGTTTCAGGCGCAACTCCTCTCGGACTTGTAAAGGAAGGCCTTCTGAACGGACAGACCGTCTCTCAGGTAATGTCTGAGTCAGGACTCTCATATGCCCAGATGCTTTTCGCCAACCTGGGCGGTTCAGTAGGTGAAATCTCCGCATTGGCATTGCTCGCCGGATTTGTCTATCTGCTTGCCCGCAAGGTCATCAAACCGTACATCACGCTCTCCATCTGGGGAACGGTTGCCCTGGTTTCTCTCATCTTCTGGCTCGCGGCTCCGGACAGATTTACGGACCCTCTGTTCAATCTCCTTACCGGAGGTATGGTTCTCGGTTCCTGCTTTATGGCTACTGATTATGCTACCTCTCCGATGTCAGTCAAAGGCGGTATCGTTTTCGGTATAGGAATCGGATTCATTACATTGATGGTCAGATATTTCGGCTCATATCCGGAAGGTATGTCCTTCGCCATTCTGATTATGAATGCGACCGTGCCGCTTCTGAACATGTGGTTCCATCAGAAAAAATATGGGAGGAAATAGACTATGGCAGTTAAATCGAATTTGAAAAATATGGTCCTCTGCCTCTTCGGCACGACCTTGGTCTGCTCGGCATTGCTCGCTGGCGTATATGCAGTGACTGCTGAGCCGATAAAGAAGACCAATGAGGCCATTCTGAAAGCTTCTGTCGCAAAGGTTCTCCCGGAGGGAGAGATTTCAGAGTCAATGCCTTGCGAGGTCGGAGGCCAGCCTTCAGAGTGCTATCAATGCACCAAGGACGGGGAAGTTGTGGCTACTGCCGTAAAATCCACAGTCGTAGGATTTGGCGGTCCGCTCGTGCTTATGGTAGGAATTTTGCAGGACGGAACCGTTTACAATACGGTAGTGATGTCTCACAGCGAGACTCCTGGTTTGGGTGCGAAATGCACATCAGACGAGCACTTCATTTCCCAGTTCAAGGGATGGAATCCTGAGATCAAGAAACTTTCAGTGCGCAAGGACGGCGGCGACGTGGACGCGATAACTGCTTCCACCATTACGTCGAGGGCTTATGCTCTGGCTGTGGACAATGCTCTGCATGCATTGGTGACATTGCCGCAGGAAGAGGGCGAGCCGGTAGTTGATGGCGCCGTATCAGAGGATGGCGCTGAAACATTGTCAGAACCCGTAGCTGAATAGGAGGATACAACGATGACTAAATTACAACTCATAACAAAAGGACTTGTCAAGGATAACCCTACATTCGTACTTATCCTCGGTATGTGCCCTACATTGGCCACCACCTCATCCGCCATCAACGGACTCAGCATGGGACTGGCCACACTGTTCGTGCTCATTCTTTCCAACATGGCCATCTCAGCCATCGCTCCGGCGGTGCCTGACAAGGTCCATATTCCTGTGTATATCGTCGTGATCGCTACATTCGTGACTGTGCTCCAGTTCCTTATGCAGGCGTTTACTCCAGCCATCTATGCGACACTCGGTCTGTTCATCCCTCTTATCGTGGTGAACTGTATCGTGCTCGGCCGCGCTGAGGCTTATGCGAACAAGAACGGAATCGTGGATTCTGCACTCGACGGACTCGGAGTAGGACTCGGCTTTACGGCCTCACTTACCGTAATCGGTCTGGTCCGTGAGATTCTCGGAAGCGGTTCCGCATTCGGCTTCAAGTTCATTCCGGGTGACGGCATTCTCGCATTCGTGATGGCTCCGGGCGCGTTCCTTGTGCTCGGCTATCTCATGGTATTGTTCAACAAATTCCTCAAGAAATAATAAAGGCTCTGGATTATGGAAATTTTACTTATCATAATATCTGCGATATTCGTAAACAATATCGTATTGGCGCAGTTCTTGGGAATCTGTCCGTTCCTCGGAGTGTCCAACAAACTTTCCACAGCGACAGGAATGTCTGCTGCGGTATGTTTTGTCATCACGCTTTCTACGCTTGTAACTTATCTTCTGAACAATTATGTCCTGGTTCCGCTCGGACTTGAGTTCCTTCAGACCATATCATTCATCCTCGTCATCGCCGCTTTGGTGCAGATGGTGGAGATCGTGCTGAAGAAAGTGAGTCCTGCGCTCTATCAGGCGCTCGGTATATTCCTGCCGCTCATCACCACGAACTGTGCTGTGCTCGGCGTGGCCATTACCGTGGTTACCAAGGAATTCACCTTCGGACTGCCGTCACACATGCTCGGCTTGGGTGAGGCTCTGCTCTATGCTTTCGCCACGTCAGTAGGATATGGTATCGCGATGGTACTGTTTGCCGGAATGCGCGAGCAGCTGTCATTGAGCAATGTCCCTAAGGCGTTCAGAGGTATTCCTATCGCATTGATTACAGTCAGCATTCTGGCGATGGCCTTTATGGGCTTCTCCGGAATGGTCAAGTAATAACGTGTATTGTTTAACCTGATTCCGACATCTGCCGGAGTCGCAAATCAAAATTGAAATGAAAAAAGCGCTTCTTATTATCGCATCCGTTCTCGGATTCGCTGCAGTCGCATCTGCACAGCCTAAAGCTATAGGTGGAAGATTGGGTTTTGGTGTCGAGGCAAGCTACCAGCACTATCTTGGAAATCCTAATTTCCTCGAAGTTGATGCAGGTTTGCTGGTTTATGGCGGAGAAGCAGGTTTCCAGGCTACCGGAACTTACAACTTCACTTTCGCTCAGCCTGATTGGACTCCGAGAGGACAGTGGAGCTGGTATGCAGGTCCAGGCGTGTCACTTGGTTCTACCTATTTCAATGATGCCAACAATTTCTTCTTCGGACTTGTAGGCCAGGTAGGACTTGAGTACACATTCTGGTTCCCTCTCCAGCTTTCAGCAGATCTTCGTCCGACATTCGGAATCTGCGACAGTGAATTCTGGACAGACGGACTTTTCGGATTCGCTCCGACGATCAGTGTAAGATACAGTTTCTAATACCGACCGACAACTGATGTCACGTTACACCAGAATTGAACTCCTGGTATATGTGTCTTTCTGGCTGCTGATTACCTCATTTGCGGTAGTCAGCAGTTGGAATTTAGAGCGAGTATCTGAAACTGCATCTTGACGTGGACAGTAAATTTTTAGGAAAATGACAGCATTGTTCGATTTTGACGGTGTCGTGATGGACACTGAAGAGTTATATACCGTCTTTTGGGACAGGATGGGAGAGAAGTACCTCGGAGTCAAGAACCTGAGCCCGTCGGTAAAGGGGCAGACCCTGTTCCAGATATATGGGAAGTATTTCGCGGGCAGGGAAGAAGACCAGAAGAAGATCACGCAGGAACTAAATGATTACGAGAAGGATATGCCATATGTGCCGGTGAAGGGTGCGTTTGAATTTATAGCGGAGCTGCGCAAGCGCGGAGTCACTACCGCCATCGTCACCAGCTCCAACAAGCCTAAGATGGAGAACGTATATAGGCATTATCCGGAGTTCAAGGATCTGGTAGGCCACATCTTCACGAGCGAATTCGTCACCAGGTCGAAGCCGGACCCGCAGTGCTTTCTCAATGCCATGGAGGCTCTCGGCGCCCCGGTTTCCGAGACGATAGTGTTCGAGGATTCCATCAACGGACTGAAGGCGGCACGTGCTTCCGGAGCCTATGTGGTGGGACTGCTCACATCCAATCCTGCAGAAGTCGTGAACCCGATGTGCGACTACAGCATTGAAGATTTTACGTCATTCACACCAGAGGATCTTTCCAAGGTGTCAGGTATAGATTTTTAGAAAACGAAACGAACAAACCAGTATCATGAGTAAGAAGAAGTATTTTGGTCAGATGACGGTCGCGCTTGCGGCTGTACCGCTGCTTCTTGTCTCCTGTGTCAATCCGGACTATGACTTGACTCAGGACATTGACAAGAACATCTCCATAAGCGGGGATATCAGCGCTCCTTTCGGTGATTCAGAGCTGCTCAGTGTCACCGACTTTCTCAGCTTGGATGAGTCAGACGGCTCTGTGCTCAAGACGGACGAAGACGGAGACTACTATATTCATGTGAACGGCGGCAATGCGTCCACCAAGTTCTCAGTACCTCTGTTCAAATTCAATGAGGAGTTCCTCACGGACGGAGGCTTCAAGATGGACTTGAGAAAGGCCTCGCTTCCGCTTCCGTCATCAGGCCCCATTCCGTCCGGAGTCTATAAGAAGACGTTCAATCCGGCAAAGTCACCGATTACAGTCGATGAGGCCGTGCCGGAGGAAATCATTGACATACAGGACGTCATCGCTTCCGGCGACGTGGTCCTGGACCTCTATACGACAGCAGGAAAGCTCACTCTGGACGGCGTTGTCCTTCATTTCCCAAAGTATCTGAAGCTTGAAATAGCCGACAATGCTTATGTGGAGTCTTATGATGCTGCGGCCAATGCCCTGAAACTCAAGAAGATGACGGTTACCACCACTCCTGTGGTGATTCGCCTGCACGTGACGGAGGTTGATTTTGCCAAGATTCCGGCGGGACAGGGCTTCCAGGCTGACAAGCACAGAATAATCATAAACGACAATGTGGTACTCGACTCATTCGAGTGCAGCGTGCAGCTTACCGATTTGGGAAATGATGTCGCTGACGTTCCTCAGGTCATTACCACTCATATAGATATCTCCATCGCCTCAGTCACAGTCACAGGCGCTATGGTCAAGGTGAAACCTAAGGTAAGCCTCGACCCTGTCTATGAAAATGTGGGCAGGTTGCCGGAGTTCCTGACGAAGAATGACGCCGTGCTCGACATGATGAAACCTCGGGTACTTCTCGACATTGACAATACATCTCCTTTGACACTGTATCTGTCAGGAGAACTGATAACCGAGAGGGGTTCATTGGCGACAAGAGTCCGGGTCGGAGACGACAAGACCGTAAAGGCGGCTCCAGGCGCACAGTCCAAGCTCTGTCTCCATGCGAAGAATGACAATGTCCCTGCCGGCTACACTTCCGTGCTTGTGGAGAAGCTTCCTGAACTGTTCATGACCACTCCTGAGAGAGTCGGTGCTGATGCGATGAAGGCTGACACTGAGGATGAATTCGTTTTCATCAAATCCGGCGACAAATATGACTTCATCTGTTCATACGAGGTCAGCGTGCCTCTTGTTTTCGGAAAGAAAGTGAAATTGACCTGCACCGATGTCCTGGACGGCTGGAACAAGACATTCAACTCGGACGATGACAGTTTCTCTCTCGATGTGAACAATGCGGAGGTGAAGATGGATCTGGTGAACTCGATTCCGCTTACCCTTAAGCTCTCGGCAGAGGCAATCGACGCGAACGGCGCGGTCATTCCGGAGATTCCTGTCAATGTGGAAGGCAGCATCGCTCCGGGCAGCATTGACAAACCTTCTGCCCAGCCGGTAAAGCTCACATTCAGCGCATCGGCAGAGAATATGCGCAAGCTGGACGGCATGAAGTTGATTCTCGAGGTAAGCAATCCCGGGGAGATGGAAGGTGTCTGTCTTAATAAGAATCAGGGAGTCCAGTTCCGGAACATGAAACTCAGACTTCTCGGAAGAATGGATATGGAATTGTAACCTGTGAGAGAAATGAAAAGAAATATACTTTTAGCATTGTTCATTGCCCTTGTTTCTGCTGTGGCACTTCCTGCGCAGCAGTCATTGCGCTCTGCGTATTTTATGGAAGGGTACAACTACCGTCACGAATTCAACCCGGCCTTCGCCGCTCAGCGCAGCTACTTCGCTCTCAGTGCATTGGGCGGAGTCAATGCCGGAATCCAGAGCAATATGGGAGTCAATACTTTCCTCTATCCTGTGGACGGAGGACTGACGACCTTCATGAACTCTTCAGTATCTTCAGATGAGTTTCTGGGCAAACTGAAGAAGAACAACAAATTGAGTGTGGATGTCAGCACCACTCTTCTTTCGCTCGGCATATGGAGCGGCAAGTCGTTCTGGACCTTCGACATGAAAACCAAAGTCGGAGCGGACCTGAATGTCCCGTATGCGCTTTTCGATTTCATGAAGAATGCCGGCAACTCGCAGTTTTACGACATTGCAGGCCTTGCAGCGCGAATCGACAGCCGTATGGAATTCTCTCTCGGTTACGCAAGGAACATAAATGATGTTGTCAATTTCGGCGCCAGAGTGAAGTTCCTCCTCGGAATCGGCAATATGGAGATGAAGGTGAACAAGATGAAGGTGCAGATGAATGAAGACAAGTGGTCTGTGGACTCCAAGGGCTCGCTGAACGTGTCCATGGGATTGCTGAACATCCCTACCGACGGAGAAATTGACAGTGAAACTGCTCCGGAGAACTACGACCGCATCTCCTTCGACAACATTGACACGAAAGACAACCTGTCCATTCCGTCTGATATGATCAACGGTTACGGTGCTGCCATTGACCTTGGTGCGGAAATCGAGATTATCCCAGACCTGCGCCTTTCATTGGCCATAAACGACCTCGGCTTTATGTCCTGGCGGAACAATGTCCTGGCTACGACCGATGAGAAGGGCTGGAGTTTCGACGGCTTCGACAATTTCTCGTTCGACAGTGAAAAGGACAATTCTCTGAAAAACCAGTTCAATGATATCGGTGACGGACTAGAGGACCTGATCAAGTTCAGGAAGGTTTCTGACGGAGGCAAGAGAACTCAGATGCTCGCGATGACGATGAATTTCGGAGCGCAGTATGTTATGCCTTTCTATGACGGGCTGAGTGTGGCGGCATTGAGCACGACGCGTTTCGACGGCTCATACAGATGGACAGAAGGCCGTTTCTATCTGGATCTGACACCTGCAAGATGGTTCAGTTTCGGCGTGAACTACGGCATTTCCTCATTCGGTTCCTCAATGGGAGCAGCCATCGGTTTCCATACTTCCGGGTTCAGCATGTTCCTGGGCACAGACCATATCGCGTGGAACTATGCCAAGGCTGCTGACCTGAACGGTACCGCCATCAACTATCCTTACGGCCCGGCCCGTCTGGGCCTGAATTTCTCCGTTTCGTTCAATGTGGGCAGGCGTCGCGGAGATTCTGCGCTGAGAAGCCTGTTCCTGTAGAACTGCCCGTTGCTGATGATTATGAGACTGATATCTGAGCAGGAAATAACTGATGTCCTGAAAAGACTGGACATCTCCGACATATCCAAGGTTACCATAAGACAGAGTGTCAATGTGGCGAAAGAACTGGAGCGGCTTACGGGTGAACCTTTCGTTCATCTCGAGTTCGGTGTTCCCGGACTGGATGCCTGTCAGGTGGGCATCGAGGCTCAGAAAGCTGCGTTGGACAGCGGCTGCGCATCTGTCTATCCTCCGGCTGCAGGCATTCCTGAACTGAAAAAGGCAGGCTCCCGGTTTGTCAAGGCGTTCACCGGCATTGACGTCGCTCCCGAAGGAATAGTCCCGACAATCGGATCAATGCAGGCCTGCTACAATCTTCTGCTGGAGTGTTCGCAGATGTCCCCCGGAAAAGATGCCGTGATTTATGTAAATCCCGGATTTTCATCACATTACGTGCAGGCGAATGTGCTCGGTCTCAAGACGAGGATGTTCGATGTATATGACAATAGGGGAGAGGCTTTCGGAAAAAGGCTGGAAGAACTCATGAGTGACGGCCGTGTCTGCGCCATCGTCTATTCGAACCCCAACAACCCGTCCTGGGTCTGCCTGACACAGGATGAATTGCGGATGTTGGGCGAATTGTGTACGAAATATGATGTCATCGCCCTGGAGGATATGGCCTATATGTGTATGGACTTCAGGGAAGACCGCTCGCATCCGTATCTGCCTCCATATCAGCCTACCGTGGCGCATTATACTGACAACTGGGTGATGATGATATCTGCGTCCAAGATTTTCAGCTATGCCGGAGAACGTATAGCCATGGCCGTGATATCCGATAAGTTGTGCGGCAGGGAATTCCCGGCATTGAGAGAGCGTTACGGACTCGGACATTTCGGGGACAACTTCGCATTGACCTACGTCTATGTGAACACTTCCAGTGCGGCCCATTCCTCACAGCGTGCTTTCGCGGCAATGCTTGACGCGGCTGCCGACGGGGCCTATGACTTTGTGAACAATGTGAAAGAATACGCAGTCCGTGCCCACAGGGTGAAGGAAATCTTCCGTGAGCACGGCTTTTCTCTGGTCTATGACAAGGATATGGACAAGGAGGTGAGCGACGGCTTTTTCTTCACGGAAGGATATCCTGGGATGAAGGGCAGTGAACTGGTGCTCAGACTGCTCCGCTGCGGTATCTGTTCCATCGCACTGTATTCTTCCAAGAGCACGCGTGAAGGTATCCGTGTATGTGTATCCCTCATGAAAAACGAAGAAGCGTTCCGACAGCTGTCGGAACGCCTCGATATGTTCAACAGTATTTCCTGAGACGCTGCCCCAGGCTCTATTTCTGCATCTTCTCGATGAGTTTCTTCGGGTAATTGGTGCAGATGGCCTTCATTGAGGAAGCGTTGGAAATGTAGTAGTTCATTGTCGCGTCATCGTCGGCATTGAAGACACTTATCGCGATACCTGCCTTGGTGAACTCCTCGATGGTCCTCACTCCGCCTCCCTGCTTCATGTATTGTGTGGACAGGTTGGCCCAGGTGTAGCTCTTCTGCTGATATACACTTGCAGCCTGGTTGCCCATCCAGCCGATATTGACACCGGCAGCGCGGGCGTACTTGTAGGACTCTGCCATCACCGTGGCATTTCCGGTGCAGATGAATTCCACGAAATTCTGGGCCTTCATCTCCTTTATTATCTCACAGGACCTTCTGCAGGCATTGATAGGATATCCTGTCAATGTGCTCGGACTGGTGATGTTCTTTATATCCAGCCACAGTCTCGTGCAGCTGCCCTTGCTCATCACCTTGGCGATGAAATCCTGAAGTTCAGGGAGCTGTTCCCCGTTTCCGATGTTTCCTTTGGCCCTGAGTTCTGCCAATGTGGCCTCCCACGGGTGCAGTCCGTTGATTTTACATTCGGAGTCGGCGTGGGCCACCACTACCTTGTTGTCCTTGGTCCAGTAGATGTCGCACTCAGATGCATAGCATTTCAGGCTCATGGCGTATTCGAGCGATGCTATGGAATTGTCCGGGAAACCTTTTCCGGCCTCCGTGGAGCCTCCTCTGTGGGCTACCACGATATTGCCTCCGTCAAGCGGCTTCTCCACCGTCTCCGTAGTCTCGTCATCTTTATCATCAGGCCAGATCGGTTGTGACGGGGTATTGTCCTTGCTGCAGGACATCATTGCGACAGCACCAAGTGCCAGGATTGTCAATAGCGTTTTTCTCATGATATTTGGTTATTGAAGGTGGCCACCTTTGCAGCCACCCTCAAATATACGATTATTTATAATTTTTTACGCAACGGAATGGCATAATCGCCTGACCATTGTCTATATTAGCCATCTCAGCGTATGTCACAGTGTTGTTTATGATGACATTTACACGATACAGCGCTTTTTCGTTGAAGAACAGAGGAATCCATGTCTGTGCACGAGTTCCGGCACACTGATATCCCTGGGTCATGTATCTGAATCCGAGAGGGTAGTAGCCGAAGCCGAACTCATCCGCTCCCTTTGCGATTTTTCCGCTCTTCCATTCGCTGTTCCTGAGCCAAGGAGCGAAGTTGCCGATGCCTTTCTTACTCGTGCTGAATTGCTTGTAGGTAATCTGGTCTTCCTGCATCGGGAATTCAGAACCTGCTGATGCTTTGCAGGCAGCGTATGCTATATCCAGCCAGTCGGCTGCGTTGGCTATATGCCAGCCGTAAGGACATATACCCTGAATCTGCATCTTCAGCGTCGGGTGCTTGCCCTCGTCATCTGCGTTGTCTCCTGTGAAGGTTCCTGCAGTCTTGTTGTTGATATATTCTATAACATATTCGTCACCGACGGCGTCTGTAATCTTTTTACCAGCTTTCCATGCGTCTGGTACGACTTCGTTTCTCGCGAAACCGATACCTGCAGTAGGCGTTCCGGTAATAATCTCGGAGAATGCGTAGATTCGTCCGTGCTCATTGGTACCTTCGAGTTTTCCACCTATTTCGGTGTTCTCAAAATCCATGTTCAGTTTACTGTCGTTCCATGAAGACGGGAACGCAGACTTATCGTAACCTCCTGTACCTGCGGTACCTGCACCTGTTGCTGTCGCTACCATCGACGAGCCGAGCTTCGGAGTGATGTCGCCTCCGTCCCAACGGAAGAATTCGGTCATCCATACCTTCATCGAACCGTCACGGGCGACAAATGCTTTTGTCTTGTAGTTCGCAACCTCGGAATCCGGCATGCAGTTGTCGGTCGTAACTCTTTCCCAATT
>HF995995.1:37592-48095 GCA_000432515.1 Bacteroides sp. CAG:545
TTTTTCCCAAGTCCAAGTGAGTTCTTTGAAATTCGTCGTCAGGTTCCGCAGACCGTCAATGTCAATGACAGGGCCGTCAGGAAGCTCTGCCTCTGAGTTGACCTTCACTATCTTGCCGTCAGCGGCGAGCGCGAAGCAAGGATAGGCCAATGTCCTTGAGTCAAGGTTGAAGATGACGGAGTTCTTGCCTTTCTCCGCATTCATGAAGTATGCTCTTGTAGAGTAGAGGCCGTCAGAGACTTTTGTCATCTGGATGGCATTGTCTATCGTCAGTTTCGCTGCGGATGGGCCGTACATATAGTAGTAGTCGTCTGCCGCAAGCTGAGTTACAGGGATGTCCAATGTCGCTGTACTTGTCTGTGGAGTTCCTACGGTAATGTGGAACACAGCCTTTCTCGTGTTCTTCTTGTCGGTCCATTTGGTGGCGGAGAGCTTCACGGAACCGCTCGCGTCGGCAGTCCATGTAAGCCACTGGTCTCCGGTACCTTCGTAGTCGGCAGAGAAAGAATAGACATCGCCCATGTTGGTCGTGTATTTTATTTCCTGCTCTCCGCCTGCTGCCACGAACTCGATATCCTTCACCTCAGATGAGACCTCAGCGTCTGCTTTGTCTCCAAGCTGAGTGAAATCGAATTTCTGCTCAGTGCCGTCCGATGCTATAATGACGAGAGTGAAGGAACGCTTGTACTCAGGATTGGCCTTGACTTTCAGTTCAATGCCTTTTTCATTGACAGTCCTCGAATCTCCTTCATATGTGCCGATGAACTCGGTCTGTATGTCTGTCTTTGCCACCTCTGCATAGGCGACGGAATTCTCGAATTTGCAGTCCCAGGCCAGGTCATTGACCTTGCTGCCCTGGAAAACTGTGACGACAGCGGTGAAACTATCCTCACCTTCACTGGTCTTGCCGTCCGAGTTGAATGTGACAGGAGACTTGGAAAGGGTGATTCTGGTTCCCGAATTTATATCTGACGGGTCCACTTCAGTCTCGCATCCGGCGAAAATTACCGGAATGAGTGCAAGCAGTCCCAATTTTTTCATTTTCATGATGCTTAGTGTTTTATGGTTAATTCCAGCCCTCAGTCTGGGTCAGTTTGTGGTTCTTGTTGCGTGCTGAAGCAGTGATAGGCCAGAGCAGGATGTTCTTGTTGGTCTGCTGCATTGCCTTCAGTTCAGGATTGTAGTCCCAGATCTTGTCCAATCTGATGAGTGCCCACCAGATTACACCTTCTGCAGGGAACTCGAGGAAATATTCATTGACAAGAGCCGAGAGGACAGCGTCCCTGTTCGCTTCAGTATAGAAGTTGTCCTTGCCGTAGGCCCTTTTTGCGATCAGGTTGAGCGACTTGAGCGCACCTGCATAGTCCTTCTTGTAGTATTTCAGCTCAGCGTCCATCATTACCGCGAGTGCATATCTGTAGTAAAGCAGGTCGCAGTCGAGAACTACAGGCTGTTTGCTCATGTCACCGAGGAATTTGTTCGGCCATGAGATGGTCTGTCCTGAAGCACCGTATTCGCCTATCCCGAGATTGCAGTCCACTCTTCTGTCCCCATTGTCGTTCTTGCTCTTTTCGAGTATGTCAATGAACTGCTGGGAGTAGCTCCACCACTGGGTGGATGAAATCGGAACCGGAGCGTTCTGGTATTTGGAACTGATAAGGTTGCCCGGATGGTAGAAGTAGATGTAATATCCTCCCTTCAGGTTTTCCTGCTGGTCATTGCGCAGGGCGAATACGACTTCCTTGTTTACCTTGTTGGTGCGGCTGAAAATGTCGGAATAGTTGTCCAGAAGATTGGCCGATGAAATTCCGATGGCGTCCAGCGCCTCCTGTGCGAGGTTCAGATATGAATCCCCGCCTTCCTGAGTGGAATACATCCAGAGGGCATATTCGGCCTTGAGCATGTTCACGGCGTCGGCTGTAGCGAAATACTTGTTGGTTCCGACAGCAGGGCCGCTTGCCAGTGCCGTCTCGATGTCCTTGCCGATCTGCTCATAGACCTTGGCCTTAGGCGCTCTTTCAGGATAGGTCTCTGGCTGGGTCGTGGACTCTATCGGTACGAGGTTGAGTGGAACGTCTCCCCAGAGCCTTACAGCCCAGAAATAGCAGTATGCGCGTGCGAATGCAGCCTGACCGATTGCGAAAGCGCGTTCGCTGTCAGTCATTTCCACTTTCGGAGCGTATTTGAGGACGGCATTGGCCTGGTCGATGGTCGTGTAGAGTTTTGACCAGCCGGCTGAAGAGGTGGACGAACTCATCGTGCTGGTGCGCACGGATATCATATTGTTGTTCTGTACCCTGGACTCGAGGCTAGGTCCCCACATGAAATCTCCTACGCGGGCCTCTCCCCAGTAGAAGACATTGATTTCATCCTGGACGAAATTCGCTCTCATCCTTTCATATATGCCGTGGGTGGACTGGATGATATCGGTGGAATTCTTCCACATATTGCTTGCGGACAGCTTGTTGTCCTGGACAATGTCCAGATCTCCGTTGCAGGATACTGCTGCGAAAGCTGTCAGAAGAAATATCTTGTATATGTTGATATGTTTCATACTTAGAATGTTATTTTGACATTGAACAGAATCTTGCGTGCGGCAGGCGCGATGCTTGAGTTTGCGCTGGCTCCGGTAGATACGGCAGAGTACATTGAGTCGGAAGAATCTGTGCCCATACCGGTTTCAGGGCTGATGGAGCCGCTGACACCTGTCCAGTAGCACAGCGTGTTGCCCGTCACACCGATTGTGAGTTTCTTCACCCAGATGTTCTTCAGCCATTTCTCCGGCAGGTCGTAGTAGAGAGATACGTCTCTGAGACAGAGATAGTCGGCTTTTTCGACATTGAAATCAGAAGCTCTTGAGAAGTTCCTGTTTCCGTAGTCGGCGTCGTTCGGGAAGAAACGTGCGTATTTAGCGTTCTTGTCTCCCGGATAGCGCCAGCAGTCATAGACCATCTTGTCCACATTGGAGTTGCTGTTTCCGAGTGTGTTCTGCACGAAGCGTGACTTCATGTAGTTGTAGATGGAATGTCCGAGCGCATAGTCCACGTAAACGGAGAGTGTCAGGTTCTTGTATCTGAATGTGTTGTTGAGACCTCCTGTGGAGTGCGGCATGATGTTTCCGAGTTCGTACATGTCCTCGGCGTCGATCTGCTCGCGTCCGTCAGCGGTCTTCTTGGACCCCGGACGGTTGCACCACTCATAGTCGCCGGCGTCTTTTCTTCCGGTTATGGACTTGCCGTCAGAGCGGCGGTATCCATGCGACTGGGTGTCATAGAGTGCACCTGCAGCCTCGGCATCTGTCTGGAGAATGCGAGAAATCTTGTAGCCCCAGATTCTTCCGAGAGACTCTCCTACAGCAGTTCCGCCGAAACGTTCGCCGCTCTCGCTCATGGTGTAGCCGCCGATTCTCCATGCGTCCTTGCCGTTGATGTCAGTGTATTTGTACTCGTCAGGGAGCGACAGCACCTTGTTCTTGTTGAATGAATAGGTGAAGTCAGTACTCCACTCGAAATTCTTCTTGCGGATGTTCACGGAACTGATTTCGATTTCAGCACCATAGAATCTTGCGCTTCCGACATTGGCCTTCACCGAACCTAATGAACCGGTATCCGGCAGGGTGATGCTGAAGAGCATGTTGTCGGTAGTCTTGTTGTAGTAGTCCATGACAATGCGGAGGCGGTCATTGAAGAAGCCGAGGTCGAAACCGAGGTCGAGCTGTGTGGTGGTCTCCCATTTCATGCCGGAATTCTGCATTGCGGAAGGCAGAAGCGTGGACTGGCCTGCGTACATGCTGGTAGCGAATGCTCCGTAGGTGTCGTAGAGCCCGATTCCGTTGTTTCCGGTCTGACCGTATGATGCGCGGAACTTGAAGGTGTTCATCTTGCTCTTCTCAGCGTTCCAGAACGGCTCCTCTGAAATAACCCAGGCTGCGGACGCTGCAGGGAAATATCCCCATCTGTTGCCCTCAGCGAATTTGGATGAACCGTCGGCTCTGAGCGTTGCGGAAACGATGTACCTGTCGTCGTAGTTGTAGTTTACTCTGCCGAAATATGAAATCAGGGCCTGAGTCTGGTCTTTGTTGGAAGCGGTGAAGTTTGTACCTGAATCGATGATAGGAACTTTGTCGGAAACGGAACCTGTGGCGCCTGCTGTAACATACCAGTATCTCCATTTCATATAGTCATAACCTGCGGTAGCATCGAGTTTGTGCTTGCCGCCGAAAGTCTTTTTATAGTTCAGGTATGCCGTGAACGAATCTTTTGTGGTCTGTGTACGAGTTTCTGTAGTAGATCTTGTAGTAGAGATATAGTTAGGTGTTTCTCCGACCTGTCCTTTTGCATAGTAGCTTCCGCGGTAGTTGTCATCGAAGATGGCGTACTGCGCCGTAGCCTTGAGACCGTCAATGATGGTCCACTCCAGTTTGAAATTGCCGCCGAAACGGTTCTGTGCCATCTCCCTGTCGTAGAATGCCTCGTAGAACGAAGCCGACTGCTGGTTCTTGTTGGTGCCGCCGGTAGCCCATCTGCCGTCATCATAGAACTCCCTGTTGGTAGGGCTCATCATAAGTCCACGTCCTATGGCATTGAAATAGTTGCCGGTAAGAGGGTTCTTGATGGACCTGGAGAAGTCGAATGTGGTGGAAGCGACCAGCCCCTTGGTGATGTTGAACGAGGTGTTGCCGTGCATCGTGAACAGTTTGTATCCGCTCATCGCCACCATGCCGTCGTCCTGAAGGTAGCTGACGGAGGCTGCGTATTTCACGTTCTTGCTTCCGCCGTTCACACCGATATACTCCTTGTGCCACAGAGCATTGGAGAACCATTTGCTCTGCCAGTCGGTATCAGTGAAAGTCAGTACCTTGGTAGGCTCCACCGGGTCGTACATCCACTGCCAGCCGTCTTTCACGAGTTCATTCTTGTCAAGGTATCTGGTCGTGAAGATGTCCGTGTCCTTGTTTCCGGTTCCTGCGGCATTGGCACCGTTGAGGATTACTGAGCCGTTAGGCCCCTGTGCAATGGCGGGACGGACAAATGAAAGGAACTCCCTGGCATTCATCAGATCCCATTTGCGTGACGGCGATGACCAGCCGACCTGTGCGTCGAAAGTGATGCGCGGTCTTTCCCAGCTGTTGCCTTTCTTGGTGGTCACGAGAATCACACCGTTGGATGCGCGGGCTCCGTAGATACCTGCTGAAGCGGCATCTTTCAGGACTTCGATAGACTCGATATCGTTAGGGTTGAGGTCATCCATGTCTCTTGTCACGCCATCTACGATGACTACCGGGTCATTGCTCAATGAAATGGAAGATCCGCCTCGAATGAGGAATCTCGGAGCGTTTCCGGCGATGGTGTTGTTGGTGGCGACACGGAGACCGGTCACCTTGCCCTTGAGAGCGTCTCCGATATTGGAAACTGGAGCAGCATAGAGCTTGTTGCCGTCCACTTTGGAGATGGATGTGGTAAGTGATTTCCTCGACTGTGTGCCGTAACCTACCACTACCACGTCATCCAGGATGTTGGCATCCTCTGATATGCTCACATTGATCTGTGACCTGTTGAGGACTTTTTCTTCCTGGTCCTTGTAGCCGATGAAGGAATAGACAAGCACGGCGTCCGGTGTCGTCTCAAGCGTGTAATTTCCGTTGAGGTCGGTAGTTACGCCTTTTGACGTGCCTTTGACCAGGACACCGGCTCCGATGAGCGGCTCGCCTGACCTGTCGGTCACTTTTCCGGAAACCGTAATGTTCCCGGTCTTGGAAACCTGCTGGCGGTCAGCGGTGATTACCACGGTGCTGCTCATAAGTTTGTACTTGAAGCCGGTCACCTGCTTCCCGAACACGTCATCCAGGATGGAGGTGAGCGAAGCGCCTTTTACATCAATGTTTATGTCTCCCATCGGCTTCTGTGCAAGTCCAGCCTCATAGGAGAACAAAACGCCCGTCTTCTGCGTAAACGCCTCAGTGAATGTCTTGACTGTGGCAGACTTTACGGAAAGACTCAAATCATAATTGCCGGTATTGGCCTGCTGCGCTTCCGCTTTCTGGAATAATCCGGTAAGCAGAGAAACAGCAATGGCGAAAACACCGAGTTTTCGATAGATTGAATGTCTCATATAGTGTTAGTGTTAACGTTACTTGTTTTTTCTACTTTACTGAAGTGATTTCTGTGCGTCTCTCAGGGAAGTTCCCGTAAGTTCCGATACGATTTCCAATACGGACTGTAGTGAATCGGTACGCTTGTAATTGAGATTGTATCTCCTGGTGGTATCCGAGTCCGCAGGTACGCTCATGTTCACGCCGTACATGCTGTTTATATGTGCAGCGATGTCCCCGATAGTCGCTCCTGACAATGTTATCTTGTTGTAATGCTGTATTACATAAGGAGTTGCGTTGATACTCTCCACTGAGATGTCGCCGGAAGCATTGTCATACTCGGCTTTCTGGTCCGGAGACAGTCTTACCAGACTTACACCCTCAGGAGTCTGAAGTCTGACAGAACCGCGTTCCAGAATCACCGATACTTTTCCGGTCTCCTTGTCAGCATTTACGCAGAATGCCGTTCCCAAAACGCGGATGGCCAGGTTTCCGGTATTCACCACAAATGCCCTTGCCGTGTCATGGTGCACATCGAAATATGCCTCTCCATCCAGATTCACAGTGCGTTCCTGTCCCTTTTCAGAAACATTGTACTCTATCCTGGAATTTCTTCCAAGCCACACCTTGCTGCTGTCCTCCAGCATTATCGCGGATATGTCCTTGCCCGTGTTCGTGCAGGCGGTAAAAGTGCGTTCCGCCACCTTTACATTCCTGTCATTGACAATGCTGATGCAGGCAAATGCCGCGACAGCAGCTGCCGCCGAGAAAAGTGAGATCCTTTTCGTCCAGGTCAATGTCTTTTTCCGTCTGTCTTCCGCATTGGTCCTGACGCCCTTTCCCTCCTCGGCCTCGTCAGCGTCTATCCTTGTATCAAGCCTGGCCATAAATGACTCGTATTCAGCCTTGTCCATCTTCCTCCTGGAAGCTGACATCATCGCTGACACGGAAGCGAACAGTTCCCTGTTTTCCTGACTCTGCTCAAGCCAAGACAGCAGCGCTTCCTTCTCTTCCGCATTGATTTCGTGGGCTAAGTATTTGAAAATCAATCTTGAGTAATCGTTGTCGGTCATATTTTGCATAATATATGGTTAAGGAGTCTTTCCCGACTCCCCGTATATATGACAAACTTCTCCGAAAAAACGCCTACTCTGTTTTTCATTTATTTTTTCTGCTGTCGTGATTATTGTATAATTTTGTCGGAGAAGTTGCCGTCCGTAGCTTCGGCGACTTTCCGGAAATGGAAAAAGATAATCTCTTGACTGAAATCCGCAACGGAAACCGCGCGGCATTTGATGAATTGTGCAGGGAAGAATTGCCTGTGCTGCTGTCTTATGCCCGTGCATTTCTGTTTGACAAATGGGCGGATGACGTGGTCCAGGATGTCCTGTTCTCATTCTGGAAAAACAGGGAAAGCCTCAAACCCGATTGTGCAGTCCGCAGATATCTCCTCCGCTCTGTCTATAACCGTTCGCTGAATTATATCCGAAGCGAGAAGCTCTCACAGGAATTCCGTGCATGGAACGACCTGAAAATCACAGAACTCGGCTTGGAAGGCTGTGATCCGGACAAGAACCCGGTCATAGTGAAACTTATGGACAATGAACTTCGCGAAACCCTGACCGAAGCGATAGACAGCCTGCCGCCGAAAAGCCGTGAGGTCTTCATAATGAGCTACCTTGACGACATGTCCAACAAGGAGATTAGCGTCAAGTTAGGCATCTCGCTCAGCACAGTCGAGAATCATATCTACAAAGCCCTGAAACTCCTCCGCTCCTCCCTCTCCGATGAAAAATCAATGTTCTTCATCGCTCTCCTCCCATACCTCACCAACTCCGTCTCCGGGATTTTATGAAATCCGTAATTCTGCTATAAATGCCCGGTCTTTTTGGCTTATGCACAGTAGGCAGTCTGCCGCGGCGGACGTGGCCGGCCCACGGCCTCGGAAAGTGGGAGGTGCCTGCCGGATACAAGTTCTCGCGCGAGCGAGGACGCAGGAGACGGTAGGAGGGCCGAACGGAGCGAAGCGGAGTGAGTTCCGCCGTGGCTGACTGCCTGTCTGTCGATGTCAAATCCCCGTGGATCCACGCCTACTGGGCGATGAACTGATATACGATATCGCCGGTCTGTTTGGACGGGGCGGTAGGAGAGGCCGAGAATCTGGACATCCTCGCCGCACGGACCGCGAAATCCCTGAGACATTTGTCCTGAGAAGAGACATCATCCAGGACACGGGCATCAATCACCTTTCCGGACGTGTTCACAGTTATCACTACCGTCACCATACCACCGCCGTAGCACCTGTAAGCCGGGATCGGGAGATGGCTGGCCTTTCTGTCGTCAAGATGCCAGGAAAGCACTGACGGACCGCTGTAACTCTTGGAAGAACCGTCATCTTTCTTCTCAGCCTTCACAGGTTTAGTCACAACCACATCCTCATCATCTTGCTGGATACCGTTCTTCAGGTCCTTGGCAAGACGCGCCGCATCAGCATAAAGCTTCTCGGCATCAGTATTCCTGTCATCCTTCAATGCCCCCTTGTTTCTCGACGTCGTAGTATTCTTGAATTCAATGCCGGCATCTCCGGCCAACATCCTTTCGATTTTCTCAGCCACAGCCTCATCCAGCGTTTTTTCCTCCTTCCGTTCGACCTTCGTCAGCTCCTTCTTCTCGTCCTGGGAAAAGTCAATGACAAAAAGGTCTTCCCTTTTCAAGGAAAACCCTATCTGTGTCAGCAGCAGGATTATCAGGATAACCAGATGAAAAATCACCGTCAGATAAAGTCCTGCCTTATCGTCCCGTGTTAGCATTTTTCTGTTGGAGCGACTTTTCTATCGTTGCTGAAATAACGTCGATTGCGACCTTGTTGTGACCGCCCTGCGGAATGATGATATCCGCATAGCGCTTGCTCGGTTCAATGAACTGCAAGTACATCGGTTTCACAGTCTTGGAATACCTTTCAATCACCGTTTCCACCGTCTTTCCGCGTTCAATGATGTCTCTCGCCATCACCCTCATGAGCCTGTCGTCATCATCCGCATCCACGAAAATCTTTATGTCCATCTGCGCCCTGAGCTCCTTGCAGGTGAAAACCAGGATGCCCTCAATAATGATCACATCGGCCGGCTCCACTGTTATGGTCTCAGTCTTGGACCTTGAGCAGGTTATATATGAATATACCGGCTGCTCTATAGCCTTGCCTTCCTTAAGCTCCTTCAGCTGCTTGCAGAGCAGTTTGAAGTCAATGGCGTCCGGATGGTCGAAATTTATTTTCTGACGCTCTTCCAGAGGAAGATAACTTGAGTCTTTGTAGTACGAGTCCTGAGGAATAACCACCACACGCTCTTTAAGCTTGTCGGTTATGGCGTTTACGACAGTTGTCTTACCTGAGCCGGAACCTCCGGCAATACCTATCACGAGCATCGGTCAATCTGTTAAAAGTCAGCGTTTCTTGGAGTTCTTGGGAATGGAATTACGTCTCTGATGTTGCTCATGCCGGTAACGAACAGCAGCAGCCTCTCGAATCCGAGACCGAAACCGCTGTGAGGAACAGTTCCGAATCTTCTCGTGTCAATGTACCACTCGAGGTTCTTTCTGCTCATTCCGAGCTCGTCAATGCGCTTTTCGAGTTTCTCGAGCGAAGACTCTCTCTCAGAACCGCCGATGATTTCACCGATCTTAGGGAAGAGAACGTCAGTTCCGCGGACAGTCTTGCCGTCCTCGTTCTGTTTCATGTAGAACGCCTTGATTTCCTTAGGGTAGTCCGTGAGAATCACAGGTTTCTTGAAATGCTTCTCGACGAGATATCTCTCGTGCTCGCTCTGCAGGTCAACGCCCCATTTTACAGGATACTCGAACTGCTGGCCGCTTTCTTCAAGAATCTTGATACCCTCTGTGTAGGTGAGTCTTACGAACTCGATTCCGAGCACGCTCTTGAGCCTTTCAATAAGAGAGTCGTCGTATTTGTCATTAAGGAACTGGATGTCCTCCATGCAGTGGTCCAGAGCATACTGCACGAGGTATTTCACGAACTCCTCTTCGAGGTCCATGGTCTCATACATGTCGTAGAACGCCATTTCCGGCTCGATCATCCAGAACTCTGCAAGATGTCTCGGAGTGTTGGAGTTCTCTGCCCTGAAAGTAGGACCGAAAGTATAGACTTCACCTACAGCAGTTGCGCCGAGTTCACCTTCGAGCTGGCCGCTTACGGTAAGACTTGTCTTCTTGCCGAAGAAGTCCTTGCTGAAGTCCACTTTGCCGTTGTGCATAGGAACTTTGGTGAGGTCGAGTGTCGTCACCTGGAACATGTCGCCTGCCCCTTCTGCGTCAGACTCTGTAATGAGCGGAGTATGGAGATATACGAATCCCTTGCTCTGGAAGAACGAGTGGATGGCAAACGCCATGGCATTCCT
>HF995995.1:48120-75860 GCA_000432515.1 Bacteroides sp. CAG:545
ATGGCATTCCTGATTCTGAGAATGGCACCGAAAGTGTTGGTCCTCAGCCTCATGTGAGCAACTGTTCTCAGATATTCGAGTGATGTGTCCTTTTTCTGAAGAGGATATCTCATCGGATCGCATTCACCATAGACTTCTATGGCTTCAGCCTTGAGTTCCACGTGTTGGCCGCTTCCGATGGACTCCACGAGCTTGCCTCTTACTGCAAGGCTGGCTCCTGTAGTGATCTTCTTGAGAAGGTCCTCGCTGAAATGTTCTGCTTCGGCTACTACCTGTATATTATTAATCGTGGAGCCGTCATTAAGTGCTATGAACTTGACTTGTTTGTTACCTCTTTTGGTCCTTACCCAACCTTTGGCAAGAACATCCTGTCCAGGCTGCATCTTGAGCAGCTCCTTGATTTTGGTTCTTGAAACTGTTTCCATTTCTATGAAATAATATATTAGGGCAAATATAGTCAAATCTCTCCCTATAAACAAAAAATTGAGCACCTCGATTTCGAGATGCTCAATTTTCAAGTTATAATCAAAGGGACTTTTATTCAGTTCTGCGTGCCTGATACATAATCTTCAGGGCTGAGCAGCGTCTGAGTTCCTGTTTGATGTCTGTTACAATACCCATTCTGACGTCCTGATCGACTTTAAGAACAGTGTTCATAAATTGACGGTCAGCCTCTGACATGGCGTCACGCTCTGCAGCGATGAAGTCACGGATGTCAGTTACTGTCTTGAATGAGTCGTTCAGCTGGATACGTGCGTCAGTACCATACTTTGCCTGGAGGTTCCTCGTAGGAGGACCTACATTGATGTATGATGCAAGATCTTTTCTTTCCAGTTTGACAACTTCTGAAGCCTCAGGAAGTTTTACCATAACCTTGTCTTCAGTACTTCTGAGCTGTGTTGTCACCATGAAGAAGAACAAGAGCATGAACACAATATCGGAAAGTGAACCTGAGGTAATGCCCGGGGTTTCTTTTTTCTCGTCTTTACGAAATTTTGACATATTCCTATTCCTCCAAATTATTTACCAACGTTCTTAGGCTCTGCCTCGGAAATGTTCTGAGGTATGCACTTCTTGACAATGGTCTGCTGATCCTCGGTGAGGTTCAGGAAAGGCTTTCCGTAGTTCGCTTTAGAGAATTCATCACGAAGTTCATTGACTGCTTTTACGAGCTCGTTCTGAACTGCGATGTATGCCCTGTAACTTGTACCACGGTCGTTCTGAAGTGAGATCACGCCCTTGGAGACAGGATAGCTGCCATATCCTTCGATATCGGTAGGTATTCTCTCCGGCAAAGTCGGATCGTTAGCCGGGTTGGTAAGGAAAATCTTGATCTTGTCTTTGAGCTGGCTGACTACCATTGGTTCAGTGCCGGCCATAATCCTGTCCTGAGAGTTGATCTTCACGGTGATGAGGTTTCTCTTGTTCACCTTCTGGTCTTCAACTTTCTGGTTCGGATCCGGCATAGGCGGAAGACGACGCTGGAGACCTGTCTGTGTTCCCATAGTAGTAGTCATGAGGAAGTAGCACAGAAGCAGGAACGCGATGTCTGCCGTAGAGCTTGTGTTAAGAGCAGGAGTCTTTTTAGCCATATCCCAAATTATTTATTACGTACTGCACCCACGATTTCGCCGAAGATGATGGCAAGTACAGCCAGAGCACCTGCGAAAGCTACAATGTAGAGAACAGTGTCAGTAAACTTAAGTGTACCTGCACCTGGCTGCTCGAGCAGACCGATAGCAGGGCTGGCTGGAGCAAGGGCGTATGCGATTCCGCAGATAGCCGCTGCTACGACTACACCGATCCCGATCCTTACGATGGATTTAGGATCATTTGCTATTGCGACACCAACTCCGAAGACAACTGCGAAAGCCGCAGCTATTCCGATGATAATGTAGCACCAGCAGACAAGTGCATTTACTGTACCGTTGTCACCCTGTGCGGCGCTGGTAGGGAAGCCCTTTACCATGCCCCATACGAGGATGCCGACACTGACAGCAAAAAGCAGCCACATCAGCCATTTGAATATTTTATTGATGTTTTTCATTATGAAAATCCTTATTTAGTCTTTGCAGCGAATTTTGTGAGAACGTCAACGAAAGAGATTGAAGAGTCTTCCATATCAGTTGTGAGTGATTCGATTCTGGTGAGAATGTAGTTATAGAACACCTGAAGAATCATAGCTACGATAAGACCGAACACTGTGGTGATGAGGGCGACCTTCATACCTCCAGCGACAACGTTAGGAGAAATGTCACCTGCTGCCTGGATAGCATCGAATGCCTGGATCATACCGACAACTGTTCCCAAGAATCCGAGAGATGGAGCGAGGGCGATGAAAAGAGAGATCCAAGTCATGCCGTCTTCCATGAGGCTCATCTGAACTGAACCATAAGAAACGATGGTCTTCTCGACAACATCTACACCCTCCTCATAACGGAGAAGGCCCTGATAGAAAATGCTTGCAACAGGACCACGGGTCTCACGGCAAACATCTTTAGCTGCCTCGATACCGCCTTCTGCAAGGGCTGCTTCAACTTTAGCGACGAGTTTCTTGGTGTTTGTCTTTGCAAATGTCAAATAAAGAATTCTCTCAATGCAAAGAGCGAGACCAAGTACAAGACAGAGAGCGATAGGAGCCATCCAGAGAGGACCACCCTCGATGAACTTTGTCTTGAGCTGCTGATGAAGAGGAACTTCAGGAGCGTTGGCTGTAAGAGCAGCCAGATCGTTAGCTGGAGCTGCAGCCTCTGTTGCAGCAGGCTCAGCTGCGTCTGCTGCCTGTTCCTGAGCAGCTGCGAAGTTTGCAGATACGGCCATAATGCCGGCTACTGCCAAAAACATGAAAAACTTTTTCATAATTGTTTTTGTGTGTTTGAATAATTAAGTATTAATGTTTATAAAATTTCATAATTGATTGGGGCACAATATACCTTGCCGAAATCCGTTGCAATTTAGCAATTTATTTTCATTTGGCAATAGTTATTCGGATATTTCTCCTTTCAGATTGTGGCCCATCATGGACCTCACCCACTCATTGTCAGGACTTTTTCCCATCAGGTAGAACAGTTTTGCGAGCGCGCTTTCGGTAGTCAGGTCGCTGCCGTTTATGACGCCACGTTCCTCGAGATGCTTTCCGTTCGCATAGATGTTCATGTTGACGTTGCCCGCAAGGCATTGAGTCACATTGACTATGATCTTGTCCATCCGCTGGGCCTCCTCCAGAATATCGAGGAACCATTTGCAGGAAGGAGCGTTTCCGGAGCCGTAGGTTTCCATTATGACAGCCCTTGTCTCCTCTCCGCAGATGATGTTCCTCACAACCTGAGGAGTGATTCCCGGATGGAGTTTCAATATTGAGACCCGTGTGTCCAGATTCGTGTTTATGGTCAGGCTCTGATACCAGTCGTTCGGCCTCCGGATATATTCAGTGTTGTATCTGATGCTGATGCCGGCTTCTGCAAGAGGTGGAAAATTCGGGGACTGGAATGCCCGGAACCCTTCGGAATTGACCTTCGTGGCACGGTTTCCCCTGATCAGCATTGACGCGAAACATACGCATACTTCCGGCACTTCAGGGTGTCCGGAACTGTTCTTCGCGGAGGCGATTTCCACGGCGGAAATCAGATTTTCCCTGCCGTCTGTTCTCGGAACACCGATCGGAAGCTGACTTCCCGTGAATACGACCGGCTTGGTGAGTCCGTCCAGCATAAAGCTCAATGCTGAGGCCGAGTAGGCCATGGTGTCGGTGCCGTGAAGCACGATGAAGCCGTCATAGTCATCATACCTTTCCTTTATAAGAGATGCCAGTTTTACCCACAGGGTAGGTTCCACATCGGATGAATCTATCGGCGGTTCGAAGGAAAAACTGTCGATTTTTACGGCGAACTTGCCGATTTCAGGTACTTCGTCAAGTATCTGGCGGAAGTCGAACGGCTTGAGCGTCAAGTCATTGACATCCTGTTTCATTCCTATCGTGCCGCCCGTGTAGATGAGCAGCAATGACGTTTTCCTGTGATTTGCGTGTTTGTTTTCCATAATCAGTCTAAGCTTATGTGGAACAGTCTGCAGGCATTTTCCGTGGTGGTTTCCGCAACCTCGTCTATGCCTATGCCTTTCAGTTCGGCGATTTTCTCTGCAATATGCGGAATATATGAACTTTCGTTTCTCTTGCCCCTGTAAGGCACCGGAGTAAGGTACGGTGCGTCTGTCTCCAGCAGGATGTGGTCCAGAGGAATGTGCTTTACGGATTCAGCGACACCTGCGTTCCGGAAGGTGACCACGCCGCCGATTCCCACCAGCCAGTCTCCATATTTCTGAAGCCGGAAGAATGTCTCCTTGCTTCCGCTGAAAGCGTGCATGTTGCCTTGTATCCTCAGCCCCTTGCATTCCTCCAGTACGGAGAAAAAGTCCTCTGTGGCATCTCTTTCATGAATATTGACAGGCAGATTCAGTTTGGACGCAAGTTCCAGCTGTGCCTTCAGGGCGCGTTTCTGGATTTGGGCAGTGTCCTTGGAGTAATGGTAATCCAGACCGATTTCGCCGATTGCTATGACTCCGTGGGCCAATGCAGCCTTTTCCACCGCCTCCACCTCGCTTTCCCAGTCTTCTTTTACGGAGCCAGGATAGAGGCCTGCCATATTCTTGAGCACATCAGGGAACCTTTTCCCGAGATCGAACATGCGCTGTCTCTCGGAACTGTCCACGTCCGGCTGGAAAATCAGTCCTACGCCGGCTTCAAGTGCCCGTGAGATGACTTGCTCCTCCTCCCCGTCGAAGGCTTCATCGTATATGTGTGCGTGCGTGTCTATGTATTTTACCATCATTGTCTTCACCATCAAACTCTGCAAAGATAGGAAAAGCCGTGATAAAAGGAAAGCGGTTCACAGGATTTCCGGATTCACGGAACACCTCTGCAGGAGATCCGTGACAATGATGCCGTCGCAGACCATCTTGCCGATGTACTCGGCCATCTTGCTGTACGGAATGTCCGTGAACGAGCATAACTCCTCCGGAAGAATATCCCTGTTCTGCCTGACAATATCCGCGATTACCGACATTCTCTCCGCTTCTTCCCCGCCTTCGCTTTCCAGGTATTTCTGATAGACCAATGATTTGATGTCACTGGCTTTGCCCTTTCCCGCGCTCCCGAACCCGAGTGACTCCACGAACTCGTCAATATCATTGACTATTTCAGCCATATGGCTCTTTATCAGAGAATTGCATCCTGCCGAGCACGGATCGTCCAGTCTTCCCGGTACAGCATAAACTTCCCGGTTATAGGAATTTGCGAGCCTGCACGTCATGAGTCCGCCGCCCTTCGATTTGGACTCTATCAATATGGTCATCCTGCTTATCCCGGCGATTATCCTGTTCCGTCTCAGGAAATTTATGGCTTTCGGAACCGTGCCCGGAGGGTAATCCGTAATCAGTCCGCTATGTGGAGCCTTGCAGATCCTTTCCGCTGCCCATCCATGCCTGAAAGGATAGACTTCCTCGATACCGGTAGCCATAACTGACAATGTCGGGAGTCCGCCCTCCAATGCCGCAGTCTGCGCCGTTATATCCGTGCCGATAGCCAATCCGCTGACAATCATTGGCTTGACCCCTGCACGGGCCAATGCCTTGACCAGTCTGATGCATATTTCCTTTCCGTAGCTGCTGATGTCCCTGGTCCCGACTATGGCGACTGCGGGGCCGTAACCGAATACTTCTTCCGGAGAACTGTCACTCTTGAGATATAATCCGATGGGCGGGTCCTCGCAGTCTTTCAGAAGAGCCGGGTATCTGTCGTCGTCAATGCAGATGAACCTGTCGCCTCTCCCCAGCAGGTCTTCCATTTCCCTGAATGCCTCACCCAGCACCTTGTCATTGATCTGACTGAGATGGACGGAGCTTTTTCCGAGCAATGCCGACAGTTCCTCCCTGCAGGCGCGGAAAACTCCCGCCGCTCCTGAAAAATGCTCTGTCAGAAGAGCCCCTGTCTTCGGAGAGAATCCGAAAATTCTGTTCAATGCGCACCACGGTGCCAATTCTTCCGGTTTTTCGTACTTCATAGTGTGATACGGTTTTCTCCAAAGTTATGAATGTCCGCGCACAACAGACAAAAAAAAGTGGCCTTCCCACATCGGGAAAGCCACAAATTTTTACGATTCTTAAATTTTGCAGATAATTTTTAAATCCGGATTTACGATTTTTAAATTATCAGCAGCGCGTCACCATAAGGTCCGAACTTGTATTTTTCCTCAAGCGCGGTCTCGTAGGCCTTTTTCACCAAGTCATATCCGCCGAAAGCTGCAACTGCCATAAGCATTGTCGAGCCCGGAAGATGGAAATTGGAAACGATGGCATCAGGTATCGCGAATCTGTACGGAGGGAAAATGAACTTGTTGGTCCATCCGTCATAAGGCTGCACCTCGTCATTTGTGGTGACGTAAGTCTCGAGTCCACGCATCACAGTCACGCCCACAGCCAGTACCTTGTGGCCTTCACGCTTGGTCTTGTTGATGATTTCGACAGCCTCAGGAGTGATGATCAGCCTTTCGGAATCCATCTTGTGCTTGGAAAGGTCTTCCACATCCACCTTGCGGAAGTAGCCGATGCCCATGTGCTCCGTGATGAAGGCTTTGTTTATGTCCTTGAGAATCATCATATTGAACAGCTCGCGGCTGAAGTGCAGACCGGCCGCAGGAGCCGATACGGCGCCTTCGTGAGCGGCGAATATGGTCTGGTAATTCACCTTGTCCTCAGGCGTGGCTTTCTCCTTTACCCATTTCGGGACAGGAGTTTCTCCCAATGAGAACAATGTCTGCTTGAAGTCCTCGTACTTGCCGTCGTAGAGGAAACGGAGAGTCCTTCCGCGTGAAGTGGTATTGTCAATGACTTCTGCGACAAGGCTGTTGTCTCCGAAGTACAGTTTGTTTCCTATCCTTATTTTTCTTGCAGGTTCCACGATAACGTCCCACAGACGCTGCTCCTTGTTCAGTTCCCTCAGAAGGAACACTTCGATGTCGGCCTCAGTTTTCTCTTTCTTGCCGAGAAGTCTTGCGGGAAAAACCTTTGTATCGTTGAGCACGAACGTGTCACCCTTTCCGAAATAATCTGTAATGTCCTTGAATATCTTGTGCTCTATCTCTCCAGTGTCTTTGTGGAGGACCATCATTCGGCACTCGTCGCGCCATTTTCCCGTGGGCTCGTGCGCAATGTCATTCTTCAACGACACGGGAAATTGAAACTGTGATAATTTCATCTTCTTTAATTAAGTCAAACTATGATTATATACGAAAAAAAATCAAGTTTGTTTCAGATGACATCATCTTTTTTGTAAGTTTGTAAGACAGTTCAGATATTATGCATAAAATATACTTTGACAGAAGGACAATCATAATCTGCAGGCCGGAAGAGGCGACATTGTCAGACCCGAATGCGGTGGAATTCCATTTCAAGCAGCCTTCGGACATTTCGGCCCTTGTGGAGATGTTCGAACTTTCCTCCACATTGGAAAAAATCTATATTCCGTCGGCCGAGCCGGAGGATTGCTACAAGAAGATCTGCGGCGAGTTCCGCGAGGTCAATGCGGCAGGCGGCCTGGTCGAGAACAGGAGAGGGGATTACCTGCTCATCAAGCGGGACGGGCTTTGGGACTTGCCGAAAGGACATCAGGAAGCAGGTGAGGATATAAAGGTGACAGCTCTGAGGGAGGTTCAGGAGGAGACCGGCGTGGATGACCTGAGCCTGGGCGACCTCATCTGCGTGACAGACCATTGTTATAAAAGAAACGGAATCTGGCATCTGAAGCATACCTGGTGGTACAGGATGTACTATCTGAAGCCTCTGGACCTCACTCCCCAGACTGAGGAGGACATCACCAAGGCCGCGTGGGTGGCCAAATCCAGCCTGCCGCCGTTCCTCAAGAATACCTATCCTTCCATCAAAGAGGTGTTCCTGACCGCATCATAGCAGTCGTGGTAATAGTTAAAATTTTACTAATTTTGTAAAACAAAACATTTTTTCAAATATGGAAACTTCTATTGACAAGAAATTGGCCAAGGCCCTTATGGATATAAAGGCGGTCCTTCTGCGTCCGCAGGAACCGTTCACATGGGCTTCAGGCTGGCATTCTCCTATATATTGTGACAACCGCAGAATCCTTTCGCATCCCGAACTCAGGGCACAGGTGGCACAGTGGCTTGCGGACAAGGCCATGGAACTGTATCCGGAGGCTGAAGTGGTCGCCGGAGTGGCTACAGGAGCCATTGCACATGGAGTCCTGGCAGCTGACAGGATGCAGAAACCATTCGTCTATGTGCGTCCGAAGCCGAAAGACCACGGTACAGGTTCACAGATAGAAGGTGAACTCGCTCCGGGAAAGAAAGTTGTCGTCATTGAGGACCTGATTTCTACAGGAATGAGCAGTCTGGCTGCCGTCAAGGCTCTCCGCGATGCCGGTGCCCAAGTGCTCGGCATGGTCGCGATATTCACTTATGGATTTGATTTGGCGGCACAGCGTTTCGAGGAAGACAAAGTTCGGCTGGACACCCTTTCCAACTATTCGGCGTTGGTGGATGTGGCCAGTGAGACAGGATATATTTCATCTGCCGCGAAGACTCTTCTTCACGAGTGGAGAGAGAATCCTTCAGAGTGGGGAAAATAGTCGGACCAAGTTATCTAAAACAAAGTGTCATGGAAATCAAAAGCAAACATAGAATCGTAGCCAGAGCACCATATATGCTCTATATGCCGTTCTCCGACATGAGAAACTTCGTGTCGATGCTTCCGGAAGACAAGCGGAAAGACATCGAGGCTGATTTCGACTCGCTCCGGGCCACTGTGCAGGGGTTCAATGTCGGTGTCCGCGTGGCTGAACGCGTCCCGTATTCCCGCATAACATATAAGGATGACGGCGCACCTTTCCAGTTCAATGTGAATATCCATTTCGATGCTGACGGCGGTAATCCGGACAGCACCGACTTCCATATCGACATAACTGCGGACCTGAATTTCATGATGAAGATGGTCCTCGGCTCCAAACTCCAGTCCGTGGTGGACAAGATGGTGGATACCGTTGCGGACATGTCTGAAGGAAAAATGCCGGAGGACATTGACCCGTCTATGTTCCCGGAAGGATTCGACCCTTCAAAATTTGCCGGCAGGTAGTCAGAGCCAATGGAATCTAAAGGGAAATTCGCGGATTATCTGGAGGAGGCGATAGGGAAGGACAATGCAGGGATTGCCCTGGAAGCATTGTCGCTCCCGGCTTCGGTGTCTGTGAGGATGAATCCTGCCAAAATCGACGCTCCTACTCCTGAATCGGTCTCGGATTTCTTTTCAATGCCGGTGAAACCTGTTCTCTGGAACAGATACGGCTGGTTTCTCAGCGAGCGTCCGGTGTTCACTTTGGAACCGCTGATGCATTGCGGATGCTATTACGTTCAGGATTCTTCGGCAATGTTCGTGGGCGAAGTGTTCCGGCAGGTCCTGAAGAAGATGTCGGGAGAAGGTGCTCTGCCGAAAGAAAGACCGTTGAGGGTTCTGGACCTGTGCGCGGCTCCGGGCGGCAAGACCACTGATATACTGTCGTCCCTGAAAATGTCCGGCATCGGTTCTTATCTGTTGGTATCCAATGAGATAATGAAGCAGAGGGCCGCCGTTCTTTCAGACAATGCAGGTATCTGGGGAGACCCCGATGTGGTGGTTACCTCCGTGGACCCGAAAGCTTTTGCGTCACTTGGCGGATGGTTTGACATCATTGTCGCTGATGTGCCGTGCTCGGGTGAAGGTATGTTCAGGAAGGATGAAGAGGCGCTCGCCCAGTGGTCTGAGGCCAATGTGGAGTTGTGTTCAGCCCGTCAGCGAAGGATTTTGGCTGATGTGTGGCCGGCCCTGTCCGAAAACGGATACCTTATATATTCCACCTGCACATTCAATAAATATGAGAATGACGGGAATGTCGCATGGACAGCAGAAGAGCTTGGTGCGGAAGTCGTGAATGTCGGATCTGAATACAAGGGGCTGATACGGACAGAACACGGTGTGTCGCTTGTTCCCGGCTTCGTGGAAGGTGAGGGACAGTATTGCTCTGCTCTGATGAAGACCTCGTCTGCCCCGTCACCTGTATCATCTGCGCAAAAGGCTGACAAGAAGCAAGTTGTGCCGGCTGATGCCGCGAAGAAAATAAAGACCTGGTTCAATGTGCCTGTAACATTGACCTTGAGAGGGGACATGATAGTCGCGGTCCCGGAACATCTGAACTCTGAAGTCAGATCTCTTGAAGGCCTCAGGCCGCTGCTGCGCGGAGTTGCCGTGGGGCAGTTGAAAGGAAAAGACATTGTCCCGGATGCGGATCTTGCGCTGTCGTCGATATTGGAAAGGGGAGCATTTGTGGAGGAGGAACTGACTAAAGAGCAGGCACTTGCCTTCCTGCACAAGGATTCATTGACATTGACGGGAGTCGAAAAGGGCATTGTCCTTGTCACTTATCTGGGGCACCCGCTCGGTTTTGTTAAAAATCTCGGAAACCGCTGCAACAATCTGCATCCGCAGGGACGGCGTATCCGTATGAATATTTGAAAGTTATGCGAAAATTATTGACATTGGCAGTGTCTGTTCTTGCTGCAGCTACGGCTATGGCACAGACGCCTTCATCGAAAGAGTTCAATGAGCGTTATCAGCTGCTCGTATCCAAACTCGGACCTTCGGGAGTGGGAATCGAGACATTGCTTGACAAGTGGGAGGCCGCCTATCCGGATGATGCGGATATGCTGCTCGGAAAGTTCACATATTATTTTTCCAAGTCGCAGTCTTCCGCTGTGGTGGCCAAACCGCAGGAAAAATTCCTTGGCGAGAAGCCTGTGCTGACATTGAAAGACACATTGGGCAACCCTGTGAATTATTTTCAGGTGACGGATTATGATGACGAGCTGTTCGGGAAGTCGCAGAAATCCATTGAAAAAGCCATTCAGCTGAATCCTGACAGGCTGGATTTGAGGTTTCTGAAAGTCGCTGCATTGACAGGATATGAGAAGGAGAGTCCGGATATGGCGCTGTCGAACCTGAAGTCGCTCATCATCTACAATGAAACCCAGCATCCGAAGTGGGTGTATCCGGGATACGAAAAGGTGGACGAGGAACTTTTCAGTGCTGCCATCCAGGAGTATTGCTTTCTGTTTTTCAAGTACGCCACGCCGGTTTCCTATGAAGCGTTCAAGGAAATTTCCGAGACGATGCTGTCTTACCATCCGTCCGATGTCCTGTATCTGGACAATGTGGGGTCATACTGGCTCGTAGTCAGGCACGACTACAAACAGGCTGCCAAGTATTACAATAAAGTGCTGAAAATCAAGCAGGACGACATTACTGCCATCAAGAATATGATACTTCTTGCGCGCAACACGTCCAATACCAAACTTGAAAAGAAATACCTTCCGCTGCTCGTGAAGTACTCTGACTCAGAGAGCGAAAGGTTATCTGCAAAGGCCCGTCTGGAGGCCCTCAGTATCAAGAAATAATTATTTCAGTCTCGCTGAAAGTTTCGCCGGCAGAATCCGTTTTGTGAGTCTGTCGGTGAATTTCATACATACGCCTGTGAGCAGGGCCGACATGATGGTTCCCTCGCGGATCACGTTTTCGGAACCGTTGCCCAGGACATTGCCGAAGCAGAACCACGCGATGGCTGCTGCAATCACTACCAGGAATACGTCGAAGAATATCTTGGCGTTTCTGAATTTGACATTGAAAGAATCGGCGACCGCCGCTACCGTCATCTCGCCCGCCAGCATCCAGGCCTTGCCTTCCACTTCCAGGCTGATGCCCAATGCCGTAATCACGATGGACAGGCACATGAGGATTATCTTCATGCCGTAAGTCCCCGCCTCGATCCAGCCGAACGCGGCGATGGACAGGTCGGTAAGCAGGCCGAAAACGATGGCCGCCGGAATCTGCATGAGGTTTTCGAGCCTGAATCTGCTGCGGAGCAATGCCATCTGCAACAAGATGAAAATCAGGTGCATAAGCATTGTGTACTGGCCCACGGTGCCGATGGTGAATCCGCCGAGTTCGAAGTTGCCGCACATTGAAACTACATAGGGTGGGCATGAAATAGGCGCAGTGCCGAGGTCTGACTTTATGGACAGGGCGACGCCTATTGCCACGAGTACCAGTCCGAGCGTGCCGGTCAGGTATCTTGCAAAGATGTTCTTTATGTTCTCTTTATTCATTTCCGTTGTTTTTGGATAAAAATGTAGCGGGCAAATATCGGATAAAATTACTAACTTCGCAAATTGGCGTCGGCATTGGCCCCCATCGGCATTGACCTGCGCCGAAAATTTTATTAACAATTACTTGATTTCTGAAATTATGAACAGAATCACCAGATTTACAATGATTATGGCTTCTGCGGCAATGGTTATGGGATGTGCAGACAGAAACCGTGAGAAAGTTCCTGCCATCAATCTGTCCGATTTGGATACGACCTGCTCTCCGGCAGTGGATTTTTATCAGTACGCTACGGGCGGCTGGCAGAAGAACAACCCTCTCAAGCCGGAATACGCACGCTTCGGTTCATTCGACATTCTCAATGAGAATACTGAAAACAGACTGAACGAGCTCTTCAAGGAAATGACTGAAATGAAGACGGCCAAGGGCACAGTTGAGCAGAAGATTTCCGATATCTACAAGATGGGCCTGGATTCTGCCCGCCTCAATGCGGAAGGATTCGCCCCTGTCCAGAAATATCTCGACCAGGTTTATGCTGTCAATGACAAGTCTTCCCTCGTGAAACTTGTTGCCGACATGCACAATGAAGGTCTCTCTCCTTTCTTCGGAGCATTCGTGATGGCAGACCTGATGAACAGCGATATGCAGATTCTGTATCTCACGCAGTCCGGTCTGGGAATCGGTGACAGGGATTACTATCTCGATCCGGCCAGCGCTGAAATCAAACAGGGCTATCTCAATTTCCTTACCCGTGTATTCGGCCTTGCAGGCGTTCCTGAGCCGGAAAAAGCTGCTGCCAATGCCCTCGACGTGGAGACTCAGATCGCCACAGCATCATGGACCAGGGTTCAGGAAAGGGATATGGAAAAGATCTACAATCCTACAAATACTCCGGCTCTTGAAAAAGCATACGACGGATTTGACTTCACTTCATATTTCGCTGCAAGAAACATTGCCGACCAGGACAAGCTCGTGGTCTGCGAGCCTTCATTCTTCGAAGCCTTCTCCAAATATTTCGCGGAGGCTGACATCAATGTCCTGAAAGACTATCTTGCAGGCCAGCTCATACAGGATGCCTGCGGTGCTGTCAGCGATGACTTCTATGATGCAAGCTTCGACTTCTTCAGCAAGCAGATGACAGGTGTCACCCAGCAGAAACCGAGATGGAAAAGGGCAATGAGAGTCCCTAACAGCATTCTTGGCGAGGCTGTCGGCAAGATGTATGTGGAGAAATATTTCCCTGAGTCATCCAAGAAGAAGATGCTCACACTCGTGAAGAACCTTCAGGACGCTCTCGGCGAGCATATCGACAATCTCGACTGGATGAGCGATTCCACAAAGGTGAAGGCACGTGAGAAACTCTCTGCATTTACAGTGAAGATCGGCTATCCTGACAAGTGGAAAGATTACTCTACACTCAATGTGGACCCTGCATTGTCATATTACGAAAACCTCAGGGCAGCAAGCTGCTGGAGCATTGCCGACAACATGGCCAAGCTCGGCAAGCCGACCGACAGGTCAGAGTGGGGAATGACTCCTCAGACCATCAATGCATACTATGATCCGACTTCCAATGAAATCTGTTTCCCTGCTGCCATACTTCAGCCGCCGTTCTTCAATCCTGATGCTGACGACGCTGTGAACTATGGTGCAATCGGCGTGGTTATCGGACATGAAATGTCTCACGGTTTCGATGACCAGGGACGTCTTTTCGACAAGAACGGAAACAAGGTGAACTGGTGGACTGCAGAGGATGCAGCCAAATTCGACGAGAAGGCAAATGTGCTTGTCTCCCAGTTTGACGAGGTGGAGATCCTTCCTGGTCTCAAGGCAGACGGCAGGCTTACCGTAGGCGAGAACATCGGCGACCACGGCGGACTCAGTATTGCATATTCCGCTATGGAAAAAGCGATTCAGAAAAACCGCCCGGGCCTCATCGACGGCTTCACTCCTGAGCAGCGTTTCTACATTTCATACGGTATCGTGTGGGCGACCAACATCAGAGACGCTGAGAAAGAGAGACTAACGAAACTCGATGTGCATTCTCTCGCAGAGAACAGGGTCAATGTCTCACTTCGCAACTTCCAGACATTCTTCGATGCATTCGGAATCAAGGAAGGCGACCCTATGTACAGGCCTGAGAGCGAACGTGTACATATCTGGTAGTGAACGCTTCCGGATTCATATCACGGAAACTTAAGTTTCAAGGAAAGATCGCAGTGGCTACTACGGCCATCGCCTCTTTCGTCATAATTATTTCTGTAGCAGTCTCTTCCGGTTTCCGTAAGGAACTTCGCTGCGGAATTGCATCAATATCCGGAGATATCAGACTGACGTCTCCGGATTTGAATTATGTCAATGAATCTTCACCGGTCCGCTCGGACGCCTCGTATATCCCGTCAATAGACTCGCTCGAAGGCGTGGCCTCCATTGTCCCTGCAGTTTACAGGGCCGGAATCGTCAAGACAGATGAAAATATCCACGGAGTCCTTTTCAAGGGGGTACCGGACGGGGGAGACAGCCTTTCCGCCAGCATTCCTCAGAGGCTTTCAGCCATTTTGGGAGTCAATGCAGGTGACGACCTTACTGCATATTTCATTGGTGAAAAGGTCAAGGCGAGGAAGTTTCACATCAAGTCGGTATATGAGGATGTGCTCGGCAGTGACGACAAACTGCTGATAATCACCGGTCTTTCGGATATGCAGAGACTGAACGGCTGGAGTCCTGACGAGGTGTCTGCGATTGAGATCAGACTCGAAGACAAATACCGTGATCCTGTCTTGCTGAGGGAAATGACTCAGGAAGTTGGGGCGAGAGTGCTTTTCAACACGCCTGAAGATGAAGATACCGTGGTAGCGTCGTCGGCTCTGAACATGTATCCTGAAATCTTCTCCTGGATAGAGCTGATCGACTTCAATGTGTATTTCGTCCTGATACTGATGATCCTGGTGGCGGGAGTCAATATGATTTCTTCACTTCTGATAATGCTTTTCAGGAATATTTCCGCTATCGGAACCCTCAAGTCAGTCGGAATGACGGACCGCTCCATCGCAGCAGTTTTCCTTAAAGTGGCATCCTCTGCAGTCATCAGGGGTATGGTCATAGGAAATGTCGTGGCGCTGCTGTTCTGTCTTGTGCAGGGCACCACTCATCTGATAAGTCTTAATCCTGAAAACTATTTCGTGTCCTTTGTGCCTGTCCACATTGACATAGTCCTCGTGCTGGTGGCGGACATCATTTCTTATCTGGCGATGATGTTGTTTCTGCTGCTGCCGTGTCTTTTCGTGTCGGGCGTGGATCCGGCGAAGACGGTCCGTGCCCAGTAGTTCCCGAGCCAAATGAGGATTTCGTTCCGGAAACCGCTGCGAATGTCCGGCTCAGGTCCGTGAGCTTTTTCACATAGTTTATGGTCTCGTAACCCTGGAATTTTCCGAGCTTTACAGTGTCCGCTTCCAGGATAGAGTCTTCTCTCATGTCCGGAATCACGGCCACTATGTCTTCCCATCTGCTGTGAGGCGCCCCTATTGATGCCGCATAGTTCATACAGTCCTTTATCCTGCCTTCCCCTGCATTGTATGCCGCAAGTGTAAACTTCATAAGTTCCTGCCTGTCAGAAGTATATGGCCGGAACATGTTCTGGAGATGCTTGAGATAGGTGACGGCGGTCCTGATGCTGACTTCCGGGTCCAGGAGATTGTCCGCCTGGAATCTGTCGGCAGTACGCGGCATCAGCTGCATAAGGCCCACGGCTCCTCTTCGCGACTGGGCTTCGATGTGGAACTGTGACTCCTGCCAGATGAGTGCGGTCAGCATTGTCCTGTCCCAGCCGAGTTCTGCCGAGTATTTCCTGATGAGGTCATCGTAAGGGCTCAATGTCCTGTAGGTCCATCCCTTTCTCAGTCGCCTATATGGTTCGTATCCCGGTGAGAACCGTCCCTTGATGATCTTATGCTCGTCGGTGATGCTGAATGTCGAGAGCCAATGGTTCACTTCATAATGTTCTGGGCGCAGCCGTCCGTGCACCAGCCACGAACTGCTGTCAGCAAGTGGGATTGACGCGAAAACGCTCTGGTCGAAAATCAGCGAGTCGTCGAACGGCATCACCACTATGTCCACGGCTCCGTTCTTGAGTGAGTCGATATACTCTTTTCCTCCGAGCATGATGTCGGTATTCTTGCCCAATTGCCAGGCGAAAAGCTGAAGCATTTCGTAGTTGTATCCGACCGCATATCTCATTGACGGAGAATTCTTTATGCTGATCACGCAGCGAAGCGTGTCCTTTTCGAAAGGCTCGCGTCTGCTGGTTGTTCTTTGCAACAGGGGAACCCCCACCATCACTATGACAGTAGGAATGAGATATTTCAGAACAACCTTGAGTTTCTTGGATATCTTCATAGTTTCAGTGTTGTTGTTTTCAGGAAATGTTCCTCACGGTCAGTTCCTAAAATGTATTTTGTGTGGCGCCTCTTCCTGAACCGCCTCCGAATCCTCCTCCGAATCCGCCGAGTCCTCCTCCTAACCCGCCAGAAGAGCCTGAGCCCTCTGAATTTGATGAGCCGCCGCCTAATGAACTGCCTCCGCTGACCGCCTTGTTCTTGGACGGCTGTATATAGAATGGCCAGTAGATGCCGATCTTGAATGCCCTCTGAGGCCTTATGTAGCCGTGTGCGCTGAAGTAGTCCGCGCTGTCCAGAGGCCAGCCCATATTTACATTGATCACCTTAACGAATATGCAGGCCCTCTTCCACTGGATGTTCACGAAAGCATCTATATAAGGGCAGTTGCCGTATTTTTCGACTTTCTGGTTGTAGAACATGCCGAGCGCAGGGCTGTATCCCGGCTCGTACCACTTGGTGGTGTAGGTGACATTGGCACCTATCTGCATCTGCATCACTTTCTTCACGACATTGAACTGCCAGTACCACCGCGCATTGATAGCGACCATAGGAAGCGGAATGACATCGTCGTTGGAAGATATCTGGAACAATGCCCTGTTGTCGAAGTGCAGGCCCTTGAGCTTGAAGTTCTTGGTTACCCCTATCTTCAATACGCTGATGGCGTCGGTGCATTGTCTTGCCATCGCCATGCCGTCGTAATATACGTGGTTCTTCAACAGAGACCAGCCGGCTGACACGTCGAAGTTCCAATGCGGAATCGAGAATGAGCCTGTGAGTCTGGTGTCGGAAATCTTCGAGAAATCATTGTCCCATTTGTAATGGTTCGAATAATAGTGCTGCTGATAGTAGTCAGGCTCGTCGAGCGTCGTCTCGAAATGTATGTTGAATGACATCGGACTCTTCTTGTAGCGCCTGAAAGGGTAGATGTTGAATCCCATATTGGCATTGATTCCGAAGTCATTGATTTCCTTTCCTGCGAAGGTGTAGAAACCGTCGGCGTCCCAGTGGAAATAGTTCTTGAACTGGCCTTTCACGCCGCCGTACAGATAGGCTGAGTTCCATACCACGTTCCCTCCCTTCTTCTTGAGGTAACTGTCTGGGGTGAACATATAGTAGTTCAGCAACTTGTCTCCGATACCGGCGTTTATGGACGATACGATGGCGTCGTCAGCCCACGGCTGGAGCTTGATGAACACTTTGTTTTCGAATTTCATGACTCTCAGGGAGTCAGCGGATTCCAAAGGATTCAGATAGAACTTTCCGTTGTACAGGTCCCGTGCGTTCGTGTCATCAGCACTGATTTTGTCCTTGTATATCTTGCGATATGTGGAGTATTCACTCGAATGTCCGATAAATGCGGTCGTAAGGTCGGTGTCCAGCGTGTCTTTCGCCGAAGCTTCCGCGCGCTCGTCCGCCTTGGCCTGAAGCAGTTCCTCCATCCTGATGATGGCGATGCTGTCTCCGGTAGCCATCACGCTGTCCCTGTACATCTGTTCCTTTTTGAGGACCTTCTTTTCCTGCAGCTTGCGGATGAATGTGAACGGAATCCTGTATGTCTGGTCGAGGAATACGGTGTTCTTCTTTATCAATGTCGAGGCGTCCTTCAGCCTCACGTCTATTTCCCTGGAGCCGACCGTGGTGTCCCTGATCCAGAAATTGTCCACGATTCCGCCGTTCTCGCCCTTGTCCATCTTGTTGTAGATGTAGCCGGCGTGGGCAAGGTATTTCTTGCCTGTGAAGTTCGTGGAAGCGGCAAATGTCCTGTTGTCCACCCTTTCGTTTTCGAGCATGCCGTTCGCACCGAACCTGTCGTATTCCAATGTGAAGTTCCATGACGGCAGGATGTTCTGCGTCGTCATTATGTGCAGATTGTTCTCCGCCCTCTCCTCATTTGCGAACAATGTTCCCCAGTATGCAAGTTCCGTATATGGGGTCTTGGTATTGTAGAAAGGAAGTGAATAAGGATTGTAGCTGTAACATTCATACGGGGTGTAGAACGTCACGCCCTCCGCGCTCTTCCTCTTGAAGAAGTCGTAATACTGTGTGGCAGAGCCGACTATGCCGAGATATGAGACGTTTACATCCTCGCGGTAGAACGGATAGTCGTTGAACCTGTAGTTGTAGGAAGTGTCCAGCTTCTGAAGGTGTACGTCATTGAAGTAACTTCCTTTGTTCCAGGTCAATATCCTCTTATAGTACAATGAATCAGGCACCGCGAACGTCTCCAGGATTCTCGGAGTGTTCTCCCTGATACTGTCCCTTATGGCGAGCAGGCTGTCCTTGGCGTTCAGGATGCTGTCTATCATCACCTGGCGGGCCTTCATCTTCTGCTCGAAGTCGTATTTCTTGCGGGCGGCCTTGTCGAGCGAGGCGTACCATTCATTGAACTTGCGTATCGCCGTTTCCGTGGAATCTATCTTGTACAGGGAGTCCAGTTTCGGCCAATCGATGCTGTCGCCGGCATTTTTCAGGGAGTCTCTGACGATCACGTGAGTGAGGGAGTCCTTGATGGCGACATAGTACTTGTATCTGAACGGGTCTGTAAAGCGCAATGAATCTGGAACTTTCATCGTGTCTCTTGCCGTGATGACGACTTCGTTCGAGTCGCCGGACGTCAGTTCGAATGACATGGAGTCCTCACGGGCACGTTCATATTCAGACCTGAACTTGGTGAAGATGTCGTTGCTGTATATTACGGTGTCACGGGATGCCTCAGCCCCGCGTGAAGCCATTGCTCTTGAAAAATCGGATGCGAAACTCTGTACGGCAACTATTCCGACAACCAATGCCGGAAACCATATCTTGGATATTGCGGATAATACTCGTTTCATATATGTCACAAGATTTGCATAGATCCTGCCATGCCGGCGGAATTGCGCATCATCTTGCAAATGTAGTGATTTTTTCGCTATTCCTCATTTTTTGCATTGTCGAATGCTTTGACGATCTTGGTGACCAGCGGGTGACGCACGATGTCTTCATTGGTGAAGAATATGGTGCCTACCCCGTTGAGGTCTTTCAGCAGTGAAATGCCACGGAGGAGTCCGGAGTCTTCCTTTTTCGGAAGGTCCACCTGGCTGGCGTCGCCTGTGACAATGAATTTGGCATTTGTGCCCATTCTGGTAAGGAACATTTTCAGCTGGCCGAGGTTGGTGTTCTGCGCCTCATCCAGGATTACGCATGCCTTGTCCAGCGTGCGGCCTCTCATATATGCCAATGGCGCTATCTGGATGGTCCCGTCAGTCATGAACTCCTGCAGTTTCTTGACCGGAATCATGTCTCCGAGCGCATCGTAAAGCGGCTGAAGGTACGGATCCAGCTTGTCTTTCAGGTCGCCGGGCAGGAATCCGAGTCTCTCGCCGGCCTCCACCGCAGGACGGGTGAGGATGATCCGCTTGATCTCCCTGTTTTTCAATGCCCTGACTGCCAATGCTATGGCTATATATGTCTTTCCGGTTCCGGCAGGGCCCACCGCGAAAGTGAGGTCATTGAGGAAATAGGATTTGACCATCTCCTGTTGTCTCTGGTTTCTGGCTCTGATGGGCTTGCCGTCAGTTCCGTGCACGATTACCGCATCCCCGTTCAGCGTAAAACTGTCCGGAGAAGTCTCGCCGTCGAAGATGTCCTCCACATCGAATTTGGTGAGGTTCATCTTGTGCTTCCTCCTCTCTATGAGCTCTTCGAGTTTGTTCCCGAACTGCTCAATCTGTGCCGGCGAGCCGTCCAGTATTATCTGATTTCCACGCGCCGCCACCTTCAGTCCGGGAAAATAAGAACAGAATTCTTCCAATATCTTGTTCCCTGCCCCATATATCTCGATCGGGTCGATTGCCTCCAATGTTATGACATTCTTCATTGTCTCTTCAATATTCTATATCCTTTGCAAATTTACAGCATTATCCCGTCACTTGAAAATAAATGTCTTGAAGCCGAAAAGGCTCCGATATCGCTATCCCGCGACACGGAGCCCTGATATCCGAAAAGTATGTGCAGAAGACGCTTCCTTAGAGGTCGCAGTCCTCTACGACCCAGTCTTTATCTATGTAATAGATGAGTTTTACTTTTGCAAGCCCCTTCAAGCCATTCTCTACGCTGTTGAATATGCGGCCTACATCAGAAACCTTATCGGTCTTTATAATGACTTCAGCCTTTTTGCCCACGTCGTCCTTCACATTGTTCCTCACGGGTGCGAATCGTGGGGTTTTGCCCCCGTCGTTGGATTCACGTGTGCAAATCCAGCCATTTTGCCCCCGTCGTGCCATTGTGAAGTTGTCACGGGTGCAAATCAGGCCTTTTTGCCCCCGTGGATTAAACTTGATGTTTCGTAGTTTGAAATCTTAGTTTTATTTTCTACCTTTCTGACTACATAGTATAAGAACTGATATTCAACACTTGAACAAGCCAATAACCTACTTATGAAACGCACAACTCTACTGATTGTCATTCTGACATTATTTGGCAGTTCGCCGCTTTGGTCTCAAGATTCAGACCAGAGCATACAAGAATATGCACATGGGACGCCTATTCCAGAGGGTCAATTTGACCCCTTGGTTCCTGATGTCTATAGCATGACTCGCTATAAAGGCGGAAGTGCCGATCTGTACACAGGTTTCGCTTCATATTCAATTGATATATACAATTATACTGACAAGTATTTCAACATTCCTGTAAAGATTGCATATTGCGGAAATGGATACAAACCAAACCAGCCTTCTGGCGTTGTAGGTTTAGGATGGAATCTGAACGTTGGCGGTATCATAACCCGCGAAATAAGAGGAATTCCCGATGAAGCTACAGACAGAGTGTATGCGAACAAGAATAGTGGCGCCGGAAAAATAGATGACGTTTTTAGAATCGCATCACGTGCAGGTTTAGGACACAACACATTAAAGCACATGATCAGTGCATACTATAACGAAACCAATATCAATATATTTGGTTTTGGTGCGAGGACGGTTTCTTCAAAGGCATTAAAAGCTATGGATTTCGCATATTCTGGTGAAATCGGCCGCGAACTCATTCTTTTTCAAGAAGAGATAGACAACCATGAAAGCACAAAAAAATTCGAGGTGGAGTCAGACTTGTATCATTTCGATTTCATGGGCATCAAAGGAACATTTATACTTGGCGACGGTCCGGAATGCATTGTTCTCAATTCGAATAGCCCCGTAGGCGAATTGAGAATTATATATAATTATAACGTTGCCTCTCCTCTCTTGTCATCCTTTAAAATCACCATGGGAGATGGCAATACCTATACCTTCAAAGACATCGATACTCACACAAGTTCGAGCGACTGGGGATATCAAGGCTACTCTCCTGAAAGCGAAAACAGTATTTCTTGTTGGAAGTTAACGAAAATTGAAACTCAAAATGACATGACTGCTGAGTTTGAATACGGTCCCGAGTTCTCGACAGAAATAGAAAACAAAGCTATTTGCGTAGATGCGTTAACAGTTAGTAAGGCATCCGGCGAGCGTCATGAATCTTGGCATGATTGCGGGATGTACAAAGAAGGAACCGTCAAGAATAACCTTTATCAGAGTAATATCTCGAAAATAACGATTCCTGATCGGGCCACAATTCACTTTACATATGACGACAATAAACTCATATCCATTATAGTCAATAATGTCAACAACCGCCAAGTCCGAAGTTGCAGCCTATCATACAAACAGTTTGGTCCTCAATGTCTATTGAAAAATATCTGGCTCTCAAGTGAAGGAGAATATACTTTTCAATACTATGGAGAAGACAGTACAACCTCGATTCCAGACTCTCCGACATGGCTGGAAGACTGGTATGGCTATTATTCTGATGACATAACAATACCTACCTATAAAAGCGGAAGTTTGAAAACATACTCCACGAAGCTTTTGGACAGTAAGAGCAAATTCAATTTCAATGATACCAGATTCTTGATGCTCAAATGCATGATTTACCCAACTGGGGGATATTCTGTTTATAATTACGAACAGAACCGTTATCTGCGAAAATTCAAAAATACTCTGCTCGATGAAGAACAGGCAACTGGTGGAATTAGAGTATATCGAATCGAGACATACAGCAGCGATAACGTGCTTAAGTATTCAAAAAAATATCGTTACGTTACGACGGAAGGACGATGTTCAGGCATATTGAATATTGAACCTCACATTTACTTTCATTATAAACTAGAATCTCCTACTTTATTCATTGAAAGAGAAGTCGTTTCATCAATGTTTATCAGTTCACAACCAAGAAATTATCATATAGGATATACAAGAGTGTTGGAGGAAACTTATTCTGCAGCAGACAGTGTTGCCTGCTCAACGGTCGAGTATGATTTTTGCCCTCCTTCCGATGGGCCCTATGAAGAATCATTCAACAGTTCGACATCCGACTTTATCTCTCAAGACGGTCAGAAATTTACATATCATGATCTTGGATCAGACTACGTCTCAGCACAAGAGAATAATGGCTCTCTTGTAGGTACACTAAACCACAACGTTTATGAAAACAAATAGATTATTGTGGATAATTATCGTAGCTTTTGCGTTATTATTCTTGCCATATGGGAGTGGTGCACATATAAGAAGCGATAAACGCATAAAGATTGCAGAAGACACCTGTTTCTATATGGCATCCGGTGGCAGATATCCGTCGTTACCTTCAGATAGCAGCAAAGTCAAAAATCATTTTTACGATACGGGTATGCAATTCATGCTTGTTGACGACAATGGTAATGTGATTCGCAAAACTCCATTTGTGTTTTCCTTTATATCACGTAGTTATGATGGCTTTAATGTCGAAATCATCGAGCCTGTGATTTTTCATAAAGATACAACGACTTTAGATCTTGTGTTTCTGCATTTGGACAGCAACTTCAATTTGAAATTCATATATCCAGCGAATTGTATTGCCCGCAGTCCATATGGGGCCAAAGGAATATCTTACATTTTGAACCATGGTTTTTGGGGTGCCGTAGATTCTTTGGGACATTATATCTACGAGCCCGAATATGATGAAATCGTGAACATTGATCATAATAGTGATGAATTGGATGCCCTTAAAATTAAATACGGGAAAAATAATGAAGACAATATACGCATGAGGGTATTCAGGTCGGAGTATGAAAAGAACTCTTATGAGCACTATGACCTTTATATGCCGGCTGATTGCTTGCCATATGTGATACACCCGGGCAACTTGGGGCAATTCTTCGACGAAGCGGATGAACTCATGGCATTAGAATATCTCCAGGGAAAATATGGAACATCTCAAAAGTTCAACGAGTTGTATCAATTTCACCATGGAATATTCTGCGCGATTACTCATAATATGGATAAATCCATAAATCTTTTCACAACACTAAGTAACAGCAGTAATCGTAACATACGTTCATTGTCAAGAAAGAATCTAAGATCAATTGAGCGTCACTCAAAACGCACGAAAATAGCATTTAAAAAGTATGACACAAACACTGTCGAGCCAAATAGACAGAGGGCAAAAGGCCTCAAAATGGACATGGTGATATCCCACATTACTGACAATGGGGAATTTGCAAGACGATATCGTGAGAATGTATATGACATCCAAGTCGGTAAAAGAATACTTTTGTATGACAAGAACGGCCAAGTTCTAAAATGCACACTGCCAATATATGATGACGTGCAGTTCAATAAAGATGAAATAATCTGCACTAGAAACATCACGTATTCAGACAAGTACACGATCCAGCTTTTAATGACCTTAGATAAGGATTTAAACGTCAAAGATAATTCAGCCAGAGACATACGGTCAACTGACAATTGACAAAGGTGCAGCCGGGCAGGCGGCCAGCCGCGGCGGACGTGGCCGGCCCACGGCCTCGGGAAGTGGGAGGTGCCTGCCGGATACAAGTTCTCGCGCGAGCGAGGACGCAGGAGACGGTAGGAGGGCCGAACGGAGCGAAGCGGAGTGAGTTCCGTCGCGGCTGCCTGTCTGCCGATGTGGCACTCAGATAGGTGTCAATGAGTTAGCTGATGTTTGTGGAAAATGTTGATAACTTTTCCGGTCGAGATGCTTTGATAAGGAGAAGGGATTTTATAATTTTGTAGGTCCAGTCCGGAATGTCCGGAGAGAACTTTTTAGTTTTGATTTTTTCTAAACAAACTACATGTCTGGCTGTCAGACGTTTGCCTTCAAAATGGTAAACTTTCTGGTAAAAACGGCATTGCAGGCGTTTAGAATGGCATAAATCGACGTGTTATTATGGATGTTTACAAGACAAACGGCTCCTACGAGGAGTATGACAGAGAAAAACTTATCAAAGGTATTCATGAAGCTTACAAGACAGCAGGAGAGGTTTGCCCGGAAGCAGTGGTGGTTTCCATTGTCGATAACCTGTATATCTACGACAAGATAGCCAGCAAGGAGATCCGTCGTCAGGTGGAAGAGTCATTGATGTCCATTAACAAGAAGGTGGCGCTCGCGTACATCGAGAAATTCGATGCCGGAATGGACTTGCGCAAGAAACGCGACTTCATCCGTGACTACATCAAGGCCTCGAACGCGGCTACCGGCTCCAAGTTTGATGCCAATGCCAATGTCACCCGCAAGAATATCGTGACCCTCGGTCAGGAACTCTACAAGGAGAACAACATCAAGCAGAACCGCTATATCATGAAGGACAAGATCAAGGCGATGTACAGCAGGCGTCTTGCCGAACAGTATATCGAAGACCTTGAGAGCCATGTCCTCTACAAACACGACGAGAGCGGCACACCGGGATATCCGTATTGCGTGGCCATCACGATGTATCCGTTCCTCGAGAGCGGACTGAGGGAACTTGGAGGCGTTTCCGTCGCCCCGACTGACCTCAAATCATTCTGCGGCGAGTTCATCAACCTCGTATATTCGATTTCATCTCAGTTCATGGGTGCAGTCGCAACTCCTGAATTCCTGATGTATTTCGACTATTTCATCAGAAAAGACTACGGCGAGAACTATCTCGAGCGCCTGGATGAAGTAGTGGAGAACAATGTAAAGCAGCGCACGCTCGTAAAAGTCATTGACAACTATTTCCAGCAGGTCGTGCACTCGATGAATATGCCTGCCGGCAACCGCGGCTATCAGACCGTTTTCTGGAACATCGGCTATTTCGACCAGCCATACTTCAAGGGAGTGTTCGGCGATTTCCGCTTCCCGGACGGCACTGCGCCCAAATGGGAGACATTGTCCTGGCTCCAGAAACATTTCATGAACTGGTTCAATGAAGAGAGGAACAATTATATCCTCACATTCCCGGTCGAGACGATGGCGCTTCTGACCGACGGCGGTGATGATTATGCGGACAAGGAATATGCTGATTTCACAGCGGAAATGTGGTCTAAAGGTCACAGTTTCTTCTGCTACATCTCCAACAGCCCGGACAGCCTCTCAAGCTGCTGCCGCCTCCGTAACTCATTGAAGGACCTGGACAATACCGATGAGGAGCACAACCATACGACACACCAGTACTCGATGGGTACAGCATCGGTGGCCACAGGTTCAAAATCCGTGATGACCATTAACCTGAACCGTCTTATCCAGATCGCGACAAGGAAATTCTTCAGGGAGACACAAGGAGTGGAACTGCCTGACGGCCAGCCAATTCCTAAGATATTGAAATACGACAGACACGAACTGTACAGATGCATTGACGAGGAAATCAGCGAAATGACCTCCCGCGTGCACAAATATCAGACAGCCTTCAACGAGATTATCCTCGATTTCCTCAAGGCGGACATGCTCGACGTCTATAAGGCCGGCTTCATCGATATGCGCAAGCAGTATCTGACCATCGGAGTCAATGGATTGACAGACGCAGCCGAGTTCCTCGGATTGACAATATCCCCTAACGAGGAGTACAAGGAGTTCGTGAATACGATTCTGGAGACCATCAATATTTCCAACCGCAAGGACAAGACCCGCGACACCATGTTCAACACCGAGTTCGTCCCGGGAGAGAACCTTTCCGGAAAGAACTACAAATGGGACAAGAAGGACGGATTCTTCGTATCGCCTGAGCACAATATGTACAGCTCGTACTTCTACAATCCTGAGGATGACAAGCTTTCGATGATCGACAAGTTCAAGCTCCACGGAGAGGACTATGTGAAGTATCTGGACGGCGGTTCGGCCCTGCACATGAACATAGCAGAGCACCTCAGCAAGGAGCAGTACAGGCAGCTGCTCAATGTCGCTGCCCACTATGGCACGAACTATTTCACATTCAACTGCCGCAACACCGTCTGCAACGACTGCGGCTACATCAGCAAGGATACATTGACAGTCTGCCCTAAATGCGGCAGCCGGAATCTGGACTACCTTACCCGTGTCATCGGCTATCTGAAGCGCGTTTCGTCATTCAGCGAGATGCGTCAGGAAGAGGCGCGCCACCGTTTCTATGCCGGGGAGGAAGGTCAATGCTGAAGTACGTTCCTCAGATGACGAGCGTTGTGATGGAGGAAATACCCGATAGAGTGACGTTGGCAGTGGACATTTCGAACTGTACTGGACTTTGTGAGGGATGCCATTCTCCATTTCTGCGCGGCGATGTCGGCGAGGAACTTACGCCGGATGTCGTGGACAGGCTGATAGGCGACAATTTCGGCGTGAACTGCTTCCTGCTGCTCGGTGAGGGCAATGACTGCAAGGCACTGACGGATATCGCATCGTATGTGAAGCGTGCCCATCAGTCTCTCGAGTTGGCCTTGTATTCCGGCAGGGAGACGGTCGAGGATGACATCTTTGACATTTTCGATTACGTGAAGGTAGGGCCTTACCGCCCGTCATGCGGTCCGCTGAACAGCCGTACTACCAACCAGAGGCTGTATAAAGTGAAGCACGGCAGCACCCTCACGGACGGAAAATCCTACACTCTCGAAGACATCACCTCCCGTTTCTGGCACAAAGGCATTGACCCGTCAGCGCATTGAGTACATTGACATAAATCCTATCTGAAATCATGGCACTGGAAATCGAAAGAAAGTTCAAGGTGACAGGGGAGTTCAAGTCCCTTGCGAAATCGTCGTCTCATATCTGCCAGGGCTATCTGTGCGCCGATGGCGTCAGAACCGTGCGTGTCAGGCTGCGTGACGACAAGGGCTACCTTACGATCAAGGGAAA
>HF995995.1:75891-88220 GCA_000432515.1 Bacteroides sp. CAG:545
TGGGAAAGAGCGATGCGGCTGGACTGAGCAGATTCGAGTGGGAAAAGGAAATCAGCGCGGACGATGCGCGTGAATTGCTGAAATTGTGTCAACCCGGAGCCATTGACAAGACCAGATATCTTGTGGATTATCAGGGCCATACGTTCGAGGTGGATGAGTTCTACGGAGACAATGAGGGCCTGCTCATGGCTGAAGTGGAACTGAAAAGCCAGGACGAACCATTTGAAAGGCCATCCTGGCTTGGGGAAGAGGTCACGGGCGACAGACGCTATTACAATGCGGCATTGACCCGTAACCCTTATAAGAACTGGAAGTGATTACTGCAGCCTGAAAAGCTGGGCCGGATTGTAATCCTCTGACTCCGGTGCGAACACTCCGAAATTCTTTTTGCCCGTGAAGAATCCTATGCCGCCTATTCTGCCCGAAGGCTCACCTGAGAACTTGAATTCATGTGAAGAGATCAGGACTTTTCCGTCAGTTACGGTGATGCCCCAGAAGAAGTTGGACTGAGTCGTTACAACATCACCGTACCAGAATTTTCCTACATAGCTGACGGCCTCTGATACATTGCCCGGAGCTTTCAGATATGGCTTTGAACCAAGACCGCTCATCTTGATGGCATATCTTTCTGTAAATGAGTCTGTTCCGTCCTCGAGCGTTACTGAATAATTCATGATTTCGTCCGTCTTCTCAATGCATCCTTCCGCATCGCAGTTTATGGTCTTGCATTCGAGATACCCGTCACTTATGCTGTTGATGGCCACATAATAACTGCTTTCGGTATTTTCGGAAACGATCAGATATGTGCCACCTGCCACTATCTGGGACTGCTCAGTCACTTTCACGAATTTCTGCTCCACAGGCGCAGTCGGCTCGGAAAGCTGGACGTTTATCCTGTAAAGACCTCTGTCAGAGGCGGTAAGGTCCATCGCACCGTCACTGAGCGTATATGTGTTCTTGTCGGTGGTGATTTCCATGCGGACACCTGTGTAGGAGCCCTTTGCCAGGACCAGATATGCATATTTGAAGTCTTTCAGCAGCGGTGTGTCCGGAAATGTGGCTGAAACGGTATTGGATGTGCCCGTAAACGAGTAGCCTTTCTCGTAAGCCGTAGAGACTGAGTATGTGCCAATGCATTTTCCGTCGGTGGTAAGCGTGATCCCGGAAAGTTTCTCATTCGAGTGTCCTACAGTATCGACAGATACGCGCAAGACAGCTGCAAGAGGAGTGAAATCCACATCAATCTCCGCAGCCTTGTCGTCCGGAACATTTGCCAGAGCGACCATCGGAAGCAGTTTCCCGTCGAATTCAGCTGTGCTGTTCGCGTCAATGACGGTGCTCATCGGAATCTCAATGCTTGAGGAACCCTCTGTTGCAGAACCGCCCCAGACTGCGAGGAACTTGTCTTTTGAAGTGGCCTGAGCCGAAATGGTAGCCTTGAACTTGTCGTCCTTCACGGTAGCGAGCCCGAATCCCGAGCCGAGCCCTGCCGCGTCACTTGTGATGTAGGAAACCTGGTCGCCCTCTTTCCATACAAGATGGGAAACGTCGCCCTCGTAGGCAATGCCCGTCTTTGTCAATGTAGTGGAGACTGTAATCTCACGCGTTTCGATGGAGGCGCCTTTTTCATTGACCTCTTTCTGGCAGGCGCAAAGACTCAGCGCAGCTGCCGCCAAATAATATATCTTTCTCATTTTCAATGTCTTTTGGATTATTTGCCCCAAGGGTCAATGTCTTCGTCGCCCCAGTTGTCCGTCTTTACGTCACTGTAGCTCTCAGGATCTTTTTCGAACACTTTGGTCGTGGCCTCGTCGAATGCCAGTGAACTGTAATTTGCACCCGGCCTTATATATATGGTCTTCAACAGCGGGCACTCGGTCGCGAACAGGAAGTTCATCTTCTCATTGCCGCTGAAATCGAGTGTGGAAACGCTGGTCCTTCTGCAGTCCACATAGCGGAGCGCCGTGCAGCCGTAGAATGAAACATAGGCGAGGTCGGCATTGTCAGAAATGTGGAGCTCGTCGATGGCCACGCATCCGCGCAGGTCGAGACGCTTCAGCTTGTTGTCCTGGAACTCGCATACGCTCATCTTGTCCAATCCCTTGACTTTCAGTTCGGCCAGCTGGTTCTTGCTGAGGAGAACCTCTTCGAGCGCCTTGCATGAAGTCAGGTCCAGGCTTGAAATCGCATTGTCGGAAGCGTCAAGTGTACCGAGTTTGGAAAGTCCGCTGACCTTCAGTTCCTTGATAGCGTTCTCCTTGCAGTCGAGGAAGTACATTTCCGCAGCGCATGGAGTCACGTCCAGAGAAGTGAGGCTGTTGGTGTAGATGGCGAGGCTGCCGAGTGACTTGCATGAGCTGAGGTCCACGGAGGTCAGCTTGTTGTTGTAGAGGTACAGTTTCGTAAGCGCTGAGCATCCTGCCAAGTTGACGGATGTCAGGCTGTTGTTCTCAGCCTTGAGTATCGTAAGTGCCTTGCATGAAGAAACATCCAGGGATGTCAGTTTGTTCTCCTGAAGGTTCAGTTCCGTAAGTTTCGAGTTTGCGGAAAGGTCAATGTCTGTGAGCCCGCCTGTGAAACCGAGGTTCAGTTTTACCAGGTTCACATTGTTCCTGACATCGACGGCGGTAATGCCTGTCTCGTATAGATTGAGCTCTGTCAATGCGCTGCAGCTGCTGACGTCAATGGACTTGAGTCCTGTGTTTCTGTACGCGATGAGCTGGACGAGCTTGTTGCAGCCTGAGACGTTCAGGCCTGTAAGATTTGCTTCCCAGGCTCCGAGATATGTCAGTTCAGGGCAATGGCTGAAGTCCACGGCAGAGTTGAAATTGTTGCTGCGGATGTGGACTGCCTTGAGCTTCGTGCATTTTGAAAGGTCAATGCTCTGGAGCTGGTTCATCGACATGTTGATCTCCTCGAGTTCAGGGCTGTCCTTGAGACTGAGCGTAGTGATGGCATTGTCCTGAAGGCTGACTTTCTTCAGGGCCGCACAGCCAGTCAGATCCACTTCTGCCAATGTGAAGACCATCTTGCTCTGCTCGTTGTAGCCGTAGTTGTCGTTCGCTACAAGCGTTTCCAGGGCGCTGCACCCGCTCAGGTCCAGTCTGCTGTAGAAGTTGTGGTCAGCATTGACGGTCTTGAGGTTCTTCAGCCCGCTAAGGTCCAGGATTCCGTCAATGGAGTTGTACCTGCAGTTCAGGGTGGTCAATCCCGTCATATATTTGATGCCTTCGAGAGAGGTTATCTCCCTCTCCTGGCAGTCGATTTCAGTGATTGCGGCCGCTTCTTCCTTGGAAATCTTTCCGTCCCCGTCAGTGTCGAAATTCTCCACACAATATGATTTGAACTTCTCGTCGGCGAAATAGACGTGCTTACTCTCCGCAGCATTACGCGAGTACTGGAGAATGGTGAACAGCTGTTTGTCAGCGCCGCAGATGATGCTGAATACGGCTGTCCTGTCCTTGTCCATATCGGTATTCTCCGGAATGGAAAGTTCCACGAAAGTTTCTCCTCCCGCTCCATGCGTAGGTGTCACGGAATACCAGCGCTTGTCCGCTTCGAGTCCGTTCTCGTCCTGGACCATCCAGATTCCGTCTGCTGTGAAGAAAATGTTTTGGGTGGTGGCTTCCGCCTCGAATGTGAGGTTGAATTCCTGGTCCTGGCTGAAGGTCAGGCTGCTTTTCTTTCCGGATGACTCAGATTTTTTGCATCCGCCCAAGAAAACGACACCGACTGCTGCCAGAAGGCATAGAAGATGATTTTTCATAATCGGCTTCATAAATGATTGTTTTTGGTTTTTATGTCGAAGTACAAATATATGATTTTTTTCGACTTCTGCACCATATATTTTCACTATATTTGCCAAATTGAATATAACAAAATGAACTATGATTACATTTGGGTACAAAAATAAATTCAGCGGCGTATTGCGTGCATTGGCCGCTATTGCAATAGGTCTGGTTATGGTATGCAGCACCGAAGCCACGACCAATGTGGTGAAGATAATTGCGGCATTCCTGTTCGCGGCCGGACTGGTGTCATTTGCCTACGGCCTTGCCCACAAGAAGGATGGTGTGTTGAACCTGATGGTGATCAATGCAGGAGTCGATATAGTAATAGGTATTCTCCTGTTCATCTTCCCGGGAGCGATAGCCAATATAATCGTCACATTGATCGGAATCGTCATATTCATTTTCGGACTGATACAGATTTTTGCGCTCGCGGGTACAGCCTCACTGCTGGGCTCAGGCATATTTTCGTTCATACTCTCAGGCGTGGCCCTTGTAGGTGCTGCCATATTGATATTCAATCCGTTCACTGAACGGGTGATGAGCATTCTCGCCGGCATATTCCTGATCTGCTATGGCGTCAATGACCTGATTTCCACCTACCGTGTCAGCAAGGCGCAAAAAGAGTACGAGATCCATTTCAGCTCGACCGAGAGCCAGGACCAGTCCGACATGGACGGATTCGGGGATGTGAAAGATGTGGATTATAAGAAAATCGACGAGCAGTAGGCCTGCGGCCGGATAGAAATCCACGTGAAGAAAGTATATAGGATTATAGGTACAGTCAATGATTCCCCAGGATACTGTAAATAAGATTCTGGACTCGGCGCAGATAGTGGATGTGATAAAGGATTTCGTCTCGCTCAAGAGACGGGGTGCCAATTACATCGCCTGCTGCCCGTTCCACAACGAGAAGACTCCGTCTTTCTATGTCTCTCCGTCAAAAGGCATCTACAAATGCTTCGGCTGCGGAAAGTCAGGATCGGCTGTGGGCTTCGTCATGGAACACGAAGGGATGACTTATGTGGAAGCGCTCAAGTATCTGGCGAGGAAATACGGCATTGAGGTAAAGGAAAAAGAGGAGACTCCGGAAGAGATAGCGCAGAGGCAGAGGAGCGAGAGCCTGTATCTGGTGATGGATTTCGCGCAGCAGTTCTTCAAGGACAGTCTGAAGACTCCTGAGGGACGTTCCATCGGATATGAATATTTCAGAAGCAGAGGCCTGGAGGATGCCACGATAGACAAGTTCGGGCTCGGCTGGTCTCCGAAAGACGGTTCTGCACTGTCCCGGACGGCATTGGCCAAAGGCTATAAACCTGAATTCCTTACAGCCGTGGGCGTGAGCATCCGGCGCAATGACGGCTCCCTCATCGACAAGTTCTATGACCGCGTGATGTTTCCGGTACATTCGGTAAGCGGAAGGGTCATTGCTTTCGGCGGAAGGACATTGATTTCAGATTACAAGAAAGCCAATATCGGAAAATACATAAATTCCCCGGAAACGGAGATTTATGACAAGAGCAGCTCTCTCTACGGAATTTATTTCGCGAAAAGCGAGATATCCAGGCAGAACAAATGCTATCTGGTCGAGGGTTATCTGGATGTGCTCTCGATGCACCAGCTCGGAATCTCCAATGTGGTGGCTTCCAGCGGTACTTCATTGACAGTCAATCAGATTCGTCTCATCAAGAAGTTTACCGACAACATAACCATCATGTACGACGGTGATGCGGCCGGGATCCATGCGGCCCTGCGCGGCATCGGACTTATCCTGAAGGAGGGGCTCAATGTCAAGGTCGTGTTGATCCCTGACGGGGATGATCCGGATTCGTATGCGAGAAAGCACACGCTTGACGAGGTCAAGGACTTCATTGACAAGAATGAGCAGGACTTCATCGCATATAAGACTGCATTGCTGAAAAGCCAGGCGGGGAACGATCCGCTGAAGATAGCTGAGCTCATAAACGACATTGCCGATACGATAGCATTGATTCCGGACAAGATCAAGCAGGCAGTCTATGTGCAGAATTCGGCGCAAGAGTTCAATATCGACGAGCAGATGATTTTCACGCGGATTTCCGAGACAATGCACAAAATAATCGAGGAAGAAAGGAAGGAAGCGGAGAGGGAAAGGCGTCGGGCGGAAGCGGCTGCAGTCAGTCAGTCGGGAGCGGACGGCCAGAGTGGAGCAGCACCGCAGGGTGATGCCGGAGTTCCTGGAGGTGACAATGCCGGGGAGGCAGGTAGTGACGGTGGCTATGATGCGGCTGATGTCCGGGGGAGTGCAGGCTCTTCTGGTGCTGCAGGCGGTTCAGGAAGGAGAACAGGACTTGAGGCCCCGATGATGGAACCTTCGGAAAAGGACCTTCTGTGCCTGATACTCAAATACGGTCAGAATTACTTGGAGTTTGAATCGGATTCTGAATACTATGACTCGGAAGAGAAATGCACGGTGGCGGACTTTATCCGTGATGCAATCGAGGACAACCCGTTCCAGAATACGATATACAAGAGGGTTTACGATATGTATTTCGACATGTATGACAGCGAACTGCCGCAGGATACTATCGTGAAAAGATTGTTGGACGGCCCGGACCGCGTGTCGTCAGGAATAGTCGCGGACCTGATTGAATACAAATATCAGCTTTCCGTGAAGAATTTTGTAAATTCGCTGACTGCAGTGCCGTCATTCCTCGTGCTCAATGTGCCGAATGCCATTATGGTATATAACTCAAGCCTGGTGAAGACGCAGGAAGAGGAGATCGCTTCCAAGTTGAGGGAATTGTCGCGGGTGGAACAGACGGAGGAAGTGATGAAAGAGCAGGACGCGCTTCTTGTGAAGATGCAGAAGGTGGCGGAGCTCCGTAAGAAAATCGCTGAACGTCTCGGCAGGGTGCTGTAGAGCTTGGGGATAATAGACAAATAATTAAAATTCAATATATTATGGACAACAAATTCAAGAGAACGCTTGTGACTTGCGCGCTTCCGTATGCCAACGGACCAGTGCATATCGGTCATCTTGCCGGAGTGTATGTCCCGGCTGATATCTATGTGAGATATCTGAGAATGCGTGGCGAAGATGTCCTTTATGTGTGCGGAAGTGACGAGCATGGAGTGCCTATCACCATTGCCGCTAAACGTCAGGGATGTTCACCTCAGGACATTGTGGACAAATATCATAAGATAATCAAGGATTCATTCTCCGGTCTGGGCATCAACTTCGATATCTATTCCAGGACATCATCCAAGGTCCACGAGAAGAACGCATCGGAGTTCTTCCGCAAACTTTATGATGAAGACAAATTCATCACCAAGGAGTCGGAGCAGTTCTTCGATCCGGAAGCCAAGACCTTCCTTGCAGACCGCTATATTACAGGAACTTGCCCTAAATGCGGCAACCCGAATGCCTATGGCGACCAGTGCGAGAAATGCGGCAGCACCCTCAGCCCGGAAGAGCTGATAGACCCGAAATCCACACTTAGCGGCAGCAAGCCTATAAAGGTGATGACCAAGCACTGGTATCTGCCTCTGGACCAGTATGAGCCGTGGCTCCGCGAGTGGATTCTCGAGCAGCACAAGGAGTGGAAGACCAATGTCTATGGTCAATGCAAGTCCTGGCTGGATGCTCATCTTCAGCCACGTGCCGTGAGCCGTGACCTGGACTGGGGCGTTCCGGTGCCTGTCGATGGAGCGGAAGGTAAGGTGCTCTACGTATGGTTCGACGCGCCTATCGGCTACATCTCCAACACTCAGGAACTGCTTCCGAAGAGTTGGGAGAAATGGTGGAAGTCCCAGGAGACCAAGCTGGTGCACTTTATCGGAAAGGACAATATCGTCTTCCATTGCATCGTGTTCCCGTCAATGCTGAAAGCTTATGGTGACGGCTACATCCTCCCGGACAATGTCCCTGCCAATGAGTTCCTCAATCTCGAAGGTGACAAGATCTCTACATCCAAGAACTGGGCTGTATGGGCTCACGAATATCTGGAGGAATTCCCTGGAAAACAGGATGTCATGAGATATGTGCTTACTGCCAATGCTCCTGAGACCAAGGACAATGATTTCAGTTGGAAGGAGTTCCAACAGCGCAACAACAGCGAGCTCGTGGCCATTTTCGGAAACTTCGTGAACAGGGCCGTTGTCCTGACCCACAAGTATTTCGAGGGCAAGGTTCCTGCTGCGGGAGAGCTGCTTGACATTGACAAGGAAGCATTGGCACAGGTGCCGGTTCTCAAGGAATCATTGGCGAAGAACATTGAGACTTATCATTTCCGCGAAGCGCTGAAGGATGCGATGTCCATCGCCCGTCTCGGAAACAAGTATATCTCTGATACTGAGCCGTGGAAGGTGGCAAAGACGGATATGGCGCGTACTGCGACGATACTGAATGTCAGCCTTCAGATCTGTGCTGACCTCGCTATCGCATTCGAGCCGTTCACGCCGTTTGCTGCCGAGAAGCTTCGCAAGATGCTGGATGTCAGCTTCTGTGCCGGTGTTGACCACAGGCATGGCGAGCAGGAGACCGTCAATACATACAAGGAAGGTGAAGGTGCTGCTCTTCATACCGTTTCGGCTCCGGAAGGTGCTGATGTGAAGGAAGTTGCGGCTGCATGTCCTTGTCAGGGTGTGTGCCTCGGATGGGATGTCCTGGGAAATGGCAATCTGCTTCCTGAAGGTCATCAGCTCGGTGCTGCAGAATTGCTTTTCGCCAAGATTGAAGATGACGCCATCAAGGCTCAGACAGACCGTCTTGATGTCATCCGTGCTGCACGTGAGGCTGCCGAAAAAGCTGCTGCAGCAAATCAGGTGGCTCCGCAGAAGAATGAAGTGGAGTTCGATGATTTCGGAAAGATGGATATCCGTACTGCCACGGTTCTGGAGGCTGTCAAGGTCCCTAAATCTGACAAGTTGCTGAAGCTCACCATAGATACGGGCATTGACAAGAGAGTCATCGTGTCGGGCATCGCCAAGTTCTACACTCCGGAGGAGATGGTAGGCAAGCAGATCTGCATCCTCGCGAACCTGAAGCCGCGTACGATTTTCGGCATCGAGTCCAAGGGTATGATTCTGATGGCCCGCCAGGGTGACGGCAAGATGCGTTTCATCACGCCTGCCGAGACCTTGCACAACGGCGCCGAAATCGGTTAGGCGCATCGCGTTAGTGATTGAATATCAACGTTTTAGCCACTTTTAGAGTTGTGAAAACAGTAACTCTGAAAGTGGCTAAATATTTAATTATCAATGGTTTACGCGGTGCGCGTATCATGCCACATCTACCTGGATATACACCTGAACATCCACCGGGACATCTACCTGGACATTCACCTAAACGTCTACCTAAACGTCTACCTGGACATCTACCTGAACATCTACCTGGACATCCACCTGAACGTCCACCTGAACGTCCACCTGCACCTCTACCTCATCTTACCTCCGCCTCGCCGCTAACCGCTTCTCGACCTCCGCTTCACTGCCTCGCTCCTCAGTCCGTCAACGCAATCAAAGTCCATTCGCTGGTCTTGCCCTCCTCATCTACCGTGAACTTGCGCTCGTAGAAGCAGTCGAGAGTTACAGGGAATGCGCTGATTTCCTGGACATTGCCGTTGAAATCCGTGGTGGAGACGACCCTCGAGCCTTTCAGACCGAGCTTCATGTCAGTAATGACCAGTTTCGACCTGCTGTCCACGGCACTGCCTGCTGCCTTCTTCACCTTGATACTGACCTTGCGGGTTTCAGGGAATATGGTGGATTCGCCTACCTGGTTCTCGCATTTCACGTATCTTTCCACAGGCTGCTCAGACGTGATGGTCCATTCATATTCACGGAAATTGGACAGCGTCACCTTATATGGAGACGACAAGTCTATAATCCCGCCATCAGTGAATCCGGCATCAGGGCACTTGGCCCCGTCAGAAATCTTTACGGTCTTGATAATCAGCTTGTCAGCCCAGACCTCCTCGCCCAGAACCACATTGACAGACAGATTGGATGCGTCTATTCTGGAGGAAACCTGCCCCTCGATCTCAAACGAGGTAATCTCTGCAGGAATCTTCGGCAGCTGCATGTCATTCTTGATGCTGCAGGAAACAGCTCCCGCAGCAAGAAGAACCAATGCTATGTGATGCAGTCGTTTCATATTACAATTCAGCCGGGTCGTAAACAAATGAGAACTCGTCCAGATACAGCACCGTGCCCTTGCCTCCGGTGAAGAAATCGCCGTATTTGCTGGCTGCAGCCACGATGACTATCATATTCGGCTTTCTGGTCAGGTCCCTGTACTCGAGTTTGATTTCAAATGGCTCATAACCATTGACAAGACCCTCCTTGGTGCTGGTCACCGTTCCGCTCTCAAGCTTTCCGTAAGCGATGACATCACTTCCGTTGATGTCCACAAACTGCTTCTTCTGAGTGTCAATATGGTACATCGTGGTTCTGTCAGTCAGGAAAATCTGAATCTGGCAGGTGTCAGGACGGCCTTTGAGTTCAGTGTAAGGAGACTTGGCATGAGTGATGGCAACTGGTCTGTAATCCATGTAACCCTTCAGTGCAAGAGGACGCGAATAGAACGGCGTTCCCCAGTCCAGAGTGGCTCCAGGATTGGACAGGCTGGCAATCGCCTTGCCGAATTTGCCCGTGAAGATGTTGCCGGCAGCGAAAATGTCCATAGTGGCCGCGAGACTCTCCAGTTTGGCTGCCTTCTTGCCCTCTCCCGGCACAGCCACGTGGCTGCTTTCAGGATTGGTAGGAACAGTTCCCAATGAAGCGGAACCAGGGTTCGCCGTATCCCAGATAAGCGGTTCACCCTGAATGTCCGGCATAGGAGCCTTGCCGTTCATATACCATGAGTCGAAACTCATATTGCTCAGGACAGCAGCCGCCTCTGTGGTGAATGCTATCTGCTTCTTGCCCGCTTCCTTGTCTGTCTTGGCGCGGACTACATAGTTCTTGCCCGGTGTAAGACCAGTGAGCCTTGCCGTAAACGATTTGTTTTCGGCGTCAGTCTTTATCTCGCCTGTGAAATCAGTCCACTCCTCGGTCCCCACCATCTTGTACTGAAGCTTCAGCCCGGCAGGTACGGAAGTCGATTTCAGCGAACCTTTCACGTCGGCGAACAAAGCCCATGCATTCACGCTCTTGGCCTCAGCCTCAGAACTCGTGAAATCCAGCAGGAGGTCGAAACTGCGCTCCGTCATCTCGTCATCGAGAACGATCCGCAGTCCGGCAGCTCCGGTATTCGGGTCCACCGTCGCCACCTTGAAGTTCAATGCGTATTTCTGCTTTCCTTTCACGTCGGCGTAAGTCTCTGACCTTGTGAAGGTTCTGTTTGCATTGTTTGTCAATGAAAGTGTCCAGGTCAATATCCCTGAAGGCTTGAAATAACCTGTTTTTCCGAGTGTGCCCTCAGCCTTGTTCCAGACCAGAGACCCTGTGCCGTTGCTTACGGTCAGGGACCAGTTCTTGAAATTGGCATCGAAATCAGCCTCTGCGAAAGTAGGCTCTACCAGCACATCGGAAAGCGTGCAGGTAACATCTGCATTGACCACCTGGTCCGGAAGCACCGTCACATCGGCCTCGCCATAGTAGCGTGGTGAATCGAAGACGGCTTCCACGGTTTCGCGGTTCTGTGCAGTTACCCTGTACTTCGCGCAGTTCAACTGGAGCGGCTCGGTGAGCAGCGTCCTGTGGTCGCTGATGGTGTTCAGCAGTTCACTTCCCTTATAGATATTCAGCGTGAACGGATCATCCGCACTTACGTCAGCCTTGGTCTTTATGACATTGACAGACATGTCCTGCTCAATCCCGGCCGTGAGGTATCCGTGCTTCCCGGAATCCACAGCCTCCCTGCTGCAACCCAGCAAAGCACTGGCCGCAACCGCTGAAAGAATGTATTTCTTATATTTTACAATCATGATAATTATCTTTTCAAAAGTCTGACAATCAAGTTTTTCCTACTTCTTGTAGTAGAACGTGGCCGCTTTTGAAAGAGTCCTCCCGGCCTCATCTTTAAGTTTGAGGGTGAAGACGTGATTCGTATTGTCATAAGTGTCAGGACTTGCACTTGTGATGCTGTAGAGCATTGGCAGAAGCCCGGAAAGCTTGAACTCCACATTGTCCTTTCCCTTCAGCTGGTCGCCGGTAGGGAGGAGGGAACTGAGGTTTTCGATCGCAGTAGCGTCGTCGATGAGGTCGAGGTCCACGCTGCCGTCAGAAAGCACATTCTGCGGGCTGACCATGTCAGGCAGAAGCGAGTTCAGTGCAGGTGAATTCACATTGACAATGAAACTGTTGATTTTTCCAGGAGCCTTGATATTGATGGTGACGTCCATGGTCTCGGCGAGCGGCTGGGCAGCGAAATCAGGATTGCTTGCCCATACGAGCTGAGGCGCATTTTCGTCCGGTTCCGGTTTCTCAGGATCAGGGTTCTCCGGTTTCGGCTTTTCAGGATCCGGAATAGGGATTTCCTCGAATCCTCCCACGGTGACATTTTCGTTCCTGACATTGACGCTGCCGTCCACGGTGAGCGTAATCTGCTGAACCTCA
>HF995995.1:88240-133227 GCA_000432515.1 Bacteroides sp. CAG:545
TGCTGAACCTCACCTGTTACACGCGCATCGAGGTTCAGGATGATGTGGTCCTTAGGATGCACATTCCTGATGGTCTGGGTCAATGCCGCTGTAGAGCCGTCGAGTGACCTCTCTCCGTCTATCTGTACATAGAGTTCTGTAGCGGTGAAGTATCCCTGCCTGTCCAGGTTGTTTCCGCTTTCATTCTTGCTCCAGGTAAGGAAGTCATTGTCATTGGCCGAAACCTTGATGTTGAAGGTGCTGAGCTCGGTGATGAACGTGTCGGTGCATTTTACCGAAACCATCGCGTTCTTCAATGAACACTTTACATTGACAGGAGACGTGGCGCCTGCTACTACTGAAAAGTTCTGGACACCCTCGAAGAGAGGCTGGTCCCAGGCTGCTGTCTTTCCTTCCGGCGAGCCTGCCGTGATCTGGTACGAACCTGTAGGAAGTTCGATGGCCTTGTCCAGAATGTCGCTGTAGGAGTAAGTCTGAGTGCCGCCTCCTTCGAGGTTGCTCTCGATCTTGACTACGAAGGAATTCACATCTGCCAGCTCAGCGGGAGTCGCTTTGGTAGCTGCGGTAGATATGTCGATGTCATTCATCTGTCCGTCGGCAACTACTGATTTGAGGACGAAGAAGCCCTTGTCCGAGGTGCTCTCAACATTTGTCTCCTTGCATCCTGTCAGGACTGCGGCGACTGCCATTATGGAGAAGATTGTACGTTTCATATGTATTTTTCTTTTTATCTGGGTTGGGTTATTCATAAATCAGTTCAATATCATCCACATACAGTGAACTTCCGAAGTGTCCGGCCTGTGAAGAATTGCCTGCCACCTCGAGTGTGCTGTTGGCGTTGATGCCAGGGCTGCCAGAAGAAGAAGACTTGAAGCTTATGTAGATGCTCGCTGCCTTCCTGGTGATGTCATTCCAGTCCAGTGTAGTGCTGTATTCTGTCCATTCTGCGGCTGCCGGGCCTTCGGTGTCCTCCTTCACGGCTATTACATTGCCCTCTGCATCCTTGAACTCCACCTTGACATAGAATTTCTCGCTGCCTTTCGGGGAGAACTTGTATTTGAAAGTGAATTTGTCAGGCCTGCTCGTGAAAGCGTGTCCGTCAGACGAGTGGTTTCCGGAATCGTCCGCCTTGCCGATGAACAACTCGCCCGGGTATGACGTGCCGGAAGCGACAGCGTCAGTGTTGAATTTGCCGACATTGACAGTATATATGTGCGCGGATTTTGTGCCGCTTGTGCAGTCTGGAGAGTAAGCCACTGTCGGGAATGACTTTACGCTAGTCTTTGTCGTGGCCAAAATGCTTGTAGGCATACTCCTCTTGCTTGTTACGGCCCACCAGCTGCTGCCAGCATCTGCGTAAGGCAGATACCAGTCGAGGGTCCTGTCGCTGGACAACTTCACTGAGATCTTTATCGTTTCTGTAGTCCAGTCCTCGAAACCCTTGTTGCCCACCTGAGCATCCGCCTCGGTTCTGACCTTGACGATATCAGTGCTGTTGTACGGATTCTTGTTGTAAATCGCCCTTACCTCGTATTCTGAGTCCGGAGCAAGGCCGGAAATCTTCCCGTAGGAAATGGTGTTCCCGGAAACGGTGCCCTCTGCATTGGTCCAGCTTCCTCCGTCCAGCCTGTACTGGAGAGTATATTTCTCAGGCTTGCCGGTCTGGACATCGAGAGATACGCCTCTGAAACTTCTCGCGAAGGCATTGGCCCCTGAGATGTTCAGTGTAGCCGAATTCTTGTTCATGAGGAAGGAGAACTCGTCGGAAACGGCCTGCGCCCCGTTTTTGTCCTCCACGGTGAGCTTGAACTTGCCCTCGAAAGGCACGGCCTCATACTGGACCTTGTCAGTCATTCCGCTGAAGTCAATGTAGGAGAATCTCGTCTCAGGCGTCATCTTGAGTATCTGGATGCCGAGTGCCGAGAACTTCGCCCTGGTAGCCGCATCGAGTGCGGTAAGGTCCAGACGTTCAGCGAATCCCTTGGCTTTCAGGTACTCGGAGGTGATGTCGAGCCACGCGTGGGCAAAACCCGCAGGCGTATTGATGTCCACGAGAGTGCCGCTCAGGTCGTCGCCCTCGAAGAATGTCACCTGTCCCGCCTTCAGCCTGTCGCCGAGCTTGATGACCGGAGCCTCGGTCGCGAAGTCCGTAGGATCCATGTCAATGTTCTTTTCAATGACTTCAGTGCTCTTGTCAATGATGATGTTCACTGAAATCTTGCCGATGAAAGGCTTGGTGTCCAGATTTACGGTGATGAAGTCATTCGGCTCAGCCTGAATCTCGGTATGGAAGTACTTCATCTTCGCATTCGCCTCAGCAGCAAAGAGTTTGAGGGTCAATGTCCCAGCAGGAATGAAGCCGGCTCTGGTCTCGTTCCCGGTGAATCCGAGAGTGTCTGTCACATTGGCCTTGTCCGTCGAAACTGACGCGCAATACCTTGAATAATAGGTCTTCAGGGACTCGCCGTAGTTTACCGCGAACTTTACGTTGGCAAGTTTGGCAGTCCCGGAAATGTTCACTCTCATCTGTCCCTTGTCGATGGTGAAAGGAACTTTTGCCTGATAGAATGCCGCATTGAATCCGGCTTTCAGCGAGTCGCCGTGGAAAGCGGAAAGTGAGTAGTCGCCTGCGTTAAGTCTGATTTTCTTTGAAGTCGAGTTAGCGTAAGTGTCTCTGTAGAGTCTTGTATTGTTCGCTTTCTTGAAGATCTCCACGGTGAAATCATCAATGGCAGGCAGAGTCTCCTCTGCTACTGATTTCGTGTGATGTGTGCCGTCTGTGTCGATAGATAGAATCACTTCTGTCTGTCCGTCTGCGACCTCCACTCCGGAAGTGCCGCAGGATGCTGCAAAAGCAGCTAATGCACAAACTGACAATGCTTTGTAGTAATTCATCAGTTTTCTTTTATAATTATACGAATTACAAAGATATATATTTTTTTTAATTGTGAAATTCGAGTTGAGGTTTCAGGAATTCGCATTGTTTTTTCCAAAAGGGACAGAAGATGGACAGAATAACATAATTGAAAAAATTATGATTATATTTGTGGAATGCAGAATTTGCACTCTTTGCATAATGAACAAGAAAGCTATATATATATGTACAGCGGTGCTTGCCGCTCTTGTGGCGTTTGTCATAGGAGCTGTGGTCGTGCTGTACTCGGACAAGACGGAAACTTCTTCGATTGATAAGGAGGAACTGCTGCAGAAGGCACGTTCAGCCCGTCCGCTTATGAGTGCGGTGCCGTCAGATGCCGCGCTCGTGTTCTATGGGGACAAACTGAAAAGTTCATTGGAAGTGTTGGAAGACAGCACCTATCTCGTGGGCACGCTGTTCTCCGGAACCGGCAAGTCCAATTTCGGAGGGTGGCTCTCGAAATTGAGCAAATTCATTGACACAGAGGCTCCTTCGGGCCTGAAAAGTGCGGAAACAGTAGTGTCAATGCACTATAGCGGGGATCTTGCTCCTCTGCTCGTGGTGGATGCCGGTAGGATTTCGCAGGATTCTCCAGTACAGAAACTGTTTGCTCTGGCTGACTCTTCATCGGTGTCACATCTGGTGATAGACCTGACGGACAACCGTGAATCGCCTCTGAAAAAGCATTGCCTCATAGCATTCTCTCCGTCTGAGACTCTGCTCAAATCCTGTTCAAGACATATAGAATATGGTGTTTCGCTCTTGGATGACGAAAGCCTTTCCGCCGCTGTCTATGGCACTTCCGGAAACAAGGCGCTGTTCGTTAGCGGAAACTATGTGGACAAGCTGGCCGGCTCATTCCTGTCCCGCCAGCGCAGAAGCGGCAGCCGTTTCCTGAAAACGTACGCGGAATGGACAGGCATTACCCTCACATCGGCAGATGAAAAGACTTTGACCATGACAGGTCGCTCGTTCTCGGTGGACAGTCCGGCCTATTTCAGCAATATCTACAGGAATCTGCTTCCGGGCGAGTCCCTTTTCCAGGAAATAGTACCGGCCGGAGTCCGTTCAGTGTACTCGGTCCAGGTGGCTGATGCTCAGGCATATTCAGACAGAATGGAGAAATATGTCGATGCAGTGGGGAAGCTCGACAGCCGCAGAGCCAGATGGACGGCCTTGAAAAAGGAGTCCGGAATATCTCCCGATGCGTGGTACAAGGCATTGGCTGTCAGGGAAGTGGCTGTGGCTGAAGTGCCGTCCGGTTCCGGCTTCGGGAAGGTGATACTTGTCCGTCCCGGCAAGCAGGACCTCTCCGTGATTTTCAGGGGAAGCGGAATCACCAGCCTCCGCTCTTACGACGGCAAGCCGATTGCTTATCCGTTCAGAGGCTTTGCTTCCAGTGTGTTCGGCGATATGTTCAATGTCCCGGATTCGGTATATATCTATAGGAACGGATGGATAATCGCAGGCGAGGAACGTTCTCTCGAGGCGTTTGCGCCTGAAAAATACAAGACATTGGCCTCATTCCTCTCTGATGCGGGTGCCGGCAGGATAATCAGCCGTGAGGGAACGGCATTCCAGGCATATTATTCCGCATCTGCCTCTCCGGACGAGTTCGCGTCGCTTTTCTCCAAGAACATCTCCGCTTCGGCCTGCAGGATTCTCGACAAGGTGACCTCATGTCCTATGACATTGGCCATATATCCTGGAGAAGATGCGAGGATGGAATTCAGTGTCGCCCGTATGGAATACACCGGGGCGAAGGATGAAGTCCCTGTAATGAAGAAAGATACCGTGGTGACAGTGCCGTCCGGTCCGTTCAAGGTGAAGAACTGCGGTACTGGAAAGACCAATCTCTTCTCCCAGCAGAAGAATATGTATCTGACCCTGAAGGAAGAGAACGGAAAGGGTATATGGGGCGTTCCGTTCCAGACTCCGATATGCGGGGCCGTGGAAACCATCGATTACTTCGGCAACGGGAAACTTCAGTTCCTCTTCGCCTCAGGCAGCAGCCTTTACCTCATCGACAGGCTCGGACGGTTCGTGAAGCCGTTCCCTGTGGATCTGGGCAAGGAAATCCTGCTCGGACCAGCCGTCTTTGACTTTACAGGCGCGCACGGATACAATGTCCTGGTGCTGCACAAGGACAATACTATAGCTATGTATGACCTCCACGCCAAGAAACCTTCTTCGTGGAAAGACATAAAATCAGACGAAACAATCAAATCATTGCCGGAACTTCTTGTGGCGGGGAACCGTAAATACTGGATTGTCAGGACATCTGTCAGGACGCTCATATACGGTTTCTATGGCGGAAATCCTGTTCTGTCTCCGGACGGGAACAAGATGCTCAGCCCCGATACGGAGGTTTCAGTCAATGACAAGAGACAGGTGACCGCACGTTGTTATGACGGGAAAGAGCGGTCATTTAAACTTCAATAGAAAATTATGGAATTTCAATCAGTTAACAAGCTTCTCGAGAAAAGTTTCAGAGAGAACTGGGATCGTCCCGCATTGTCCAACTACAAGGGCCAGGACCTGGCCTATAGGGATGTAGCGAGAAGAATCGCCAAACTGCATATCGCCTTCGAGCAGTGCGGTCTGGAAAAAGGTGACAAAGTGGCAATCTGCTCACGCAACCAGGCGAACTGGGGCGTAAGTTTTTTGGCGGCATTGACTTACGGTGCTGTTCCTGTGCCTATTCTTCACGAATTCAAGCCGGGCAACATCCACTATCTCGTGAACCATTCTGAGGCGAAGGTGCTCTTCGTGGATGATGTCATCTGGGAGAACCTTTCAGAGGCGGAAATGCCGGGACTTTATGTGGTCGTGCAGATAAACAATTTCAATTTCCTCTATTCCAAGACGGAAGAAATGTCCCAGGTACGTCAGCATCTGAACGAGAGCTTCGGCCACAAGTATCCGAACAATTTCGGACCGGAAGACCTTGACTACTACGAAGACAAGGCCGATGAACTGGCAGTGATCAACTATACTTCAGGAACTTCAGGCTTCTCCAAAGGCGTCATGGTTCCGTACCGTGCTCTCTGGTCGAATATCGAATTCGCCCATGTCCAGGCGATGCCGCAGCTCGACAACAATACAGAGGTAGTGTCAATGCTTCCTTCAGCCCACATGTACGGCATGATGTTCGAGTTCCTGTTCGAAATGACGATCGGCGCCCACGTGCACTTCCTTACTCGAGTTCCGAGTCCGAAGATCATCATGCAGGCATTTGCCGACATCAAGCCGCACATCATTATCGCTGTGCCGCTCATCATCGAGAAGGTCTATAAGTCCAAGCTCAAGCCTATTCTCGACAGGAACAAGATGATAATGAACCTCCCTATCATCGACAAGGTGATACAGAAGAAGATCCTGCAGGAACTTGTCAATGCCTTCGGCGGACGTTTCTATGAGGTCATCATCGGCGGCGCAGCCTTCAACCCTGAAGTGGAGAGGTTCTTCCACAAGATAGGCTTCCCGTTCACGGTAGGTTACGGAATGACCGAATGTGCTCCTATCATCGGCTATGCTGACTGGAAAGATGCCAAACTCTATTCTTGCGGAAAACAGGTGCTCAATATGGAAATCCGCATTGACTCGCCTGATCCTCAGAACATTCCGGGCGAAGTCCTGGTGAAAGGCGCCAATGTGTTCCTCGGCTATTACAAGAATGAAGAGGCTACCAAGAACGTGCTCGGAGAGGACGGCTGGTTCCACACCGGAGATATGGGTGTGATGGACAGCGACGGCTATCTCTTCCTGAAAGGCAGGAGCAAGTGTATGATACTCGGCCCGTCCGGCCAGAATATCTATCCTGAAGAAATAGAGGGAGTTGTGAACAATGTTACCTACGTGGTGGATTCACTCGTGATCGAAGACCACGGCGCATTGGTATCTCTCATCTACCCTGACTACCATCAGGCAGAGCTCGATGGCCTGTCCAAATCGCAGCTCGAAGCGAAACTTGTAGAGACGCTTCCGGAAATCAACAAGCAGATTCCTAACTATGCCAAGATTTCCAAAATGGAGTTCATGCCGGAAGATTTCGAGAGAACACCTAAGAGAAGCATCAAACGCTATCTCTATCAGAGAAACTAAGAATCTGTTCAACAAACAGTTTCTGACAATCATGTAGCCTTATGCAGAAATTTGACCGCAGCTATCTGAAAATGGCTGAAATATGGGCGGAAAACTCATATTGCAAACGCCGCAAAGTCGGTGCGCTCATCGTGAAGAACAATATGATCATTTCGGACGGATACAACGGTACTCCGTCGGGATTCGAGAACGTGTGCGAGGATGAAAACGGCGTCACCAAGCCGTATGTCCTTCACGCTGAGGCCAATGCCATAACCAAAGTGGCGAAGTCCGGAAACAGCAGCGAGGATTCCACCCTCTATGTTACGGCTTCCCCTTGCCTCGAATGCTCCAAGCTCATCATTCAGGCCGGCATCAAGCGTGTGGTCTATAAAGATGCATACAGGCTGCAGGATGGTCCTGACCTGCTGAAAAAGGCGGGCATAGAAGTGGAACAAGTGGATGTCGGTTAGCGGTTAATCATGGATAAGATGACTGGAAAAGATAAGATGAGCTCGCTCAGCGCGGTGCTCGGAATTGTGCTCGGTGTGCTTGCTACAGTGCTGACGTTCAATATCGTCAACAAGCATAACAAGCTGAATGCCAACTATGCTGCCTGGCAGAAACTGAATCTGATCCTGCAGCAGGTGGACAAGAACTATGTCGATACTGTGGACGTGAAGAAAGTCACGGACGCGGCTGTGACAGCGGCACTTGCATCCCTCGACCCGTATTCCATCTACCTTCCGCCTGTCGATCTGGAGAAATCCGAGACTGAGCTTGCCGGGAATTTCGACGGCATCGGCATCCAGTTCAATGTCCCGAATGACACGGCCGTAGTTCTGGAAGTCATTCCCGGAGGTCCTTCAGAAAAAGTCGGACTCCAGCCGGGCGACCGCATCCTGAAAGTGGATGACCGCAATATCGCCGGCGTGAAGTATCCTCAGGACAGTATGGTCTGCCGGATGAAAGGCCAGGCAGGTACACAGGTCCAGATCCTGGTAAAGCGTGGAAGCGAGACCATTCCTTTCAATATTAAGAGAGGAAAAATCCCCGTACACTGTGTAGATGCGTCGTTCATGATAAACGACACCACCGGATATATCCGACTTTCCAAGTTCACGCGCACCACTTACGAAGAATTCAATGCTTCTGCCAAGTCTCTGCTTGACAAGGGGATGAAACATCTGATTTTCGACATCAGGGACAATTCGGGCGGCTATTTCGACCAGGCACTCCTGCTTGCGGACCAGTTCCTGGAAAAAGATGCGGAAATAGTTTACCTTCAGGGACTTCACCGCGCCAAGAAGAACTTTCAGGCGGACGGAAAAGGCATCTTGAAGGATGTCTCCCTTTCTGTTCTCATCAATGAATCCTCCGCTTCCTCCAGCGAGATTTTCGCCGGAGCCATTCAGGACAATGACAGGGGAACCATCGTGGGCCGCCGCTCTTACGGCAAGGGACTTGTTCAGGAACCGATATATTTCACTGACGGCTCAGCGGTAAGACTTACGGTAGCCCGTTTCTATACCCCGTCAGGAAGATGTATCCAGAAACCGTATTCAGATGATTATCAGTACGATATCTATAAACGATATGCCGATGGTGAAATGTTCGACAAGGACAGTATCAAGGTGGACAAGAACGAAGTCTATCACACGGTAGGCGGCCGCACCGTATATGGCGGAGGCGGCATTGTCCCTGACGTTTTCGTGCCGGTGGACACTACGTCGGCTACCCGTTTCTTCATCAAGTGCAACAAGAAGGCTACCCAGATGCGTTTCGCTTCGTCCATCTTCGACAAATACGGCAAGCAGTTGTCCGCCATTGACAATTATGCTTCATTGGAGGCATATCTGGACGGTCTGGATATTCCGTCGAAGTTCAGGGCCTATGCTGCCAAGACAGACGGCATTGTTCCGGCTCCGGGCGAATGGGAGGAGACATGCCCTTATCTGTTGCCGCAGCTCCGTGCTCTCGTGGGAAGATACTCCAAGCTTGGGGACAATGCATTCTATCGCATATACTTGCGCATTGACCCTGTGCTGAAAGCTGCATTGCCGGAGTAAATAATTTTTTGATAATGGCGAAACTTTGGTATTTTTGTAATTCTGATGATAGAATAAACCGGTCGTTTGCCGGACTGACAGAATGCTGAAAGAAAATGATTTTTCACGGCTTGAGCTGAAACTCAGCGCCTGCCGCGACAACTACAGATATTTCAGAGGCTTGTTGGAACCTTCCACCAAGCTTCTTGTGCTTGTAAAGGCCAATGCTTATGGACATGGCGCGGTTGAATTCGCGTCAATGCTCCAGAAAGAGGGCGCCGACTACCTCGCAGTGGCCTATCCGATAGAGGGAATCGAGCTTAGAAAAGCCGGAATCAGTCTTCCGATACTTGTGCTGACGGCCGGTACGGATTTTTTCAACGAGATGATTGATAGCAGGTTGGAGCCGAGCATACCTAATATGTATGCGTTGAGGACGCTTTGTGAAGTGCTGTCCCGTAGGGGAGTGAAGGACTTCCCTGTGCATATCAAGCTCGATACCGGAATGCACCGTCTCGGTTTCATGACTGAGGAACTGCAGGAACTTACGGATTTTCTGAAGACCACGGATGCCGTCAAGGTGAAATCAGTGTTCTCGCATCTTGCGGCGGCAGAAGACCCGGAGTCGGACGACTTCACTCTCGGCCAGATAAAGATGTTCGAGGCCAATGCCGACAGAATCTCGCAGGAGATCGGCTATAAGCCAATGCTTCATATACTCAACTCGGCCGGAATAGAGCGTTTCGCCGCTTATCAGCACGACATGGTCAGACTCGGAATCGGGATATACGGCATCAGCGCATTGCCTGGAGTGAAACTCTCACCGGTGGCTTCGCTGAAATGCAAGATATTGCAGATTAAGCATTTGTCTCCGGAAGACGGAACCATAGGATATGGCAGGCATGGACATATAGCGCCGACAGGCACGGTCATAGCCACCATACCGGTAGGATATGCGGACGGCATTGACAGACACCTCGGCTGCGGTCATGCTTCGTTTTCATTGAATGGGCACAGGGTTCCGACCATCGGCAATATCTGTATGGACATGTGCATGCTGGACATTACCGGCGTGGATGCGAAAGTCGGGGATACGGTGACGGTGTTCGGAGACGACCCTTCCGTGACGGAACTCGCTGATATATTGTGTACTATACCGTATGAGATATTGACAAGCATCCCAAGGAGGATAGACAGGGAAATAATAAAATAGCAATATATGTTAGTAGTAATAGAAGGGCTGGACGGCTCCGGAAAATCGACTCAGGTGAAAAGACTCAGGTCTTATCTGGAAAGCAGGACTGACAATCTGGAATACATCCACTTTCCGCGTTATGACGCTCCCGTTTATGGTGAGCTCATCGGAAAGTTTCTGAGAGGTGGTTTCGGTAGCATTGACAGTGTGCATCCGCAGCTGGTGGCTCTTCTGTATGCGGAAGACCGGCACGGTGCGGCGCCTCAGATGCGCAGGACGCTGGATGAGGGCGGTATCGTTCTGCTGGACCGTTATGTCTATTCAAATATTGCGTACCAATGCGCAAAAATCGATGATCCGCAGGAGCGTGAAGCACTCCGCAAATGGATTTTCGACACGGAATACGGACAGTTCGGTCTGCCGAAGCCGGATCTGAACATCTTCCTGGATGTGCCTATCGGATTCGTGGAGAAGAAACTTGAGGCGGGCAGAAAAGGTGACGACAGGGAGTATCTCGAGGGAAAGACCGATATCCACGAGGCTGACATAGAGTTCCAGAAGCGCGTGCGCGAAGTGTATGTGAGCCAATGTGAAATGGATCCGGACTTCATCAGGATCGACTGCCGCTCCTGTGACGGCTCGATGCTTCCGCCTGACGAGATCGCTGCGGCCATTATGGCGACAGTGGATGGAAAACGATAATTCAATTATTTGGGAATGAGTTATATAGGCAGTAAGCCAAGGCGCTTCTGCGCCGTCCTGGTAGGACTGGTATTCTTCGTGACGGGAACATTGAAACTGATGGATCCTGTCGGTACGATGCTTATAGTCAGGGAGTATCTGAACTTCCTTCATCTCGGCTTCCTCAGTGGTGCAGCCATGGTCTTCGCAGAGTTCTTCGCGGTTGCCGAGACAGGCCTGGGAATCTGTCTGGTGACAGGAGTTTTCAGGAAGGTGACCGCCTGGTGCGTGACTGGTCTGCTCGGCGGATTCACCCTGCTTACGCTGCTGCTCTGGATATTGAATCCGTCTATGGACTGCGGCTGTTTTGGCGAGGCGGTGCATCTTACTCATTTCCAGTCATTTGCCAAGAATATTGTACTGTGTCTTCTGACCTTTGCCGCATTCTTCCCGTACAAGGATTTCGGTGAACCTAAGAAAAGCAAATATGTGACATTCGCATTGACGGCAGCCGCATCAGCCGCTTTTGCAGTCTATTCGCTGATGTTCATACCGATGCTGGAACTTACGCCGTTCAATCTCAGTTCGCGTCTTGAGGCAAGCGAGTCTCCGGCAGGGGGAGAAGATGAATATGTCTCCACATTCGTCTATGAGAAAAACGGAAAACGCGGTCTGTTTACTCTGGACTTCATTCCTGATTCCACCTGGACCTTCGTCGAGGCCCATACCGTAAAGAAAGAAGATTATATCAATGAGACTGATTTCCCACGTCTTTCGTTCAGGGACAATTCCGGTGAATATCGTGACACCCTGGCTGTGAACGGTCTCGTGATGGCGGTATCTGTTCCGGAACCGGCCAAAATGTCTGCGAAACGATGGGGAAATACGGCAAGGCTTCTCGGCGATGCCGCTGAAAAGGGATTTGTCCCGCTGCTTCTGGTGGCTGATTCCCCTGATGGTTTCTCGCATCTCATCGCTTCAGAAAAGCTTGGAGCGGAGGAGTCAATGCAGCTGATGACGGCTGTGTATTATTCTGATTACAAGACGCTTATATCGCTCAACCGCTCAAACGGAGGAGCAGTATATTTCAATGACGGCAACATTCTCTGCAAGTGGGCTGCCCGTAATCTGCCGAGTCCGCGCAAGCTCGCGAAACTCGTGAGACATGATGCTACGGAAGTTATGCTCGACTCGGATTCCAAGGGCAAATTGGCATTTGAGGCGTACATGCTTTACACATTGGCGATGATGCTTATCATATAAGGTGTGACTTTGTAAACAATATTTATAGAAATGAAAGGAGTATATATTTTTCTTGCAAATGGTTTCGAGGAAATCGAAGCGCTTGCGACTCTTGATGTCCTCAGACGTGGAGGCGTGGACGTGAAGACTGTTTCTGTACTCTACGACAAGTTCGTAACCGGTTCCCACAAGACGACCGTGGTTGCGGACATGACCTACGGAGAGTTCAAGGCTGAAGTCCAGCTCGACGGAACTGATGAGTCTGACGTGATGATTTTCCCTGGCGGTATGCCCGGAACCAGGAACCTGGCGGAAAATGGTGAGATCATAAACTTCATGCGTCTGCACTATGCTGAAGGCGGTGCCGTGGCAGCGATCTGTGCTGCGCCGGGCCTCGTGGTTTCACAGCTTCCAAGCCTTCAGGGCAAGCATTTTACTTGTTTTGACGGATTCGAGGATGCTCCTGTTGCCCGTGGAGGTATCTACGAGCAGAAACCGGCTGTCCGTGACGGCAATCTCATTACCGGCAGGGGAGCTGGCTGCGCCGTGGAATTCGGCCTGGCCATCCTTGCTCATCTCAAGGGTGAAGAGGCTGCCGCTGCAGTAAGACATTCACTGATGCTGTAGAAGTATTCTATGGACAAGAACAGGGTTATCGACGTGATGGGAATCATAAACATCACGGAAAACTCATATTATGCAGAAAGCCGTTGTCTGGACTCTTCAGGGTCCGATGACATCTCCAGGATTCTTTCCAGAGCGGGTAAGATGCTGGAGGACGGCGCTTCCATACTGGATATAGGTGCCTGTTCCACGCGGCCGGGCTCGTCTCCTGTGGGCGAGGAAGAGGAATGGCGTCGGCTTGGACCTGCATTGACATCGATAAAAAAGGAATTTCCTGCTGCGCGGATTTCGATTGACACGTATTGGCCGTCGGTGGTGCGCAGAGCCTATGACACGATAGGGGAGTTTATTGTCAATGATGTGACTGCGGGTGAGGGGATGTATGAGAAGACTGCTCCAGGCGAGCCAGGGCCGATGCTGACTGAGGTCGCTGCCCTGTCGCTGCCTTTCGTGGCAATGCATATGAGAGGCAATCCTGTGACAATGCAGTCACTTACTGATTATCAGGATGTTACGGAGGATGTGCTGTCATATTTCCGTGCATTTTCAGCCAAGGCTGAGGCTGTGGGCCTGACGGACTGGATTCTCGACCCGGGATTCGGCTTTGCAAAGACATTGGAGCAGAATTATCAGCTGATGCGCGAGCTGGACAGGTTTTCTGAGTTCGGCAATAGGGTGCTTGTGGGCGTGTCGCGCAAGAGTATGATTTTCAGGAAGTTCGGCATTACTCCGGAAGAGTCGTTGCCGGAGACTCAGGTACTGCATTACAAGTCCTTGTGCCAGGGGGCTGATATTCTCAGGGTACACGACGTGGCGGAAGCTGTCCGCACGGTGGAACTGTACCGTACGCTTGAATAAGATAAATAAGAAACAAACAATATAATGGACACTCATTCATTACTTGCCGTGTCACCGATTGACGGCCGTTACGCATCCAAGACAGAATCTCTCGGAGCATATTTCAGTGAATTTGCATTGATCAGATACCGCGTGCGCGTGGAAATCGAGTATTTCATCGCACTATGCGAACTGCCTCTGCCTCAGCTCAAGGACATTGACAAAAGCAAATATCAGGCAATGCGCAGCATCTATCTGGATCTTACTCCGGAGCAGGCGATGGAGGTGAAGGAAATCGAGAAGACTACCAATCATGATGTCAAGGCGGTGGAGTATTTCATCAAAAGGCATTTCCACGAGCTCGGCCTCGACAAATGGTCGGAATTCGTGCATTTCGGTCTGACTTCCCAGGATATAAACAACACTTCCCAGCCGCTTATGCTAAAGGAGGCTCTTGAGGATGTATATATGCCGTCCCTGAATGAGGTCCTGAATATGGTTTCAGGTATGGCAGAGCAGTGGAAAGATGTTCCTATGCTTGCCAAGACGCATGGCCAGCCTGCTTCTCCGACACGTTTGGGCAAGGAATTCAAGGTGTTCCAGGTCCGTCTTCAGGAACAGCTCCGTCAGTTCGCTCTTCTTACCTATCCTGCCAAGTTCGGCGGTGCTACCGGCAATATGAATGCGCACAAGGTGGCGTTCCCTGACATCGACTGGATTTCCTTCGGTGACAGGTTTGTGGATTCTCTCGGTCTGAAGCGTTCGTTCCCGACCACGCAGATAGAGCATTACGACAATCTGGCTGCCATTTTCGACTGCCTGAGGCGTATCAATACCATTCTTATCGACATGTCCCGTGATATCTGGACTTACATATCGATGGAATATTTCAAGCAGAAGGTGAACAAGAATGAGGTGGGCTCTTCGGCGATGCCGCACAAGGTGAACCCTATCGATTTCGAGAATGCGGAGGGTAACTTGGGCATGGCCGACGCCGTGCTCACATTCCTGTCTATGAAACTGCCTATTTCCCGTCTGCAGCGTGACCTTACTGATTCCACTGTGCTCAGAAATGTGGGAGTGCCTCTCGCTCACGGACTTATAGCATTGGCTTCCCTCAAGAAAGGATTGGGCAAGCTGATTCTGAATGAGGATGCCATCCAGGCTGACCTTCACCGTAACTGGGCTGTGGTGGCCGAGGCCATACAGACGATTCTCAGAAGGGAAGGCTACCCTAATCCGTACGAGACTCTTAAGGCCCTGACCCGCACGGGCGGCGCCATCGACGAGAATACCATCGAGACCTTCATAGACGGCCTCGACGTTTCCGAGTCGGTCAAGTCCGAGCTCCGTGCCATCACTCCTTGGACCTACACCGGGTTTTAGCGTGTCGGTGGCAGGCCCTATTTTTTCATCTTGCGCAGAACCTCGGATTTGGAACAACCTGACTTTTGTGTTAGCGGCTAATCGACTGAATGACACGGAGTTATGAATTTTTGCCGCATGCAGGTTACCCATTTTTATATGGGACCTGAGTTTGTAAAAATCGCGTAATTTCTTGGTTCTCAAGAGATTACGCGATTTTCATTATTGCAGGTTGTTCCAAACTTTGGCGCATCGACTATCACAGCTTGATACAGTGCACCGCCGTCTGGTGTCCCGTGTTACGGCGTGTCACTTCACATTGACCTGAGCCTGGATCTTGGCGATGAACTCGGACGGAATCTTCTCCATCTTGCTGAACTCGTCGATAAGCGCCTTGGAGTCGATGGATTCCAGATATTTTCCTGCATTCTGCGGGTCCTCGCTGATGAAGCTGGAGCACTGCGCAAGTGCAAGGAACGAGTCAGGAAGCATCATGTAAGGGTCGATGTTCTTGATGAATACGAGCTTGGTCTCAGGAGTCAGCTCCATCATCCTGTGCATCAGCGCCTTCTTTCCGTTCAGAAGGTCTCTGTGGGTAGCAGCATAGTCGCTGAACCTGCACTCGACCGTGATTTCTTCAGTGGCAGCTGATTCCGGCAGATATACTACAGCGGAAAGGTCTGCTCCCACATAACCCCACTCGGCCTCGGAGCCATTGACCTCGGCATTGTGTGCGGCGAAACGTGAATAAGGAATCTCGATGCCATTGACAAAGACCTTTTCCGGCGCAAACACCCTCGCGAACACTATCTGAAGCCTGCGGTTCGGGTCAATGCCGTTGTATGTTCCTTTTCTGCCTGATACTGTGACCTTTACGTGCGAAGCATCTGCACTCTTGCTGATTAAGGTAGTCGCATACTCATCTTTGTACGCCTGAGTTTCACCGTCATCCTCATAGAGCGAAGTGCGGCTCTCGCCGTCGCCAGGAGCCACGAATATCCTTATGTTGTTGTCCTTTTCCTGAAGAGAGGTTATCTTCTCACCTGCCATAGGGATAACTGCACCAGCCTTGATGTAGTAAGGATTTTCGCTGATGGTATAAGTGAGCGTGTCAGTCTGGCCGCCCTTGATCAGAGTGCCTGTGGCCACGTCATACCAGTCATTTCCCTCTGGGAACCACATTCCGCGTTTTGCAAGTCCTGTAACCTTGTCAGCCGGAGAACATACGGTGGTGGCGAGGATGTCGTCGCCGAACATGAACTCCTCTTTCCAGTCGTAGGCCCTGGAATCCTCAGGATAGTAGTAATACATCGGCCTGCACATGGAAATGCCGGTGTCATAAGTCTGGCGTGCGGCATTGTAGATGTACGGAGAGAGGTCGTATCTGAGCCTGATGGCGTCGCGCATCGCGTCGAAATGGTCAGGGAATACCCAGAAACGCTTCTCCATGGTCAGGTCCTTGGTGGAGTGGGTCTTGAAAATCGGAGTGAACACACCTGACTGAAGCCATCTCGTATATAGTTCAGGGTCAGTCTCCTTCACGCCTCTACGCTGAATGTGGCCTCCGATGTCGTGGCCCCAGTAGCCATAGCCTACGTTGGATGCGGTGGCTGTGAAATACGGCAGATAGCCGAGCACCTTCCAGCTGGCATAGGTGTCTCCGGAGAAACCTATCTGATAACGGTGGCTTCCGATGCCACCCCAGCGGTGATAGATCATCGGACGTCTCGCGTAGATGCCCTCACTTTCACTCTGGCGCACTATGTCATTGAAGAAGGTGTAGTTCAGCCAGAAAGTGTTGCTCAGTCCCGGCATATATTTGCTTTCCTTCCACTGCTGCCAGTCGAGCCACCAGAAATCCACGCCCTGTTTCTCGAACGGACGTATTACGGAGTTGAAATAGGCATTGGCCCAGTTCTCATCGTCGATTCTGAACGGAACAGGAGCCTTGCTGCCATCAGCATTGACATAACCTTTAGGTCCGTCATAGACGGAAGTGCGTGAGAGATAATCCTTTACAAATCTGTCATAAGGCTCTTCGTAAGGCTGTATGCCTGAAGCCGGATGCAGGTTCAATGTGGTTTTCAGTCCGAGGTTGTGGAGGTCCTGCAAGCAGTTTGCCGGGTTCGGGAACAGCTTCTTCTGCCAAGTGTAGCCGGTCCATCCGATGCGCTGGCCATACTCGTCTTTCGGGGAATTGCGTACTCTGAGCGTCCATGTCTCGTGCCAGTCCATATCCAGAACCATGACATCTATAGGGATGCTCAATGAGCGTATTTCCTTGCCGAGTCCCACAAACTCGAAGTCAGAGTACTGCCAGAATCTGCACCACCAGTATCCGAATGAGTATTTAGGAGGAAGTGGAATCTGACCGCCGATCTTCACGAAATCCTCGACTGCAGCCTTGTAGTCGTGTCCGTATGCGAAAATGTAGAGGTCTTTCCTCTCAACGCTGTCCCTGCATGCCACCCAGTTTTTCCAGTCAGTGTCCTCCGGAACGAAAACCTGTCTGTCGGATTCGTCGATGATGGCCCAGCCGTCGCGTGAAGCCACACCCTTGTCGTACGGGTCTTTTGTGGTGGTGCCGTCGCAGCCGTCAAGAGTCCTTGCGGTTCCGAGCAGGTTCCCGCTGTCGTCAAGTCCCGGGTGCCAGGTAACCTTCTTTGTCCCTGTCTTGGAAGTAGGGTCCGCCATCTGGAAAGTGACGTGGAGATTGTTCTCGTCGAATTCTTTGTCTCCGGTGTAGGTCAATGTCAGGTCTGAAGTCTTGATGGTGACCTTCTTTCCTGAGCGTTTCACCGTAAACTGCGGCACAGGCATCTTCCTGTTCACGATACCGAGAGTCGCCCTGTCCTCGAATTTTCCGTCAGCGGCCCATTCCATACGGATGAGACGGCTTCCGAGTACGGTGAAGCGTGCTTTTCCTGCCACGACTTCCGCCTTGGCATCAGCCTTCGGGTCATCTGCAGACGGCTTGCTGAGTCTGAGTTCTTCAGAACCGAGCAGCCTGCGTGCAAGAAGCGGTTCGTTGGTGGTGATGCAGTCCACGCCGAGACCGATCATCGCCTTCATGTCCTTCTCCTTGTCCACGGTCCAGACATTGACGCTCATGCCTTCGTCGTGCGCCTCCTTCACCCATTCAGGGTGCTTGTAGAACACAGCATAATGATAGTCAATGCCGTTTATTCCGTCCTTTTTGAGCACGGACGGGGCAATGTCGCCGTTCAGATACTGGTTCGTGAACTCAGGCGCTTCCGCTGCCAATTTCTTGCATATGTTCATGCTGAAGGAGATGAACATGACTCTGGACGGGTCGTAGAGGCCGTGCTCCTTCAGCTGCTTCAGAGCAATGTCCACGAGCTTGTCCTCACGCTCTTTGCAGTACTGTGACTTGAATTCGAGCACCAGTACCGTAGTGCTGCATCCTTCAGCCTGCGTCAGATACTCGTCGAGGGTAGGCATAGTCTCGCCGTTCGCGAGCTTATACTGTTTCAGGAATCCGTAGGTGTTCTTCTGGATGTCCTTTCCCTGGATATGCGCATCGTGATGCACCACGACGACATCGTCAGCAGTAAGATGAACGTCGAATTCGCTGCCCCACAGGCCATATTCCTGGGCCGTGCGGAGAGAAGCGATGGAATTCTCCGTATGGGAAGCCTCGTCGCAGTTCCAGAATCCGCGGTGCGCGCCTATCCTGATGCTGCCGGTGCTCTGTGCCAGTGCCGGAGTGGCTAAGGTCAATGCCGTCAATGCGGCAAGTCTTATCAGTTTGTTTCTCATAATTATATTATATTGTGTTTGTCTCAAATCGTATAACTTACAAATATAATAATTTTTCCGCAGTCCTAATTGGAATTGTCGGAGGTTAGGAGTAATTTTGCCACCCCGTTCTGCATACAATTTGTCAGCGGAGCTATGAAGTATTCGGTTTATTATGATACGTGACGACTACGACTCACTGGTTGAGTCCATCTTCAGAAGATTTCCATCAGTCCAGACTTCCACTTTCGGCGATGCCTATAAGCCTGGTCTTGAGCATATTGAGGCTTTCTGTGCACTACTCGGAGAGCCGCAGAAGTCTTTCCGTACCATTCACGTGGCCGGGACCAACGGAAAGGGTTCAGTCGCCAACATGCTTGCCTCGGTGCTCTCGGCTTCAGGATTCAAAACAGGACTCTACACCTCCCCGCACATCCTCGATTTCAGGGAAAGAATGCGGATGGCAGGTCCGGATTCAGTAGCCTCACTCATACCGGAGGAATATGTATATGATTTTCTGACGAAGTGGTCCGACACGTTCGACAGACTGGAATTGTCATTCTTTGAAATTACTACAGGGCTGGCCTTCAAATGGTTCGCGGATCAGAAGGTGGATTTTGCTGTCATAGAAGTCGGTCTGGGAGGAAGACTCGACAGTACCAATGTGATAACTCCGGAACTCTCCATCGTCACCAGCATTGGTCTGGACCACTGCGACCTGCTCGGCGATACCCTGGAAAAAATCGCGTTCGAGAAAGCGGGGATCTTCAAGCGTGGAGTCCCGGTAGTGATAGGGGAGACTCTTCCGGAAACGGAGCCTGTCTTCCGTTCCCATTTCGCAGAAGTGAACGGGGAAGACAGTCCGGAGCTGGTCTTCGCTGACAAGGCTGTTCCGTCAATGTGGTATATGAAAGATGAGATTCTGAAGTCAATGGACTTGAGGGGCGAATATCAGGAAAAGAATCTCAGGACAGTCCTTGCAGCCGTGGATGTGCTCAGAAATGTGATATCTTCAGCCTCGCTGAAAGACAACTCATTGGTAGCCAAGGCGATTGCCGATACTGCACGTAGAATGGACTTCCACGGCAGATGGGAGCGCCTCTTCACCAATCCGGACGTGATATGCGACATAGGTCACAATGCCGCAGCCCTCAAGTATAACTTCGCGCAGCTGGAAAGAGCCCTTGCCGACGGCACATATACATCATTGATAATGGTCTATGGCGTAATGGCAGACAAGGACTTCGATTCCATAATGCCTCTGTTTCCGGAAAACGCGACTTGGATCTTCACCACCCCGGACACCAGGAGAGCAGAGCCGGCAAGCGAGATATTGGCCAGATACTCAGCGTTCTGCGAAAAGACTGGCCGCAGCACCTCCCGACTTTATGTCAATGATTCCGTGCGTGATGCCGTAGCGATGGCATTGAAAACAGCTTCGGCTTACGGTGGAAATCCGCTCGTCTATATAGGCGGCTCCACATTCGTGGTTTCCGAAGCGGTCAAGTGCTTCAGGCGCGTCCGTTGACGAGTGACTGCCGTCATCTATAGCGTCACGATGAGTTCTTCTCCAGTGTATTCTACTGACTTTCTGCGGATTCCCTCAGGAGAGATGACCACTACATTGACAGTCTTGGCAGGCGCCATGCCCTTGAACGAGCCTTCGCGGGCCTTGATGGTGAGCGTGGAGGCCTCATCGTTCCATACCATCGGGTAGCGACAGTATTCGCCCCGCTCGTATCCGTATGTCAGACCGTCGTCTTCGTACAATGAATATACGGCGTCTTTGCCGGAGAATATCTTCAATGTCAATGTCCTGCCGTCGTCTTGTGCAGTATATTGGATGTCAGCGCCTTCAGGCACGATCTGCCCGGCTCTTGCGAAAAGCGGAATCCTGTCATAAGGAGCCTCGGCAGTGATTTCTCGGCCGCCTTCGAGTGCTGTTCCGCTGTACCAGTCATACCATCTGCCTTCCGGAAGATATACCTTCCTGCTTCTTGCACCGTATTCATAGACAGGGCAGACAAGGAGTGCGTCACCGAACATGAATTCGTCTCCCGATGACAAGGTTTTCTTGTCATTTGTGAAATCCATCACCAGGGGCCTCATTATGGTATAGTCCTCGAAATGTACCCGGGAATTCATGGTGTAGATGTATGGCATAAGCCTGTAGCGGAGTTTGTTGGCATTGACAATAGCCTGATATGCAGGATGTTCCGCCGGCGCGATGTTCTGAGGCTCGCGCAGAGGCCACTGTCCGTGGGCGCGGTAGAGAGGGCAGAAGATGCCCCATTCGTGCCACCTTGCCTGAAGTTCCCTCCATTCGGTGAGGTCCTTCTTCTCGATGCCGGTCTTGTCGTATTCCTGCTGGGCTGCCATATACCTGTTCTCGACACTGAATCCTCCGATGTCCTGGGTCCAGAACGGAATGCCGCTGATGGAGAAGTTCAGTCCGGCGCTGATCTGTGCCTTCATGTCTTCCCATCTGGTTCCGATGTCACCGCTCCAAGATGCTGTAGAATATCTCTGAAGCCCTGCAAATCCGTTTCTGGTGAGCAGGAACACTCTCTGGTCAGGCGCTTCGGAGCGCTGCCCTTCGTAGATGGCCTGGGCATTCATAAGTGCATAGGCATTGAAGTACTCAGTAGAGGTGCCGAGCGCGGTCGGTCCGCAAAGTGCCTTGCGATAGTCCATGTCGGTGCAGTCGTGGATGTTCGGCTCGCTTGCATCCATCCACCAAGCGTCTATTCCAAGTCCGAACAGGTGCTCTTTCATCTGTTTCCAGAACAGTTTCCTGGCACCTTCCGCATAGGCATCGTAAAATGACTGCTGATATCCGAGCCAGTCCTCCACGCTGTCGGTTATCGCGCGGCGGTAAATCCATCCGTGTTCGTCAAGCTCCTTGAAATGTTCGGTATTGGCATAGAATTTCGGCCATACGGAAATCATGAAGCGTCCACCCATGGCATGGAGCGTGTCCAGCATCCCTTTCGGATCCGGATATCTGCTGCGGTCGAACTCATGGCTGCCCCACTGGTCGTCCTCCCAATACCTCCAGTCCTGCACGATGTTGTCCACCGGAATACCTTTCTCCCTCATTTCTGCCAATGTGCCGAGTATATCCTCCTGCGAAGCATAGCGCTCGCGGCTCTGCCAGTAGCCCATTGCCCATTTCGGCATTATCTGGGCCTTTCCGGTGATGGTGCGGTAGCCGCTGATTACTTCGTCAATGCTGTCTCCGGCAATGACATAATAGTCGATCTGTCTCTGCATCTCGCCCCACCAGTTCATCCTCTGCTGCACGTCCTCAGGAACAGGGCTCAGCACCCTCAGTCCGCAGTAGGATACATCTCCGTCAGGCTTCCATTCTATTCTGAGAGGTATGCGTTTTCCTGCCTCAAGTCTTGTCTCGAATTTCCTTCCGTTAGGGTTCCATGCTGTGCGCCATATCTCTGGAGTCATCGGCTTTCCGTCGATAAAGGCCCTGGTGTAGCCGGCGTAATATATATAGAAATGGTAAAGTCCTGTTTCTGAAGGCTCTATCTCGCCCTCGAACACTACAGAAGAGCCGTTGAACCTGAAATCAGGAGCGTTGCGGACTTTCCCGCAGTCCGGAGTCTCCAGGAATTCCTGGGCCAATGCGGTTTCTCTTCTTGTCAATGTGCTGCCGTCGGCTGCCGTGTAAGTCCCGGTAATCGCGCCTTCCTCTCCGTTCTTGTCGTAGAGCCTGAACACATTGCCGATCTGCTCATAGTCTCTCGGGTCGCCCCAGCGGCAGAAACTGTTGCTGTCCCAGAGCAGTCCGTACTTCTTGGATGAAACAATGAAAGGAATGGAGATCTTGGTGTTGTATTGGTACAGCTCCTCGTTCTTGCCCTTGTAGTTCCAGTCGTCTGCCTGATGCTGTCCGAGGCCGTAGAATGCCTCGTCTTCAGGAGAGTCGAAACTCTGGCTGACGGTCCATGCCTTGTCTCCTTCTACCGTAATGGGGGTGAACGAGCGGCAATGCTCTGCAGTCAGTTCTGTCCCGTCAGGACGGAAGAACGAAACCCGGCCGTCCGAGTTGTCCACAACTGCGGTTATTCCAGGGGCCTTGACTGTAGTTACAGAATAGTCTTTTGTTACATTGATCCTGATTTTTCTCTGCGGCTTCAGTGCCATCAGGGATTTTCCGTCGATGAAATCGGCGCCTTCAGGTACGGATGTGACGCGCAGGATATTGTCAGAATAGGCTTCTACTCTGGTCTTTCCTCCCTCGTAGGAGATTGTCACTGAATTGGTTGAACATGCTGTCAATGCGAGCGCGGCGGCTGCGGTGATGGCAGGAATGAGTCTCATGCTGAATGTGGTTTTATGAAGTTCCGCCTGCAAAATTATATCATTCGCATGATTGCCCGCCACAAACCGGCATCATAGACAAAAATCCGTCAAAAAAGTATCAAAAAAAGCTGATATTCCGCTGACGGCTGCTGTAGCCCGTGACTTCAGGAGCCTTACCCTGATGCAGTCGGTCTCCACATTCTCGAATCTCAGAATCCTTTTGTGACCGATGTTGGTGCTTGTGGCGATTTCTGTCCACTCTCCGTTTACCATTGCGTCCACGGCGAATTCTTCCACCCTCTCGCCGACGGTTCTGATGGCCTCGCTCAGGGCGATCCTGTTTATTGTCCGTTTTTCCGGCAGTTTCACCACGATGCTGTCACCCTCATTGATAGGTATGAAGGTGTCTATATCATTGTCCAACAGTTCTTTGTCCGCTTCGGCTCCCTTCAGCAGGTCGTTCCCGTAGGTCTCCCTGATTCTTCTTCCGGTTTCTCTGAGAACCTTCACATCTTCAGCTGCGAAACGTCCGTTCTTGTCCGGCGGGATGTTCAGAAGGAATATGGCGTTGCCTCCGGTGCTGCGCTCGTACATGTCGAAAACGTCGTCAGCGCTGCGGGTCATCTGGTGGGTGTCGTCCCTGTAGAACCAGCCATCGCGTATGGATGTGTTCACTTCTGTCGGCTGGTAGTGGAGCCACCTGCCTTTAATGAGTTCGTCTCTTCCACCCAAGTCATTGGCCATCAAGTCATTGAAATGCGAAAGCGTGTCCGGGTTCTCCATATATGGAATCACGTTCCACTCCGTGGCTCTGGTGCGTCCCTGCTCGTTGCCGCACCATCTGATATCTTCGCGTCCGAAGATGGTGGCCTGCGGGGCCAGGGTGCGTATGAGCTCTTTCCATGCCTTATAATTATAGGTCTGTCCGCCCTTGCGTTTCGGGTGGGCGCCGTCCAGCCACACTTCAGAAATCGGCCCGTATTCGGTAAGGAGCTCGAAAAGCTGGTTCAGATAGTATTCGTTGTAGTCATCCACATTGAAAGTGAACCTTGTCTTGTTCGCGAACGGTCTGCCGGCCACTTCACGCGGAATAGTCCGCAGCGAAGGCTTGCTCCGGTTGCCGTACAGCCCGTCAGGACTCTCTATCTGGTACAGGTCGGCAGGCGAAAGGTATATTCCAAGCTTGAGACCATATTTCCTGCAGGAAAGTGACAGGTCCTTGAGCACATCTCCTTCTCCATTGCGGAATCCGCTGGACATTATTCCGTGTCTGGTATATCTGCTCTGCCACATCACGAATCCGTCATGATGCTTGGCCGTGAAAATCACCATCTTCATACCGGCGTCCTTCATGGCGCTGCACCATTGGTCCGTATCGAGTTCTTTCAGCGCGAACATCTCCGGGGTCTCCATGCCGCTGCCCCACTCCTTTCCGGTAAATGTGTTAGGCCCGAAATGCACGAATGCAATGAATTCATCTTCAAGTGCTTGGAACTGGTTTTCGGAAGGTATGACATTGGCCGCCTTCCTGATTATCTCCTCTTCGCTGTCGCCCTCGACGCATACGGTATTGCAGTATTTCTGTTCCGAGGTCAATGCTGAGGCTCCGCTGCCCTTTTTGCTGCTTTTTGTCGCGAATATGAAGGCCGCTCCTATGATGATAACCGTCGCAACCGCTGTCAATGTCAATGTTTTCTTGCTCATAAGTACCTGGTTCTGTATTATTTCCGCAAAGTTAGCAACCATAAGTCAACCGTCAAAAATTACTTGGAAATCTTGGCAGGTTCCCGTCAATGTCAAGATTGTAGCATTTTATGATAAAATAGTACTTGTTTGACGGCCTATGTGTCAGTAATTTTGCAACGTTGTAATACGGTTTAAAAAGCGTTTAGAAAGCGTTAAGAAAAACAGCTGATTATTTACGATTGAGAACAATAACCAATATATGTTAAATCACACACAGTATGAAAGGTAAACTATTTTCGTGCCTTGTATTGATGTTCCTAAGCATCAGTATGATGGCTCAGAAAGTGCCCGTATCAGGTACCGTGAGCGATCAGACCGGTCCGGTTATCGGCGCCAGTGTTATCGAAAAAGGTACCACCAACGGCACTATGACTGATAATGACGGTCACTTTACCCTTACGGTAAGCAAGGGTGCGGTGATCGAAATATCATCGATCGGCTATAAGACTCAGGAGATTACAGTCGGAGCTCAGACGAACTTCACAGTGACATTGTCAGAGGACAATGAATTCCTCGATGAAGTTGTGGTAGTAGGTTACGGCTCAATGAAGAAGAGCGACCTCGCCGGAGCTTCTGTCTCAATGAAAGAGTCCGACCTGAAAGGCTCCATCATTTCGTCTCTTGACCAGAGCCTTCAGGGACGAGCAGCAGGTGTCACGGCTGTCACCACCTCCGGAGCTCCTGGTTCTTCATCTTCTATCCGCGTCCGCGGTCAGGCGACTATCAATGCCAATGCGGAACCTCTCTACGTCATTGACGGTGTCATCGTCCAGGGCGGCGGAAACACCGGCGCGGATTTCGGTCTCGGAGATGCTCTCGGAAACGGAAAAGTTTCCACGATTTCTCCGCTTTCCACCATCAACCCTGCCGATATCGTCAGCATGGAAATCCTTAAGGATGCCTCTGCTACAGCGATTTACGGTGCGCAGGGAGCGAACGGCGTAGTCCTCATCACCACCAAGCACGGCAAGTCCGGTGAGGCCAAGTTCTCATATGACGGTATGGTGGCAATGTCCCGTCAGGCTGTCAGACTCAATATGATGAACCTGCGCGAATACGCACAGTATTATAATGAGATGATAGAGGAAGGTGACATCAATGAGACCAACCCTTACTATGCCACACCTTCTCTCCTCGGAAAAGGTACCAACTGGCAGGACGAGATCTTCCGCACAGCCTGGCAGCATCAGCACCAGTTGAGCGCCCAGGGCGGTTCTGACAAGGTGCAGTACTATGTTTCAGGTTCCTATATGGACCAGCAGGGTACCATCATCGGTTCCAACTTCAACCGTTTCTCTGTCAGGACCAATCTTGATGCTCAGCTCAAGAAATGGCTCAAGCTCGGAGTGAACGCTACCTATGCCATTACCAATGACAACCTGAAGCTCGCTGACTCCAACCAGGGCCTGATCTATTACTCCCTCACCACCATTCCGGACATCCCGGTCTATGACGTGAACGGAAACTACTCTTCCACTATCCGTGAGGGCTACACCTCACCTAACCCTGTCGCACTTGCGATGATGGATGAGATTCTCCTCAAGAGAAAGAAACTCAGCGGAAACATCTACGCCGAACTTACTCCTATAAAACATATAACATGGAGAACAGAGCTCGGTTTCGATATGGGAGAATCCGATGCCAACAGATACAAGCCGATGATCGACCTCGGCGGCTGGGTACGCAGCCAGAACTCCATCAGCTATCAGAAGAACAGCAACTATTTCTGGCAGCTCAAGAACTATCTTACTTATGCCAACCAGTGGGGCAAGCATTCCGTTACGGCGATGGTTGGTCAGGAGTGCTGGGAGTCCAGATGGAACTACCTGAGCGGCAGCAACACCGACCTCCCTTCAGACGAGGTTCACAATGTGGCTCTCGCTACCGGAACTCCTTCGATCTCTTCAGGATTCGGTTCATCCGCCATGGCATCTTTCTTCACCCGTGAAACTTACAACTACGGTGACAGATACCTCGGAACCTACACCTACCGTTATGACGGTTCGTCCAACTTCGGACCTAAGAACCGCTGGGCAGGCTTCCATTCAGTGGCATTGGCCTGGAGATTCTCCAACGAGAAATTCTTCGAGCCTGTGAAGAAAGTCATTGACAACGGCAAGCTCCGTCTCGGCTGGGGACAGACAGGTAACTCCAGCATCGGTTCCTACGCTTGGGGCGCGGCCATTACCCGTATGCCTTCCGCACTCGGTATGGGCTTCCGTCCGTCCAACATCCCTAACACTTCCATCAGATGGGAGAGCCAGGAACAGTACAATGTCGGACTCGACCTCGGTTTCTTCAACGGAAGGTTGAATCTCACGGTAGATGCCTATTACAAGAGATCTGATGATATGCTCATGTCAATGCAGCTCCCGTCCTATATGGGAACACAGGGCAACGTCTCATCCAAGCTCCAGGCTCCTAAGGGCAACTACGGAAGCATCGAGAACAAGGGTCTTGAAATCACATTGGATGCCCATCCGGTACAGCTCAAGAACTTCAGCTGGGACAGCAACTTCCAGATTTCCTTCAACAAGAACAAACTCCTCAGCCTTTCCGATACAGAAAATGCTACACTCGTAGGTTACGGCCAGTGGGGTGATGTGGTCTGCGTTTCCGAAATCGGCAAACCTCTCTACAACTTCTACGGCTACAAGGTCGAGGGTGTATATAAGGACCTGGATGATATCCAGAACTCTGCGAAACCTGCAAAATATCCGTCTGACGGTGTGTTCAGCCGCGGAAATACAGTGTGGGTAGGAGACATCAAATACAAGGATGTGGATGAAAACGGTATCATCGACGAGCGCGACCGTACAGATCTCGGTTCTCCGCTTCCTAAGTTCACCTTCGGATGGACCAACACCTTCAGATACAGAAACCTCGACCTGAGCATCTTCCTCAACGGTTCTTACGGCAACAAGGTGATGAACTACAACTCATTGACATTGACCCACATGAACAGCACCTGGACAAACCAGCTGCAGAGCGTGGTTTCCAAGAGAGCGAGACTCGAGCCTATCGACCCGACCATCGTGTATGCTGACGGAAGCAAGTGGTTCGACCATATCGACAATGTGAGAGTGAAGAACCCGGGAACAAAGATTCCTCATACTTCCATCAATGACCCTAACGACAACGACCGCATCAGCGACCGCTATGTCGAGGACGGCTCATTCCTCAGAATCAAGAACATCACTCTCGGATACACCTTCCCGAAGGCTCTTCTGAACAAGGCGAAAATAGAGAATCTCCGTGTTTATGTGAACATCCAGAATCTCTACACCTTCACCAAGTACACCGGCTATGACCCTGAGGTCGGCGCAAGTACACAGGATTCTACCGGTCTTACTTATGGCCTGGACAACGGTCGTTATCCGTCTCCGGCTATGTACTCATTCGGTTTGAACATTACATTCTAAGACATCGGATATGAAACGCAATATAATTTTGAAAGGCTTGTCGGTGGCAGCGGCTGTGATGGCATTCACCTCCTGCGAGGATTTCCTCAACCGCCCTGCGGAAGACAGCTACAACGTAGATAATTTCTACAAGAATGACGCTCAGTGCGAACAGGGTGTCAACTACATGTACAACTCCCCGTGGTATGATTTCCAAAGAGGATTCATCAAGGTCGGAGAAGTCATGTCGGGAAATATGTACTGGGGCTCAAGTCCGTATCTGGATTTCACCACCAACGGTACTGACGAGGACCTTGTGAACATGTCCTACTCTCTCTGGGCAGTAAACGGCCATGCCAACACTGTCATCAACAATATCCTCAACTCCGAAGGCCCGTCACAGGCCTGCAAGAACAAATGCATCGGAGAGGCTCTCACATGGAAAGCGTTCGCATATTTCTTCATGGTGCGTACTTTCGGTGAAGTTCCTATCATTCACGACAATACGGCACTGATTGCTTCAGGAAACGTGAACAAGGTGCAGAAAGTCCAGCGTGCGGACATTTATGAATACATAATCATGACTCTCGAGAAGGCCCTCGAACTTCTTCCCAAGAAGACCGGCGGATTTGCTGACTATGAGAGAATCGACTACTATGCTGCTGAGGCGCTTCTCGCAAAGGTGTATCTCACCCGTGCAGGTGTAAGCGGCACTCTCAGTGCTGACGACCTCAAGAAAGCAGCTGATTATGCAAAGGATGTCATCGACAACTCAGGAAGGACATTGACCCCGAACTATGAGGATGTGTTCCGTCTGAAGGGCTTCAACCAGACAGGTGAGTGTCTGATTTCATGGCTCTGGAAATGCGGCCGCGATCCGTGGACACAGCAGAACACTCTTCAGAGTGACCTTGCTATGACCGGCTTCGACGAGAATGGTGACTGCTGGGGCGGTTACCGCGGTCCTTCAGTGGACCTTCAGGCTGCATTCGGCTGCACCGCTACTGACAATCCTGCAGTCCGCGACAACTCTGACATCCGTCGTCATGCTACGATGATGCTTCCTGGTGATGTATATAGCTATTTCTGGGCAGACAAGACCTACTCCGGAAGTAAGAAAGGTTTCGACTACCTCCGTTTCATCTATGACAAGGACGGATACGGCAAAGGCGGACCGGGCGGAGAACTCCAGTGCAATACCGGCGCCAACAACGTGAAGAATCTGTACGGAAACAATCAGGACCATGTCTCTGCATTGGGCATCATTCCGATGAATATGGCCAACCAGCTTCCTACTCACATTCTCCGTCTTTCAGATATATATCTCATTTATGCTGAGGCTGTTGTGAATACTGACAATGCCGCTGCAAAGGAGTATGTGAACAAAGTACGTGAGCGTGCCGGCGCGAAGGCTCTGGATAACGTGACATGGAATGACATATGGAAAGAGCGCCGTCTCGAACTCGCTGGTGAAGGCGACCGCTGGTATGACTATGTACGTCGTTCCTACTATGATGTAGATGCCTGCATCGCAGAGCTCAAGGCCCAGAAGAGGTCTTGTTGGGATGGCCTCAATAAAGTATGGCAGACTTGGATAGGAGAGAAGTTCGACTATTCAGGCGAATGGGACGCAAGCAAGGTTACCTATAATCCAAAAGATGACAATCCTAACGTCACTGCCTCAAGCTTCACCCTGCCGATGCCTACCGAGGATATCATCTTCAACGGCAACATGGCATCCGGAGCTGAAGCGGTACACGTGGATGTCCGTTCCGAATATCACTATAACTTTTAGTCAATACGGATATGAAAACTATAAAATTACTCAATATCATAGCGGTTTCCGCTGCTGCGGCCACGATGTTCCTTTCGTGCGACAGCATCGACTATCCTGACCGTTACAAGGTTGCGGACGGAAATCCTACCGTGTATTCCGTAAGGTATGCGGACAGGGACCTGACCATCACAGGAGCCTTTATGGATGAAGTCGTATGTCTGCTCGGAGACAATCTGCGCAGTATCAAGGAACTCTGGTTCAATGACCAGCAGGCGATCCTTAACACAAGTTACATTACGGACCACACTCTTATAGTGGCCGTGCCTAAAGTGCTGCCTGTCAAGCAGACAGACAAGATATACATGGTGAACAATGCAAAGGACACCACGACCTTCGACTTCAAGGTGCTGCCACCGGTTCCTGTAATAAACTCAATGTCATTCGAATACGCAAAACCGGGCGAGACGGTGACTGTCAAGGGAAATTACTTCTACGAGCCTATGACCGTGGAATTCACCGGTGCTGAGGCGACCAAGATTTCCAACCTCACATTCAGTTCATTCGATGTGGTCATTCCGGAGGGTGCGCTTCCTGGAAAAATCAAGGTGACCACGGAATCCGGAACAGGCCAGTCCTCATTCATGTATCAGGATGACAGAGGAATGCTCTTCACATTCGATGACGCGAGAGGAAATCACGGATGGCATAACCAGACCATACAGTCAGACGCCAACTCGTTCAGCGGCAACTATCTCCAGCTCTATAAGGATAGCGTGGTGCTCAAGGCTGACGGAACCGACTGGGCTGATGACGGTTACCATTTCGAATACTGGCCAGGCAACTGGAATACGCCTGAGACCTTCGACGATCCGGACGGAATCGACCTTACCAAGGTTGTGGACTTCAAGGACTTCTCCAATATGACCATCAAGTTCGAATTGAGAATTCCTTCTGAACATCCGTGGAAAGGCTGTCCTATGCAGGTTATCTTTGCTGGCAAATCCCAGATTACGATGCAGACGGCAAACAACACATATTTCCACGATGACAAGCTTTCACTTCCGAGGGCGCTTTACATGCCGTGGAAAGAAACCGGCTCATTCGATACCGGCGGAAAATGGATTACAGTATCTTTGCCGATTGCAACTGAATTCGTATGGTACTGGACAGGTGACAAGGCTACGGGAACACTCACTCCTGAATCATTCTCAGGAATGGAACTCTTCCTTGCGGCAGGCGCTGCCGGAGGTTCATCAAGTACTCCGATGATCCAGATTGACAATATCAGGGCCGTCCCTAACAAATAATTGGAGGAAAACATATTATGAAAAACATATTTAGACTCTCAATCCTGTTTGCGGCATTGGTCTGCTCTGCAGCAGCCTGCTCAAATGAGGAACTTGATACAGCCCAGTACTCCGGCAAGCAGGTAAGGCTCGTTTCCTACGGTCCTAATCCTGTGATGCGCGGCGGTGCATTGACCTTCATCGGCAGCAATCTCGACAAGATCGTCGAGGTTGATGTGCCGGGAGTGGAGCCGCTTACTCAGATCGAAGTGGTTTCATCCGGAAAGCAGAGCGAAATCCGTGTGGTGCTTCCTGCAGAAGGTCCGGAAGTGGGAAAAATCACTCTCAAATCCTCTGACGGAAAGGTGTTTACTACAGCGACAGAACTCGAATACACGGAACCTATCGTGCTGGACAAGTTCACTACGGCCAAGACTCCTGCCATGCCTGGTGACGAAGTGAAACTCCAGGGCGACTATATGAATCTTGTAATGAGCGTTACATTCGAGGGCGGCGCTGTGGCTCAGGTGAAACATATCGACAGGCACAATGCATCTGTCATCATTCCGTCCTCTGCAATTACCGGAAAAATCGTTCTTTCAGATGAAGGTGAAATTGCAAATCTCATCTATTCTGAGAACGAAATTCAGATAGGTGATCCTACAGTGTCCTCAGTTAAGGCTTCTGCTTGGAAGCCTAATAATGTGGCTACTATTTCAGGTACTTATCTCGATATGATTAAGGAGGTGCAGCTCGAAGGTTTTATCACCATTGAATCTGAGGGCCTTGTGGTCTCCAAAGATGGCAAGACATTGACTTTCACTATTCCTCTGGAAATGCGGTCGGGAGATATCAAAGCCGTGAGCTATGCCGGAAAATCATTTAAGGCCGGAACTGTAGAGATGGTAGTTCCTACTGGCCTCAAGGCAGCTCCGTTACCAGTAAAGGCAGGGGCGGCTCTGGAAGTCTCAGGAAAAGATTTAGATGTGGTGAGTTTTGTGGAGTTCCCTTCAGCCGGTATGGTCAATGCATTTGAGTTCAAGGATGGGAAAATCTCAGTTACGGTTCCTTCTACCGCAACTGAAGGCAATGTGAAACTCAAGATGGCCAACGGAGACGAGGCGGAAGTGGCTTTCACTCTCGTAAAACCTGTCGTTACAAAGGTTTCTCCTACAGAACTCATGGCCGGTGAGGCTATCGTTGTGGAAGGTGCTGATTTGGACCTGATCAGCAGCGCCACACTCGGAGGAAAGGCGGTTGAAATTGCAGATGGCAAGGCCAATGAAGACGGAACTCGACTTGTCCTTACTACCACAGCCTCATCCGTATCCGGAAAAATAGTCCTCACCCAGTTCAATGGCGAGACAGTGGAGCCGGATGCTGACATCAAACTTTCTTACGATTCTTTTATCGTCGTGAACGAATTGCCGTCTGCCGAGCATATAGGGGCAACAGTGACACTCAAGGGTGAAAACTTCATGATGATCGAGAACATATTCATCGGTGAGGCCAAAGTCGTGACCTATACGGCCCGTTCGGACAAGGAAATCTCATTCATAATGCCGTATAACACTATCGGCACCTACGATATTGTGTTCAAACTTCTTAACGGTGACACCGAGACCTGCCCTTCAAGGATAGGCGTTCTCCTCGAGCAGAAATTCATCACGGCTTGGGAAGGCAGTTGCCCTATCACATGGAATGACGGCGGCAGAGTGCTTGTTCCGGCGGCCAACTTTCTTGATGTCAAGGCGGGCTCCAAGATGAGACTCTATTACACTTACAACGGACCGACCTGGTGTCAGGCTCAGCTCAATTACGGTGACTGGTCCGGAGTCGTATTCCCGGAAATCGGAAAGAATGTGCTTGTCCCTCAGGATATTTTCGGCTGGAATGACAATGGTGAAGTCAGCAGATGTACGGAGGTTACATTGACCCAGGAAATACTGGACAATATCCAGGCGAAGAAAGGTGATGCGGAAGACAAGCAGAACCTCGGTTTCATCATCCAGGGTTCAGACATCACGTTCACCAAGATAGAAATCGTCCAGGAAATCCCTCAGGAGAAGACAATCTGGAAAGGATCGTTCGCAGCAGGCAACTGGAGCGGAAACCAGGACCTCGCATGGGGAGGCTTCGACTGGTCCACAGTCAGGGCCGGCCAGAAACTGATTTTCACATTGACCCAGGATGCGGCCCAGACATATTGGCAGTTCTCGCTGCGTCATGGTGACGGCTGGGGCGAACTTCCTGAAAAGGTGTTTGAGGAAATGACTGCAGGTCAGACACGTGTGGAAGTCGTGATGACACAGACGAATCTGGATGACCTCATCGCAAAAGGAGGTATGGTTATTACAGGATGTAATTTTACATTGACAGAAGTAGCTGTACTCTAAACTTATTCCGGCAGCGGCTGACCCTGCTGCCGGGATCCAATCAAAACTATGAATATGCGGATATATAATTTGTTGATGGTCGCGGCTGTGTCGTTTGCCGTGTGCGCATGCGGGGAGAAGAGTTCAGGTGAGCCGGACAGTCCTGCAGCAGAAGCTCCGTCATTGGTCAGTGTGGTTCCTGCGGACGGAAGTGAGGTCTCAGGAGAGACATTGGAAGTGAAATTCACTTTCGACCAGAACGTGAAACTGCCTGATGCACGTAAAGTAAGCATTGATAATGAGGCGACCGTGTCGAGTGCGCTCGCTTACAATAAGGATGTCACCGTGAAGCTCGCCGGGCTCCGTAAGGGTGTCTCATATACGCTTTCAGTGGCGGACGGAGCCATCTCCGGATTCAAGAGCAATCCGGTCGGGGCATTGTCCTACAGGTTCTCGGTGAAGGCGGACGAGTCCGACTATGACAGGAATCCGTCACAGTCCCTCACTGACGCATCTGCCACTACAAATGCCAAGAAACTCTATGCATACCTGCTTCAGAACTATGGAAAGAAGACATTGAGCGGAGCTATGGGCGGAACGGCTTGGGAAACTACCTATGCAGATATGCTGGAAAGCGTTTCAGGCCAATATCCTGCCATCGTCGGATTCGACTATCTGTTCCTCAACTGGCCGGCAAAAGCATGGAGCGGTTGTCCGGATTATGGAGACATCACTCCTGTAAAGAATGCCTGGGAAGCGGGAAATATCATCCAAGTGGGCTGGCATTGGTCAGTACCGTCGAAAGAAGGCGAGACCGACATCAACAAGTATGCGTTCTATTCGTCCGGAACCACATTTGACATCAATGAGGCTCTTCAAGAAGAGACTTGGCAGAGGAAGGTGATTGACAGCCAGATAAGTAAACTCGCCGGATATCTGAAGCTTCTTCAGGATGCCGGTATTCCTGTCCTTTTCAGACCTTTGCATGAGGCGGCCGGGGATTATTCATGGGGCTCGTGGTTCTGGTGGGGCGATGGCGGAGCTGAGCCTTGCACAAGACTATGGAAGTATCTGCGCGACCAGCTTCAGGGCACTTATGGCCTGCACAACTTGATATGGATCTGGACTGTCCAGACCAATGACCAGGGCAAACTCTGCACTGATCTGGAGAAAGCCCGTGCCTGGTATCCGGGTGACGATTATGTGGACATCGTGGGCGCTGACCTTTATGTGGCGAAAGGCACGTCCCAGTCAGCTGCATTCAAGTTCGTGAACAACAGCGTGAAAGGAAAGAAAATGGTGGTGCTCAGCGAGTTCGGAAACCTTCTTGATACTGACAAATTCTTCGCGGAGGATGCCCCTTGGGGATATTTCATGAACTGGTGCAACTACGAGGACGGCAAGCCGGTGCTGTACTGCAAAAACAGTGACGGGTCATATTCTTGGAACAATACGGCCTCCGATTGGAAAAACGCATTGGCAAATACTAAAGTGATCAACAGAAAAGACGTGAAATTCTGATATGAAAACATTGAAACATAAGATTTTGGTGACGGCGATGATGCTTATGGCCGTCTCTGCATGCAGCAAGGAAAGCAGCGGTGGTTCTGTGACCGGACCAGCCCTGTCAGCCTCGCCTCTTGAACTCGTGTTCGAAAGCGCGGCTTCCAGTCAGGAGGTCAATGTAACGGCACCTTCCAAACCGAACTTTGTTTCCAGCGCTTCCGACTGGTGCACCGTGACCGCCGGAGCATTTGCGCAGAAAAGCGTAATCAAGGTCAATGTGACTGAAAACCAGTCCGCAGAGGAGCGGAAAGCATCCGTGTCCATCGTATGCGGCGACGAAAGAGTCAGACTCTCCGTTACCCAGAAGGGCAGGGAAGTGACACCCGAACAGCCTGAGGACTTCCTTGCGGAGATAGTGCCTGGAACAAACAATGCCTGGACAGTGGCGAAGAAACTCGGACTCGGATGGAACCTCGGCAACCAGCTCGACGCTCAGAACAATGGCGTCGCAAGCGAAACTGCCTGGGGCAATGCAAAGGCTACCCAAGCGACTTTTGATGGTTTGAAAGCAAAAGGAATCACAGCCGTACGTATCCCTGTCACGTGGCTGGGACATATCGGTGCGGCACCTGAATACAAGATAGACGAGGCGTGGATGAACCGTGTGGCTGAGGTCGTAGGCTATGCCGAGAAGGCAGGTCTGATGGCGATTGTCAATATCCACCACGACGGAGCTGACAGCAAATACTGGCTGAGTGTCAAGAGGGCTGCTTCTTCATCTGCTGAATATCAGACGATTACCGCAGAATTCAAGGCCGTGTGGAAGCAGATTGCCGAGAAATTCGCGGACAAGGGCGACTTCCTCATCTTCGAGCCTTTCAATGAACTCCATGACGGAGGCTGGGGCTGGGGAGACAACATGACCGACGGCGGAGCGCAGTATCGCGTCGTGAACCAGTGGGTCCAGGAGTTTGTCAATGTAGTGCGCGAGACAGGTGGAAACAATGCTTCAAGGTATCTCGGTATTCCGGGTTACTGTACAAATCCCGACCTGACCATCGAGAATCTGGTCCTGCCTAAGGACTCCGCAGAAGGCAAACTGCTGGTGGCGGTGCATTGTTATGATCCGCATGATTATACTCTCGAAGCCAAATATGACGAATGGGGACATACCGCAGTGAACAATGCCGCTCCGTCAGATGAGAAGCCGATAGTGGAAGTGATGGCGAAACTCAAGACCAAATACATTGACAACGGTATTCCTGTCTATTTCGGCGAATGCGGGTGCGTGAACCGCCCTACTTCCCGTCAGACATCATTCCAGAAATACTACCTCGAGTTCTTCTTCAGAGCCTGCAGGAATTACGGCATTGCACCGTTCCTCTGGGACAATGGCGCAATGGATACCGGACGCGAAACCAGCGGATTCATAAACCACTCCACAGGAGAATATATCGCTAACGGCGCGCAAATCATCCCTGCACTGAAAAATGCAATGTTCAATACGGAGAAGTCCTATACGCTCAAATCGGTGTATGACAATGCTCCACGCTAATACATTCAGACAATGAAACTTATAAAGACAACTGCTATCGTTATGGCTGCATTGACGGCAATTACAGGATGTTCCTGCAAGTCAGGATCACTCGACAAGAACGCTACGTCGTTGCTGAACTCGCTCAGGTCGGCGGCGGAATCAGGCAAGTTCTATTACGCTCATCAGGATGCCCTTGTCTATGGCCACGACTGGAAAGTGGAGGACGTGGAGAATGACTCTTTGTACAGGTCAGATGTCCGCATGGTCTGCGGTGCTCATCCTGCCGTAGTGGGGTTTGACCTCGGCGGCATTGAACTCGGAGACAAGGCCAATCTGGACGGCGTGGATTTCTCACTTATGAGCCGAGCTGCCGTAACTCATGTGGAAAGAGGCGGAATCGTGACATTTTCCTGGCACGTCCGCAATCCTCTTACCGGCGGTGACGCCTGGGACATAAGCAGCGACAAGGCAGTGGAATCAGTGCTTGAAGGCGGTGCAAACCACGAGCTGTTCATGCAGTGGCTTTCACGTGTCGCAGACTTTTTTGGTACTATGAAAGATGCTGACGGTAACCTTATTCCATTGATTTTCAGGCCTTGGCACGAGAATATCGGAAGCTGGTTCTGGTGGGGCGGCAACCTGTGCACAAGCGGGCAATACAAGACGCTCTTTGCATTGACAAGAAACTATATTGAAAAGGAACGCGGTCTGAGGAACATCCTGTGGGCATATTCTCCGAACTCGGAAATCGACAGCACCCAGTATTTCAGCCGCTATCCGGGTGACGACATGGTGGATATTCTCGGTGTGGACCATTACGAATATGTGGACAGAAGCGATGAGCGCATGACTGAGGACCAGTGCATCGAGGCCGCAAACAGGCACTATAAGGAAAGACTCGCTTATGATCTGGATTATATGGCCGGTTATGCCAAGAAGCACGGAAAGGTGATTGCAGTGTCCGAGACCGGTTTCGAGGGCATTCCTTATCTTCGCTGGTGGACTGACGTGCTGCTGGATGCCATAGGTGACGCACCGGTGGCTTATGTGCTGACCTGGCGCAACGCCTGGGACAAGCAGGAACATTATTTCGCGGCACATCCGTCATCTGCGGATGCCGACAATTTCCGCGAGTTCTACGCGAATGACAAGACGATATTTCTGAAATAGCAAACTAAATAATTAAAGTTATGAATTTCAATGAGAGATTGGAACAGCTTCAGGCTGATTATGAAAATCTGATTTCTAAAAAGAATGAGCCGGTTTATGTGAACGGCGTTTATGAAAGATACAAGAATCCCATTCTCACGGGCGCGCATGCTCCTGTGTTCTGGAAATATGACCTGGACCCTGTCACTAATCCGTATCTGGAGGAAAGATTCGGCATCCACGCCGCCTTCAATTCCGGAGCCATCAAATGGAACGGGAAATATGTACTGGCTGTAAGAGTGGAAGGAGCGGACAGAAAATCGTTCTTCGCCATCGCGGAGAGCCCCAACGGAATCGACAATTTCCGCTTCTGGGACTATCCTGTGACAATGCCGGAGTACGGAGAGCCTGCTGTCAATGTCTATGACATGAGGCTGACCGCCCACGAGGACGGATGGATTTACGGAGTCTTCTGCGTGGAGCGCAAGGACCCTGATGCGCCGGAAGGAGACCTGTCTTCTGCAGTGGCGTGCGCAGGTATCGCCAGAACCAAGGACCTTGTGAACTGGGAACGTCTTCCGGACCTCAAGTCCAAGTCCCAGCAGCGCAATGTGGTTCTGCATCCTGAGTTCGTAAACGGCAAATATGCACTGTACACACGTCCCCAGGACGGATTCATCGATGCAGGAAAAGGCGGCGGCATCGGCTGGGCGCTTATAGACGACATTACCAATGCGGAGGTAAAAGAGGAGAAAAGCATCAATTTCCGTCATTACCATACCATCAAGGAACTCAAGAACGGTGAAGGTCCTGCTCCGATCAAGACCAAGTACGGCTGGCTTCACCTTGCTCATGGTGTCCGTGGTTGCGCATCAGGCCTCAGATATGTGCTCTACATGTATATGACCGCATTGGACGACCCGTCAAGAGTGATAGCTGAGCCGGCAGGCTTCCTCATGGTTCCTGAAGGAGAGGAATATGTGGGCGATGTGATGAACGTGCTGTTCTCCAATGGCTGGATAGCAGACGAGGACGGCAAGGTGTTCATCTACTATGCCTCCTGTGATACCAGAATGCACGTGGCTACCAGCACCGTGGACAGACTGGTGGACTACTGCATGCATACAGAGCCGGACGGCTTCAGGACAGGCGAGTCGGTTGAAAGACTTAAGGCATTGATCCATAAAAATTTGACAAAATAATTATCGGATGACCGGGGTGGCGACGCCCCGGAAAACCTTTTCGCTGATGAAACAGTACGGACACTTCGACGACGCTTCCCTGGAGTTTGTCATAACAGATCCGGCCACACCCTGGCCGTGGATAAATTATCTTGGAACTGAAGATTTCTTTTCATTGATTTCCGGAACGGCAGGCGGCTATTGCTTCTGCCGGGACGCGAAGTTCCGTAGAATCACCCGCTACCGCTACAACGGTGTCCCGATGGATGCCGGAGGAAGGTATTTCTATGTCAATGACGGCGGTTCTGTGTGGAGTCCGGACTGGAAACCTTGCAAGGCTCCGCTGGATTTCTACGAATGCCGTCACGGTATGGGTTATACCAGGATTACCGGTGAGAAAGACGGGCTGAGAGTCGCTTGCCTGTATTTCGTTCCTCTGGGACAACGTTGTGAAATTCATAGGGTTACATTGACAAATACCTCTGCGGCCGCTAAGGATTTCAAACTCTTCTCCTGCGTGGAGTGGTGTCTGTGGAACGCAGCGACTGATATGGAGAATTTCCAGCGCAATTTCTCGACGGGCGAGGTTGAGGTGCAGGGGAGCGTGATATATCACAAGACCGAGTATCGCGAAAGAAGAAATCATTACGCTTTTTATAGTGTCAATGTTCCTGTGTCCGGTTATGATACCGACAGGGAATCATTCATTGGCCTTTACAACGGCTTCGATGCTCCGGACAGAGTGCTGGCGGCGGAGTCGGGAAACTCGATTGCCCACGGCTGGAGTCCGATTGCATCTCATTGTGTTTCAGTGACATTGGCCTCGGGCGAGACCAAGGAACTCGTATTCGTGCTCGGTTATGTGGAAAATGATGACGAGCACAAATTCGAGGAGCAGTTGTCCGCCAGTGAGAAGGCCCAGTCTGAGAAATTGGTAGAAAACACACCGTTCGGCGGCCCTGTGACCAACTCGTGCTCGGCATTGATAAACAAACTTCCGGCGCGCCGGATGCTGACGTCGTTCATGACGCAGCAGCAGGTGGACGCGGCATTTGAGGAGTTGCAGAACTATTGGCATGAACTTCTCGGCCGGTTCAGTGTCTCTTCCAGTGTTCCTGAACTGGACCGGATGGTGAATGTCTGGAACCAGTACCAATGTATGGTGACCTTCAATATGAGCAGGAGCGCCAGCTTTTTCGAGAGCGGCATCGGCCGCGGAATGGGCTTCAGGGACTCAGCACAGGATCTGGTCGGATTTGTGCATCAGATACCGGACAGGGCGAGGGCGAGAATCATTGACGTAGCCTCCACCCAGTTCCCGGACGGCGGCTGTTATCATCAGTATCAGCCACTTACCAAGCGCGGCAACAATGATATAGGCGGCGGTTTCAATGATGATCCGCTCTGGCTGATTTTCGGGACTGTGGCATATCTGAAGGAGACCGGGGATTTCTCGATTCTGAATGAGAAAATACCGTTTGACAATGCTCCGGGCAGCGAAAAAACGCTTCTCGACCATCTGTTCATCAGTTTTGAATATACTAACCGCAATCTCGGTCCTCACGGTCTTCCGCTCATTGGTCGCGCGGACTGGAATGACTGCCTGAACCTGAACTGTTTCTCGGACAATCCTGATGATTCGTTCCAGACTACTGAAAACCGCTCGCATGGAAGCAAGGCGGAGTCGCTTATGATAGCCGGACTCTATGTGTTCGTCGGAAATGAGTTCGTGAAGCTGCTGGAATATCTGGAGCGGCATCCGGGCCATGTCCCTGTGCAGCAGGAGGGCAGGACATCTGTCGAGATGGCAAAATGGGTAAGTCGGATGAGCAGTTCTGTGGAGAAATACGGCTGGGACGGGGAGTGGTTCCTGCGTGCCTATGATTTCTTCGGGAACAAGATAGGCTCTTCTGAAAATGAAGAGGGAAAAATATTCATCGAGAGCCAGGGCTGGTGCTCAATGGCCCGTATAGGTGAAGACAAGGGGTTGTGTGACAAGGCATTGGATTCGGTGAAGAAATACTTGGATTCGGAGCATGGCATTGTCCTTCTGAATCCGGCATATACCAGGTATTATAAGGAATACGGTGAGATTTCATCTTATCCGCAGGGCTATAAGGAGAATGCCGGGATATTCTGCCACAACAATCCGTGGGTAATCATTGCCGAGGCTCTGGCCGGGCGCTATGATGATGCGTGGAGCCATTATTGCAAAATCTCCCCGGCGTTTGTACAGGACCAGACTCTGCGCAAGGTGGAGCCTTATGTGTATTGCCAGATGGTGGCCGGCAAGGATGCCGCCAAGCCTGGCGAGGGCAAGAACAGCTGGCTCACCGGTACTGCCGCGTGGAACTGGCTGACTGCTTCGGAATACCTTTTGGGCGTGTTCCCTGAATATGACGGCCTGCTGCTGAAGCCGGGACTTCCTGCTTCTGTGGGGCAATATCATATTGTCCGCCGTTTCAGGGATGCCGTCTATGATCTGACTGTCAATAATTCCGCTACAGGAAAGTCCGAGTTCATAAAATACGAACCGGGTTATCATAAACTGACACTTGATCTTTAGCTCGGGTTTTGTGCTGCCTGAAAAATGTAATCGCCGATGAAACAAGTATTTGCAACATTGATTTGTGCACTCTGCATTGTCCAGTCTTCTTTTGCTGCCGAAACCGGCGGGGAAAAGTTCGGGGGAGTGGTCATCAATAATGACTGGACATTCGCGATGGGGAATGCGGCGTCCAAGGAACTGGACTATACGCATGGTACAGAATACTTTACGTATATCTGCAAGGCTCAGTCCTCCAATCACAGTCATGCTCCGATAATGCCGGAGTTCAACGATTCTTCATGGCAGAAAGTCAGTTTGCCTCACGACTGGGCTGTGGACCTTCCGTACAGTCCGGAAGCGAGTCATTCGCATGGCTACAAATGCATCGGCTGGAAGTATCCGGAAAACTCGGTCGGCTGGTACCGCAAGCATATAGAAATCCCGGCAGAAGATAAGGGAAAGCAGTTTTTTATAGAGTTTGAAGGCATATACCGTGACAGCGAAGTCTTCTGCAACGGCTTCTATCTCGGCGGTGAGCGAAGCGGTTATGCGTCAAGTGTCTATACATTGACTCCATATCTGAATTATGGCGGGGACAATGTCATTGCAGTCCGGTGTGACGCGTCTTTGGAGGAAGGCTGGTATTACGAGGGAGCAGGAATTTACCGCAATGTGAGGCTGTACAAGTCAGGGCCTGTGTCAATGAAACATTATTCGTTGAAAATCAGCCAGAAAAAGGCGGACGGGTCCATTTGGACTGTTTCTGACGGGACAGCGGACGTGTATGTGGATGAATCCTGCATTGACTTCGACTATATCCTGGCGGATGCCGCTGTAAACAGGGATAAGGTCACCCGTGAAATCGAAATCTGTGATGCGGAAGGTAGGCGAGTAGAGAGGGCTGAACGTCGCTGGAGCATTGACTCTCCATATCTTTATACATTGACAGTCAGGCTTTTCTATGATGGTGAACTTTCTGATGTGGTGACGAGGCGGTTCGGTGTGCGGACGCTCGAGTTCTCTCCGGAGAAGGGGCTGCTGCTCAATGGAAAGGCTGTCAAGCTGCGCGGCGCGAATATGCATCTGGACCACGCCGGAGTCGGGGTTGCTGTCCCTGATGAACTCTGGAGATATAGGATTTCGCGGCTGCAGGAGTATGGGTTCAATGCTGTCCGCACTTCCCATAACTGCGCTTCCGTGTCAATGCTTGACCTTTGTGATGAGATGGGTGTGCTGGTGATTGATGAGAACAGGCAGTTCGGCGTGAATCAGGAGCAGCTCCGTCAGCTGCGCAATATGATCGACCGGGACAGGGACCATCCGTCTGTGATTTTGTGGAGTGTGGGCAATGAGGAATGGGCTGTGGAACATGGTGAAAAGGGTGTGGAAATAGCGCGGAGGATGAGCGAGGCTGTGCACGGAATGGACAGGACCAGGCCTTCTACCTATGGCAATGCCGGTGGGCCAGACCTGGTGAAGGGCGTGGATGTGTTCGGTTATAATTACATTGTGCAAAACCCTGTGGATGAATATCATAGGCTATATCCGGAGAAATGTGTCGTGGGCACGGAGGAGACTTCCGGAGCAGGAACAAGAGGTGTTTACCGGACGGTTCCGGAAAAGGGCTGGATGGTGCCGCTGAACAGGATTGATACATTGGGCCGTGTCAATGTCATTGAATACGGATGGAAGTTCTACAAGGCAAGGCCATGGGGGCTGGGCCTGTTCTACTGGACGGGTTTCGATTACCGTGGCGAGCCTAATCCGATGAAATGGCCTGCTACTGGTTCTCAGTTCGGTATTTTCGATTATTGCGGCTTCCCCAAGGACGAGGCGTTCTACCTGAAGGCCGCGTGGAAGGATGAGCCGTCAGTGCACATCTGCGGCCCGTATGGCGGTGAGGTCTGGGTGTATTCGAATTGTGATGAAGTCCGCCTGTACGAAAGCGGAAAAAGCCTCGGCCGCCGGAAAATGCCACACGACGGTCACCTCGTCTGGAAAGTTTCCTCTGCTGGTCGCGCCGCAAGGCCTTCTGGCCCTGGAGCTTCTGCTGCTGGCTCCTCTGGCCCTGGATCTTCTGCTGAGCACTCAGTTGCAGGTGGCGCCGCAAGATCTTCTGGCCATGGAGCTTCTTTTGCTGACTCCTCTGCTGGTAGTGTAGCAGTCTCTTCCGCTGCCGGAACTCTGGCGTCTGCCTCCTCTGCAGGTCGCGCTGCAACTTCTTCTGGCCCTGAAGCTTCTGCTGAGCACTCAGTTGCAGGTGGCGCCGCAAGGCCTTCGGGCACTGGAGCATCTTCTGCTGGCTCCTCTACTGGTAGTGTAGCAGTCTCTTCCGCTGCCGGAACTCTGGCGTCTGACTCCTCTGCTGGTCGCGCTGCTGTCTCTTCAGGCTCTGTATCTTCTGCAGAGCACTCAGTTGCAGGTGGCGCCGCAAGGTCTTCTGGCCCTGGGGCTTCTGCTGCTGGCTCCTCTGGCCCTGGAACTTCTGCTGAGCACTCAGTTGCAGGTGGCGCCGCAAAGCCTGTACGTGGATCGGCGTCGAGTGTCTCCGGAACCCCTGCTGTGACATATCGTGCCGTAGGATACCGCTCAGGCCGGAAAGTCTGCGAGGATGTGTTCCCGGCCGTATATGATAAGACAAGACTGGTTCCGTCAAAGACCACCCTCAAATCAGACGGCCAGGATGTCGTGGTAATCGATATCTACAGCCCTGAAACAGAGTTGGAAGTCAAAGTCGATAACGCAGTCTTCCTCGGCTGGGGTAATGGCGATCCCGGATTCAAGGATGTGGAGCGCCCTGTCGGCAACACCATGACAATCAGAACGTTCAACGGCTGTGCTCAAGTCATAGTCCGCTCCCTCGCTGCCTCCTGCTCTGTTACCGACTCTCGAGGCACCGTAACATCTCGAGGCATCGCCACTGTCACGGTCACCCCAGCTTCGGCATCCTCAAGCGCCTCTGCCTCCACCGTTTCATTATCATTGACAAAGGCCTTCTGAGTTTCTGCCGCCCTGTTAATCCCCCCAACCCCCCTTTTCAAGGGGGCGATCAGGGCCTCCGGGCTTTCCATCGCCGCATGGCTGCCCTGCCCGCCAACTCCGGCCCGGCATCTGCTGATGCCCTGTCAATCCTTCGGACTGTGCTTTTTCGCTTGCCCAGTCCTGAAAAAGTTTACCGATGTTGAGTGGTGTGCGCAGCGCGTAATTAACTATGTATCAGTGTTTTAGGTGTTTTCAGAGTTGCCAAAATTCCAACTCTGATTTCAATTAAATGATTGACATTCAGTTATTTGTAGGTTGCGCTACATGTGGTTGGCAGCAAGGTTGCCCCCGTGAGGACTTGCCTATCTCAATCCCCCCATCCCCCTTTTCAAGGGGGCGATCAGGGCCTGCGGGCTTTCCATCGCCGC
>HF995996.1:0-49965 GCA_000432515.1 Bacteroides sp. CAG:545
TCTGCTTTATTTGAATGCGAAGATAATGATTTTTAACTTGACTATACCCTCCCCGCATCGCTTCTGTCAATGGTGCTGACGGATAACGGAACAAGACTTGAAATTGACTTTCTGATTCAGAGGAACGGGAAATTACTGCCAATAGAGGTGAAGGCTGAAGGTAATGTAAGAGCGAAGTATTGCCCAAATCGTGTGATTTATCTAAATTTGACGTGTCGGAATTTGAGACAGTCACGTTACGGATTCCGGAACATTGGATTTGAACTGGATTGGAAATGGAAAACACTTACGACATTGAAACTTACATTGACAAACTCGAGGGAGAACTCGTGCGGATCTGTCGCGAATGCGGCTTTCCTGTAACGTCGGCACCCAAGGAGAAAGATGCGTCCCAAACAGCACCGTCAATGCTCTTGTCAAGTCCCGACATTGACGGGCATTGGCAAAAATTGGGCGGGGACTATATTGCAGATGCAATGCCGCAAATTGCTGATTATCCTACAGTTGCCGTCGCGTGGGCCGCTTATCTGGGTATGGCGGTAGCCTGCGGTTGGGATTCGGACTGGGCAATGTGTGCGAACATGCCTTATTCAGTCTATTATGGCCGCCAGGGTTTCGATGACATGGATGACCACATCATCAGAGACATTATCGGCATTGACCTGAATTCTCCGGAAGCCGAGTCGCTTCGGGAACTTTTCCGCAAATGTGCAGATGCCACAGTCTCGCTGATACGTCACGAACACATTGAGCCACAGAGTATTACCGCATATCAGGTCTTCGTGGTGTCCTGTCAGGAGATGTACCGTATCGGCGCTGCAGTTGAACTGGCGCGTCTCGGCTACAAGTTCGAAAAACTATAACAGTTAAAGAATGAAATCATGTATCCCGTTTTGGCAACACTTCTGATACCGTTCCTTGGTACGACTTTAGGAGCTGCTTTCGTGTTCCTTATGAAACGCGATATGCCGGCATTTATGCAAAAGATTCTGCTGGGGTTCGCTTCCGGCGTGATGGTAGCGGCATCGGTCTGGTCATTGATAATTCCTGCCATCGACATGGGAGAGGGGTCGTATGCCGTAGTGCCTCCTACCATCGGTCTGCTGGCCGGCTTCGCATTTCTGTTGCTTATCGACTACATCACACCTCACATTCATATCAGCGGAGAAGCGGAAGGTCCCCGTAGCCGCCTGTCACGGACCGCAAAACTGGCATTGGCAGTAACAATTCATAATTTCCCGGAGGGTATGGCGGTTGGCGTCGCGCTCGCCGGTTCACTCTCTGCGGATTTCAATCTGGCCGGTGCGCTGGCTCTCGCCCTGGGAATAGCAATCCAGAACATCCCGGAAGGAGCTATTGTGTCAATGCCTTTGCGCGCCGCCGGTAACTCCCGTTGGAAATCATTCTGCATAGGAACATTGAGCGGAGTCGTGGAACCGATTGGCGGTGGGCTTGTATTGTTTCTGGCGACATCCATTCTGGGTATCATGCCTTACATGTTGGCGTTCGCAGCTGGAGCCATGCTATATGTAGTGGTCGAGGAACTGGTTCCTGAATATTCACAGGGAGAGCACTCCAATATCGGCACAATAGGTTTTGCGCTCGGGTTTGCTCTGATGATGGTGTTGGACGTGGTGTTGGGGTAGATTCTTTTTAAGACAATAAAAATGGTTTATCAAGATAAGATTTTGGTGCGTGGCGCCAGGGTGTCCGGTTCGGGAAAATCCTCGCTGGCGCTTGGCGTGCTGTATTCCGAAATCGCTTCATTCCCGAGCTTCTCAGAATGCAAGGACGGGACGAATAATGCAATATTGCCTGTCCTTATATAGCTGATATGTGCACTCTACGAGATTACTGATAGTGTTGCGAAAATACCAGCCCCATGCATGACTTTCCGAGTATTCCGAAGACGACCAATACCAGCCGCTCTCGCCGAAGACGTCCTTGTCTCCATCGGGGATAGCCTCCATCCATTTATTCAAGGCGGCTGGAATATCTCCCTGATTATGCCAGACGAAAACATAGCTGAACGGGGAACCTGTTTTTGACGAGGTCTGCTCATTTTTGTCTGCCAAATCCGGACAACCGCCCAAATTTTGCAGAATGTCCCACCATTGACCGGAGGAAGGAAGATACCATCCTGTAGTAGATGCTGGAATCGGACAAGCCGTGTTGTGTTCGTCTGCTGCCTTGAATGCGGGATGATTGTCGAAGTTGCCGTATTTGCTTCGGATATGCTCACAATTGCCGTAACCGTTGATGTCGTTGTAGTTATCAGCTTGCGTCTTGCATTTCTTCAGCCCATCTTTTTCATATATTGCACTCCACCTTTCATTTGCCGGAGTCCTCTTCACGGACATGACAAGACCGTGTGCATTGCCTTCACCTCCCAGCTTCTCTTTTTCCTTTGCGCCGATACGGTTCCTGTCCGTCTGGAATACAATGCCGACGACATTGGCTACCCGCACTATTGAGATATCGGTGTCTTTAGGCAGCACTCGGCCGTCTGCAAGGAAGAAGTCGCCCACCTGCAGCTGATGCTCAATTTGAGTTACCTTTGCCCCGTTCACATTGTAAGTCTTATAGCTATTTGCTATGATACCGGCAGGGACAATTCTGAACTTTTTCTTGTGGACGCCATCGGCATAACTGCCGATAATGGTCGGGACAATCTGTGCAGATGGCGGAACGATGTAGCGGTAAGAGCCGCTCGTGGTCTTGTATGGCTTGTTTTCGCCGAAGTCTGCCGATGTCACGTAGTCGGGTATACCTCCGTTTTCAGAGTTGGTGAACCGATATATTGTCCTGGGCACTTCAATTACAGCCATCGCCATGCGGTGCGTCATGGAGAACGGGAGGTTGATGCGGCCGTCTTCGTTCTTGACGGGCGACAATGGGGCCGCAGCTGTCATGAGGTCGGAAGCAGTGTAGCCGTCCTGGTAATTGCTTTGGTCTGTTTTCGGCGTCCATTTCGAGATTACGTCAGCGAAGAAGGCGGCATCGTCGTCGGCGTTCGGATCGACTGTGCCCAGTAATGTTTCCTGATAGGGATAGTAGAGGAAATATCGGTCGGAGGAGTTGAAATGGAGCGTTGTGCCTTGCGGCAGAGTCCATTCAAGTTTGCCGTCGGCCTGTGTGAGGGTGAGTTTGATGTTTTCAGACGTCACCTTGCCGTTTTGCGTCACGTACAGGCCGCAGGCATCGCCTGCAGTGAATTCGGTGACGAATCCGTTCTCCACGGTACGTGTGACGGCGTCATTGTCATATCCCCCGTCGGAGACGGTGATTGCGACGGGTACGCCGGACTCTGTCTTGCCGGTCAACATTGGCTTGTCCTTGCTGCATGAGACTATCGCAAGGGCTGACAAGCATAAGGTAGTGTATATATTCTTCAGGTTCATATCTTCTGTTGTAAATGCAAAAATGTTTCAGGCTAAATTAGAAAGCAAGGACGGGACGCACATCAAAATTGCGGGTTCTTTGGCCGACAGAGCAACTGACAATATTATCATACACGTACCAGTATCGTGCAAAATAGTCGTATCCGCACTCCGATGAAGACCAATAAAAGCCTTGTTTGCCACTGAATGCGTCCTTGTCCTCAATGGCAATCTTCTCCATCCATTTATCCAAAGCGCCAAGAACATCTCCTTGGTCAATCCATGAGAAATTATCGGAATCCGACGAGGTCTGCTCTTTCTCGTCTGCCAATGCCGGACAAGCGCCCAGATTCAGTATGATGTCCCACCACTGGCCGGAGGAAGGAAGGTACCATCCGGTAGTGGTCTGTGGAACCGGACAAGTCGTGTTATAGTCGTAGGCAGCCTTGATTGCGGGACATTTGGAGAAGTATAAGCCGCTGCGGATATGTTCACAATTGCCGTAACCGCTGATGTCATTGTAGTTCTGCGCTTTTGTCTGACACTGCGTCATCCACATATTCATAGCCATTCCCCAGGTGATGCCCGTAGCAGCATTTTTGATAGCCATCACAAGGCCGTGGACATTGTCTTCACCTCCCAGTTTCTCTTTTTCCTTTGCTCCGATGCGGTTCCAGTCCGTCTGGAACACGATGCCGACGACTTTCCTTGCATCACCGGTATTCGGGTTGGTCAGCACAGGAGCGGGCTTGGGACTTGCAATCTTCATACTGCCGTCAGCGGACTTGCGCAGGCCTCCGTCGCTCCAAGTCCCGTCGGAGTAGAAGTAGTCTCCGATTTTAGGATCGGCATTCGCAATGATGTCCTCGGTGGAACCGCTGTCGGTCCATGCATTACTGCTTATGGTCACGAGCTCCACTTCCAGCCCTTCTACCTTGACCGTAACATCGTAGGTGCTTACCTTGCCGGGGACGAGAGGCTGGGCATCTGCAGGGGCAGTGTAATGGAGAGTGGTGCCCAAGTCAGTTTCCACGGTAAGTAAACGCTGGCCGGCGGTCTCTTGCGGAATCACGAGTGCCTCATAGGTGGCGACATATTGTTCCGGATCACTCGGGGCTGACAGTTGACGAGACACGATAGTTCCCCGTGTGCCGCCAGATCCCCAGTCGCCCATCATTGCTCCTCCGGCATCCGGCGCAACGTAACTCGCTTCGAGCAGCAGGTCGCCACCGATACGCACCGAACTGATCCGTTCGGCGGAAGTGGCATATTCTGATTTCACGATGTTTACCACCACCTTGGAGGTCTGGTGATAGAACTTCATCGGCACAGGATTGGTAACATAGTCCGAATAACTAGCCTCTGTCGCGGCGAAGAGCAGATCGCTCTGTGCATAGCCTTCACCACGCTGGTCGGCCTTGACAGCCCACTTGTCAGGTGCTGCCGTGGCATTTGCGCCACCTGCCGCGGACGACCCGTCAGCGCAGTACCATGCGCGAAATCGCTTCCTCTCGTCGTCGCGTGTCCACCCAAATGGAATGTCTGTTGTCAATGTCCCGTCGGCCGCTGCGGTATAGATCTTCACTTCGGACTGAATGCCCCCGGTGGATGAGGTAGCCTCGACAGCTACCTGCTCGCCACCCGTCCAGGCATTGTTGTCCGCCGTGGCGCGCGTCATTGCCTCGATGCCGGCAGTCAAGCGCAGCTCCGGCATGTCCAGACCGCGCACCTTCTCTTTCGAGCAGGCGCCCAGCACGAGGATTGCCAGCGAGCATAATGTTGTGATTCTGTTCATTGTCGTAAATGTTCTATGTGTTGTCTCTATTCGCCACAAGATAAGCGAAAAAATTTAAATCAACCCGTTATTTGCAGATATGTATCGGCTTGATTTTCAGAATCACACATCTTTGCGGTTTAGAACATTTTGTTTTTGTGGCTCAGGCTATTTTTTGTCGTTTGTGCTATTTTCGCTAAATTTAAGGCTGAAATTATTTGAGTCAATGAAAAATCCGGATAAGATATTGGTGCGTGGCGCCAGGGTGCACAACCTGAAGGATATAAATGTGGACATTCCGCTTGGAAAGATAGTAGGAATCGCCGGGGTGTCCGGTTCGGGGAAATCCTCGCTGGCGCTTGGCGTGCTGTATTCCGAGGGCTCAAGGCGTTATCTTGAGTCACTTTCGACATACACGAGAAGAAGAATGACACAGGCCGCGAGAGCCGATGTGGATGAGGTGCTTTATGTTCCGGCTGCTCTCGCAATGCATCAGAGACCGGCAATTCCTGGCATACGCAGCACTTTCGGCACGGGAACGGAACTGCTCAACAGCCTCAGGCTTATGTTCTCAAGACTGGCCAGTCACAGATGCCCCAACGGACATTATGTGGAACCCTCCTTGCGGGTCGCTGCAGGAAAGGACCTTGTCTGTCCCGTGTGCGGAGCGCATTTCTATCCTCCGGGAGCCGAAGACTTGGCGTTCAACAGCCAGGGGGCCTGCCGGACTTGCGACGGAACCGGAACTGTCAGAACAGTGGATGAATCTACACTCATCCCTGACGAGAACCTTACGATAGACGAAGGGGCGGTCGCACCATGGAATACGCTGATGTGGTCGCTCATGAAGGATGTCTGCAGAGCAATGGGTGTGCGCACCGACATTCCTTTCAAAGACTTGACAGACAAGGAGAAAGACATTGTCCTTCATGGTCCTGCCGAGAAGAAGCACATTCTCTACAAGGCCAAGAATTCCAATGACGCGGCCGAGCTGGATTTCACTTTTTACAATGCCACCTACACTGTTGAGAACGCATTGGCGAAAGTCAAGGACGAAAAAGGCATGAAAAGAGTTGAGAAGTTTCTCAAGCTCAATGTCTGTCCTGACTGCGGAGGCACAAGGCTTTCCGACGCGGCCAGGGCACCAAGGCTCAGGGGAATATCCTTGGCTGATGCCTGCAAGATGACTCTCACAGAGAGTGTAGAATGGGTAAAAGGCGTACCGGCTTCACTTCCTGAAGAAATGAGACCTATGGCCAAAAGCATATGCGATTCTTTTCTCGATGCAGCCAAACGCCTGATGGACTTGGGAATAGGCTATCTGTCCCTGGACCGTTCGGCCGCAACTCTTTCGACTGGAGAACGCCAGAGAATGCAGCTTGCCAGAGCCGTCCGAAACCGCACTACCGGAGTCTTGTACGTCTTGGATGAGCCGTCAATCGGTCTGCATCCGTCGAATATCATTGGCCTTTGCGGCGTGATGGAAGACCTTATAGCTGACGGGAATTCAGTGGTGCTGGTGGACCACGACACTCAGATTCTGGCCAAATCCGACTGGATGATCGAAATGGGACCCGGAGCCGGCTCGAACGGCGGAGAAGTGGTGGCGCAGGGCACTGTCAATGACATTGAGACCAATGCACAATCGAAGATCGGACCATTCCTTTCGGGCAAAGCTTCTATTAAAGTAAGACAACAAGTAGAGGCAGCCAATATGTTCAATGATGGGAAGATTGCAATGACTACTGGTGCTATCCACACAGTCCGGCCGCTCAGCGTGGAAATTCCAAAGGGACGGCTTACTGTGGTCACTGGAGTCTCCGGTTCCGGCAAGACCACAATGGTGCTGGAAAGCCTCATCCCCGCTCTTCAGGCGAAAATCTCAGGCCACGAGCTTCCGGCGCATGTAAAGTCAATCGAGGCTGACGGAATCCGTCAGGTCAAGCTCATCGACGCATCTCCTATCGGTATCAATGTCCGCTCCACCGTAGCTACTTATGCCAATGTACATGATGAACTCAGGAAAGTGTTTGCCAAGACTCCTGACGCGAAGAAGCACGGCTACAAGGATGGGGACTTTTCCTATAACACAGGCAAACTGAGATGCCCTACCTGTGATGGTACCGGGGTGATAAGCCTTGACGTGCAGTTTCTTCCTGATGTGGATATCCCCTGCCCTGATTGCCGCGGCTCCAGATATTCGAAAGTCGCTGGAAGCATAAGGCGGGAAAACGCTGCCGGAGAATTCCATTCGCTTCCGGAACTTATGGACATGGACATCAATTCCGCCCTTGACGCTTGTGCGGACCTCAAGCTTATCAGCCAGAGGCTCAAGGTATTGCGTGATCTCGGTCTCGGTTATCTGACATTGGGAGAGGAAACCCCGAGTCTGTCAGGCGGTGAAGCCCAGAGGCTTAAACTTGCCAGCGAAATGGGCAGAGGACAGAGCGACTCCGTTTTCGTGTTCGATGAGCCGACCATCGGTCTTCACCCGTCAGACGTGATGACGCTACTGAATGTATTCCAGAGCCTTATCGACCACGGAGCCACCGTCATTGTCATTGAACATGACCTGGATGTCATCCGCAATGCCGACTATATCATTGACATGGGCCCCGGCGGGGGCTCGGAAGGCGGGAGAATCGTGGCGACCGGCACGCCGGCCCAGATCCGCGCGGCGAAAGACAGCGCGACCGGACGGTTCATATAAACGATAGCATCAGCCTAAAGAATATGCACAAACTCTATGAGGCATGGGGTGAACTGGAAGATAATTCGGCAAGTGTGCTTGCCGAATTCTGTCGGAATTCAATAATTTCCTCTCACATTCCCGGATACCAGAACGACTGCCAGTATTTTTCAGCGAATCTTCATACATTTGCATTGACAAAGATATAGAGTATGACAGATTTTGCAGCAATTGATTTCGAGACAGCCAATGAGTGCCCGTCCAGCGTGTGCAGCGTCGGTGTGGTGATCGTCCGTGAGGGTCAGATCGTGGACTCTTTCTATAGCTTGATACATCCGGAGCCGGAATACTATAAGTGGTTCTGCCAGCAAGTCCACGGGCTGACCGAAGAAGACACTGAAGATGCTCCGGTTTTTCCGTATGTCTGGGAGAAGATAGCCCCGAAGATCGAGGGTCTCCCGCTTGTGGCGCATAACAGCCAGTTCGATGAAGGATGCCTGAAAGCGGCATTCAGGGTGTATCGGATGGATTATCCTGAATATGAGTTCCATGATACCCTTTCTGCCTCACGTAAACATTTCGGCTGCGGTTTGCCGAACCATCAGCTGCAGACGGTTGCCGCAGCCTGTGGTTATGACCTGACTCGTCACCATCATGCCCTGGCCGATGCCGAAGCCTGTGCCCATATTGCAATCAAAATACTGTGACACTCAAATTCAGGATTTCGGATAGTTCGTCATCTTTCTTATTTCGAGAAAAAAGTCTATCTTGCAGCAAAAATTAAAGTATGAAGAAATTATTGCTGTTCATTTTGATACTGGTTGCAGTCGCTGGCGTATGCGTGGTCACCTGTCCTGACAAGGAGGCTCATAGCGAAGCATTGAAGGACCTCGTAAACACGGTATTGACAGAAGAACTGGCCGAAGGCGAAAGCGAAACCGACGCCGGATTTGTGGCATTCGGGTCAATGTTGGGAACCGGCATCGCTGGAATTGTACTTGACAACACGCTGAAAGTAGAAAATCACTTTGTCTGCAGCGTGGGGATCATCACGTACGCCGGAAAGACCAAAATCGTTTCTATCGGCATCTTGAATCACGTATTCACTGCAGACAAAGAAGACTTCAAGCAAGCACTTGAAAGCCTCTGACGGCGGCCCATTTGTCTTCTTCGGAACGGGCCGTCTTGAGTATGGTTCCGCCTCTCTAGATGGTGTTGCTGACGGACTGCGATGTAAATTCCGTTATCTCGTTGTTAATCAAGCCCTCGTAACCACGGTATATTCCCATAACCTTCCAACCGTTGAAGATGGAAGCCCTTGTGACGGCCCTAATAGCCGCATTCATTCCGGGAGCGTCTCCGCCGGAGGTGAGCACTCCCACAGTAGAAATCTATGCAATAATCAATTAAAGTGAGCCCACGCAAGCAACAAAATTCGAGCAAAACTCAACTTCTGGGACAGGTAAAGAAAAGAGCATCACAGGAACGTCAGTCAAGATAGAACCAATTAAAATCGACTCGCCCGTCCTTATGTGTGAGACGAATCGTGTGTTTACCCTTCTCGAGGTACAAGCCATCTATCCACTTGCATTTCCACTCGGAAGTCTTGTCGAAAGTGACAAATTGTTCTTTTCCTCCATCTACAGAAACAGCCATCACTCCCCCAAGGAGAGTTGATATGTAGCGAGCTCCGAGCGAGTAGGTCCCGGTTTTTTCAACCTCAATCTGATACTCAACCCACGCATCCTGCTGATAGCAAAGAATCATAAGTTCACCGGCAGAATCGGTACACGGACGCACTTTGAACACATCCTTCCATCCGGTCTGCACTCCACACATATTGTGGGCGACATAATGCTCTGCCGGAATGACTTCGTGCCTCCCATACCAACAGTTTTTATCGAATGAAGAAAAGTTCACATACACCCTTCCCAACTCAGTAAGTTCGGGAGAGGAAACATCACTATTCAACAATGATATGGCTCCCCACTTACCCGTTGCACGATGCATGAACCAAGAGTATCCGCATACATTGCTGTCAGCCTCAAGCATATTGAGGGCATCAGACATGAACGAAATCTGCTCGGTGACACTGTTTGTGATGCTACCGTTCGCATGACAAAACTCTGTCATAAATACAGGTTTGCCGTATTTGTCGAATTTTCGTATCATTGAACGCATTCCTGCCGCATTCGGCATATAGCAATGTAGCGCAATCGCATCGAAGGCATCGTTGCCGATTCCGTCGCAGGCAACAAACTCGTCAAGCCACACCTCGGGGTCGTGATAGCCGGAGAGGGTGCCGTAATTCAATGCCGGAGACACCAGTTTCATTCCGATTTCCTTGGAAAACGCCCTCAACTCCGGCCAAGTCTTGGCAGCCACAGACGGCACCATATTGGCCTGGTCAACAAGGTTCGGCTCGTTGTAACCCAGAATATATCCCGTGGAAGGATAATCATTCTTGAGGCGACTGATATTTTCCTTGTTCAGTCCGGCATTCCAAACCATCGGATAAAACTCCATCCCCGCCCCGTAAATGGCTGAAGCATCCGCAGGATAGTTGTGGGACCAATTATAGTCCCAACTGACTCCCGGAGCGAGCAAGCGGGCATCTGAAGAAATCTGAAAATTGCCGCAGACTCCCCTCTTGGCACTGCGCGCCTGCTTTGTCCTGACTCGGAAGACATTAAAGTCTTCCTCGTGCGCCATTGAAGGCTCACTCTGACAAGACACTACAACAGGCGCGGCAGTGATAAGGGATAGCAACAGAATGATTATTCTGCTCATTCTTTTTCAACTATTTTTTGTACCAGAAAATGGCGTCAACATCCAGAGTGGTAGGGTAACCATTGGTTCCCTGAGTCCACTGGAGCACGTTTACAGCAGTTGATGCATTATATTTTTCTCCCGCCATAAATGCTGAAACAGGAATTTCGATTTCGTGCCATTCGCCATCTCTTTTGAAACCGTAAGCAGCTTTCTCGTCCCCAATGGTAATAGTAGCTCCGTCAAGCATTCCGAGGCTGTACTCGCCTGCAGCAGTTCCTTTCATTGCAATATGGAGAGTGTAGTCGGCTGTAATTCCCTTAAGAACTTCACGGCGCTTTGCGGACTCAGCCTTCTCCTCATCGGTAAGACCTTCTGCAAGACGGAACGCATAACCGAACCAGCCACTGGCAGTCTTAATTGAGAACCAGTCAGCAACAACTCCGAAGAAGTTAGGACCAGAAGCGGTACCAACCGCTCCGCCATTCCACCAGTCAAAGAAGAGAGTTCCGGTATCCGGTTCTCCATACACACCGTCAGCAGGCATAAAGTACTTGATCTTCTTCTCGATTTTCTTTATGGTAGTCTCATCCATAGAAATGATGATGTAGTCCGAACCTTGGAGACAAGGATAAACCATGCTCGGTTTTGAAGTTACAAAACCTTTTTTCGAGAATCCGAAAGAAGGCTCATATACTACAGCCAGATATTCAGTATCGGCATTGAGCCCCTCGAAAACCTCAGCAGCATTGCCCTTGAGCTTCTTTGCTGTTTCAGGAACGGCCTCCTTGTAGGCTGACTCCTCAACGACCCAAAGGCTGTATTCAGCAGCCGCGTCATTAACCTCAACGCTGACCTTTACTGAATTTTCCGTAACCTCGGAAGTCTTTACGATGCAGTCGAAAGCATCACCCTTGACTTCTGACTTCTTGCATGACGCAAGAGAAAGAATAGTTGCCGCACAAAGCAGCAAGCTTGAAATCTTTTTCATAAAACGTGTATTTAAGTGGTTTATAATTAATTTATTGTCATCCGTATTCTAATACCCCGGATTCTGCTCCAGACCCGCAATGCGGACTTCCTCTTGAGGAATAGGCATAAGATAGTGGCAATCCTTGAATTCGTTCATATCATCTCCGTCAAGGAGTTCGAACCTGCTTGCGTCAATTCCGCTGATGAAAGGATATTCCGCTTTGAGTGAGCTCCAATTCGCAATTTTAAACTTCTCGCGATAGGCATTCATTGTCTCTTTGGCAATCCCCCAGCGGCAGAGGTCAAACCAGCGGTGGCCCTCCATTGCCAACTCCACCCTGCGCTCGTGCCTTAGAGACTCACGTGTCGCCTCTACTTCAGGGAGTGAAGCACTTGCGCGATGACGCACTTTATTGATATATGTTTTTGCCAAATCAAGTTCTTTCCCACTTTCTATCGCAGCTTCGGCATACATAAGAAGTACATCAGCATAGCGGATTTCTTTCCAATTCAAGCCGGCACGAGATGGATGTCCGAGCTCCGGAAAGTCGAAACGCAACCCCTTCGCAACAGCCTCTGCCGATGCAGGATACTGCTCCTGCTGATATTTTCTGTTGTAAAAATAGTTTGCATATTGAATCTCTGCCGTTTCGTTCTCAACCTCGGAAGGAAGCTGCTGGAGAATGGTCCAGTCACGGCGCGGGTCACCGGTCTCATATTCTGCATACAAATCCCAAGTCGGGCGATCATATCCCCAACCGGAAACGCCTCCGACTTTAGCGGAACGCGGACGCATCATCACAGTGGAGAATGTTCCCCTGGTAAAACCGAATCCCCCGTAATCGGAGTACATATCCTCAACATAGTTGATTTCAAAAACCGACTCTATATTCCATTCGTTTCCCGGAAGGAATTGGGAGAAATAATCGGGTGCAAGGTCATATTTCCCGGAACCGATGATTGACTTTCCCCATTTGAGCACCTCGTCGTAGTTCTTTCTGTAGAGATTCACTTTCATCAGAAGAGCATCGGCTGCACCCTTTGTCGCACGGCCAAGTTCTGTTGCGGCATATTCGTCACATTTCGGAAGTACAGCCTCAGCGCTTTCAAGGTCAGAAATTATGAGTCCATAAATTTTCTCTGCACTCTCGCGCTGTTTTTTCCAGTCACGAGAATCCAAAATCGGCTCAGTAGTGTAAGGAACTCCGCCGAAAAGACGAACAAGGCGGAAATAATAAAATGCACGCATAAATCTGGCCTCGGCAATGAAACGGCTACGGTCAGTTTCCGTCATATCTTCCGGAAGCGTCATTTCACGAATAGAGGCTATCGCCTGATTGCAGCGGCCGATGCCGATGAACTGCGCATTGTAAAAAGCCTCAAGAAGTCCATTGCTCGGAACCACCTGGAATTTGCAGATGTCGAATGCAGCCGGCATATCCTTGAGATACTCTCCTCCCTTGATTGCGTCGTCCGAAGCAATGTCCCCGATGAGCCATTCGTTGCAGTAGGTTCCTCCGAGATTCCATGTCATTGGAACGTAACATCCGTTCACGGCCTGCTCCGCAGCACTTCTGGTGACGAAGAAGTCGCCGAGCTTGGATTCGTTAGGCTGTTCTTCCCGTAGCCATTTGTTGCAGGAAGTCAGGCAGAGACCGAGAGTCAAAGCATATATCAAATATCTGAGTTTCATTGTTATAGTGGTTTAGAAGTTCAGTGATGCTCCGAAAAGAATTGTACGTGACTGTGGGTAGTTTCCCCAATCTACACCTCCGCTGACCTCAGGGTCGTAGCCACTGTACTTAGTGAAAGTCAGCAGGTTATTCGCGGAGACATAGAAACGCCATGAAGACACGTGGAACTTCTGCGTGAGGCGTGTCGGAATGGTGTAACCCAACTGGATATTCTTCAAACGCAGATAGGATCCGCTCTCGACGAAACGTGAATTCGCGTCATAGTTTCTGGAAGAGCCTGAAGGATTTGGAATTATGCCTTCGGTGGATGTCGGAGTCCAGACATTACGCATAGCTGTACTCAGCGTAGATTGCCTTCCATCTCCCTCAGTCTGACGACGAAGTGCGTTGTAAATCTTATTGCCATAAACTCCCTGAAGGAACATCGAAAAGTCGAATCCTTTCCAATTCATCGTAAGATTGAGACCATAGGAGAGCCACGGGAATGGATTTCCGATGTTCACCATGTCATTGGTATCAATGATTCCGTCACCATTTTGGTCCTTGTAGCGAGCGTCACCGGCGTGTTCTGTGATGTTGGAAGTACCGAACTGATGCTCTTCCACCTCTTGGTCAGACTTGTATATTCCTTCATATTCCCAGCCCCATAGACAGAAGAGAGGAAGTCCCTCATCGCACATTGTAAAGCCTCCCTGGATTCTCTCGCCACCATTCAGATGGGTGAGACGGTTCTTAACGAGAGAGAGGTTGCCATTTATGTCGTAGCGAAAATCTCCAACGGCATTGGCGTGACCAAGAGTAAGTTCAATACCTTTGTTGCTTACAGTGCCGACATTCATAGTGCTTGAGTAAAGGTTTCCGACCGTAGCAGGCGCCTTTACGTTAAGGAGCATATCGTAGGTGTTTCGGATGTATGCGTCGATATTTCCGTAGAGTTTGCTGTTCCAAAAACCAAAATCGACTCCAAGGTTAATCTGTTCGGTATATTCCCATTTACCTCCTGTATTTACATAGGTTGTCACTGCCGCTCCTGGAACATATGCCGTGGACCAATTCGCGGTGGTGTTGCCAAAAGGATAGCTGACAAAGGTCAATCCCTGCATAATGGACTGCGTGAATGCCCCGTCACTGATTTTGTCGTTTCCAATCTGTCCCCAGCTGAGACGCAGTTTGAGATTGTCCAGAACATCCTTACTGTTCTCCATAAAATGCTCCTGAGAAACTCTCCACGCTAAAGCGACAGATGGGAAATATCCCCAAGTATTGTTCGGGAACTTTGAAGAACCGTCCGCACGGAAATTTGCAGTGACGAGATAACGATTGTCGTAGCTGTAGAAGAAACGGCCCAAGAAAGACAGTCTCCTTGTCCTCGCAACTGCATCGCTGGAGTTTTTGTCCTCCGTTGTATTGGAGACATACCATCTGTTCGGGTCGGTCACAAGAAGAGTGGAGCCACCACCTGAGAGTGAATAGTAGTTGTACTCCTCTGTAGTCTGACCGACCATAAACGAGACGTCGTGCTTGCCGGCGAACTTCTTGGCAAAAGTGAGAGTGTTTTCATAAAACATCTCGGTGCTACGTCCCATTGCCGCAGAAACTGAATTCTTGACATTGGTGTCATAGTCGGAGAAATGGTACTTCTCACGATAGCTGCGGTTTTGCCAACTATAGCGATTCATACTTATGCTTGACTTGAAAGTTAGCCACTCCAAAGGTTTGATTTCGAGATAGCCATTGGCAAGAAGGCGTTCGTCAGTATTGTTCGGGTGCGAAGTCTCAAGCTGAGTGAACGGATTGTACACGTTGGTGTAGTTTGTTGATGCTGCAATCTTTCCGCTGATATCCTCTCCCGATTTGGAAAGCGTTCCCGCAGGATAGTGAGTAGGGTCCCACGGAGCCATTGAAATCGCTTGGAAAAGCACACCGTTGTATTGGGCGTTATTGCCAAGTGAACGGGATTTCGAAGTAATGTAGGAAAGATTGGTTCCGAGCTTTAGCCACTTTGTGATTTCGTAAGAAGCGTTGGTTCTGAGAGTGAGACGGTTATAGAACGATTCCTTTATTGTTCCGTCTTGAGCAAAATAGCCTGCCGAGAGGGAATATTTGATTTTGTCTGTCCCTCCGTCAACGGATATGTGATAGTTCTGTATAGCCGCATTCTTGTGTTGAACCTCAGCCTGCCAATCAGTTTCCTGCGTCTCATAGCTGAAGGTTTCCGGAGTGGCGTAATAATCACGTCCCAAACGGTAGGTGCCGAGCCAATTGGTGAAACCTCTTTTGAGTTCCTTTCGTTCCGCATCGGAATTACCGATTTTCACCATAGTTTCGACATATTCGTCCCTCTTCATCAAATCAAGAGTGCGCCATATATTTTGGACACCGCCGTAACAATCGAAGGAAACTTTGACCTTGCCTTCCGCACCGCTCTTGGTGGTGATGATTATGACTCCGTTCGCTCCACGGGAACCATAAATAGCCGAAGAAGACGCATCTTTAAGTATTTCCATTGAGGCGACATCGGCCGAGTTGAGGAATGAGATATCCTCAGTAATGACTCCATCCACCACATAGATTGGAGATGAGTTGTTCACTGTACCGACTCCACGGATTCGTACCTGCGCCGCCTGTCCCGGCTGTCCGGACTGGGCATTGACCGTCACTCCAGCAACACGTCCTTGCATCGCTTGGTCAACAGTCGCAACCGGAGCCACCTTGAGTTCATCAGCAGTGACAGAAGAAACAGCTCCAGTCACATCGCTTCGTTTGGTGGTTCCGTAACCGATTGCAACGACAGCATCAAGAGAGATTGCATCTGTCTCAAGCGAAACATTTTGAACACCGTCTTCCGTGACCTTGATTGTCTTTGAGATGTAGCCGAGACAAGAGTATTCGAGAGTCGTTCCCGGAGCAACGTTTATCTCGTAAGCCCCTTCCGCATCTGTCATCTCAGCGAGGTTAGCCCCCCTCGCCACAACTGCCGCATAATCAATCGGCAACTTTGTAGTGGCGTCAGTGACCTTGCCTTTTATTGTAATGTTCTGGGCTAAAGCATCATTAAACTGCCCCCCCCAAGTGAAAATCAGCAGAATTATGCTGAATGCAAGTAAAGACTTTTTCATTTCTTGCGTTTTAGCGTTCTATACAATGTGATACGTCGTACTTTCTACCGATGCTTCATCGATTGCGAAACGACGATATGCAAAAGTAATGTTTTCATAATCACAAACATCCTATTTTCACGAAAAAGCAAACTCACAAAAACTCACAACATTGAGTATTAAGTAATTACGAAAAAGAAACCAACAAATCCGAGGGTACAAATAACCCTCCCGAGATGTTTCGCAGGAGGGAGAGATGCTATGCTCAGGCGCTAAAAGCGTTGAAGAAACTCGATAAGATTCTGTTCCCGAGAAAGATTAAGTTTCTTGCGGAGACGATAGCGCGTCATCTCAACACTGCGGTATGTCAAATTCATCAAAGGAGCTATTTCCTTTGACGACAAATCCATCTTCAAATATGCGCAAAGTTTTTTGTCGCTTACTGTCAGTTCCGGAAAAGTATTGCCCAAACGGGTGAGGTACTCATCGTAAACGATATCAAAATTCTTTTCAAACTTTTTCCAATCGTCATCGTGGCGGATATTGCTGTCAATATTTTCCCTCATAGTGACGATGTGCCCGATTACATACTCCGGTTTTTCGCCGTTCCTCAACATCCTTTCGGTTTTGTTCAAGCCTTCCTGAATGTCCATAAGTTCCTCGTTTTTCCTCAGGAGATTCATTGTTGAGGTTGCAAGGTCATTGGCTTTATGCAGCAGATCGTTTTTCATCTGCTCCTCTTCCATTTCTTTCTCTTTACGGCGCGACACTTCCGCAATCCGCCTCCGGTATGCTGCCCGAGCGATATAATACAAGGCAACCAACAGGCATATAGCCAGGAAGGCATATAAAAAGTACGCCCAATTTGTCAGATACCAAGGGTGTTTGATAATAACATCCAATGCCGTCTCATCACTCTGTCCTGTGACGGCATTATAGGCACGGACACGGAAAATGTGATGTCCATAGGGCAGTTTCGTATAGTCTTTTGAGCAGGAAACTCCCGGAAGAGACCAGTCGGAGTCGTAACCCTCCATCAAACAGCTGTAGATTATCGCCTGCTCTTGTCTATACTCTACCATTCTGAATGTGAACCTGAGAGTATTTTCGTCCGGATTGAGTGTCCTTAATTCTGTTTCTTTGGAGAATGCATTCTCCAGCACCGTCGTCTCCTTGCCTCCCTTTATCACTCTCACCCTCCTGATTATCAGTGGAGTAACCTCAGGCTTGCGATTCTTGAGCATAGCGGTGTTTATAACCGAAAAACCGTCTTCTGTATTGATGAGGACTTTCCCCTCTTCCAGATAAAGCAGATTCTCGAATCCCAATGGACGACGCGAAGCCATATAACGAATCGAAAGGGAATCGAGACGATAATCTCCCGCATTGTCCCTATATCCCAAAGCCTGTACCGTGCCGGAAGAATAGAAATCATCCCCGTCCGGTAAAGGGAAAAGCCTCATCGCGACCGGAGTGAAATTGAACCGCCTGTTAAGACTGTCAACAGGAACGGCAAGATTGCGGCTGTTGTCGAATTCGTAAAAGCCTCCCTCGGTGGAAAACAGCACTTTCCCGTCCACAACATTCGGATAATTGTTGAATGATGTAGGAAATCCGTTCCGTTCGCCAAAATACTCGCAGGAAACAGCTTCGGTAAATTCTTCGTTGAAAGTCAGACGAAAAAGGCCCTTAACCCAATGCGCCAGCCACATTTTTCCATCGTCGAAACAAAACGACTTGCTCGCATCATCGGCCCCTTTTATGAAACCGGCGAATTTCCATTTTCCTCCAGGCGTTTTTGTAAGTCTGAAGAAATGGTCGTATGTACTCCCGACAAGCAAATCATCCTCGCCCGTCGGAGCATCGAGTTTCCACGTGCCGTTTAGAGGAATTGTAGATTCACTGCCATCGGGATACATTATATATATACCGGAATCGTGACAACAGAATAATTCTCCGTTACGGACAGACAAATCCCAAACCTGACTAATACCATTATTGCAACGTGAATATATATTTTTCGCAGTCAAAGATTTATCAGTCACAAAAAGTCCCTGATTTGTCCCAAGATAGAGCTTCCCCTTCCACACGCACGAAGCATATCCCGTCCCGAAGACATCGTTGCCCGCGAACAATTCGCGTTCCGCCGCAGACAGGTTTATATGTGCAACACCGTTGTCAAGCCCGGCCCATATATTCTTCTGTTCATCAAAGCGCAAACTAAGTACAGTATTGTTCCCCAAACCTGAATCTGTATTCAAATTATACCACTCACCACTCCTGTTGTTGTAGATAAAGACGCCGTTAGTGACTGTTCCGAAAGCAATATTCTCCCCGTCAGTGGCGGCCGTATAGATTTTGTCGTTCCCAAGCTCGGAAGAAAAGGGATACTCTTTCTTTACCAGCTTACCGCTATCAAGAATAAAAACACCGTCAAGCCTCGTCACGAAACCAAGATTGTCGCCAATTTTCATAATCGCGCACACCCTCTTCTTTCTCAAAGACTCCGTTCCTTCGATGGCTTCAAACCTTCCTGAATTGAAATACAAACAACCCTCACCACTGACATAGATGTAGAGTTTGTCATCAATTACAGACGCGCAATAGATTCTTTTGTCAAAGCCATAGACTCTGACAGCATTGCCATCAAGCATGTATATGTGCCTGTCGTCCTGAAACCAAACTTTTCCCCCGATTTTGCCAATACTCCAAATTTCAGTGGCTGTCACATCGAGCGTATCAAGCATCGAACGATAGACCGGAGCCTCACGACAATCCAATCCAAATTCAATCTTGCCGAGTTCATTCGTAGAACCGACATAAAGAACGGCATTGTCACGATCGTAGTAGAGCGAACGGACATTTGTTCTGTTGCGGTTGCGAAAAAGTGTCCACTCCCCCGAGTCGAACATAAGTACGCCGTCATTATTTGCAAAGAATGTAAATCTGTCCGGAGTGCAGGCCACGTCCCAATTCTGGGTAGCCGCGTGATAAACATCTTTCCTGAAATATCTGACTGAAGGGTTATGTGCCGCGATTGTTCCCTCAACAAATAGGGCGACGGTGAGTATAATCACCAGCATTGTTCCGTTGTGGTTCATCTTTCCGTCTATGATTATGTGTTATAGTGTCAACATTCTGTACTCAAATTCATTCACCATCCAAGATGTGAGTTTATGAAAATGAGCTGTTGAGTTTTTGTGAGTACAAATATATTCAATCTTAAGAATTTTACAAATACTTTTGTATCGGTCAAACAGAACATAAAACTGATAATCATTATGCACTCTAAACAAAAAGGGACATTCCCTACAACTCCCCGCATACTCGCGGCTTTTTTGATGGCATTTTTCCTTATGGTCAGCTGTGGATGCTCGACCAAGATTGGACAACCGGTCTTGCCTGACTCGGAAGGCAACGGCTCTGAAACCGAGACGCCTGACGATAACAAACCCGACGAAAACAAACCGGGCGAAAACGAACAGACTCCCGATTCGGAAGGCTATGTTTTGATGTGGTCCGACGAGTTCGACTCAAACTCTCTTGACACCGGGAAATGGCGCATTGAAGTCAATGGAAACGGAGGAGGTAACGCCGAACTGCAATATTATGACGAGAGCGGAATTTCATTGGGAAAAGATTCCGAATACGGCAATTCAGCCCTCAAAATTACTGCAAAGCGTGAACAACGAAACGGCAAAGCTTTCGTGTCCGGACGCCTAAACACATCCGGACATTTCCAATTCTGCTATGGCAAAGTGGAGGGAAGGATACGTCTTCCACGTACAGCCAATGGTCTTTGGCCGGCATTCTGGCTTCTTGGAGCGGACTTTCAGACCAACTCGTGGCCACGTTGCGGTGAAATCGACATTATGGAAATGGGCAATGCGGAAGGCATCAAGAAAGGTACACAAGACCGTTTCTTCAACGGAGCTTGCCATTGGGGATACTACAAAGGAAGCGCTTATCCCAATTATGCGCACTCCACTACGAATTCCTATAGCATTCAGGACGGAAATTACCACACATACACACTGATTTGGACTCCACAGTCCGTGAAAATGTATCTCGACAGGGACCTTCATCCGAATGCTTCCCCTTATTATGAAATGGACATCGTAAACAAAGACGATGACTGGGGTGTGGGATACTATTTCCACCACAATTTCTTCATAATCCTGAACCTTGCTGTCGGCGGCTATTTCACCGGCATCCTTCAGCCCGAAGGCATAACTGCCCTTCCGAACAACGGTGACAGCGCTACAATGTTTGTCGATTGGGTACGCGTATATCAGAAAAAACAATAACCATATAATATAACTCGAAAATGAGAAAGAATCACTTATTGGGTGGGAAAACCTACATTTCCCCGGACATCCTGGTTCAGAGCCTGGATGTCGAACTCGGCTTTGCTCAATCTATGACCGGAAAATGGAACGACAGTTCCAATTCAAGTGCTGACTTTTCAGGCTTGTCCAATGTTTATGATGATGAATTTGAATAGGAGGATTGGCTTATGAAAAAGAACACATCAATTATTTTGTCAGCACTTCTCTCAACAACTGTTTTTGTTGCCTGCACAGAAAGGATTGAGGACACTATTGTCCCCGGTAAGACAAGGACTATTGAAGTTCGGGTAGAAACCGAAATCAACGACGAAAATACAAATGGAGCAGTCTCCAAGGCTACATGGCAAGATGGCAAAGGACTGCACTGGGCCACTGGTGAAGCTGCTGTTTTCGGACTCGCCGACAACAAAGGCAGCAACAATAATGCAGAATCGTTCACCCTCGGAACAGACGGAACGGCCAGTTTTACAGGCAGCGTAGCCGAGACTGCAAGCAAATTCCTGCCTTACTATCCCAAAGTCGGAGCAGCCGGCGGAAATGATGGTGACCTTACAATAAATTTCCCGATTGCTTCCATACAAACTCAGACAGAAGCCGGAAAAGTGGACGTTTCGGCCAACAAGATTGCCCTTACAGGAGTATCCCCAATTGAGCTTGGGGCTCAAACAAGTTATTCTGCTGCAATGACTATGCAATCTTCAATGGTAAGATTTATCATCTACTCTTCCAAGGGCTCTACCGATGCTGTAAAATCAGTATCTCTCACAACCTCTGAGAATGCCAAGATCAGTGGATTGTGGGTTGTCGTACAGCCTTGGAACGGAGAATCCCGCGCATTCATTGCGGGTGATCAGAAATCATCAGTCACGGTAAATCTGGGCACTGCCTACAATTTGGAGGGCGTAACGGGCAAAGATGATGCTTCCGGCATATATATGGGAGTTTGCCCTGCGAAAACCACGGGTTGCACTTATGTGGTGACCACAGACAAGGGAACATATAGTTTCGAGTCTTCAAAAGAGAAGGAATTCAAGGCCGGCACAATACACAATATCGCGCTCAACCTTGACAAGGGAGTATTCCAATCAACAGCAGAGGATGTCGTTTTCTATCCAAATGGCAGCGACTCGCCTGCGCCTCAGAATGTGGACATGAATCAGCATATTCAATATCTCGGTCCTACCACCGCCACTTATGGAGGAGAGCCTGTCACAATGACTCCGGAAGACTGCGTCCTTGTGAGCGTCAATCCTGACGGCAGCAATGCTTCCGATTGGGCTGTAGCCGAATGGGAAAACACCAATAATTACAACCTTCGGATAACGATTGCCAAGAACAAATCCACTTCGGAGCGTTCTTGCAAAGTTTATATGGAGTATAAGGGTATCCGTTCAAGAAATTTCATCAGTGTCCACCAGGACCCTGGCAACGGACTCCCTGTGATTATGCCGACGCTCACGCCAAAATTTGAAAGAGAAATATCCTATAAAGGAGAAACGGTTGAAGCCGCCACCCTTGAACTGAAGGTTGACGGGACAACGGTAACGGGAGCAGATGTCGATTCTTACGTTGCTGACAGCAAATATGGTATATCCATTTCTTGCGGAGTGGCAGCGGTCGTATGCAAGGAAGGCGTTGTCAGCATTACTGTTCCGGAGAACAGTTCGTCCAGAACCAAATCGTTCAAACTTATTGTAAAAACAGAGGACGGCTCAGCAGAGTCTTTTTTCACTCAGGCAGCAAACCCTGCGGGAGAAACAGAGACACACACATTTGAATATGATGTAAGAGCGAATGAACCGGAAACTGCAAAACCGGGATTTGGAAATACCGCAGTATCATTGCAGTTGTATCATTTCTCAAACATCAAAATCGATGGCACTGCATACCCGGCAGGAACAATGAAGAACATTCCTGAAGACTTGCAGAATGCACTGATTGAACACGCATTGAAACTTACTGACTTGGAGAAGGAAGATATTGGCAATCAGGTCGGGCCTCAATACACTGCGGAAGAAATGAAGACATTCGTATCATTCACCCCTGTTGTTGACGATGGCGCCGAAATGCACGTTAACGTCAATTTGACTGCAAACACTACGGGACAGTTCCGTAATTTCAAGATAATATCATATAATTCGGACGGCAGCATATACAGAACAAACAAATATTTCCAGGTTCAGTAACGCAGATTCGCGTCAAAAACATAGTTCGGACATATACATAGTCTTCAATCCCCCGCAGATGAGCGACGTCTGTGGGGGATTGTACTTTTAACATTCTTTCACGAAACGTTCACAAAATGACAATGAAAAAATACTAACTTTGCGAGTTTGAAAAATCATCAGAAGATGAAAATATGATGTACACTGAATTCATCTCTTCGGACGGGCTTGTCAGGGATGCGCGGAAGTCGTTTGAGAAACTCAAGACCTACGATTTTGAGGCTCCGATTGGAATTCAGATTTACGGGAGCATTCCTGAGGCGATGGTGGATGCGGCAGTGATGGCGGACAGGGCCACTGAACTTGTGGAAACGCATGGGGCCGATGTGATTGACATCAATTTCGGATGTCCGGTGAACAAAATCGCACGACGGGGAGCAGGGAGCGGGATGATGCGAGAGCCTGACAAGATGGTGGAAATCACCCGTATGGTCGTGGAGGCTGTGAAAAAACCGGTGACAGTGAAAACCCGTCTGGGATGAGACGAAGACTCGAAAATAATCGTCGAACTCGCGAAAAGGCATCTTGCGAAATCAATCGAAATCAAGGGCTAACACGTCGGGGTGATTGAGATGCGCCGCCTATCGGTTCTACGATTCCGCTCAATGTCCCTATGCAGAAGGATTTCCAGCGTGAGTTTCCGGCCGCACGCAGTGGCATTGATATAATCGCTCCTTCCGGAATGTTCTGGATCGCGATTCCCAATGAAAGGGCCAGAGCTCCTGCAATATTGAAATCTGCCGTGAGCGCCCCTGCAAGCGCGACTCCGACAGCCATTCCCTCCGGGAAATTGTGAATTGTTACTGCCAATGCCAGTTTGGCGGTTCTAGACAGGCGACTTCGGGGCCCCTCCGCTTCTCCGCTGATGTGAATGTGCGGCGTGATGTAGTCGATGATCAGCAGAAAGGCGAAGCCTGTGCCCATATTGCAATCAAAATACTGTGACACTCAAGTTCAGGATTTTGGATAGTCAGTCATCTTTCTTACTTCACGAAAACCATTTCGTTCAGCAGGTGGCTTGCGCCGGCAAGCTTGTCAATAGTAAACAGGACATAACGGATGTCAAGCGAGATGTTGCGGCAGTAGTCAGGGTCGAAGACGATGTCGCTCATCGTGCCTTCCCATACGCGGTCGAAATTCAGACCGATCAGGTTGCCGTCCTTGTTGATTACAGGGCTTCCAGAATTGCCTCCTGAGGTGTGGTTGGTGGCAATGAAGCAGACAGGTACGGTTTTTTTGCCATTGGCCATGGTAATCGCCCATTGACCATAGTCCTTTGCGGCATAGATATCGCGCAGCCGCTGTGGAATGTTATAGTCGAAAATCTCCGGATTGTCCTTTTCCATTATGCCTTCGAGCGTGGAAACCGGCTCATAATAAACTCCGTCTGCAGGAGAGTATCCGGCAATGCTTCCGTAAGCCACTCTGAGAGTGAGATTTGCATCCGGAAAGAAGGACTTTTCCGGCTCAAACGCCATCTGCCCCCTCATGTAATCCCTGTAAAGCAGCGTAATCTCCTGATTCAAACGCCTCTCATAAGGATATACGTCACTCCCGTACCATTTTCTGAACGCATTGGCGAACCTCACCGCCGGATCAGAACGCATAAACAGCGAATCTGCCGCCTCAAGTTTTGCGACCTTCTCTGCGTCTGCGAAAACAGATTCGCCGAACAATGCATCTGCCCATTTGGCGACACTTCCGTAACGTGCCAACTCCCCTTCCAGATATTCAGGATGGAACTGAGCGGGAACATCTTTGACGAAAGCGCTCATAGTCGCCACGAAAGACTCTTTGTCAATGGAAAGACAGTAGTCCTTGAAAAAAGCCTCTGACATGGACGCTGCACTCTCATTGTCCCCTCGGGCAATCTCCTGGGCCACAGAAGCCGCAAAACGACAAAGTTCCACAGTCGCAGCCGTCTCGCTATAATACTCTTTGGCGAAGGTGTAAGGTTCCAATGCCCTGTACAACGAATCCAGACGCGGAAGTATGGTGCTGTACTCAGTCCCTGCCGCCCACTCGACAAACCTCTTTTCATACTCTCGTTTTGCCTCTACAGTACCAAGACGGTTGATTCCCTTCATCTCGCCCTGCCATTTTTTCCAAGCATTGGCCACACCGGCGTTCTTCGAAGAGTACTGGATTCTGACCTTCTGGCTCTGGGACATATACTTTCTCTGAATGTCGAGCCGCATTGTCCTCAATGCAATTTTTGCAGGGTCAGACACCTCCGACACATACCTCACTCCCTCAGACATGATATATTCCTGAGTCCTTCCCGGGAAGCCGTACACGAAAGTAAAATCGCCTTCCTGGACACCTCCGAGCGAAATCTTGAAAAACTTCTTAGGTTTGTACGGGACATTGTCCTCAGAATACTCAGCCGGATTATTGTCCTTGTCGGCATAGATGCGGAAAATGGAGAAATCGCCCGTATGGCGCGGCCACATCCAGTTGTCAGTATCCCCGCCGAACTTTCCGATAGAAGATGGCGGCGCACCTACCAGACGCACATCACTGTATTCGCGGTAGAGAAACAGGAAATACTGGTTCCCGTAGTAAAGCGACTCGACCGTAGCACGCAGTCCCCTGCCCTCCGATGTCGCCTCATTAACAAGCCGCACAGTATTGGCCTTGACAATGGAATCCCTTTTGGTTTCTGTCAATGCAGGGGTCACCCCTTCCAAAACTCGCGAAGTAACATCCTCCATTCTTTCCAAGAAGCTGACAGTCAGCCCTTTGTTCGGAAGTTCCTCGTTTCGTGTCAATGCCCAGAATCCGTCCCGCAGATAATCATGTTCCACGCTGCTGTGCTTCTGAATCTGGCTGTATCCGCAATGATGATTGGTCAGAAGCAGTCCCTCCGCAGAGACGACTTCACCGGTACATCCGCGTCCGAAAAGCACGACCGCATCCTTCAGCGATGCCTGGTTCACGCTGTAAATGTCTTCCGCAGAGAGCCGGAATCCCTTGCTCTGCATATCCCCTATCCGCTCAGAAATCAGCGACGGCAGCCACATCCCCTCATCCGCAGAGGCTGTTGTTTCCGCAAAGATTCCCAATGTCAATGTAACTGTCAATGCTCCGAGAGCCTTCCTGAAAAATCCTTTGTGTATCATCCGGTTATGGTTTGATGTATGTTTTATTTAATTATGATGTCCTGCATGACGTTATGACGTACATCACGCAAAGATAATCAAATACCGCAAAAGTGACCTCATGCAATAATGTGGATTTTATTAATTTTGCATGGATTTGAACATTTTGTAAGACAGATTTGAACATTTTGTAAGACGGAAATAAAGAAAGTCGACCGCATGGCGCGATCGACTTTCTTGAAGTTATCAGTCTTCCGGATATGGAGCGAAATCGGATTTCGATGCGCCGCATACCGGGCATTTCCACGAATTCGGGATATCTTTGAAAGGTGTACCAGGTTTTATCCCGCTATCGGGATCTCCCTCAGCCGGATCATAAATCCATCCGCATCTGAGGCATTCATACTTCATCAGATCTTTTGGCATAATAGAATTGATTATTAGTTAATATTCTCAAAATTAACCAATTATATATTAATTTCAAAATACGGAAAGATGAAATTTGCATCTTATATGATCGACTGTGTTTGGGTAGATGGTTTCGTAGTGTAACATCTGAATGATTCTTTAGGGATGGAAGTCAGCGCACAAAATCCCAGAAAAGAAAATCCAAGTCCGACCTTTCAACTGACGTTTTCCACGTCATCGCAGCAATTATCTGATTTCTGCCGAAGATGCCTTCATGGCGATCTGTCGGAATGGAATTGAAACAGACGTTGAAAGACACGAAGATAGACGCATTGTTATTTTAAATGATATTTTATACTTTTACGCAAATACTTAAAATGACATTTTAATAATCGTGGTTAATAAAGCATTACCAAGTTGATTTTTTAAGGATTACTAAACATTAGGCATTATGGATGATCTTGACATGCAGCTTTATGAAGCCGCAAAAAAATTCAAAAGGCAAGATTTTGTCGCGAGCATATGTAACAACTGCGTTATAGGACACATTGAAGGTTTTTGTGAGTCCTATCAGAAGGCATTACGAATCTACGGATATGATGAAGATGAGATTCGTAAAAAAACAATCATTTCACTCTTCGAAAACGGATTCGAACAGGAGTACGTGAGCGACGTGATTAATGTAGACGAACATGAATGGGCAGAGTTAACCAAAGGCCATACTGCAGACATAAAAAAACGCAAAGCCTTCAATGCCGAGGTGTACCGCAAAGGAATAGAATGCATGAAAGAATTTGAACGCACACATCCCGGATATTTCGATGAAACAAGTTTATTGATCTGTACAACAAAAACAAAAGACAAATCCGAATAGTATTCCGGAACAGATGGACAATCTCGACGAAGGTTTCGGCAACCCGCCCTAAGCATTATCGCTATCTTCTTCTTTCGGAAGGACGATAGGGCGGAATCTTTTTTGGCGACGCTCCCAGCGTTCGCGGGCAAACTGTTGCATGTCAGTTGCCTGATCATTCTCATCTATGATTTCCAGACCGAGGATGGTCTCAATGATATCCTCAAGGGTGATAATGCCCTGGAAACAGCCGTATTCGTCAATGATGAGAGCCATCTGCTCGTGCTTCTTGAGCAGTTCCTCCCAGATATGGCCGCAGGAATCCTCCTCTTTGAAGAATGAAATCGGGCGCTTCAGCTCCACCAGCCTCTTATCGAACTCATCGTCAGCAAGTCCCTCGAGGGCATCGCTCAAGAGAATGTAGCCGGTAATGTACTCAGGAGAGTCAGCATAGACCGGTATCCTGGAGAAATGCAGATATGTCTCATTCTTGTAGAAGTTCTTCAATGTCATGTTCTCCTGCGCAGTCATCGCCACGATTCTCGGAGTCATCACATCGCAGGCCTGGACATTGTCCAGTTTCATGATATTCTGGATGACCTTGTTCTCGTCAGAATCAATCACACCTTCCTCCGCACCTATGTTGGCCATGGCAGTCACTTCATCCCTGCTGACTGTCGCCTCGTCATCATTCTTGCTCAACATCTTGGTAATCAGCTGAACCATAATCACAAGCGGCCACATCAGCACCATCAGAAAAGAAATGACCGATGTCACGAAGCCCATCAGATTCTTCCAATATGTCGTTCCGATTGTTTTCGGCACAATCTCCGAGAACACCAGTACAAGCAATGTGGTCAATGCTGAGATAATTCCGAACCAGGTGCTTCCGAAGAGAATCGTCGCCTGGCGGCCCACTGCCGCAGCGCCTAATGTGTTCGCTATCGTGTTCAATGACAAGATTGCAGCCAATGGCCTGTCCGGGTCCGATTTGAATTTGAAAAACTTCTCAGCCGGTTTGTAGCCTTGCTCCTTTTTCATTGTTATGAACGATAGCGGAGTTGACATCAACACCGATTCCAGAAGTGAGCAAAGGAACGAAATTCCGAGTGTTCCGAGCAGGTAAGCTATAAGCAGAGCCATAGATTTTATCAATAATATTTTGCAAACTTACATAAAATCCGCCAATAATTCGATGCCGAACTCAAATTTCATAAGAATTGATTTATCTTTGCAGCCGATTACGACACAAAAAGTGATGAGAAAAGCGATATTGATTGCAATGGCTGCCGCGATAATGAGCAGCACTACTCTGGACATTTTCGCCCGCAACAGTCAGAAATCAGAGAAGAGCCAGAAAGCAGGAAAAAGTCCTTCAGAGAAGAAAACAGGATGGGGATTCGGCATCCTTCCATGTCTCACGTTTTCTTCCGACATGGGCTTCCAATACGGCGTTTTCGGCGACCTCTATAATTATGGAGACGGTTCCACATACCCTAACTACAGGGATAAGATAAGTTACGAGGCATCTCATTTCACGAAAGGCAGAACCAGACTGTTCCTGTCATACGACAGCAGAGTTCTGATTCCCAAAGTCAGGTCATCGGTGAGTTTCACCTTTATAGATGACCCGTTGTACAGTTTCTGGGGATTCAACGGCGCTGCAACTCCGGTTTTCAATTCATTGATCTCAAACAAGTCATACGCGTCACAGATTTCTGACGGAACGATTCCGGCAGCAGATGCGGCATTTTTCGGAACTATGGGCGTTGATCCGCTCAAAAAAGTCTCCTACTACTACACTGACCGTGACATCATACGCGTTCTTGCTGATTTTCAGGGCAATATAACAGAACATCTTCAATGGGCAGGCGGTCTGAGCTACTGGAATTTCCGGATGAAAGACATCAACGAAAAGAAATACGGCTATGATGCTGCATCCACGCTTTACAATCACTATAAGCAGTTCGGTGTAATCAAGGAGTCCGAAGCAAAAGGCGGCAACAGACTGGAAATCAAGGCCGGACTTGTTTATGACAGCAGGGATTTCGAGACAGCGCCGAACAAGGGCTTATGGGCTGAGTTGTATGTCAATGGCTCTCCGGATGTTTTCGGGGAGGGTTTCAATTACCTTAAACTTTGCGCCCATTTCCGCCATTATGTAAGCATTCCGTTCGGATTCAAAGTCGGCGATCCGGTATTTGCCTACCACATAGCATATCAGGGCAACCTGGCCGGAGAAACGCCTTTCTACATGCAGCAGAACATTTCCGCTTTAGTTCTCAAGCAGATGATGTCAGAAGGACTCGGCAGTTCAAACACGATCAGAGGCACGCATGCCAACCGTCTGATCGGCGACGGCTACCTCTGGGGCAACTTCGAACTCCGTATCAAGTTTGTGGATTTCAGACTTCTGAAACAGAATTTTTACATAGCCGCCAATCCGTTCTTCGACTGTGGAATGATTGTCCAGCCTTACCGTGTCCGTGAGATGAGCGCACTGCCGGAAATCCAGGCATTGGCTGTAACAGCAGATCACAAACCGGAAAACACACAGAAATATATCCGCAATATGGCCAGCCAGTTTATCAGCACCGGCGGATTCGGTTTGAAACTTGCCTGGAATCAGAACTTTATCGCCTCCGCCGAGATTGCCCACAACTTGAATAAAGGCATCGGCGACCCGTTCTGGATATCCCTCGGCACCAACTATTGTTTCTGAGATGTAAGCCCCTCTCCCCTACTGTTCTATTCTTCAGCAAGTGAGGATTCCGGGAGCGGAATGAGATTGATCTGAGGCAATGCATTCTTGCCGGTCGGAGCAGCGATGCCGTGGCTGATAGCCCGCTCCGCCGCTTTCACAATGCTCTGGTTACCGTCCACAAGACGCTTGGTATTCTCCTCGAATCCTTTGAGCACGCCTTTAAGTTTACCTTCAAGTTCAGCATTGCACCTGCAGAAAAGGCCCACCCGCTCTACCATGTCCTGAGCAGACTTTACGATTTCCTCGATATTATCCATCTGAGCCTTCTGCAGCCATGCTCCGTGGATTAGACGCAGGAATGGAACAAGCGTTTCTTCAGTGGTAATCAGCACATTGCACTCCAATGCCCAGTTGAAGATGGCGGGTTCCTTCATCCTGGCCAGCTGCCATGCCCCGTAATTCGGAATGAACATGATTACGAAGTCCAATGTCTTTCTTCCGACCACATATTTCTGATACTCTTTGCAGATAAGTTCCTTGACATGACTCTTCACTGACTCGAGATTCCTGACAGCAGCTTCCTCACGAGCTTCGTCCGTTTGGGCTTTATGATAGTCAGTAAGCGCCTGCAGAGACATTTTCGAATCCAGAAGAATATCTGTCTCATCCGGAAGGTGCAGCACGAAATCCGGACGCATACGCTTGCCGGTCTCCTCGTTACGGATAAGACTACCATTCTTGTCACGCAGCCAGATTTCCGATTCATAATCAAATCCCTCCCGAAAGCCTTGTTCCTTGAGAATATTCTCGAGGATTTTCTCTCCGAAATTACCCTGGAGTTTGTTCTGACCCTTAAGCGCCTTGGCCAGGTCCTCGGCTTGGTTGCCAATCGCCTCAGTCTGTTCCTTAAGATGTTTTACAGTCTCATTGAACTGGGTCTTGATGGCGGAACTCTCCTCAGTATGTGACTTTTTCTGAGCTTCGAACGCCTCTGTCATCCCTTTTATAGTCTGGTCCAGTCCTCCGGTAATACTCTTCATCGTCTCGGCCGCTTCTTTCTTGAGAGTCTCCTCCCTGGCCTTGAGAATCTTTTCATTTTCGAGGGCCAATGCAGTTTTTGCTGCCTCTATTGCCTTTTCCTGCCCGGCCTTCAGTTCGGACAATGACTTTTCATGACTACTTTTCACCTCCTGTAAAGCCAGTTCGTGCTGTTTCCTTTCGCTATCCCTAAGTGCTTCAGCAGTACGCACTTCCGACTCCTTACGTATAAGGTCGGCATCGCGCTCTGCAAGTTTTCCGGTCAGTTCCCGGATTTCGTTTTCCTTCTTCGCAAGTTCACCCTTGACCACAGCATTGGCCTTATTCAAGACAGCTACGACAACAGCCACCACAAGCACTGCAACGACAGCAATAATTAAAGTAGTATTCATAATATATTTGTTATTCTTCTACTAATATACATTTCAATTACGATATTCTTGCATTAAATCCAGTTTTTTACTCTGCATTTGTAAAAAAACGCCGAAATTTCACATATACGTACGCATCATAAAACGGCTGTATAATGGCGAAAATACGTAGAATTACGTATTTGTTTCGCGCCACTTCGTGTGTATCTTTGGCGAAATCTAAACTTAGACCAAATAAATATCAAATAACAATTTAAAACAAGGACACTATGAAACGAGTTTTATCCACCATGCTTATCATAGCATTGACAATCCCCCTGCTGGTAAACTGCAAGAAAGAAAAAGCAGAGGAGGTTGCTATAATAAGCATCACCATCGAGCCTACTTCTTTTGTGATCAATGCAGGAGAGACTAAACAACTGAGCGTCACTGCGCTTCCTGAAAATGCTACCAAGAAGGAAAAAATCCTGTCCACGCTAGTGTGGCATTCTGACAATGAAGAAATTGCAAGCGTAGATGAAAACGGCGTGGTAACGGCCAAGAAATACGGAAGCGCGACAATTTCAGCCTCTATTCCAGACGGATTTGTGACAGGAAGCTGCGATGTAACAGTGAATCAAGACATTACCGATAAATTTGACTATGTTTTTGCAGCTGCATTGGAGTATGAGAATTTGATTGAGGATTCGGACAAGATCATGTATGCGGAAGTAACGAAGATAACATCATTTTCGATGCCTGACACCTACAAAAAGAATCTTGAGTCATGTAAAGGACTGGAATTCCTGAACAATCTTGAATACCTGGGCCTTTCCGGCTGCCAGAACCTGAAGACATTGGACGTCAGCAAGCTCACGAAACTTCAAAAGTTCATAGCCAATAAATGTCAACTGACGCAAATTGACTTGAGTAACTGCGTCAGCTTGAAAAAGCTTGATTTGGAAAGCAACCAGATAGCAAACATAACTTTTGGAAAGCATGACAACATGGAGTCCATCTCGTTGGTAGAAAACAAATTGAAGAAATTTGACGCCAGCATTTTCCCGAATCTCACCTATTTGTATCTCTCGGACAATGAACTCACAGAAATCAACCTGAAAGGATGCAGCAAACTTAAAGTATTGCAGCTCAATGGCAATAAGCTCAAGAGCATTGACATCACTGATGCAGTCGATATGAATGCCAACCAGTTCTCTTACTTGAACAATCCTGGCGAGAATCGCGTCTTAAAAATTTTCAACAGTAATATAACCTCTAAAAGTATCAGCTGGCTAATGACTCCGGGCAACGAAAGTAGCCGCGTCCAGGGAATGTACTATTGTGAAAAGGCCCCGAAAATCAAGACTCAGCCAAAGAATGTTTCCGCGAAAGACGGTATTCCATTCAGTTTGTCAGTAGAACTGGATCCTGTTTTGGAAAATGCGACATATACCTGGTGCTTAGCACAGATACTTACAAATCCGGAAAACGGAATACAAAGTGTCATGTACTCCGGATTTGAAGAAGATGTAAACGTGAATGATGAAAAAGGCAAATGTATCATAAGCGGCACATCGTCTCCTACTCTGACGGTGACAGTATCTGGCCAGTACTATAAGAACATGGACAAAGAAGCAACATTTCTCGTATATATAACTAACCTTGACACAAAAACAATTACTGTAAGTTCCCATGCGACAGTGACATTCGCCGGCAACTGATAAAAAAATCATCCCCTGCGCCACAACCGGTGCAGGGGAATTTTTTAGAAGCCGTTTAGAAATTATCAGTCAATGTATTTCTGCTCTCTAAGTTTGGATATCAGTTTCGCGGGATAGTTCGTAAAAATCGCCTTGAGCTTAGGATAATACTGTATTACATCAGCCATGGTCTTGTCGTCATCTGGTCCGTAGATACTAAGAGGAAGACCGGCATTGAAGTAATCCAACGGACGATATTTACTCTCCGGATTGTCACCGAGAATCTTGCGGTAAGCCAGCTGAGCCCATACCTTGCCATAATCTTTCGGATCCGCATATTTTGCTGGATTCGTACATGTCATCCAGGCTATATTGATTTTGTAATCATTGATTACCCTGTCGCGTACCGCCATAAATATATCCTCGCCGGTAGGTATCAGAAACTCGCAATAGTTCTGGGCATTGGCTCCTGAAATGATCACAGAAGCTCTCAGACAGGCATTGATGGAACGATCAGCATCCGCAAAGCGCTTCACATCCAGCCAGAGTTTCATGCCGTTCGGGTTCAGCTTCTTGTCCATCACGATTTTGAGGAAATCCGTCAATGTCGGTATGGGCTCTCCGTTAGACAAATTTCCAGCCGCTCTGATTTCAGCCACCGTATGCGTAGCGGGATCGAGGCCGTTCACCAGTCCGTTTCCATCAGGATGACAGATCAAGATATCCTTGTCTCCGGTAAGAACAATATCCGTCTCGGAAGCATAGCAGTTCTGACTGATGGCATATTTCAGTGAAGCTACAGAACTGTCGGGGAGTTTGCACTCAGCCGAGCCTCCCCTGTGCGCAACGACCTTATAGACAGCTGTCTTCTCCGTCTCAGGCTTCTCTGTCCAGTTTTCAGGTGTCTCTATTTCAAGACACCCGGACAGCATAGCCAAACCGGCCGCAAATAATATAATTGAAGTCATTTTTTTCATAATCATTCTCCTTTCACCATATTGATTTCCAGTCCTTTCAAATCGCACCACTTATTCGCGGCGATTGCGTATGTCTTTTCACTGGCAGCCGCACGTACATTCATTGACACTCTGAGCCTGAAATACATATTGCCGCTCTTTATCGGCTCAATGCCCTCGAGAGGGAAAGTATATTTCCTGTAACTTTGGTCAGTAGCCTTGTCATAGGTCTTGCGGGTAGCTGAAGTATTGTCACGGGATACGTAATAATGATATTTTCCAGTTTCCTTGATAATAGTCGTATCACGTGCACCAGGAGCCGCTTTCCATTGAGTACCATTTTCTGAATACTCCAACGAGAATACACCTGCGGCAGAACCGGCAGAACCGAATGAAGCCTCCACTGAAACTTTGACGTCAGGTGTGATGTTCATGACAGGAACTACAGCCATAAAATAGTCATTGAGCACCAAGCCTTTGATCTGAACGGAAGGATTGAATGTATAATCTGTAGGCGCCTTGCACTCAGCAGTGAGGTATGCCTTCTTGTTTCCGATATTCGGATACACTTTGTGATCCGAGGACGGAACAGGCTGTCCTGGCCAATGTGCAGCAGCGGCTGTCCAGCTGTAATCGTAATCTGAGCCCCTCAAATCGGCTGCAGGAATATTCAGGAGATAGAAATTCCAGCCGACATCGAGTCCTGAAGGCTTACCTCCGGCAGCATCGAACACCGTCAACTCACACTCCCCTACGGACTTTCCGTTTGCGAAAACCTCGAACTTCACATTTCCTTCAGCATCAGGGGTTCCCATAACCGGTATATCCAGCACTCCGGCACCTTTGTTGAATGAACTGTAGGTCTTGGTTTCCACGTACAAACCCTTCACATTGTCAGAAACGATATTACATGAAATTTCGTAAGATTCTGTCCCATTGGCCTTTACATAAGGCAAATGAAGTACTGCCTCAGATGCTTTTCCGTCAAACAGCGCACCCGAGACGGTAGGAGCCTCGAAAGCGAAGTCGCACTCGCCCTGTTTTACTGTCACAGGATATTTCTTGCCGTCATAAATCAAATATACTGTAGCTTCTCGCGCTGCACCGGCATTGTAGCCGATGTGCAGATCATAGGTACTGTAATACTTTCCGTCACCTTCACCGCTTTCCGGAGAAATCTTCACCCATTCAGTTCCAGAGCAGTCTGAAGTCCATTTGCCGTCACATTTGATCGACTGGCTGATAATCTGTTCGGAGCAGTCACAAGTAACGACATCGTTCTCTCTCTGGAAAAGAGAAGACTCGTTGGAACAGCTCATTGTCAAGAGCGCTGCCGCCACTGACAACATTCCATATATTGTTCTATTCATATCTCTTTAGTTTTTCTTATCCACTTTATCCCAACCAGGGTTCTGGCTCAATGCCGGATTCTCCTGGATTGCCGTCTTAGGAATCGGCTTCACATATTTGTAGTCGTGCCAATTGCGCTGAAGTGCTGTCGCAGGAAGGATATTTCCATGAGTTCCCTCAGACAGTTTGTGCCCGGCCTCAGATGCCGCGTCTATCATCAGAATATTCAATGTAGAGGTCTTCTTGACATCTGCCGTCACGAGTGTTTCCGGTGTACCGTCGCCATTCAGGTCAAGCGGCGTATCCACGGCTGAAATCCACAGTCCCATCCACGGACGGGCGAAAAGTTCTCCCTGATGCCATCTGACAATGTCATAGAAACGGGAATTTTCCATAGTCAGTTCGATTCCTCTTTCCCTTCTCACTTCCAGAATGAACGGATCCGTCACCTGATTCTGGAAATACTCAGCCATATAAGGGTCAGCCGCTGTCGGATAAATGCTTTTGACACCGGAGCGTTCCCTGAGCGGTTTAATGGTCTTGTTCCAGACATCTTCCGTCATCTGGCCCAACTCCGCCTTGGCCTCGGCATAGTTCAGGAGGACTTCAGCATAACGCATCAGCGGAACATCCGTAGCGATGGCAGCAGTATTGTTGTCCTTCGAAGAATCATCCGTAAGCCATTTTACCGGCTGATAACCAGTCTTGGAGAATTTCACGTCAGGAGCCCATGAAGTCTTGCCGCCGTCTCTTGTAAAGCCCGGTGTCCTGATGGTCTGGGCGAGACGGTAATCCCTGTCCTTGCACTCGTTAATGAAGTCAACACTGTTATAATCAGCATATTTGGTCGTGAATGGCGTACCATCAGTCATCAGATAAGTATTGATGAACTGCCGGGTAAACGCATAGTTCGCGTGCTGAGGATTTACCATATAGTCATTTATGGCATAGGTGACCTGCAAATCCATGTCGTAGTCACGGGCCCATATGAATACATTGGCATAAACCCCGCAGGCATCTGCATTGGTAAACATATCCCTGTACTGGGTCTTGCGCGAAGCGGCATCGTCAGTAAGCGAATAGATGCCGGAATTCATAATTTCTTCAGACGCCTTGATACATTGTTCCAGATACATTGAACTTTCATCCTTTGTCCAAGGCTTGCCGGTGGAAGGGTCGTCGGAATGATATTTCCGCATTGTCCCTTCATACAGGCAGAATCTGGATTTCAGCGCGAGAGCGACGTATTTGTGGATATACGAGGCGCGGATTCTGTATTTGGAGTCGTCAGAACAATGTTCGCAGGCATAGTTCAGGTCTTCAAGTATCTTGGAGGCTATGAATTCGCGGCTGTCGCGTCCTTTGTACAATGCATCCTTGTCCGTCGGGTCAATTGTAGTGTCATACCACGGCACTGCACCGAAAGTCTTCATCTTAGAGAAATAGAACATTGCCCTGAAGAAACGTCCGACTCCCTCATAATGGTCGAGCACAGCGTCAGAGGCAGAAGCCTTGCGCATATTGTCGAGGTAATAGTTGATGGATCGGAGCTGTGACCAGTTCGACGTGGACCAGTTAGAAGCGTCCTCTGCCGTATAGTTGTCCATAAAATATGCGGCCTGGCCATCCCAGGAGTGGGTATCAGCGTTCTTGTCCCCGTCAATGAAGCTCTTGATGGATGTGGCAAAACTTCTGATGAAGCCATTGGTGTATATTTCCAGAGAGGATTCGTCCTTGAAATAGAATCCGCTCTCTATCTTGTTGGGGTTCTCCTGCGTGAGAAATGATTCGCAGGAAGGCAGGGTCAATGCTGCCGCAACCGCCAAAGGTATCAATATCTTTTTCATAATCTTTTAGAAGGTTATGTTAAGTCCTAATGTAAAACTCTTGAGTACCGGATAGGTATAGCCGTCAGCTGCCGCAGAGAAATCTGAGTCGTAGGACAATCCCTCAGGGTCATAATTCGGCGCATACTTGTGCAACGGGGTGAATGTGAACAGGTTCTCTCCGGTAAGATAAACTTTCAGGCCTGCAAGTCTCATCTTCTTGCAGAGTTTCTCATTGAAAGTATAGTCCAGCTGCACGTTCTTTACGCGGAGATATCCGGCATTCTGAATATATCTCGTGTTAGGGATTTCCAGTACCTTGGTCCAGCTGTACGATGCATTGGACTGATAGGTGGTCTTTCTCGGCCAATATGCTGTGTCCCAGTTGTTTGCCTCTTCGCTATACACAGTCTTGCTGTCCGTGTGGATGGAAGGGATGAACGAGAAGAACGGACGGCCGTATTTTCCCCAGAAATATCCGGAATCGGAACCAGGATACCAGTCCTTGTGGATGACTCCCTGAAGGAAGACTGACACGCCTATACCATTCCAGTTCGCTGCGAGATTGATACCGTAATTGTATCTCGGAGACCTGTTTCCGATAATCCTGAGGTCACCATGGTCGTGCACCTTGAAGTTGCCCGGGCTGATGACGCCATCGCCGTCGAGGTCCTTGACTTTAACCTGTCCTGGCCTGGTGACTTTGTCCGAAGCCTGCTGGAAATTATGGATCGGGGAGTTGTCGATGTCATTCTGGTCACGGAACAGTCCGTCCACCGTATAACCCCAGATTTCGCCCAGTGTCATTCCCACATAATATGAGGAAGGAGAGCCTCCGTTCTGGATATAGCCTTTAAGAGTACCGAGAGAACCGGTATCATTGGCATATTTGGTAATCACGGACTTGCTGTCCCAGAGCATACCTTTCACGCTGTAGCTGAACGGTTTGCCGAAGAGCTTGAATTCGTCTCTCCAGGACAATGTCAGTTCGAATCCGTCAGTTTTCATCTCCGCATTGTTTCCCTTTGGAGGAGCAGTACCGAAGACAGAAGGAAGAGATTCGCTGACGGTGTACATGTTGGAAGTGTACCTTCTGTATATATCACCGCTGAATGACAGTCTGTTACGGAAGAAATCCAAATCCAAGCCGACATCATAGGTAGTTGCCTTTTCCCAAGTCAATGATACAGGAACAATGCTGCCGACCGTAGTGTATGACGGCAGACTTCCGCCCAGGACAATGTCACTTGCAGTGCCGATGCTCATATCGGATGTGTATGAATATGGAGCCACGTTTCCGTTGCCCATAGAGCCGGCAGAGATGCGGACCTTGGCATTGTCCAATGATTCTGCCCATTTCATCCACGGTTCATCTGATATGCGCCACGCGACTGAGCCGGACGGGAACATTCCCCATTTTGAGTTTGACGGGAATTTTGACGAGCCGTCATAACGTCCGCTCAATTCGGCAAGATAGCGTCCCTTATAACTGTAATTCAGTCTGTAGAATGCTCCGACATAAGACCAGGCATTTCCGCCAGCTACAGGATCCGTGGTCGTGCCGTTCATCAATGAGAATGACGGTTTGGACGGTGTGATGATACCGGACCTTAAGACGTTGAGCGTTTCATATTTCTGCTCTTCAATATTCCATCCTGCAAGCAATGTAAGGCTGTTGTTCTTGCCGAGATTAGGGCTGAAAGTCAGATAGGCATTGGCAGCCTGATATCTCGTAAAATAGGTCACCTGCTGACGGGAAGAGCCAGCCGAAGCCGATTCAAGCAGCACCTCACCCGGCTTCTTGGAATATTTTACCGGATTCTGAACATCGACTCTCTTGCGGCTTGTGTAGTTGTAGGAATAATCCACAGAGGCCTTGAGCACATCCTTGATCATGATGACATCTGCAGAAATCTTCTCACGAAGATACATGTAATCATTTGTGCGCCAAGAAGATCCTTCAGAAAAAGCGGCATAGCCGGAAATAGCTGCTGCCGTAGTCCATGAGCCGTCAGGATTCTTTACAGGTGAGAGCGGCATGGCAGCGTGATTGATGGCTCTCTGCACATTGAAATTGTTTCTCGAATGTTTCGGTTCATAATGATTCACGACCGACATAGAGATATTGTTGGTGATATGCAGCCACGGGCGCACTTTCAGCGTTCCTTTTGCGCGCAGGTCATATTTCTTGTAATCCTCGTTTCCTACTTTATAGATACCGTCCATGTCATAGAAACGGCCTGAGATATAGTAGTCTGCCATATCGCCTCCTCCGGAAACTGACAGATTATGTTCAGTGGACCAGTTGTAATCCTTGTAAAACAGGTCATACCAGTCAGTTGACTCCATATAGGCCCAGCCGAACATGCTGCTTCCTTCCAGGGTTGTCGTCTTGGAGAGAGACGGATCGTTCTTCCTGCGAACGAGTTCGCTGTAGATGGCCTCGCTATAAGGGACAGTACTGTCAATGTGACTGAGCAATGACTTGGAGCCGTTGTAATATCCATTGTAGCAGTCTTTCCACCAGTCGAGCCAATCCTGACCGTCTGTGATGACATCAGGAACCACGGTTCTTCTGTTTACGGTAACTGAACCATTGTAGTTGATGACAGGGCGGCCTTTCTGAGGATTCTTGGTAGTAACAAGAATTACTCCGAACGCTCCTCTTGCACCATATACTGCAGTAGATGAAGCATCCTTGAGCACACTGACGCTTTCCACATCCTGTGGGTTAATGGAATTCAGACTTCCCTCCACGCCGTCGATAAGCACAAGTGAAGAACCTCCAGCGCCTACGGATGTCGTTCCCCTGACATTGAAAGAAGCGGAACGGGATGGTTTGCTGTCTGTAAACGATATGTTAAGACCGGCAATCTCACCCTGAAGTGACCTGGCAAGGTTTCCGTTGGACCTGTTCTCGATGACATCACTTTTCACCTGGTCCACTGCACCTACGAGGTCTCGCTTTTTCATTGACGCATAACCTACTACGACTGACTCATCGAGGAGTCTGTTGTCTTCCTCGACAAGAAATCTGAGGTTGTCGGTCTGAGGGCCTGCGGTAGCAGTGAATTCCTTATAGCCGAGCATGGAGACCTTGAGCACTGAGCCCTGAGGTGCATTTATGGCGAACTTTCCATCCACACCCGTAACTGTCACTTGGTCAGTCCCTTCCACCATCACAGCAGCACCGGCCACAGGACCGGCCTTGTCCACGACGATTCCGGAATAAGTAGAAGTTTTTACCTGCTTTTCCTTGTACACAAGAATCATCTTGCCATGGAAGTAAAAAGAGTTGCCTGTATTTTTCAATACTGAGGCCAAAAGGTCAGAGACATTGGTCTCCGATGGTACTGACACGACTCCGGAAAGGTCCAGAGCGCTTTCATTGTAGGCCACTGTCAGGCCCGTCTGCTGCTCGATGGCAGAAAACACTTCTGATATCTTCATCCGTTCCCGACTGAATCTGACATTCTGGGTCTGGGCAAAAATCCCTGACGAAACAGATGAAGACAAGAGAATGCAAGCGAGCATTGCAATCAATTGTTTCATAAAAATTATTGATTATGTGATTATAATTTGTCCGGATTATCTGATATAGATATTGGCATTGACTTTCCGATAGGACATTCCCGGAATGAGTTTGCACAATGCGAACATCAGATCGTCCAAAGTAGATCCTTGGATAAACTTGGCTGTTATAAGGTCGTTGTCGTATTTTCCTGTCGTGACATAAATCCTCACGGCATATCTGCGTTCGATGATTTTCACGATTTCGTGTATGGATTTCGAACGGAAGCAGAGCTGGCCGCTCTCCCAGGCCACGTCTTCATCTGCATTGACATTCTCCACGAAACTGTTGCCGCTGCTTCTTTCGACGACAAACCGCTGTCCCGGGGTCAGAACCACAGGTTCCTCCGCGTTTTTCGTCAATGCGGAAATGCTTCCCCTGCACAATGTGGCAGTCACATTTTCGTCGTCGCTGTAGGAAGACACGTTGAATTTCGTTCCGAGGACTGTAATGTCCATAACGGAAGTGCTGACGACAAACGGCTTTTTCTCGTTCCTCGTCACATCGAAAGTGGCTTCACCATTGAGATAGACTCCCCTTTTCCCGCCAATGAATTCCGCAGGGCAAATCAGCACTGTACCGGCATTGAGGGTAACTGATGTAGAGTCAGGAAGAAGCACATGACGCATTTCCCCGGCATTGGCCGAATACTCGAGCATCTGCAGAGCCTCGTCATTGACCTGAGCCGAAAGGCCTTTCTCGTAGGAATGTCTTGAGACATTGACAATGACGACAGGCAGAATCAGGCATGCGGCAGCGACGGCGGCAGACAGTATCCTGATGATCCTTTTCTGGCGGCGGACACGCAATTCTTCTGACAATTTGATGGCCAATGAAGCGGACTCAGCCCTGCGTATCTTGCCTTTTACGGAAGAATACGCGCTGTCGAGCTGCTCTTCCGTCAGCCCGACCGGTTCCTGAGAGGTCCATTTGCCGTATAACTCTTTGTTTGTCATAATCGGTTTTTGACTTTGCATATAATACAATGCAAACCTTGCGTATCCCCTAAAAGTTTTTTGATATTTTTATGAAAACACCATAGCTATAAAGAACACTATGACATATTTTATCTTCCGCAGTTCACGGAGAGCAAAATTTATGTGATTCTCGACCGTTTTGGCCGAAACATTCAGTTTCTCCGCGATTTCCTTATGGCTCATCCCGTGCAATCTGCTGTGGATGAACACTTCACGCCGTTTTTCCGGCATATCGGATACGGCTTTGAATATGATGTCGAGCCGTTTGCGTGAATCGAATTCCTGTCCCGGATCCAGTTCATCAGGAAGGTCAATGTCTTCCAGGCCCACGTGCCGTTTCCGGACTTTCGAGAAATTGATGGCGGAATTCACCGTCATCCTGAAAAGATAGATGTCCAGATACTCCCGGTCAAGCAGCACTTCTCTTTTCATCCACAGTTTCACGAATACATTCTGCGCCACATCCTCTGCATCGTCGTCCGACTGCAGAAATGAACGCAGAAATGCAAGCATCCGTGGATAATACCGGTCAAAAACCTTTCTGAACGCGGCTTCATCCACATTGACCGCCATAAAACTATTGTCAGACTCTGTCATTTATCAGAAATTGTAATACTCCAACTGCTGCAGATTGCCCGGGACGGTGTCGCCAGGCTCCGGCCGCAGAATCAGGACCGTGTCGGAACTGGTCTTTCCGTCTGCGCTCACGGATGATGAGCGATACGCATTGAACGCATCTATCTGTGCCTGTGCAAGTGCCACGCAGTCTGAAATGTCATCGTTACATTGGGCCAACGCCTTGGATCCTTCCTTGACCTTCTTGCCGAAATAGACCATGTCCTCGATGCTGGTAACCGAGGTCACACCGAGACTCGCCGATGCCACACCCATTTTTGCCAATGAGATGGACAGCTGGATGTCCTTGCCCTGGGCTATCCGGTCCTGAAGGGTCTGAATCATGGACGATATGGCCAGGCGGTTGCCGTTGGAGCCGATGAATGACAGACATTTATATACTGTGCCGTCCTTGCTCTGAACCCATGTCTGGGAAGCGGACGGGAAGTCATAGTTGCCTTTCATGTATTGTGCGGTCTTTTCTCACATGGCATTGACATCCCTCAAGAATTCATTGACAGCAGAACTGCTGGATTGATAAGCCCTTACCTCCCAATCGATCCGCGTCCTGGCCTTCTTGTCTTTCTTGTCCTTTTTGGCGGGTTTGCGTTCCTGGACTACTGTGACTCTTTCAGGCGCCGGCTCCTGTGCTACAGTCTGTTTCGCGGACTGCGCTTCCGACTTTTTGGCAGCCTGTGATGAAGTATATTCTTTAGGAATCGGGATATTGCATGGAGTCTTGCTGAGTTTGAGGTCATAGAACACATATTGACCTGAACGCTTGTCGCCGCACTCCAGCCAGAACATCAGCTGGTGGCATTTGAAAATCGGAACTGTGACGGTGAGCGGCTGCATCTTGTTGTCCAGCCAGTACTCCCCTACGAGAACCTGGTCAGCAAACACATTGAGTTTCACAGGATTGAGCAAAGCCTCAGGACTTTTGTTCTGGAACACATCATCGAACGCATCCACATATTCCACTCTGTTGGCAACCGTGAATGTGCAGCTCTCGTACTGTCCGTAAGGATTGAATGCCGCCGCGGATGCCTGCTTGCTGTTCTTGTCCTCAAGCAGGAGGAAGATGCTGGCAGTCGGTGTTCCGGATACGCCTGCGCTGATGCCGGTGGCTGCGGAGACGTTTGAGCTGCTTATCGTCGAGCCTACTCCTGTCAATGCCATGAATACCGCATCCATAACGGTCACATTCTCCAGACCGAGAGGGATATTGGTCTCCAGCATGAATCCTTTGTTGATCTGTCTGCCGTCCTTCATCTGGAAGTATTTGGTGATGGTGCTGCCGTCGTGGAAGCAGTCAGCCATGTTAAAATTGGTCAGGTCGCTGACATATCTTCCGACATAGTGGAAATACGGTTTCCCGCAGACGTCTATCAGATCGGCATCGTGAGGACAATCAGGCACGTCGTGTTCAAATAACGTATTCGGCACAGGCTGGCCACGATAGAGGATGATATCGCCGACTCCGATGATGGTCTGCTTGTTCTTGCCGTTACCCAATTTCTCAAATCTGAGCGTGCGGCATTTGTTTACAGGCAGTTCGTAGTGCTGGTTCGGCCATGTACAATATATGGTGTGGTCGAAGATCAGCTTATCATCAGCATATACACGGAGATTGTCATCATCCAGCACGTGATTCATGCTAAGGCAACCTGCATCGAAACTGATCCAGTCATATTCGCCAGCAAGGTCGAATTCCGCATAAGAAGCCACTCTGTCACCCATGAGCTTGTTTCCGGTGGTCAGCAGCAGTCCTTCCCAATACTTTTCTCCGCCCATCGAGAAGGTGTAGTGTCTGGATTCACCTGTGAACAATGTCTTGTCCGCTGAACTTATTCCACGAACGGAATACGGCTTGATGGAGGACATCAGAGGGCATACGTCAGGAAGTTTGGAGATTCTGTCCCGGTTAGGATTGACAATGCCTGCTGCCGGAACGCTCGCACCCTCCGGATAGGCCTTGATATCCACTACTCCGTATGTGATGCCGCCCAGGAAGTCGCTGTTTCTGTATTCGCATATAAGCCCGAGCCGAGAAGCGCCTTTCACATCGACAACTATCTGTTTAGCAAGGTCTTTCTGTGTCACCATTCCTTCATAAACGGTCTTCTTGTCCGCTTTCACGACAAGCCATGCGCTCGAATTGGAGCTCTGGTTGTCTCTCGGTCCGACGACGAATGAAACCTTGACATAACGCTTGTCCAGCCAGAAATATGCAAATCCCTGTTCTGTTCCGGCAAGTGCCTGTGATACGGAGAAGCTAAGACCGGAATTGTATTCCTTCCGGTTTATGCTGATGGTCTTTTCCTGACCGGTTCCTTTGGCCTTGTCACCGAGTACAGGCTTTACGAACCCGGACTCCCTATATTTATATAACTGGTTGGTCTGCATAAGATCGACAGTTCCGCCCGGCACTCGGGAAAGGAGTGTGTTCGGGTTTGAAACTGCTGCTCCTGTCTTCCAGAGCTTTACGTTTCCGAATGCGATTTGCGTATCGCCCCGTGGAATCGTGAATACTATTTCATTGACCCCGGCGACATCGAATGTAAGGAAGCGTGGGGCGTCGTATGCGAAAACGACCTCGTCCAGCAGCCGTTTCCCGTCTGCAGAGACTGTCACGATGGAATTGCCTTTGTCGGGATTGAGGTTCGAATACGGGCCCATCACAAATGTCATCTTGCTGTATGCGCCTTTGAGAGCGAACACCGCCTTTCCCGGGACATTGTCAGAAATCAGCCCGCCGGAAGGCGCACCGATCACGAAACCGCCCGTGATGTCATAGCAGCCGATTTTCATGGCACTGCCACCGGTTTTATATATGGAACATTTCTTGGACTCCGTAGGGACAAGTGCATTGACCATATATGTCTGTGCATCAAGGTGAGAAACGCAGGCAGCAAGCAGCGTAATGACAGTTAAAATCTTTTTCATAAAGTTCCGGGTTCAATTTTCAAATTTCGTGGCACAATTTCCGGCAATTTAGTGATTTGTCCGAACATCTGCAAAAAGAGATGGGAAGGCAAGCCATATATTTAAGAGTTTTGCGTATCTTTGTTTGAAACAAAAGGAGAATTTGCTATGCTTGAGATTGGTAATCGAATGCCTGATTTTTCAGCGGCTGACCAGAATGGCAACATTGTCAAGTCTGCTGACCTTATTGGAAAAAAGACGGTGGTGTACTTCTACCCGAAGGCCAATACGCCGGGCTGCACTGCTGAGGCTTGCAGTCTGAGAGACAATTATGAACGGTTCTTGGCATTGGGCTACAATGTCATAGGCATAAGTAAGGACAGCGTGAAGGCCCAGAAGAATTTCAGCGACAAATATGCATTGCCATTTCCTCTGCTCGCGGATACTGACGCATTGATCATCAAGGCTTTCGGCGCATGGGGCGAGAAGAAGCTCTATGGGAAGACATACGAGGGAATTCTGCGTAAGACATTCATTTTCAATGAGAATGGCATACTTGAGGAAATCATTGACAAGGTCAACACGAAGAACCACGCGGAACAGATTCTGGGATAGAGAGTTATGACGAATTATCAGTTTACCGGCGGAACCATTTGCGCGCCGGCTACAATTCCGGGCACAGGTGCGATATCGATAATAAGAGTCAGCGGAAAAGAGTCATTGGCGATAGCCGACAAGGTCATTGACACTAAGGGTGTTCCTATTGCCGAGACCGAAGGCTACAGGCTACGCTACGGGACGGTTTTCGAGGCGGACGGAAGTGTTTTGGACAATGTGATAGTCAGCGTTTTCCGTGCTCCTCATTCGTACACGGGCGAGAATTCAGTGGAGATTTCCTGCCATGCTTCGCGATTCATTGTCAATAAGATTTTAGAGCTTCTGGTCAATGCCGGGGCCCGTATTGCGGCGCCAGGTGAGTTCACGCGCCGTGCTTTTGTCAATGGCAAGATGGACCTCGCCCAGGCAGAAGCGGTCGCAGATGTGATAGCTTCGCAAAGTGCTGCTTCTCATAGAGTCGCAATGAATCAGCTGAAGGGCGGTTTTTCGTCAGAGTTGAAAGTGCTGAGGGAAAAGCTTCTGACAATGACTTCCCTACTGGAGCTCGAACTGGACTTCAGCGAAGAAGATGTGGAGTTCGCAAGCCGCAAGGAACTGGGGCAGTTGGTAGACGATTCATTGACACATATCAGGCGTCTGACCGCATCATTCAGCCGTGGCAACGCTATCAAGAACGGTGTCCCTGTGGCGATTGTCGGGGCTACGAATACGGGGAAAAGTACGCTTCTCAATGCCCTGCTCGGGGAGGAGCGCGCGATCGTTTCGGATATTGCCGGCACGACTCGTGACACTATCGAGGAGACGCTGAATATCGACGGTATCCTGTTCAGATTCATTGACACTGCCGGAATCAGGGAAACTGACGAAACGATAGAGAAAATCGGCATTGACCGGACTTTCAAGAAACTTGGTGAGGCGGCGGTCGTGCTGGGGATGACGGATTTGTCGCGAGGCGAGGCGGCTGTGCTTGAGGATGCGGATTTCATTCTGTCCAAGGTCAATGAAATGGGCGGTGTGAAAAATGTCGGATCAGTGATCGACGGGGCTGAAACGGGCGGGACTTCTCCGGCTGGAACTGACGGAGCTTCTCTGGCTGAAACAGGCGGGGCACCTCTATCTGAAACTGGCGGGGCTCCTATAGCTGGAACTAACGGAGCTTCTCTGGCTGAAACGGGCGGAACACCTCTAGCTGGAACTGACAGAACTTCTCTGGCTGAAACGGGCGGGACACCTCCGGCTGAAACTGGAGGAACACCTCAGGCTGAAACGGGTGGGGCGCCTCTAGCTGGAACTGACGGAGCTTCTCTGGCTGAAACGGGCGGGGCCTCCCAACATGGTCATGGTGACGGGCAGGAAAGGAAAGTGGTTATTCTGGTGAACAAATGCGATGTTGCAGGTAGTTTCTACAAGGATGATAACGGCACCGGCTATGGTTCAGGCAATGATTTGGGTAAGAACATGGCGGAGATCAGTGATAACAAAAATGTTAACCACAATAACAACATTGTTTCACTCATTGAAAATAAATACGATAACTGCAAAGTCATTCCAATCTCCGCGAAGACCGGAAAAGGGTTATCAACATTGACAAAAACACTCGGCGAAATAGGTTCCGAAATCACCGGCAGCACCGACGAGACCATAGTGACCAACGTCCGCCACTACGAAGCCCTGGTCCGCGCCGCATCAGCTCTTGATCGTGTCCGCGCCGGCCTCCATATCGCCACCCTCCCTCCGGACCTGATAGCCCAGGACCTCCGCGAAGCCCTCTACCATCTCGGCGAAATCGTCGGCGAAATCACCACCGACGAAACCCTCGGGAATATATTTCGGAATTTTTGCATCGGGAAGTGATGGCAACATTTCAAAAGGGATTCACATGAAGGACCCCGAACCATACTGAAGCTTTGGCAATGATTCCAAACGAGATGATAACAGTGCTCGAAAAGAATAATCTTGCAATACAATCAAAAATAAAACAGACACACCATGTCCAAGCTAAACATCGACCAGAAGTCAATTAAAGCCTTATTTTCCGACAACAAGTCAGATTTCCTTATTCCTGATTATCAAAGACCATACGCATGGTCAATAATTGAATGTCAAACTCTATGGGAAGATACTTTTTCATTCGCCATTCCTGAAAACGATTATCAAAAGTTCAACCCTGGTGATGAATATTTTCTGGGGCCGATAGTAACCTTTAAGAATAGCGATAATAAGCTCGAGATCATTGATGGTCAACAGCGTCTGACAACTCTTATGCTGTTACTTCGTGCTCTTTACACTCATTATCTCGTAGCACAAGATGCACAAACAGTCAAAACTCGCGAAGAGATTGCCAAATGTATATGGAAGACAGATGAATTCAGTAATCCTATTATGGAGCAGCTGAAGATTAATTCTCTGGTTGCAACCGATGAAGTAAAAGACGAATTCCTCAGCATACTTCTTAAAGGAGAGGCGCCAGACACGATGCATAGTAACTATGCAGTGAACTACCGGTATTTTCAAGGAAAGATCAAGGAACTCATCAACAAGATGCCTAGCTCGTTCATGTATTTCCCTGTCCGCTTGATGAACAACTGCATTCTTCTTCCGATTGAGGCGGAATCTCAGGACACAGCCCTTACAATCTTTTCGACTCTCAACAATCGCGGTCTTCCTCTCTCTGATGCCGACATCTTCAAAGCTCAGTTCTATAAGTTTTACACCACGAAAGGGAAAAAAGATGATTTTGTGCTGCGTTGGAGTAAACTCAATACTCTTTGCGAAAAAATATTTCACCCTATCTCAGGAACGCCTATGGATGAGCTTTTCACGAAGTACATGTACTATGAGAGAGCTAAGATGAGAATTGACTCATCAACAACTGAGGCTTTGAGAAAATTCTACGAAAAAGACAATTACAGTCTCCTTAAGAATGACACCACATTCGCCAACCTGGAAGACCTTGCCAGTTTCTGGAACGACGTATTCAGTCAGAACGAAGACCGTTTCTCCCAGAGAGTTCTGAGAGCTCTCTACGTTCTCTGCTATGCTCCAAACAGCATGTGGGGGTATATCCTTTCTGTTTATTATATGAAGAATCGCCAGGCAGACGGTAGTCTCGATGAAGCTAACTTATTCACCTTCTTGAACAAGATTACTGCGTTCACATGGGCTTATGCAGTTACTAATCCTGGTGTAAACTCGCTCCGCACTCCAATGTATGCAGAGATGATCAATATTATCGATGGCAACCCTGTGGAATTTGAGAAGTTCAAGTTCGATAAGGCTTCACTTTCCACCTCTTTTGGCAACTACGAGTTCAGAAACACACGTCCTATCACGAAGTCAATACTTACATGGTGGGCTCTATCTGATGATGCCCAGAAACTTCCTTCGCTTGAAACTGCATTCGAGATCGAGCACATTTATGCTAAGAACAGGTGCGATAAGGAAAAGAGTTTGAGCGACCCTAAGAAGATTGAATCGCTTGGCAATAAAGCCATACTGGAAAAAAGGATTAATATCAGAGCATCAGACTACCGGTTCATAGACAAGAAGAAGTATTATGACGGATATGAGAATAGTTACGGTGTCTCTAAAGAAGGCACAATCAACCACGAGCTCCGCTCCATGTCAGCAGAGATGATGGATTTCATAGAAACGAATATTGATGCAAGAAAGGAAAAAATCTTGGAGAGCTTTTACAAGTATATCGAGAATAACGGCTTGATGAGATGAAGTCCTACACATCGCTGCTCTCCCCAGCACCAAGCAGGAAAAGATGATAACTTCATTTGTAAACACCTAGGCGCTCTTCGTTTCGTACGGAGGACTCCCTTTTTATAAGAATCGGGTTCAAGCAAAGAACTAAACATCGAGAAAAGCATCAACACGACAAGCACTTCGCTGCTACAGAAACGCATTTGTCAAGTTTTTTGCGCAAATAACTTGACTTTTGTATCTTTGCAATATTAGAAATGCTATTTATGATAATAGGAGAACAAATAAAACAGAAAATAGAGTCTTTCCCTA